>CAYRGQ010000010.1:0-72228 GCA_964423925.1 uncultured Sphingobacteriaceae bacterium | reverse complement strand
ATTTTAAACTTAACGCTTCAATATACAGGCGTAAACAAGATGTAGGCAATTTTGCGTTAAGCCATCTAGCCATGATCTACGCGCCAACCATGTGTAAGGAAGTTTATGATACATGAAACCTAATAGTTTAATTGCGGTTTTTTTTTTCAAAAAGGCAGCGAATACAATGAAAACGAATGATATAATGCACTTATACTAAACATTAATATAACTTCATGGATACAATAATCTACATTATAATCGCGTTGTTGGTCGGTATTGTGATCGGCAGATTCGCGTTGCGGTTTCTGTTCAAGCAACAGGAAATTGCCGCCCAAAACAAAGCCAAGAAAATCCTTAAGGAAGCCGAGCAGGCTGGTGAACATTTGAAGAAGCAACGGCAGCTGGAAGCGAAGGAGAAATTCCTGCAGCTGAAGGCCGACCACGAAAAGGAAACCAACCAACGAAACAACACGCTTAACCAACGCGAGAACAGCATTAGGCAAAAGGAGCAGTCGCTCAACCAGAAGCTGGAAAGTCTGAATCGCGAAAAGCAAGCACTCGAAAGTGAGCGGAAGAACCTGGAGCGCTTGACGGAGATCAATGAAAAGAAACAGCAGGAGGTAGATCAGCTTAAGGCGCAGCACATCAAGCAGTTGGAAACCATTGCTGGATTGTCTGCCGAGGATGCGAGAAACCAGCTTGTGGAGAACCTTAAGGCAGAAGCGCGCTCGCAAGCAGTCATGCAGATCAAGGATATTGTGGACGAAGCGAAGTTGACGGCTACGAAGGAGGCCAAAAAAGTCGTCATTCAGACAATACAGCGTACTGCCACGGAGAGCGCGATTGAGAACACCGTATCGATCTTCAACATCGAGAACGACGAAATCAAGGGACGTATCATCGGTCGCGAGGGGCGGAACATCCGGGCTATGGAAGCCGCGACGGGCGTGGAAATCATCGTAGATGATACGCCGGAAGCGATTATTCTTTCCGGTTTCGACCCAGTGAGACGGGAGATTGCTCGCCTAGCCTTGCACCGTTTGGTGACTGATGGCCGTATACACCCCGCGCGCATCGAGGAGGTGGTGGCCAAAACCAAGAAACAAATTGAAGACGAAATTGTGGAGATCGGCGAGCGTACGGTCATCGACCTCGGCATCCACGGCCTGCATCCGGAGCTGATCCGCATGGTGGGGCGTATGCGCTATCGATCGTCATATGGGCAGAACTTGCTACAGCACTCGCGCGAGGTAGCGAACTTCGCCGCGACCATGGCTGCTGAATTGGGCTTAAACGTGAAGCATGCGAAGCGCGCCGGACTATTGCACGACATCGGTAAGGTGCCTGATGACAACCCCGAGGTACCACACGCTATCCTCGGCATGCAACTGGCGGAAAAATACAAAGAACACCCAGACGTTTGCAACGCCATCGGCGCCCACCACGACGAGATCGAAATGACGGCGTTGATATCGCCTGTGGTACAAGCGTGTGACGCGATCTCCGGTGCCCGGCCGGGCGCCCGCCGTGAGGTGGTGGAAAACTACATCAAACGGCTTAAAGAGTTGGAAGAGTTGGCCCTATCGTACCCCGGCGTAGAGAAAACTTTTGCTATTCAGGCCGGACGCGAATTACGCGTGGTGGTCGAAAGCGAACGTGTTTCCGACGCACAGGCCGAGTTACTGGCCGCGGACATCTCTACGCGAATACAAACGGAGATGACCTATCCGGGGCAAATCAAAGTCACGGTTATTCGCGAAACACGGTCGGTGGCGTTTGCCAAGTAGAGGATTTATTTTATTGTGTAAATTGGAAAAGACACCGAACCCGATGGGCGGTGTCTTTTCGTTATTCATAAAGGCGAGCATGTCTAGACAAAAGAAACACCAACGAAAGCCCGAACCTCTACGGCCCGTGGAGGAGCATTTTGCACTACTGTCCCGTTATTCGGCCCATCCGGGCAACCGGGCCCTTCAGTACCTTTTTATCCCGGTTTTTTCTTTTGCGATCCTTGGTTTGGTGTGGATGATACCGTTTCCGGAAATCGGCTTTCTGAAACGACACGGTTATCATATTTTCCTCAATTGGGGATCAATTTTTATCGCCGTGGTCGTGTATTATTATCTACGTTTGGCACCTACCTTATCGTATGCAGTGTTGCTGAGTATCGGTGTTTTCAGCTTCCTGATCGTGCAGCTCGAGTATGTAGAGCGCGACGGTGGGCCCGCCGCCTGGCTGGTTTTCCTGGTTTTGCTCGTACTATCTTTTCTTATATTATGGTTTGGCAAAAGCCAAGAAAAGGAAAAGATGCCTTTCGCACATTTTCTAAAGCTCTTGCTGATCGGCCCGATCTGGCTTTGGTCGTTCGTGTTTAAGCGGATGGGCTGGCCCTATTGATTCTCCTCCTGCTGGAGCTGGATGGCGGCACGTTCGGCGTCCGATAACCGGGTGAAGGCCGCGTAGGAATCCATAATATAAAGTTGCATTTCCTGTTCGGATGCGGTTGCCACAAATCCGGGATCGGGGCGGTATTTGGCTCGGAAGAGATCCAATTCCCGACCAGTTAACGGCGTTAGGGCTTGAATAGCTTCGGGGGAGAAGCGTCGTTCGACTTCTCGTCGCTCGCGCTCAGCTATCAACAACTGGTAGCGTTGGCGCGCTTGTTTTCCTTCGTTCCCAAAAAACCGGGAAGGGGACAAGCGGAGGCCGCCACGATGTTTTGAAGTCTCTGCCACTGCACCCGCTTGCCGGGCCTTTTCAATTTCCTCTTGCAGGCGGTGGTCGGTCATCGCGGTTATCGAAACGGCATCAATGACGATGGTCCCGTCGGCTGGGCTCATGTACACGCGCTTGAGACCGAATTCGATGACCACCACCGTGTCAGTACGATAGCCCGAATATTCGAACTTCAGTCGGTCGTTTAAGCTGGCCACAATCGTGAATCGCCCTTCTCGGTCGGTTCGGGTGGAAACATCCGTTTGAATATTCGTGACCAATACGTCGTACATGCTTTCGCCACTTTGCAGTTCCAGCACGAGCCCTTCAAGATGGGAGGGTTGCGTCTGCGCCGATGCGGGTCCACCGCTGAGTAATGCGACGGATAGGACAATAACGAACCGGTATAGTATGTGCACAGAATAGCGTTGCATAAGTAGTGAGTGTTCTCTAGTTCATTAACAGCCGAAGATACCTATTGTTTACCGCGTTTCCCACCGGTTATTATCCGGATTGTGGTCTGGGAATACGCGGTCGGGATCGAGTTGCACGCTGCTGATCCGTTCGGTGGTGGGGTGGCGGAATGTCCACGAAGAATTCCTTTCCCATATTTCCACAGGCAAGCGCACGCGCTCTTTTTTTCCACTGACGGTTGTTATTTCAACAACAACGGGCATCGGCATTTTTTCCAGGTTATCGACCGTAATTAAGGCACCGTTTTGCGGGTCGTTGTCTGGGTATACGACGCCGCCGACGGCTTGGTCGAGTCTCCAATTGTGTTTAAACCATCCCCGCCAAAACCAATTTAGGTTTTCGCCAGAGACGTTCTCCATCGTACGAAAGAAGTCGTCAGGAGTCGGATGCTTATAGGCCCAATTACGGATGTATGTGCGCAAAGCGCGGTCGAAACGCTCGTGACCCAGGATTTCATTGCGGAGCAAGGTCATTCCGAAGCCCGGTTTATAATACACGAGTGCACCGATGTTTCGCTCGGCCATGTTTTGCGGGGTGCTCATCACCGGCTCCAGCGCCGGGTTTGTCATTCCTTGAGCCATGCGGTTGGCATCGCCTTGCGGGCGGTGATACTCTCCATTATTAAAAGCGGCCGTCGATAACTCGTTGAGAAACATGTTGAATCCCTCGTCCATCCAAGCGTGCAGTCGCTCGTTGGTACCGACAATCATCGGGAACCAGTTGTGCCCAAACTCGTGGTCGGTGACGCCCCAGAGGTCGGCGCCTCGCGAGCGGTAGTTGCAAAAAGATATGGCCGGATATTCCATCCCGTTCACGCGTGCGGCGACATTGACCGCGACTGGGTAGGGGTATTCGAAAAGCAGGTTCGAGTAAAATTCCACAGAAGCTTTGGTGTATTCGGTAGATCGTTCCCAGGCATTTCCGCCGTTGCTTTCGATGGGATAGGCAGACATGGCTAGGGCGGTACGTCCCTCATCCAAATTAATCCGCGCGGCGTCGATGATAAATGCCGGTGAAGACGCCCAAGCTATGTCTCTCGCGTTTTCGAGACGAAAGCGCCAGGTCAGCTCGTCCTTGCCTTGGGGCCGGGAGTTCGCTTGCGTTAAGGCGCTCGCACTCCGGATAACGACCGTTTCGTCGCTTTGTCGCGCGAGTTCCAACCGGCGGACCTGCTCGGGCGTGTAAACCTCCTCCGGATTCAGGAGCTCGGCTCCCATCACGACGATGTGGTTGGCCGGTGCCGTAATTGCTACCTCATAGTCTCCATATTCCAAATAGAACTCGCCGGGTCCAGTATAGGGTAACGTATTCCACCCCCGGATATCGTCATAGACGGCGACACGAGGAAACCACTGCGCGATGGCGAAAATCTTGCCGTGCTGCGTTTCTACTACGCTCGTGCGATCGGCGCCATGTTCGGGTACGGTGTAGGCATAATCGATATGCAAGGTGATTTTTCCGCCCTGTGGCGCTAACGGATCGTCCAAGAAGATCTGCATTCGGGTGTCCGTGATGTCGTGCGCGACGGCGCGGCCGTCCGTTAGGGTCACGGATTGGATGTCGTAGCCACCGTCAAATTGGGACATCGAACTGCCATAGCGACTATTGGTCAGCGGCACGATCTGCTGGCCGCGGCTATTCTGACTGAACATGTTTTGGTCCAATTGCAACCACAGAAACTCGAGCTCGTCCGGACTGTTGTTGGTGTATTCCATCGTTAGGCTGGCCGTGATCTCGTTCGTTCGGTCGTTGAGGTGCGCCTCTATTTTATAATTCACCACGTTCTGCCAATATTTCGGTCCAGGTTTGCCACTTGCCGATCGGTATTCGTTTCCGCTCGTCGTATAGAAGGCGGGATCGAAGGCTTCTGTGTAGCTGTATGCACTTTCGGACAGCTGCGCCCATATGAATAAGGGGAATACGCAAGCTAGCGCAATGCTGAGGCTTGTTATGCGGAGGTTCGTGGTCATGGGAGGAGTTTGGCTGTTGACGTGAAAATAAAAAAATGTGTTACGCGAGTTTGCGTTTCAGTTCTTGGGGGTCAAAACCGAGGACAAGGCCCTTTTCCGTTTCGATAACGGGGCGCTTGATGACGCTCGTGTGCGCTTGCATCAGGGCAACTGCGGCGTCTTGGTTGGTTACCGTTTTTTGTGTTTCCGGATCCAACTTGCGCCAGGTGGTGCCGCGCTTATTGACCAAGGCCTCCCAGCCCAGTTCTTTCGCCCAGGCGTTGAGTTTGTCTGCCGACACGCCTTCTTTCTTGAAATCGTGGAACGTATAAGAAATGCCGTGTTCATCGAGCCAATTTAAGGTTTTCTTTACCGTATCGCAGTTTTTAATGCCGTATATATTCATAGTATTATCCATTGTTATTGACACAAACATAATAAATAATGAGTAGACTGTGTTTTGCGGACGCACGTATTCGACGGTCGCGTATTCGTCGCATAACGCGTCCCACATTGGGGGAATATCTCACCCAGCTCATTCACCGACTAACGATTCCGCTTTCGTATTTTTCTGTTCCTGTTTCTGCATTTGAATTTGCACTTTTCTTTCAAAGAATTTACGATATCGTTTGCGTGGGGTTTTTTGCGTCGCACGGGCTGTTTTTTGGCAATAGTTTGCTCATAGGGGGCGGCACGAGCTTGCATCGATGCTTATTTCGGTTATATTTGTTTATCGCAATAGGCAAGCGAGGAGAACATCCATCACGGAATCTGCCATTTCCGGACGATGCCTTGTCTCTCTCAAAGCGCACTAACACAATTTCTATAACCAAAACAAATGAACTCAAGAAGAACATTTCTGAAAACCGGTTTGGTTGGCGTTTCAGGCGTGGCGTTGGCGGGACTGCCGCTCGAGGCGGCCGAAGCACCGCTGGGCTCGACAAAACCCCAGGACGACCGTTTCCATCTCGGCGTAGCTGGGTATAGCTTCGTACATTTTAATTTGAGCGATTCCTTGGTAATGATGAAACGCATGGGAATCGAATACTTGTGTATAAAGGATTTCCATTTGCCATTAAACAGCACAGAGGCAGAAATCAAGGTATTCCATCAAAAACTGGCGGCGCACGGTGTCACAGGCTATGCCGTAGGGCCGATCTACATGACCAAATCGCGTGAGGAAATCGATAACGCATTCGCGTATGCCAAGCGGGTGGGGGTGGATATCGTTGTCGGCATTCCCAATAAAGAAGATCTGGCCTATATCGCCGAAAAGACCGCCGAGTTTGACATCAAGTATGCGATACACAACCATGGACCCGAAGACAAACTCTACCCCAACGCCACCGTGATTTACGACTTGGTACGAAATCTGGACAAGCGCGTGGGGATGTGCTTCGATATGGGGCACAACATGCGCGATGGTGAGGACCCGATCCGCGACTTGAAACGGTATGTTGACCGGATTTTCGACATTCACCTAAAAAATGTCACGTCGGCAACGGCCGATGGGAAAACCTGTGAGCTAGGCCGTGGCGTGATCGATATTCCGGCGTTTGTCCGTATGCTTCGCAAGGTAGGGTATGCGGGCAAATGTAGCTTGGAATACGAGAAAGACATGAAAGACCCCCTAGCGGGGCTTGCCGAATCCACGGGGTATTTTCGCGGCGTGCTCGATGGCACGCGTTAATCGTTCCGTATGTAACACAAGGGCCCGCCTCGGGGTGGGCACGATAGCAATTTGTATATGAGCAAGAATAGTGAATTTTCAAGACGGTCGTTCATCAAGCAGGCGATGATTGCTTCGGCGGCCGTGGCCGCCGCTCCGGCGATTTTGCCCGCCTGGGGCTGTTCGTCGCCCCGCCGGATTATCGGGGCCAACAACAAAGTGAATCTGGCCTGCATTGGCATCGGCAACCGGGCTGGTGAGATCATTCGTGAATTATATAAAACTGGCGAATGCAACATCGTCGCGCTCTGCGATACCGATATGGGCGCTCCCCATACCTTGCCCGTGTTGGAGCAGTTTCCAGACGTGCCACGGTTCCAGGATTTTCGATCGATGTTCGATGCGATGCACCGGGATATCGATGCCGTATCGGTCGGCCTCCCAGACCATTCACACTTTCCAGCTACCATGATGGCCATGGGGCTAGGCAAACACGTGTATGTGGAAAAACCGTTGGCCCGGACGTTCCAGGAAAACGAACTGCTTATGAAAGCGGCACGCAAGTATAAGCGTGTAGTAACCCAAATGGGAAATCAGGGTCATTCCGAGGCTAACTATTTCCAGTTTAAAGCCTGGACAGAGGCTGGCATTATCAAAGACGTGACCGCGATTTCGGCACACATGAACAATCCACGCCGCTGGCACGGTTGGGATACGTCTATCAAATCCTTCCCGCCCGCCGAACCTATCCCCGCGACGTTGGATTGGGACGAATGGTTAGCCGCCACACCGTATAAAGATTACAACAAAGATTACATCAACGGGCAATGGCGGTGCTGGTACGATCTGGGGCTGGGCGCCTTGGGCGACTGGGGTGCCCACATCATCGATACCGCACATGAATTCCTGGACCTCGGACTGCCGCACGAAGTTGACCCGGTATACCTCGAAGGACACAACGACTTCTTCTTTCCACAGTCGTCGACCATTTCATTTAAATTCGCGGCCCGCGGGAACATGCCGCCCGTGGAAATCACCTGGTTCGACGGCATCGATAACCTACCGCCCATACCCGAGGGCTACGGTGTCTCCGGCCTGGATCCGAACATCCCGCCGCCGAGTACGGGTGCACTGGAACCCGCTAAACTGAATCCGGGTAAGATCATTTATAGCAAGGAACTCACGTTCAAGGGTGGGTCGCACGGCTCAACCTTATCGATCATTCCGGAAGAGAAAGCGCGTGACATGGCTAACAGCCTGCCCGAGGTGCCTCAAAGTACCTCTAACCATTATAAGAACTTCCTGCTGGCCTGCAAGGGAGAGGAGAAGACGCGTTCTCCGTTCGAAATATCGGGTCCGCTAAGCCAGGTGTTTTCCTTGGGCGTGATCGCGCAACGGCTTAATCAAAAGCTCGAAATCGACACCCGCACCAAGCAGATTACAAACAACGCTGTTGCGAATCAGCTGTTGGCCGGTCCCCCGCCACGCCCAGGCTGGGAACAATACTACAAGGTATAAAAGCTGTTTGCTAAATAAAACAAGTATCCCCGAAGCGAGTAATTGCTTCGGGTTTTTTGTTAACCTCGCTGTCGTCGCGTGTCTTCCTTCATGAAAGCAAATAGGTGTTAATTATGTATTTTTCGTAAAAAGAAAAATAATTACGTATTTTGGCAATTAACCAATTGCCTGTATCGTATGTTTCTCCGTTGTTGCCTTATGTGCCTACTGAGCACGGTTACTGCTTATGCCCAGCATGGCACAGGTGGTCGGTACCTAGCTATGGGCAACACGGGAACCGCGCTTGGCGGTATTCATAGCCTGACGGCCAACCAAGCCGGTTTGGTCGAAATGGATGCTAACAGCGTTGGCGTGTTTTACCAGAATCACTTTTTCGATGCCGCTATCCACAGCCAAGCTGTGATGCTGGCCTTGCCGACCCGCGTGGGCGTGTTTGGTGCGGTGGCTAACCGCTACGCGTTGACAGGCGCTTTTTCAGAAACCAAAGCTGGATTTGCTTACAGCCGTCTTTTCGGATCCCGGATCGCCGTGGCGATGGCGTTCCATTACCATCAGTTGCGGATTCCGAAGTATGGTGGCAGCACGGCATTTTCTGCGGACGTCGGCATGCAGTATCGGGCGGCTTCCAACCTTACCCTAGGTGTTCACTATGCAAATCCGGGAAAGTTGGGTTATGGCTCCGAGGCTTTTTCGGTCGTGCCATCCGTCATGCGGGCGGGCGCGTCGTATCAGTTTGCAGACGTGGTGACAGTTAGCGCCGACATTGCCTACTTGTTGGATGACCGAGTGGACACGCGCATGGGATTGGAGTACCGGCTAATTCCCTGGTTGTGCTTTCGAGGTGGGTTGTCAACGAATCCCATGCAGCAGTACGCCGGGTTCGGGTTGGCTTGGGAACAATTGGTCGCCGATTTTTCGATGGTATTTCATCCCCGTTTGGGGATGTCTACCCAAATTGCGATAGCGTATGCGTTTTAAGGTGTTAACGGGCTTGGTTGTAGCGTGCCTGAGCGTTGCGGGCGAGGCGTGCGCACAGACGGAGGTGGACGATGCACTGATCGAGGAGCTGGTGGAATTGCACGCCGAATTATTCGCCGAGGATTTTGACTTTACCGAGATTACGGAGCAACTGGCGTACTTTAGGCGGTATCCCATCGATCTTAACCGAACGGACGGGCAGGAGTTGGCATCACTTGGATTCCTGTCGCCGATCCTTATACAGCGCTTACTTGCGTATCGCGAGGCGAGCGGGGATTTTATTTCGGTGATGGAATTGCAGGCGGTGGACGGCTTCGGACCACGTCTGGCCGAACTGCTCAGCCAATTCCTCACCGTAGGCACGGGGCGCTCCCTGCAGGGAATTCGACTCGCGGATCTGGCTGCTGATGGCGAGCATGATCTGATTTTGCGGTATGGCCGGACTTTGGAGCGGCAACGCGGATATCACATCGATGGTCCCGATCGTTCGCGTTACCTCGGATCGCCCGATCGCTTGTTCGTGCGCTACCGCTATCGCCTGGGTCGTGATCTCCAGTTGGCGATCAACATGAAAAAAGACCCTGGCGAGCAGTTTTTCGCGGGCGCGCAACGCTACGGCTTTGATTTTTACTCCGCTAGCGTGTCGATCAAGGAGCAAGGTCGGGTCCGCCAGGCGGTGGTTGGGGACTACGCCCTGCAATTCGGGCAGGGGCTGGCCATGTGGAATGGGTTGGCTTTTGGAAAGGGGACGATGCTGCAGAGTGTGGCCCGCCAACCACAGGGCCTTCGTCCGTATACGTCGTCCAACGAATTCCTGTTTCTCCGCGGGGCGGCGGCCACCCTTGGATTCGGATCCGTATCCATCACACCCTTCGTGTCTTGGCGAAAGCTGACCGGAAGCGTACAGACCGCGTCGGACAGCGCGTTAGTCGTGGGTGCGCTGGGGCAAACTGGCCTGCACCGCACGCCGAGCGAGGCTGCGAACCGCCGAGCGCTGCAGCAGAGCGTGTACGGTATCAACGGGCAATACCAACGGCGAGCCTTTAAGGCCGGTATCACGTTGTTTCACACGCGATTTGGCGGTACGATCGTCCCTCAGCCCGTGCTCCGCAACCGATATGCTTTTTCGGGTGACGAACTGAGTAACGCGAGCGTGTATTACAACTACGGTCTTCGAAATTTCCACTTCTTTGGCGAGGGAGCGTACCAATGGGGCCGAGGCTTTGCGTTCGTCAACGGTGTGCTTGCCAGCCTTACACCACAACTTTCCTTGATGCTTCTGCATCGCGATTACCAGAAAGACTACCATTCCTTTTTCAACCAAGGTTTGGCAGAAGGCAGTTATGCGGCAAACGAGAAGGGTTTTCTTTCCGGCTTGGTCTATCATCCTAGCCGAAGCGTCGAATGGACCCTGTATGCCGACCAGTATCGGTTTCCGTGGCTCCGGTATCGCGTGGACGCGCCTTCGCATGGTGCGGAGTTAACGTCTCAGTTTGCATACAGTTGGTATCGGCGCGCTCGTATCGCGTTACGGTATCGCTATCGCCTGCGTCAGGAAAACCTGAGACTCGATCTGCCTGAAAACCGGGTTGTGGACGTGGTGCGCCAACAAGCGCGCGTGGATGGGCAATATAAGCTGGGCGAGTCGTGGACCCTGCGAAATCGGGTGGAGTGGACATATTACCAGAAGGAATCGGATAAGCATGAACACAGCTGGATGGCCTACCAAGACGTAATATACAATCGCATGGGCGCTCGTTGGACGGGCAACTTCCGCGTCGCGGTGTTTGGTGTGCCGAGCTACGACTCCCGCGTGTATGCGTACGAAAACGATGTGTTGTACGGGTATTCCTTTCCGGTTTATCAGCACCGGGGTATGCGATTTTATGCGAATTTTCGCTATCGGATTAGCCGCCGAACGGACTTTTGGTTGCGCTATGCCACCTTTGTATACCAGGATTTGGACGAAGTGGGTTCGGGGCTCGATCTCATCGAAGGGAATAGGCGTTCGGATGTGCGCGCGCAACTAAGGGTACGGTTTGGCGGGAGCGGACACTAGGGGGAAGGTGTGGTCGTTCCGCGTTTTCGCCCGTATGGGATTTCCTTGGCAATGAACCAGATAAAAGCGCATATTCCCTATTACTTTTTTATCTTTAGCACATGGAATATGTCATTGGGGTAGACATCGGAACGACTAACACGAAAGCCATAGCCGTAGATACCCACGGTAATACGCAAGATCGTTATGAGTTGCCGAATGTTACCAGCAATCCCCTGACCGGCTATTATGAGCAGGACCCTGAACCTTTATTCCAAAACATTAAAACCTGTATTGCGCATATTGCACACCGCATGGCCGAGCGGTATCGGAGCGCAAGGGTCGTGGCGGTTTCGTTTAGCAGTGCCATGCATGGCGTGATGGCATTGGACGAGGCTTATAAACCGTTGACAAACTGCATGCTCTGGTCGGACAATCGCAGTGCGCCCACCGCTTCCGAACTGAAAGGAACGCCGCTGGGCCAGCAACTGTACGCCCATACCGGTACGCCTATTCATGCCATGTCGCCGCTGTGCAAACTGGCCTGGATGAAAGTCCATATGCCGGATGTCCATGCACGTGCCACACGGTTTGTATCGGTTAAGGAATATGTGTTTTTTAAGCTTTTCGGAGAATTCGTGGTTGATTTTTCGATTGCATCGGCTACGGGTTTGTTTGATGTTCACCAGTGCCAATGGTATGCTCCTGCGTTGGCGTATGCGGGGATCAGCCCGTCGCAGTTGAGCAGGCCCGTGCCCATTAGTTACCGGTGTGTGGGATTACGCGCTGCGGATGCGACAACGCTCGGCATTGCGCCGGACATCCCCTTTGTCATTGGCGGTAGTGATGGATGTTTGGCCAACTTAGGGGCGGGGGCGACTGCGCCAGGTGTGGCCGTAGTAACGGTGGGTACTAGCGGGGCGATTCGTGTTGCCAAGGGCGTACCCGCGCAAGATGTGGCGGGGCGTGTGTTCAGCTATATGCTCACGCCGGAGCTTCATATTATCGGGGGCGCGGTCAATAATGGCGGAAACGTATTACAATGGTTTTTGGACAGTTTTGGAGGGGGAGGGGTGAATTCCGATCAAGACGTCACCACACTGATTGCCCGTGCTGAATCGGTCGAACCCGGGGCCGATGGCGTGGTCTTTTTACCCTATTTGCTGGGTGAGCGCGCCCCAATTTGGGACGCCTCTGCCAAAGGCGCATACTTTGGCCTGCGCATGCATCATCGGCAGGAGCACTTGGCTCGGGCGACGCTGGAGGGTATCATATTTGGACTGTATCACGTGGCAAGGGTTGTTGTGGAGCAGGCCGGACCCATCACTCAGATTCATGCGACGGGCGGTTTTTTTGATTCGGATTTCTGCGTGCAGTTGTTGGCGGACGTATTTGCGACCCCCGTGCACGTCCGGGACGATGCTGACGGGTCGGCATTGGGTGCGGTTGTCACGGCGCTTCACGCTTTGGGCTACTTGCATGAGCTGAAGCTTGCTGATGCCGGCGTGGATACAAAGACCTACATGCCGGATGCAGTACGGCATGAGCAGTATGCGTTGGCGTTTGACCGATACTTGCGTTTGGTCGATCGCTTCAAGGAAGAATTTTAACCACATATAACCTATTATGCCCTTATTAATCGTCATTGGTGGCATCTTGCTGCTGCTATTGTTGGTCCTTGCTTTCCGGATGAGTGCCCTTTTTGCGCTGGTCATTGTCGCTGTTACCGTCGGTTTTGCGCAGGGTATGGATGGAACCGAAATCCTGGCTGCGATCGAAAAAGGCGTAGGTGACACCTTGGCGCAGCTCGCCCTGATTTTCGCGTTCGGCGTGATGCTGGGCAAATTGATTGCCGATGGGGGCGGCGCACAGCGTATCGCCCTTAGCTTGCTGAATACGTTCGGACGCAAAAACATGGATTGGGCGATGGCGCTGACGGGGTTCGTCGTCGGGATTCCGCTTTTCTACAACGTCGGTTTTGTGATCTTGGTACCGCTGGTGTTTATGATCAGTGCCAATATGCGCTTGCCGATCATGTATGTAGCCATGCCGCTACTCACTGCGCTATCGGTAACACACGGGTATCTGCCGCCGCACCCTGGCGCGACGGCCGTCGCCGTCATTTTCAACGCGGACATCGGATTGACGATGCTGTATGGTGCCGTCGTGTCGTTGCCGGCCATCATTCTCGGAGGACCTTTATTTGCACGCACCCTAGGTCGTCTCAAACCCAATCCACCGGATAGCTTCACGCAGCAACGGGCGTTCAAGGAGGAGGAACTCCCAAGCTTTGGCCTCAGTCTTTTCACCAGCCTGCTGCCTGTTTTCCTCATCGCTGTGGCCACCGTTGCCGATTTGATGGTGGAGGACGATGCGTGGTGGTTACTTACGATTCGGTTCGTGGGCAATCCGGTGGTTGCTTTGTTAATCGCGGTACTCGTCGCGTTGTATACCATGGGAATTCGCCAAGGCTTTTCCATGAAACAACTCATGGAACGGACTGACGATTCGCTCAAGAGCGTGACGGTTATTCTGTTCGTCATCGCGGCAGCAGGAGCATTCAAGGAGATTCTCGTGGGCGGAGGCGTGGGTGATTACGTGGCGGAGATGACGCGCGACCTGTCGTTTTCGCCGTTGTTGCTGGTGTGGATTATTGCCGCCGCCATCCGCGTTGCATTGGGCTCGGCTACGGTGGCCGCGCTGACCACGGCGGGCATCGTGCTGCCGATGTTGGATACCACCGCCGTCAGTCCTGAGTTGATGGTCTTAGCGACAGGGGCAGGGAGTTTGATGTTTTCACATATCAACGATCCAGGCTTCTGGCTTTTTAAGGAATATTTTGGCTTGAGTATCCGCGATACCATTCGTTCTTGGTCGTTGATGGAAACGATCGTGTCGGTGGTAGGCTTATTGGGGGTGCTACTGTTGGACGTGTTTATTTGATGGATAATCGAGTTAGTGTGCACTGCACCAGCCTGATGGGGGACGTCATATTGCCGCAAGTCACAGGTGAGGGCCGGCCCCACGGAATGCGTTTGTGAAAGCAGGCCAAGATGCCTAATTTTGCGGCGCCCCGGTGCCAATGCATGGCTGTCGGGTTTTTGATAAGCTATCGGATGAGTGACCGCGCAAAAAAGATATTCCTGGGTATCTGTATTATCGTGCCCTTTTTTCTGTACTGTTTTTATTATTACAGCATTATGCTGAAGAATGCACCGTATCGTTTTTCGGATTTCGAGAACATCGTGCTGAAATACGGAACGAGCGACGAGCTGACCAATCAATTCGATACGCGAACAGGGGTGTTCCAGTATATGAATAGCCAGGATTCGCTCGTGATTGACACCATTCGTCTCCGTAAGGACGACTTGCTTTACCTGCATCGTAAAGCCGCGGAGCTGGGATTCTGGAACCTGCCCGACGATATGACCACATCAGAACGTACCACGCAGGGCGGGGAGGTCCCCCGTTTCTATCTGCAGTTCAATTACCTGGAGAAAAGCAAGGAAGTCACGTTGGATGCCGATTATCCCGGAAACCCGAAAATGACGGGAACCGCGAAGGCCGTAATCGACGAGGTGCGCCGTGTGATGAGCGACGCACAGAGCCGCAAGCCTTAACCGGTTTAATCAGCCTGGCGCGGTGTCTTAGCTGCCTCAGGCGCGATATTCGAAAGCCGTAGCTGCCGAATATCGTCGGAAGCCGGTGCTTCGAAAATTTCTAGTCCAAAGTATTTTACCGATGCCAACAGGTGGTCGAAAATGTCCGCCATGGCATTTTCATACACCCCCCATTTGGTGTCGGACGTGTACATGTATAACTCAATGGGAAGGCCATATTGAGTAGGCTCGAGTTGCCGTACCAGCATCGTATAGTCTTTGTGTATGAGCGGATGGTGCGTAGTGTATTCGGTAATGTAGCGACGATACAAGCCTACATTGGTCATTTTCCGGCCATTCACGGGCATGCTCCGATCTGCGCCGCTTTCCTTGTTGTATTTTTCGATCTCCGTTTGCCGTTGTTCGATATAGGGCGCCAGCAGCTGAATCTTTTTAAGTTGGTGGATTTCGTCGTCCTCTAAGTAGCGGATCGTGGATATCTTGATGTGTATGGCCCGCTTAATGCGTCGGCCGCCCGATTCGTGCATGCCGCGCCAGTTCTTCACCGGTTCGGTAATCAGGTAGTGGGTGGGCACGGTGGTGATCGTTTTGTCCCAGTTGCGGATTTTGACGGTATTTAGGTTGATCTCCAATACGTCGCCGTCTGCGTTGAATTTGGGCATTTCGATCCAATCCCCTACGCGAATCATGTCATTGGTCGATACTTGAATGCTCGCGACAAAGCCCATAATCGTGTCCTTAAATACGAGCATAAGGATGGCTGAGGCCGCGCCCATCGCACCTAGGAATGCCCATGGCGAATTGCCGGTGAGCATGGTAAAGATCACGATGCCTCCGATGAAAATCACGAAAATATGCGCTACCTGTACGTAACTTCCTATCGGTTTGTCATGGAAAGCCGGTCTTTCACGCAGTAGGTCGCCTACCGCGTTGAAAAAAGCGTTGATGACGGCGACCCAAGTGATAACCAAGAGTATTTCGATGAATTGGGTAATCGGCTCGATCCAGCCGGGGAATCCCGCTAGGACGGTCGGAATGAAGTGGAGGGCCACAATGAGGGGGGCAACGTGCGCTAGTCGGCTAAGGGTTTTATTTTTGATTAGGTAGTCGTCGAATTTAGTTTTCGTACGTTTGGCTGCGATGGTCAATGTCGTTACGAGGATTCGACGTGTAAGATAGTCGACTACCCATAGCACAATGGCCAGTAGTATAAGCATCACCACCATGTTGAGCGGGGTCACGTAGGCCTCCGAAATACCTAGCGACGCAATCAATGCGTACGATGTATCATAGATGTAGTTTCCAGTAGTAGTCAGCGAGTCTAAATTCATAGTGTTTGCCTGATTGATGCCCCGATGCGTGATGCTTGGCCGTGATTTGATATCCGCAAAGGTAGCGATTTTAGCCGTTTTTGTCAATTTAGGTCGATGTCCGACGTCGCGAGGACAGTAAAAACCCCTATATTTGTATCGATAGAATTTATAGGATGACCTTAACTCAATTGGAATACGTGATAGCGGTGGACACCCACCGCAGTTTTGTGGTGGCGGCTCAGCAATGCTTCGTCACCCAGCCGACATTGAGCATGCAGGTGCAAAAGCTGGAGGAGGCCCTCGGGGTTCGGATATTCGATCGAAGCAGGCAACC
This sequence comes from uncultured Sphingobacteriaceae bacterium, assembly GCA_964423925.1. GTDB lineage: Bacteria > Bacteroidota > Bacteroidia > Sphingobacteriales > Sphingobacteriaceae > CAYRGQ01. The sequence goes on along the minus strand of CAYRGQ010000010.1, from coordinate 55,638 downwards.
GGTAGTGCCCACGGATATCGGTAAGGAAATCATTGCGCAAGCCCGCACCGTGCTTGCCGAAAGCCAGAAGATCCCCGAACTCATCCAGCAGCGGAGCGGCGAGTTGCACGGCGAACTACGCGTAGGGGTGATACCTACGGTGGCGCCGTATCTTTTGCCCCAGGTATTAAAAGGGCTGATGGTAGGCTTCCCCAAACTGAAGCTGAAGATTTGGGAATATACGACCGAGGAGATCCTGCAGGAGCTCAAAGTAGGATTGATCGACTGTGGCATCATTTCCACGCCCGTGCACGACCCATCGATTGTGGCGCGTCCGGTATTTTACGAGCCGTTTGTGGCGTATGTTTCGCCGATGAGTGAGGTCTTTACGTGCAAAACCGTCACCGCCGACGATATTCTTCGCGATAAGCTTTGGTTACTCAACGAGGGGCATTGCATGCGCGGACAGGTGCTGAATATCTGCCAGCGTCAGCGCAGCCAGCAGCCAGAGGGGACGTTTGAGTATAATACGGGCAGCGTGGAGACCCTCAAGCGTATGGTCGACATAAACTCAGGAAGTACGATTTTGCCCGAACTCAGTATCACCGATTTTGACGAAGAGCAAATGCAATTTATCCGGTATTTCAAATCGCCTGAGCCGGTTCGCGAGATCAGCATCGTCACCACGCACAATTACCCCAAAAAGAACGCCATCGACGAATTGGAGAAGGAAATACGCGCGTCCGTTCCTGCGCGCTTTATGACCAAGAAGAAAAAGGAAATCGTAGGCTTCTTATAGTAAGAATGAGGGCGATGAATAAAAAAAGGCGATGAACACTACGTTCACCGCCTTTTTTTGTAAGCTTCTGTAGAAACCGGGCGATTCGGCCTACAATTCCTTAATCCGGATATTGCGGTAGGCAACTACGTCGCCGTGGTCCTGCAAGGCGATTTTGCCCTTTGGATATTTGGCAAAGCCTTCCCAGTCGTGGAATTTGCTGTTGGCAAGTATTTCGTTCCATTCATCGCTTCCGATCAGTACGTCGGCTGTCTGCACGTCGTTGAGCCAAAGCGTAAGTTGGCCGTTATCCTTGCGGATACGCGCTTGGTTCCACTCGCCCACGGGCTTAGGTTGCGATACTTCGGGAGACCCAATCATGTCGTACAGGGATCCAGCCAAATGGGTTGGGATTTGGTTGTCCGCCGCGTCAATGTTATCCAGTACCTGCATTTCGGGTCCGGTCAGGTAAGTTGCACCGTATTTGGGGTCCTCGTGCACGCTGAATATAATTCCGCTATTGCCGCCGGAGGCTATCTTCCATTCTAGTTCCAGTTCGAAGTTCTCAAACTCGTCGTCCGTAATGATGTCGCCTCGCTGGTCACCCGCTACGTTGGGGTTAAAGCGGAGTTCGCCGTCCACGGCCGTCCACGCCGCCGTTACGGTGTCGCGCAGGTACGTATGCCATCCGTTGGTCGTCTCCCCGTCAAAAAGGGAACGCCATTCGCTCTCTTGGACCTCTTCGGCGCTGTTTCCCGTGTTTTCGGTGTTGTTGCTCGACGCGCAAGCCGAAAACAGTACCGTCGACAAGGTGGCGATGCTGGCTACTGATTTTAAGTTCTTGATAAACATAATGAAAGCTTTTGGTGTGAAATGGTTAATCAATGTGTGTTTAATCTGCGTGCCAATATTACGAAACAATTGTGGATATTGGGAAAATACCCGGAAAAATTACCGTGTTTTTTTGTTGCTAAATCGCTTAAATCAGCTTGGGATGAACTGGTGGGAAGGCCATTTGCGCCGTTGGCATCGTCCGATATGGCAGCAAGCGTTTGCCACGTTAGCCACTCCTGTCGTAGTATGGACTACCCATCCGTTTTTCGGAGCCCGCAGCCTTGGGGGCTCGCAGGCTCGGGGTGCGTGTCAGCGGGGGCTCTCCCGTTTTGCCCGACAATTAATTGTTCCTAGGGGATAGCGGTTTAATCAGAACAATTTCCGTATTGGTGTGTATTAACTGTACCTTTGTCAAGTTGTATAATGCAAACCTAGTGAGGTACGTTGTCTTTATCGCTGCGGCAGTGCTACTGTCGGCTTTGGCATCCCTGTCGGCGTATGCGCAGACCAGGGTGGCCGTAAGCGGCCATGTGTACGATGCGGCCTCCGGCGAAACGCTCGTCGGCGTCAATGTCCGCGCTGCCAACAGCGACGACCGCCCTAGTGCGACCAATACTTACGGTTTTTTTTCCATGACTCTGCCGATAGGTCGGCATGAGTTGGTGTTTTCGCGGGTGGGTTACCAGAGCCAATCGGTGGAGCTGGTGCTCAACGCCGATAGTACCCTGCGAATCGAGCTAACGCAAGGTGAGCGTATCGAAGAAGTAGTCGTGTCACAGGCTTCGAGGCGAGATAACATCGAAAATCCGCAGATGGGCGTGGCCAACGTGTCGATCCAGGATATCCGGCGCGTCCCGGTCCTGTTCGGTGAGCAGGACGTCCTCAAGACCCTGCAGTTGCTGCCCGGTGTGATGAGCGGGGGCGAAGGAAGTACCAGTTTTTTCGTCCGGGGAGGCACGGGCGACCAAAATTTGGTGCTGCTCGACGAAGCAATCGTTTACAATGCGTCCCACCTTTTTGGCTTTTTCTCCACGTTTAACTCCGATGCGATAAAAGACGTGAATTTGTATAAAGGCAGCGCGCCTGCACAATACGGCGGCCGACTTTCCTCTGTGCTGGATATTTCCATGCTCGACGGCAACAACAAACGCTTTGGCATGGAAGGGGGCATCGGGCTCATCGCGTCCCGACTGAACGTCCAAGGCCCTATCGTCAAGGACAACGGCTCCTTTATCGTGAGCGGTCGTCGTACATACGCTGATATGTTTCTCAAACTATCCAAGGATCCAGACATCAATCAGACGCGCATGTTCTTTTACGACCTAAACGTAAAAGCAAACTACCGCTTCGACGAACGCAATGCACTGTACGTTTCGGGATATTTCGGTAAGGACTTGCTGGGTTACTCGGATTTATTTGATTTCGACTGGGGTAATGCGACCGCCACGTTGCGATGGAACCACCTCTTTAGTAATCGATTGTTCTCCAATACCACATTGGTATACAGTGACTTTAATTACCACGTCACAATCGGTGGAGACAGTTTCAATTTTCGTATCGCTTCCAACATCCGGAATGCGAATTTCAAGCAGGATTTCCAATTCGTGGCTAATGGTACCAACACGTTTCGTTTCGGCGTCAACGGGTTGTTTCAGCGCGTATCGCCGTCGGAGATTGCAGCGGAGGAGTCCAGCCGGATCAATAGCCTGCAGTTGGAGCGACGCCATGGTTTGGATGCGGCCGGCTATGTCTCCCACGAGTGGCGCCCACTGGAGCGGTTAAATCTAACGTATGGCCTTCGGCTCAACAGCTTCCTGCTTTTCGGTCCGGGCACGTTCCATACGTACGACACGGACGGAGACATAGTCTCTTCGAAGTCGTTCGGCCGTGCTGAGTTAGCGCAGCGCTATCTCAACCTAGAACCTCGGATGTCGCTCAGCTACGAACTTGCCGGTAACAACAGCGTGAAGGCGTCGTATAGCCGAAATACGCAAAACCTGCATCAATTGTCGAACTCCACGTCGACCTTGCCGACCGACGCTTGGGTGATGAGCAGCAATAACATTAAACCGCAGATTGCCGACCAGGTGGCCGTAGGTTTTTACCAGAATCTCGATAACGACCGCTACGAGGTGTCCGTGGAGACCTATTATAAGGACATGCGCAACCAGATAGACTACCGTGATGCGGCAGATTTGCAGGCCAATGAATTCATCGAATCCGAACTGCTGTATGGAATTGGTCGGGCGTACGGACTGGAGCTCTACGCGCGCAAACGCAGCGGTCGCTTAAGTGGTTGGCTGAGCTATACCTTGTCGCGGAGCGAGCGCCAGTTTGATGGAATCGACGGCGGACGCTGGTTTGCGGCCCGCCAAGACCGCACCCACGACCTGTCGGCCGTGGCTACCTACCACCTATCGCCCAGGTGGAGTCTTTCATCGACATTCGTATATAGCACAGGAAATGCCGTTACCTTCCCGAGTGGCCGGTATCAGATTGACGGGCAGTCGCTCTGGTATTACACCGAGCGCAACGGCTATCGGATGCCCGACTATCACCGGCTGGATATTGGCGCTACATTGGACGGCAACCCGAATAACAAATTCAAGTCTAGCTGGACTTTTGGGATTTACAACGTGTATAACCGCAAGAATGCGTATATCATCGACTTTAGGGAGAGCGAAGCCAACCCTAACCTCACGGAGACTTACCGGATTGCGCTGTTTGGTATTATCCCGTCGGTGACATGGAATTTTAAATTTTGATTTATGCGTGGATGGATATATGGACTGATGATGGGATGCGTGGCATGGTTTACGGCGTGCGAAGACGTTATTGATATCGATCTGAACGAAGGCGACCCGCGAATCGTCATCGAAGCGGAAATAAATAATTTGGCTAATAACCAAGAAATTCGTGTGAGCCGTACGGTCTCGTTTACAGAAGATCAGCCTTTTTCGCCCGTTTCGGACGCTCGGGTGGTGGTTACCGATGAGCGCGGCCGAGAAGTGGAGTTTATCCCAGGTGCGCCGGGTGTGTACACTACCGACAGGCTGCGGGGCGTACCGGGCAGCACGTATACCTTGGAAGTCATAGTAAATGACGAAACGTATACGGCAACGTCAACTATGCCGACGGTGGTTCCGGTCGACTCGGTTTCAAGTTCGTCGGGCGAATTCTTTGGCGTGTCTCGTCGCGCCCTGCACGTACATTTCCAGGATCCTCCAGACAAGCCAAACTACTTTCGATATCGGATGTCGGTCAATGAGTCGCCCTTTGTCAATGTCGGGTTGTTCAACGACAAATTCAACAATGGGCGCTACGTTACCCACGATTTGATTAATCTGGATATCAATCTGCAAATCGGAGACCAGGTCGTGGTCGTTCGGAATGAAATCGACGAACCCGTGCACCGGTATTGGTTCGGAGTGGTCATGCTCAACCCTGGCGTGGCTACGCCCTCCAATCCTCCCTCCAATATCACGGGGGGCGCGTTGGGATATTTCAGCGCACAGACAGTCGTGGTCATCCGTATGACCGTGGTGGACGATCCCGAAGGCGAGTAGCCGATACGCAGCTACAGATACGCGCTCACCAATGATTCCCACTCGTCGTCCAGCGAATGGACGGGCCGGCTGCGCTTCGCACGTGTATACCAATAGTCGGCATTCCAGATGTCGCCTTCTTTGCGATGCAAGTACGCATGCACGTGCGATGAAACGGGGTCATGAAGGTGGTCGATCAAGTCGTGCGCCTTTTGCCAATCGCCTCGCGCGTCGTGCCAGAGTGCCTGCAATGCCGGGGACAGGTCGCCAGGGATTTCGCCCGAAACGACGGATTTTTTAAAAAAGTCTACAGTTATTTTATCCATTAATGCTCGGTAATTTTCATTTCCATCCGCCACCCAGTGCACGGTACAATTCCACTTTGGCATTAAGCTGTTGCTGTTTAATGCGCGTCATGTCCAGCTCGCTGCTCAAGGCATTCGACTGTGCCGTGATCACTTCCAGGTAGCTCGCGTATCCACTCCGAAAGAGCAGGTTTGCATTCTGTACTGCCTTTTGCGAAGTCGCTACCCGTTGTTCGGCGATCTCATGACGCTCCCGCAATTTCTGCACCATAATGAGCGCGTTTGACACTTCGACAGTTGCGTCCAGGAGGGTTTGATGGAAATCGAGCTCCGCCTTCTCGCGCTCGAGCTTGGTCACTTCGTGCTGCGTTTTTAGGCGTCTTCCGGAAAAAACCGGTTGAGTGACACCGCCGATAAACCCACCGATAAGTGATCCCGGGATATTGAGCCAATTGTGTGGCATCATGGCGTTGATGCCCACCGTCGCACTGATGGAGAGCGACGGATATCGAAACGCTTGTGCTACGCCTACTTCGGCATTGGCGGCTTGCAACGTGAGCTCTGCCGACCGGACGTCGGGGCGGTTGCGAATCAAGTGAAGGGGGACGCCCACCGAAAACGCGTCGTCCGTGGGCATTTCTGCCAAGCTGCTCGCACGCATCACACCGTCAGGCATACGACCTGTGAGTGCCATCAGCGTGTTTTCCTGGATAGCGATTTCTTGTTCGAGCGAGGGAATCAGCGCCGCTGCGACCAGCTTTTGCGATTCGGTCTGCTGAATGGCGAGTGCCGTCACCTCGCCGGCATCGTATTGGAGTTTGACGATGCTGAGGGTACTGTCGTTTAATTGCAGATTTCGACGGGCCACTTCCATTTGAGCATCTAACATGAGTAAATTGTAATAGCCATCGGCGATGGCCGCGATCAGGGAGGTCTGCACGGCTTTGCGGGCCTCGTGCGTGGTTAGATATTCCGCGATGGCGGCCTCTTTTTGCCGGCTTAATTTTCCCCAGATGTCGATTTCCCAGCTCGTTCCCAGTACCGAATAGTATTGGGATTGGTAATTGAACATTACATCGGGCGGATTGCTGCCAGGACCGTCGTCGCCATACCATCCCGATGAGGGATTGGAGTAGAAGTTTTCCGATCGCCTTTGCTGGTTGACTCCCGCAAGGTCTGCTTCCACTTGGGGGAAAAAGGCGGCCTTGGACCTCTTCGCGTATTGATTGGCAATCTGAATATTCCTCACGGCCACTTGGAGGTCGTAGTTGTACGCTAATGCGGTGTCAATGAGGTTGATGAGGGCGCTGTCGCTAAAGAACTCCCGCCAAGGAATATCCGCTAATCCTGGGCTGTCGATCAGGCTGTCGCCACTCCGGTAGGAGGGAGGAAGGTCGGTAGTTGGGCGCTGATAGTCTTGCCCCACCTTGCAAGCCCCAAACGACAGCGAAAAGGCTAGGAACGCGTATATACGCTGTTTTTTCCACTTCATGCGTTGTCCTCCGAATTGCTGAATTTAGCTTTGACGAGTTCGTCAAATTGTTTGAAAATGATGTAGAGTACAGGAATGATGAATACGCCTAAGGCGACGCCGAATAACATGCCGCCGGCCGCTCCAAAGCTGATGGAATGGTTGCCCTGCGCCGATGGGCCAACCGTCCACATCAGTGGAACCAGACCTGCCACAAATGCCAACGAGGTCATTAGGATTGGACGCAGGCGCATTCTGGCCCCTTCAATCGCCGATTCATAGATGCTCATCCCTAGACGGCGTTGTTGCACGGCAAATTCCACGATCAGAATGGCGTTTTTGGCAAGTAGGCCGATGAGCATAATCAGTCCTACCTGCACATAAATATTGTTCTCGAGCCCCACGAGGTTAATCGTTAAAAACACGCCAAGTAGCCCAACGGGTACCGACAGCAGAATGGCAAGCGGCAGGATATAGCTTTCGTACTGTGCGGCAAGAAGGAAGTACACAAAGACAATGCTCAAAACGAAAATGATCGTGGTCTGATTGCCGGAATCCCGCTCTTCGCGGCTCATGCCGGTCCATTCGTAACTGTAATTGCCCGGCAAACCCATGTCCGCGACTTCCTCCACGGCCTGCATGGCTTGTCCGGTGCTGTAACCTTCAGCCGGGGTTGCATTTATGGCGATGGCGTTGAATAAGTTATATCGGCTTACGTTTTCGGGACCCTGTGTTTTTTTTAGTGTAATGATCGTGTTAGCGGGCACCATTTCGCCTTGGTCGTTGCGTACAAAGATCGACTTGAAGGATTCGGGGTCGGTTCGATAGTCAAAGTCCGCTTGTATATACACCCGATACTGGCGGCCGAAACGGCTGAAGTCGCCGGCTTGCACCCGACCATAGTAGGCCCGCACGGTCGTCATCAAATCACGCACGTCTACACCCAGCGCCTTCGCTTTCACTGGGTTGATTTCCAGTTCGTACTGCGGGAAATTCGCTTTGAAGGGCGTGTACGCGGTTCCAATTTCGGGTCTGCGTTCTAACTCGGCAATAAAGCTGTCCGCCAAAAAGCTGAAGTCTTGGAAAGATCCGCCCAGGCGATCCTGCAGGACAAATTCCAAGCCCGAGAAGTCGCCAAAGCCTTGCACGGTAGGACGTGGAAACACGCTGAATGTGGCTTCGTGTATCTGGTCGAGGTCCTTGCGAATGGTATCTATAAAGGCATCCATATCTTGGATGGCCCCTCTTTCCTTGGGAGGCTTCAGGTTGATGTAACCGACGGCAAAAGCCGGACTAGCGCTGGCGTTGATGGCGTTATAGCCCGATACGGTCGTCATTCCAGCAATCGCTTCCCGTTGCCTCAGCACACTGTCGGCGCGGCGCAAGGCTTCGGTCGTCCGAGCCAGGGAGGCCCCGGGTGGCATGGCAAGAGAGTACGTGATAAAACTGTCGTCCTCCGTAGGGATAAACGCTGAGGGTGTCCGGCTCATGGCAAAAAAACCTAATGCAATAATCAAAACCAAGCCGGCCAGACTCCACGTTTTCCGTTTAATCAACGGGTGCAGCGTGTTGATGTACCTGGCGGTAAACGCGTCAAACGCCCGATTGAAAGCCGTAAAAAGCCGAGTCTTGAAGCGAGCAAAGGCGCTGTTCGGCTGGATAGGGGCGGTGCCGGTTCCTTCTGTGGTCGTATGCGTATTCTTGAGTAGCAGGGCGCATAGCGCGGGGGTGAGGGTCAATGCACATAGGGCCGAAATTAAAATTGCCGTCGCCAAGGTATAGGCAAATTGGCGGTAAAACAATCCAGAAGGTCCTTCCATAAACCCGACGGGGAAAAACACGGCAGCCATTACCATCGTTATCGATAGGATAGCTCCGGTGATCTCGCTCATGGTGGATAGGGTGGCCTGCTTGGCGGAGAGAGCGGAGCGTTCCATCTTTTGGTGTACGGCCTCTACCACGACGATGGCATCATCGACCACGATCCCGATAGACAGCACGAGGGCGAACATGGTCAAGACGTTGATCGAAAAGCCGAACAAATAGAGGAAGAAAAAGGTCCCGACGAGCGAGACGGGGATGGCGATTGCTGGTATGATCGTCGAGCGAAAATCCTGCAAAAAAATAAAAACGATGATAAATACGAGGAAGAATGCTTCGAAGATGGTGTTTCTGACCTGGGAAATCGATTCGTCAATCTGGTCGCGCACGCTGTAGGTAATATCGTAGTTGATCCCTTCGGGGAAATCCTCGGCAAGACGCTCAAGAACCTCGCGCACCTTCACGTCGATTTCGCGTGCATTCGAACCACTTGTTTGGGTTATGTTGAGTGTCAGGCCAGGATAGCCGTCGACTTTATTGTCGCTTCCTAAATTAGAGGCACCGAGTTCCACGCGTGCCACGTCGCGTAGGTAGAGAACCGACCCGTCTTCATTGGTGCGGATAACGATGTTCTCAAACTCTTCGGGCGTGCTAAACCGCCCGCGATGGCGCAGCACGGTTTCGAACACTTCGTCCGATGTTTCGCCGAATTTGCCAGGTGCAATTTCGAAGTTCTGGTCTCGGATGGCGCTCATGACATCCTGGGGCACGAGGTTATACAGCGCTAATTTCTCGGGATTGATCCACGTACGCATGGAATAATCCCGTGCGCCAACCCGAGATACCTGTGCAATGCCGTCAACACGTAGCAATTCGCGGTTAATGTTGATTTGTGCGTAGGCCTGTAGGAACGTTTCGTCGTAGGTCGTGTCGGGGTCTACGCTGTAGAGATTGATCGTCATGATAATCCCGCTCTGCCGCGGCATAACCGTAATACCTGCTTCGTTAACCTCGGTGGGAATCTGGTTGACGGCACGCGAGATACGGGTTTGTACGTTGACGGACGCTTGGTCCGGATTGGTGCCCGCCTTGAAGAAGACGTTGACGCTCCCCGAGCCGGAATTGCTGGCCGACGACCGGATGTAGGTCATGTTTTCCACCCCATTGATGGCCTCTTCGATGGGCAAGAGGACGCTTTGCGCGACTGTTTCAGCCGTGGCGCCAGGGTATGAGAGGGAAACAGTGACGCTGGGAGGCGCGATTTCGGGAAAACGAGTGATTGGCAGCTGTGACATACCTATGAGCCCTAAAATGATGAGCATCGTAGACACTACGGTGGCGAGCACGGGTCTATTGATGAAGGTTTTTAGCATAAATTTTTTGGAGATAAGCGAATAAATAAGCAAATCAACCCCCACCTGTGCCGACCGCAAAGCCGTCAGCAGTACGAGGAGGCATGTGCGAGGATGTTAGGTTCCCGTGGACGTGATCGGCACGATTTCCATCCCGTTCGTTAGCTTGTCAAAGCCGGATAGTACGACGCGGTCACGTACCTGTAGACCGTCGGACACGATATAATTTGATCCGCTTTTGCCTGAGACCTGAATCGCTTGGCGTTTGACGCGGTTGTCCGGTGTAAGGGTGTAGACGAAAATCTTGTCTTGCAATTCCGTGGTGGCCACCTGAGGCACGAGTAATACGCCAGGCATACTTTCTTCCATTTTTAGGGTTCCGGTATTTCCCGATCGAAGGATGAAGTCGGTGTTCGGGAAGGTGGCACGCAAGGAAATCGCGCCGGTCGTCCGGTTCACTTGACCGGTCACCGCGTCGACTACGCCTCGTTCGGGGTATTCCTTGCCGTCTGCAAGCACGAGCGTCACGTAGGGGATGAATCGCTCAGAACTGCTCAAGCTTAGTGTATCGGTGTGCCCGTCTTGGTCGCTATGGCGTCGGCTGAAGTGCAGGAAGTCAGATTCGCTCATTGCGAAATACACGAATACCTCGTGAATGTCAGACAAGACCGTCAACGGCTGGGAGTCGTTCTTGGCTACCAGGTTGCCGACACGTTTGGGAATCCGGCCGATGAAGCCGCTTACCGGGGCTTTTATGGTGGTAAACTCAAGGTTAATCCGTGCGCTGGCGACGGCCGCGGATGCTTGGGCGAGTGAGGCTTGTGCCACTTCGTAATCCGATTTGGCACTTTGGAGACGCACGTCAGACATGACCTCGTTGTCGATTAGGGGTTGCAAGCGATCCACCTCCAGCTTCGCGTTGCGGAGGCGGGCTTTCTCTACATTTTCTTTTGCCAAAGCGTTATTCAATTCCTCTTGATAAGGGAGAGGGCTGATGCTGAAGAGTAATTGCCCCTCTTCCACGAATGCGCCTTCGTCCACATAGATTTTTTCCAAAATCCCTTCAACTTGTGGACGAATTTCCACATTCACCTTGCCCTCAATGGTCCCCAAATAGTCTTTTACCGTGATAGCCGTAGCGGTATCCACCACGTGGACGGGCAAAGATATCAGGCCAGTTTCCGCTTCGCTTTTCTTCGACCATCCGTTGGTACAGGAGGTGAGGGTGCTTGCTAATAATGCGCTAAAAATCATTAGTTTAGCGCAGTTTAAGGTCTTTTTTCGTTTGGTAATGTCGGTGCCAATTACGTTCATGAATTTCCTTTTTTGTCCGAGGGATTTAGTCGGTTTGTCCGAACTATCTCCTACGTAAAGAAAGGCATAAGCTGTGCCAACGGGGGTGTGGGCGCAGAGGTTGAGGACTAAAGCGTGCCGAAGGTGTACCCTTCCTCAAGCCAATGGGCGAGGGCGCGTGGAAGCGCATAATACAGTCTGGGGACGGCTTTGACATTATCGTGAAATACGACGATGGATCCATTTTCGGTATGCCTTAGGACAGCCTTTAAGCATTTTTCGGGTGTTAGCTTAAGGTCAAAGTCGCCACTGAGCACGTCCCACATTACGATTTGGTATCCTAGGGCGGCTAATGCGCGGTATTGTGCCCTGGTACCGCGTCCATAAGGCGGACGGAACAAGCGTGTGCCGGTAAGACGCTCGCACGAGTCTACGTTTTGGAGGTAGGCTTCCACTGTATGGTGCCATCCCTTTAGATGATTATGCGTATGATTGGCTACGCAGTGACCCTCGTCCACGATGCGCCTGAATATGTCCGGATTCTTTTCTATATTGGCTCCCACGCAGAAGAAAGTAGCCTGTACGCCATACGATTTCAAAGTATTTAACACCCACGGTGTAACATCCGGTATCGGCCCGTCGTCAAATGTGAGAAAAATGCGTTTGTCTTGCCTCGGCTTATGCCAAAGCAATGAGGGGTAAAGCCAGCGCAGCGCTAAAGGTGTCTTAACCACGTACATAGTGCCAAAGATAAGACAACTGGTATGAACTCAAACGAACGGATAAGTTAATTGCTGTAAATCATACGTTGAATGAATAAATCAGTTTTTTCTTTTAAAATAATCTATATTTTACTGCCGCTATTAGTCGTGGCGTTTGGGGCCCATGCACAGCAGGTGATTCCGGTGCAGGATGCGGTAAAGCGCGCCCTGGAAAACAACCTGCAAATCCGTCAGGCGGAGTTCCAGCACTCGCTTTCCGAGCATGAACTGACCCGTTCAAAGATGGATTATTTGCCAACCGTAAATGCCGGAATCAATGGGCGCCGAAATTGGGGGTTGTTCTTCAATACGGATGTTGGCGAGCTGTCAACGCAGGCGGTCAATAACTTGGGGGCAGGCCTTAACGCAGGCGTGAGCTTGTTCGAAGGCTTTAGACGCGTACACCAAATTGCCGCAAATCGCCATCAGCTGGTGGCGGATGCCACGGATATCGATCGTGCGAAAAGCGACTTAACCCTGGCTGTCGTCACGAAGTATCTGGAGGCGATGGTCAATATGGATATGTGGACCGCCGCCCAGCAGCAGTTGGTGGTGTCCCAAAACCAGCTGGAGGTGGCCAATATCAATTTTGAGGCGGGATTGAACACGCTGGCGGACCTTTCGCAGGCAAAAAGCCAAGTGGCCATCGACGAGTTGAACGTCATTTCGAACCAGAACGCGTACGATTTGGCGCTTCTCGAGCTGAAACAATTGATGGAAATGGATCCGTCTAATGAAATAGCCTTGGTTAAGCCGGAATTGCCGGACATCCAGGACCCCACGTCCTCTACCTACGTCGGCTCCGAACTGTACCAGGAAGCCGTCCTCCGATATCCGGAAGTGAAGGTAGCAGAAGCGCGTACACGAGTCGCCGAGCGCGGCATCGGGATTGCGAAGAGCGCGTTTTATCCTAGTTTGGATATTGGCGGGAACCTAAACACGGCCTATTCGTCAGCGATTCCCGATGTGGAACTGGGCCTTCCGCTCATGTCGTTCCAACGCCAAATGGAACGCAATTTTGCCCAAGCCGTTTTCTTCAGCCTGAATATTCCCATCTTCAACCGGTGGGAAGCGCGTACCAACGTGGCCCGCGCGCGGATTAATTATGAAAATGCGCTGACGGCCGAGCAACTGATAAAAAACAATTTGAACAAGATCGTGCACCAGGCGGTTATGGATTTGCGGGCTGCAGAGAAGCGCTATGTTTCCACACAGATGGCCCATATTTCGGCAAAGGAAGCGTTTGACGTTCTCCAGCAGCGATTTGATGTGGGCATGGCTAATTCCATCGAGCTGATTACCTCGCAGACGAACATGAACAACGCTGAGTTTCAACATATCCAGGCCAAATATGATTTAATCTTCAGAACGAAGGTGATCGATTTCTATTTGGGTAAGGAAGTTGTATTTTAGGATCGAACCCATATCAATACACTATAAGTCAATATCAACATAAGTCAATATCAACACACAAATGGCAAAAAAGAAAAGAAGCACGATGAAATACGTCCTGATCGGATCAGTGGTTTTATTGGTTTTGGTTATCGTGGCCAGCAAGATGGGCTGGATAGGCCAGGGCGATACGATAAAGATAGCGACGGACAAGGTTGTGAAGCGGACTGTGAATGAGCAGGTGTCGGCCAGTGGCAAGATACAGCCAGAAATCGAAGTGAAACTGAGTTCCGAGGTTTCGGGCGAGATTGTCGAATTGCATGTGAAGGAAGGGGATGTGGTGGAGCAGGGCCAACTGCTATGCCGTATACGCCCGGATATTTTGCAGTCGGGGTACCAGCGCGCGGTAGCATCGCTCAACCAGCAACGCGCCAGCTTGGCCGCGGCCGAGCAACGGCTGAAGCAGCTCGAGGCCAGTTTTGTAGCCATCGAAGCACAGTACAACCGTAATGAGGCCTTATTTGATAAGAAAGTCATCACGGCTGCGGAATTTGAACAAAGCCAGGCAGATTATCGGAGCGCGCTAGCCAACCTGGAAGCCGAACGCCAAAATGTGTTGGCGACACGGTATGGTATTGATCAATCGCAGGCCGCTGTTCAGGAAGCAGGCGATAATCTCGCACGCACGTCCATTTTTGCGCCCGTAGACGGCGTTGTGTCCCTGCTGCAGGTAGAACTGGGCGAACGTGTCGTCGGTACTGCACAGATGGCGGGTACGGAAATTATGCGTATCGCCAACATGAATTCGATGGAGGTAAACGTTGAGGTCAATGAAAACGATATCAACCGGGTGGCGCTCGATAATGAAGCGACGATCGAGGTGGATGCTTTCCAAGGACGCAAATTTAAGGGTGTAATAACGGAGATTGCCAGCTCGTCCACGATGGCTGCGTCGGCTTCCGGTGCTGCCGGTACGGATCAAGTTACCAACTTTAACGTCAAAGTCCGTATTTTGCCTGATTCCTATCAGGATTTGCTTAACGAAGACCATGCTAATCCCTCTCCGTTTCGTCCAGGACTGTCTGCCACGGTAGAGATTCATACCCGCAGCGACAATGGTTTAGCCGTTCCGATTCAATCGGTGACGACGCGCGAGAACAGTTCAAAGGATTCGACTGACGTCGATGAGGATGAGCCACTTACTCCCGCTGGATCCAAAAAGGCACGCGAGTACGTGTTTGTCTACGACGGAACAGGCACGGTGAAGCAGGTTGAGGTAACGACCGGAATCCAGGACGATATGTATATCCGAGTGCTGTCTGGATTGCAGGAAGGGGACGAAGTGGTTTCCCGGCCGTTCAACGCGATCAGCACCACCCTGCGTGATGGCGCCAAGGTAGAAAAAGTAGACCGTAGCGCGCTTTAACGCGCGGTAGGTACGTCATAAAACAGCCTGCTTTCCAACTGGGAGGCAGGCTGTTTTCGTATACCCATTTACGAAGGGCGGAGTTTAAAATAGTCAGTTTGTATAGGCAGGCAGTCGTATGCGGCAGGTCACGAAGTCCTTCCTAAATGTGTCGAAATGGGTTCAAGCTAGAATCGTTATCCGATTGTCTTTTTTACTTGGACTCATTATAAATAAGCGTTATATTTGCGCTGTTAAACGCCATGAACTGTCCGATATCTAATTTCGTTGAAGTATTTTCCACCGACCACGGTGCGGTATTCCAATGCAACAATAGGAATTGCTATTGGTTGGAGTTTGCCTCAGACCGCACACCCCTTCGCGTGGGTGACTTTCTAAAGTTCAAGAAGCAGATTGATCGGATTGATCTTTCGGAACTATTAGACGATTGCTCCCGCGCATCGGACTTCACCATTTTTATGCCCCAATATACCGAGCGTTGTTTTGTACTCAGCGTGGAGGATATTTTGCGCTTGCGTGAGTTACTAGACGGCGCCAAGTTCATGATCGAGCTCAATAGCATGATCAAAGAATGCCTGCGCAGTACTCCCGCACGTGTTTCTGGTTGCTAGCCACAGAGCGTTTTGTTCCCTTCGTAGAAATTTCTGTTTATTTTAACGTAACCGAACCGTACCGCGCGCTTATATTAACGCTGTTGGACGCCGATGCCGTATTCCAGTATCCGGTGTATTGCTTGGAGGTGTTTCCTCCGGCAGACTCCTGGATTTTGGCATTGGGGCCATAGTCGAAACTGCCGTAGCTGACCGCCGTATTGAAGTCGAAGATTGCGTCTTTGGCTGGCGATACCACGACGTGCGAATAGGAAGCGGCAATATTGGCCTCCTTGATGTCGGGCCCAAGCCCAATGGACATTCCACCACTATAGCGAAGGCTGATGTCGGCAGATTCGGTGACGGTTCGTATTTGACCGTTGCCGGAGTAGCTGAGCGATATCGTTGCTTTGCCGATTTCGCCCAGTGTCAGCCCCCCGTAGTTCACGGCTATTTCTGCTTCCTGGGCGGAGGCGATATCCACTTTGGAGTAGCTCGCCGAAATGGTATTGTTCGGCGCATTTAACTTACCGGTTTTGAGGCTGCCGTAACGGACGACCACGTTTAATTTGCCGTCACGGTCGCCCGTTTCGATGGGACCGTAGTGGTTGTTGAGGCTCAGTTCATTCCCGGCGGGCATGTAGACCTCATAATTAACCGACAATTCTTGGTTGCGGCTGCCTGTCAGCGAAGAGAACCACCCCGATTCGGCGGATGCGATAGCGGTTTTGAAATGCACCTCGTTACCCGATTTGCTGTCATTGATGGACACTCGATCCAAGGCTTCCTGAGCGCGTCTGGCCGAACTTTCTCCCACCTTAATGCGTACCACTACCTTGAATTCGTCACGATTCCAGTTATTCACTTTGATACGCCCATACCGGTTGTCGATGCGTAGCCGGTCCTTACGTCCGGCTTTGTACACTTTTTCGATAATTTTTTCTTCCTGGTACGGTGCAGTCTCGATGCTCGTCCATTGTTCGGACAATCCGGCCAAGTTCATTTCGGCGATCTCGGCTTGCGCCTTAGCCACTTCGCGCTGCAATTCGCTCCAGTCGATCGCTTCTATTTCTCTTTGTGCCAAACGGGCTGCTTTGTGGGCTTCGCTAGCTGAAAGGCGGGCCAATTTTTCCGATTCGCGGGCCAGCTCGCTGAAATCGATCTCGCTCAGCGCCGCGGTCACGCTTTCCGCTATGCTGGTGGAGAGTTCAGCCATCCGCTTGGCCGCAGTTTCCGATTGTTCAGTCGTCTGGCGCTCGTCCTGTGCTTCAACGTTAATGATATTCCCTGTCAGTATCAGTGCGATAAGCAGGCTGGCGTTATATTTGATGTTCATGGTCTTTTCCTTTTTGTTGGTGAATGAAGTGATAGGTGTTCAGCTGCTGCTCCAGTACTTCAATCTGGATTTTCAGATTGCGAATCATGGCCTCGAGTGTCATCTCCTGATTGGGACTACCGGGCAATTCCTGTTTTAGGCTTCGGTAGTTTTCATCCATTTGTTCCAGCACGGTCAAAAATTCACTGTAGAGGGCAGGGTTGGAGGCTGAGATAAACGCGATCGAGTCTTTCTTTTGTGTGACCAAATCGGCGTATGTCCGTTGCTCGGCCGCTAGTTGGGGATTGATGCGGTGGTAGTCTTCATATCCCTGCCGGCGCCCGTAGGTAAATACTAGCGCCCCGGCAACGGCCAGCACGAGCACGGTAGCGGCTACGCGCGCCATGCGTGTAAATGGGATGCGGTGTACGGTCGTGCTTGTTTGGGGTTGCTGCCCGTCCAGTGCACCTTCGATTCTGTTCCATAAGTCTTCGGGTGGGTTGGCTTGGTCAAATGCGTGCCGGTTTTCCCGAATGAATGATTGCAAGTTCTTTTCCATCTTTTCTATCTCAATTACGTGTTGCCAAATGAGCCAAAAGTCGCCGTTTTCCTCGTAGAAACTGGCTTCGCGAGGTGGCCTCGCTGATGCGCAGGATGTGGGCGATTTCCTCGTGGTCGTAACCCTCCAGCAGATACAGGGTCAAAACGAGACGGTAGCCGTCGGGTAGCTGGTCGATGGCGCGCTTTACGGCCTCTACCTGGTAGGTAATGTCTTCGTTTGCTCGGTCGTCCTCATCTGCGATTTCTTCATTGCCGGTGAGGGAAAGGAACTCGATTTTGCGTTTTCGTAACGCGGATATCGACTTGTTGATGATGATTTGCTTCATCCACATCCCGAAGGTACTTTCCTGGCGGAATGCGTCGAGCCGGCTAAACGCGTCAACAAAGGCATCCTGTAGCACGTCGGCAGCGTCCTCCTCGTCTTTAACAATACGCAGGGCCGTGTTGTACATCGCTTTCGAATAGAGCTGGTATAGCTTAAACTGGGCCTGCCGGTCGCCCCGTTTGCATGCCGTTACCAGTTCACTGTGTGTATCACTAAAAGAAGCTTCCAAAAGACCTGTTGTTGTAAATTGATGCCTTAAGCCCGTTGCTATTCCTTTTTCGCAGCTACCTGATCCTTCCCCCGTTTCGTTGTTTATCTAAATGACGCCGTTTAGAAGGGTATGTTGCATGCCGTCTACAAAAAATAATAGAAATGTTCGAATTTAGGGATAAGTGTGCGGTGGTCGGTGGCTTCCTTGCAAAATCGCTGGCGGATACCTAGTTTTGTCCCATGTATAAACTCGTCAAACCCCTGCTCTTTTCCATGGATCCCGAAACCGCGCACCATCAGGTGACGGGGGCACTCAAACGCTTCTACAATATCTGGGGCGCTAAGCAACTATTGAAGAGTGCCTTCGGGTTTGAGCACCCTCGCTTGGAGCGGGAGGTATTCGGGCTGCATTTCAAGAATCCGGTGGGTTTGGCGGCGGGCTTCGACAAGAACGCCGAGTATGTGGAAGAAATGGCCGCATTGGGATTTGGTTTCGTGGAAATAGGCACCGTCACGCCCAGGCCCCAGCCTGGTAACGTCAAGCCCCGAATGTTTCGATTGACGGAGGATGAAGCCTTGATCAACCGTATGGGGTTCAATAACCAAGGCGTCGACGTAGCGGCCACCCGGTTGCGGTACGTCAAGAATCGGGAACGTATTGTCATTGGCGGCAATATTGGTAAGAATAAAGATACGCCTAACGAGGATGCTGTACACGACTATATTTATTGCTTCGATGCACTGTTTGACGTAGTCGATTATTTCGTCGTAAACGTTAGCTCGCCCAATACGCCGGGCCTGCGCGACCTGCAGGAGAAAGAACCTTTATTGCGTATTTTGGAGACGCTTCAGGGCCGCAATAACAAGGACGGGGTGTCCCGGCCCATTTTGTTGAAAATTGCGCCCGACCTAACCGATGGGCAGCTGGATGACATCGTGGAGCTGGTGGTCGAGTCTGGCATTGCCGGTGTAGTGGCCACGAATACCACGATTGCTCGCGATGGCTTGCGTAGTAGCGCCGCGCGCACCGAAGAGGCGGGCGGGCTGAGCGGAAAGCCGCTGCGTGCACGTGCGACGGAAGTAATACGCTATTTGTCGGCGAAGGCCGCGGGACGTTTTCCAATTGTGGGCGTGGGCGGAATTCACAGTGCTCAAGACGCTTTGGAAAAGCTGGAGGCCGGCGCCGCCCTGGTCCAGCTGTATAGTGGTTTTATCTATGAAGGCCCGACCTTGATAAGATCTATCTGTAAAAAAATAGCCCACACCGAAACGGTGTGAGCTAATTCTTTTCATTTTTGTGAATTCTACTAACGCAACGCGTCTATCTTCGCTTGGATTTCAGCGGATTTTTCTTGATTGTCGTTAATGTCGTAGTACTGCTTCAAGTTGGTCAAGGCAATAATGGAGTTGGAATCCAACGCTACGGCCTTCTCCAAATAGGGGAGTGCTGAATCAAAAATTTCGTAAGCCTTCTTGATCTCGGCCTCGTATTGGGCTTGAGGCAAATTCTTATTGTTCGTTTCGTTGTAGTAGTTTATGCCTTTTGTCAAAATGGCGGCACCCAGGTTTATGTTGGCCTCCAAGTATTCGGGGTCAATTGCCAATGCCTTTTGGTAAGATGCAATGGCTTCATCATCCTGTTTCAAGGAAGCTTGGGCAATGCCCAAGTAGTATTGTAGTGTCTTATCGTTAGGTGAGCGCTCGGCTTGGCTTTGTAGTGTAGCCAAGATGGACTCCTCCTTTCCAGCCATGAGGTTTAATTCGATGTTGTGCGTGGCAATCTCGGCATCTTCGGGGTGCTTCTCGGTAGCGATTTGAGCATATTTCAACGCATTCGTTGTGTCTCCGAGCTGCAAGTACAAACGCGATGCGTCGAGTACGATCTGTCGGTTGTTGGAGTATTCGTCAATGGGTACCAGTTCCACGTATTTGGCTACCGCTTTATCGAACTGGTTGTCGTTTATGGCGGCAATGCCAGCATAGTACAGCAAGGTGGTATCACCAGGTAAATAGGTTAGCCCTTTTTCGAACGCATCGTAAGCACCGGCGTAATTGCCTGCTTCCCAAGCCATCGCGCCTTGGTTGAGTTCGAACTGTGCAAGCATGGAGCTTAGTGCGCCTAAATTCTCAGCGTGTTCATCGTTCGAATCCAAGCTGATTGCTTTCTCGCGTCCTTCCAACGCTTTTTGGTAGGTGGCCACCGCAGTTTCGGTCGTGTCTAGCAATGCGAGATCGGTGTAGATTAACGCATAGTACACCCACGTTTCGGCCAGTTCATTCGTTTTGTCGTTTTCGATTGCACGGTCAATCGCTGTTTGTGCTGTATTCAGCTCATTGATAGAGAGCGTTCCCGTTCCCATATTCTTCAATTCGCTGTATTTTGAGTAGTTCGATTTCGCACGATTCAAGTTGCTACGTTGGGCGGAAGCGACGGTAGCAATTGCCATCAATGCAATAACTAGGATGGATTTGATTCTCATGGCTAATCTATTATTCGTTGGTTTAAAATGTTATTTACTCGTTCTAATTGTACAATGTCACCCGATTTGTCATACAACACAGCCAGCGACCGCAATGTATTGATTTCAGAGGGTTTAATCTGATTTGCTTTCAACAAATATTCTTGAGCTTTGTTTCGCTTTTCGGTGCTGTTTGATTGTTGAACATACTCTTTCAAATATAACAAGCCCAACTCAAAGTTACCTTCAAAATTGTTCGGATCTAACGCAATCACCTTTTCATAATAGCGACGTGCCGCGTCCGTATTGCCTTCGCGTTCATTAGCGTAGCCAGCGATGAAGTTCAGGTCCACGTTTTCGGGTTCGTGCGCGAGTGCTTCGCCCAGTTCAGGGATAATCGCGCCGTAGGCTTCGTTCACCACGTAGGTGTTAATCAGTTGGAATAGGATGTCCTTGTTGTTTGGAAACTGCTGGCGCCCCGCGAGTAGGGTGTTCAGCGCTTGCTGCGCATCGTCTTTCTTACGATACAAATCGGCCAGTTCCAGCACATATTGGGGTTTTGCCTGTTCCTTGTCCGCTATGAGGTTTTTATATCCTGCAATGGCGGCATCGATGTCGCCCGTCGTACCTTTCAGCACGGCTAGGTTATGCCGGATATTTCCGTAGGCTTCACCGCCAAGGGAATCTACCATCGCGAAGTGTGCAAGCGCCTCTTCGGCATTTCCAGCTGCTGTGGCCCTATTTGCTTTAATCAAGTGGGCATTCGCTAGGGAACGTTTGATGTAGTGAATCTCTGCGCCGTTGTCGTATTGAGTTTGTGGAGGAGCTTCATTGAGTTTCTGTAGCGCTTCCATGGCGACGTCAATGGGATCCGACATGTACTTTTGGGTACGGTTAGAATCCACGACGGCCAGCGTGCTGTATACCAGCGCGCGCAGCATGTTGTGCTTATAAGAGGCGGAGTCGCGCCGCGTCTGGTAGGCTGCATCACTGAACTTACGCGCTGCCTCCAGCTGCTTGAAGTCCTGGCTTTTTAAGTACATGGCGATGTTGTTACGGCCCTCCATTAGGTTGGATTGAGCCGATACCGGACTGACGCCAATGACGCATACGAGCAAGGCGCCGAGCGCCTTGGCTACGCCGAAAAATTTAGTCTTCCGTATCATTTCTATCATTTTCCAAGTCGGTAGCTTCGGTTTCTGATGCTTCGCCCTCCACGGGCACGTTGCCCTGGCCGTTTTCGTCCTCGGGAAGTTCCTCCTCGTGTTCTACCTTGGTAACCGATGCAATTTCATCGTCGCCCTTCAAGTTAATCAAGCGGACGCCCTGCGTAGCGCGACCCATGACGCGAAGCTCGCTCACCGCAATACGGATAACGATACCCGACTTGTTGATAATCATCAAGTCGTCGTTGTCCGTCACATCCTTTATGGCGACCAATTGACCAGTTTTATCGGTGACGTTAATCGTTTTCACGCCTTTACCACCGCGGTTGGTCACCCGGTAATCGTCAATATCGGTGCGCTTGCCGTATCCCTTTTCGGATACAACCAGCACGCTTACATCGGGATTATCAACACTAATCATGCCAACAACCTCATCATCGGGCCCCGCAAGCGTGATTCCGCGCACGCCGGTGGCGGTGCGGCCCATTGGCCGAACGGTCGATTCATTGAAGCGAATGGCCCGTCCTGACTTGAGAGCCATGACGATTTCGCTATTGCCGGTAGTAAGGTTTGCTTCCAGCAACTGGTCACCTTCGTTGATGTTGATGGCATTGATTCCGTTTGAACGTGGACGCGAGTAGGCCTCGAGCGAGGTCTTTTTGATCGTTCCCTTCTTCGTGCACATGACGATGAAGTTGTTCTCGAGGTAATCTTGATCCTTGAGGTTCTTGACCTTGATATAGGCCTTGATTTTCTCTTCCTTCGGAATATTGATAATATTTTGAATGGCTCGTCCGCGAGAGGTACGGCTGCCCTCAGGGATTTCGAAGGCACGTAGCCAAAAGCAACGACCAGCTTCCGTGAAGAAAAGCATGTAGTTATGCGCCGAGGCGATAATAATGTGTTCCGTAAAGTCCTCTTCGCGCGTGTTGGTGCCAAGAGACCCTTTTCCTCCTCTGCCTTGACGGCGGTACTCGGAAAGGGGGGTACGTTTGACGTAGCTTTCGTGGGATATCGTGATGACAATCTCTTCGTCTTCGATAAAGTCCTCGATACGCATGTCTTCGGCCGAATGCACGATGGTAGAACGGCGTTCGTCGCCGTACTTGGCTTTCACTTCCATCAGTTCGTCCTTGATGATTTTCATGCGCAGGCTTTCATCTTCCAATACCGCCTTCAAATACTCGATGGTTTTCATCAGTTCGGCATATTCCTCACGGATCTTGTCGCGCTCCAGTCCGGTAAGTCGGCGGAGGGTCATGTCCAGGATGGCGCGGGCCTGGATATCGCTTAGCCCGAATCGTTCCATCAATCCGGTGCGGGCCTCTTCTGGTGTCTCAGACGCCCGAATCAACTTAATGACTTCGTCAAGGTGATCGAGTGCAATGAGGTAACCTTCAAGGATATGTGCGCGTTTCTCGGCTTCGGCCAGTTCGTAGCGCGTGCGCCGAATGACGACCTCATGGCGATGCTCCACAAAATGGTGGATCATGTCCTTCAGGTTCAGCATCATCGGCCGTCCGTGTACCAGCGCAATGTTGTTAACGCTAAAGGAAGTCTGCAGTGCGGTATATTTAAAGAGGTTGTTGAGGACGATAGAGGCGTTCGCTTCACGCTTGATGTCGTACACGATGCGCATGCCATGGCGGTCAGATTCGTCCCGGATATTGGAGATGCCCTCGATTTTCTTTTCGTTGATTAACTCGGCCGTCCGCTTAATCATATCCGATTTGTTGATCTGATAGGGAATCTCCGTCACAACGATTGACTCACGACCTTTGTTTTCTTCGATTTCGGCTTTGGCGCGAATAACGACGCGTCCTCGGCCCGTATGGAAGGCTTCTTGCACGCCGGCGTGTCCGTAGATGACGCCGCCGGTGGGGAAATCGGGAGCCTTGATGTATTGCATGAGTTCCGCAATCTCAATATCGCGGTTGTCAATATAGGCGATTGTCCCGTCCACTACCTCCGAGAGGTTGTGCGGTGCCATGTTGGTGGCCATACCCACCGCGATGCCCGAGGCCCCGTTGACGAGCAGATTAGGGATGCGCGTAGGCAACACCGTAGGCTCTTCGAGCGAATCGTCAAAGTTTAGCTGGAAGTCTACGGTATTCTTGTTGATGTCGGAGAGTAGTTCTTCAGCAATCTTTTTTAACCTAGCTTCGGTATACCGCATGGCGGCCGGCGGGTCACCGTCAACCGAGCCATAGTTGCCCTGTCCGTCGACGAGGGGGTACCGTAGGCTCCAGTCCTGCGCCATCCGCACCATGGTGTCGTATACCGAGATGTCGCCGTGTGGGTGGTATTTACCCAGCACGTCGCCCACGATACGCGCTGATTTTTTGTAGGGCTTGCCACTAGTGACACCCAAGTCGAGCATGCCGTAGAGGACCCGTCTATGCACGGGCTTCAGCCCGTCTCGGGCGTCAGGCAATGCCCGGGATACAATGACAGACATGGAGTAGTCAATGTATGCCGACTTCATTTGGTCTTCTATGTTGATAGGGATGATCCGGTCATGTGCCGGTACGAGGTTGTTGTCGTTTTCTGTCTCTTCAGCCATATTTTGTGTTGTTCACGGAAAAACTGTTCCGTGCGAAAATAATACATATTTTGTGCTTGCGAAATTAAGAAATTTTTGGGTCAATTGCGAATGTTTTTTGTCGGCTAGGATACCCTAAATCAGTGGTTTTGGCCGTTGGCAAGCAGGGCTACGTTACTCATTTTCTGATCGGGCTGTGAGGCGGGCCCGGTATGCAACGTGACTTTAGGACAGGCGTAAGTGTTTTACGCAAAAATGAGAGGGAAATAGCTTAGCTTTGTGGCATGCCAGAGAGTACCGAACAACAACAGAAGCTAATGCGCCGTCGGAGTTTAGCGTCTTTTGCGGCCAGATTCGCTCTATGTGTGGCGGTTAGCTATTCGTTTATCGCCATCGGTGATTTTTATAGTGCGAATAGCAAAATCCGTGAGATTGCCTACGCGCTCAACACCTTTTTGACAGGGAGTATCCTTGTGTCGATTGGCAAGTGGCTAATCGTGTCGTGGTACTCGCGCCGCAACAAGAAGAACGATCGGGTGCGGGGCAACTTCGTGCTAGGCGTTAGTCAGATTGCGGGGATTGCTACCGTTGTCTTTGCGGTCATCGCGGTTATGCTGGCTCTCGGCATCAATCCCAAGGAGTTCCTGACGAGCATCACGATTGTGGCCATGGCTATTGCCTTGCTATTCCGCGATTACATCACCAACATGATCAGCGGTTTGCTGATTATGTTCTCTGACCGGTTCACGATTGGCGACAATATCAAAATCGGCGAATACGAAGGGCGTATCCTCGACATTACGCTGGTGAACATCGAGGTGAAGAACGAGGATGACGATATCGTATTGATTCCCAACAATACGGCGTTTACGGCTAACATTATCAATCAGTCGCTCCACAACTCGCGCAAAGTGACAGTCGAGTTCCAATTGCCGTTAGCGCATGCGCATAACCAAGCCGCGCTCGATCAGCGGCTTCAAACGCTATTTGCCCGTTATGAGGCGGATATGGTGGCGGGAAGCTATCGCCTGCGTCTGCTGGAAATTGATAAGGAATCAGCACACTATAAGGTACAGGTGCAAATCCATTCGCGGGGGAACCTGAAAAAGCAGCAAGTGCGCGACGCGATATTGGCGGAGGTGCTGGCCCACAGTGCTACGGCCGTCAAGCCCCTTAAATCTTCCTAACCTTAATTCCCTTAACAAAGTGGTGGCTGCCCTTCTCGAGAATCAGGTCGGCACGGAACCGGGTGGGAAGGATGTTTTGGAGTAGGTTAGGCTTGTTAATTTCATTCCAGATATTGGTAGCCATGGCGCGCGATTGCTCCTCGGAGAGGCTCGCGTAGCGGTGGAAATAGGATTCGGGATTTTGGAATGCCGTGCGACGGAGCCATTCGAAGCGGTTGGTGTACCATTCCAGGAGGTTTTTGTGGCTGGCGTCAACATAGATCGAATAATCAAAAAAATCAGAGACGAATACGCGAGGGCCACGGTGCTTGCCCGACAAATTCACTTGCAAGACGTTGATGCCTTCAACGATCAGTACGTCCGGCTGGGTTACCCACTGAATTTCGTCAGGGATGATGTCGTACGCGAGGTGGGAATAGACCGGCGCGGGCACGCGGGGCTTTCCCGACTTGATGGCGGCGAGGAAGTTAAGCAGTTTGCGGGTGTCGTAGCTTTCCGGAAATCCCTTCCGATTGAGAATACCCCGTTCTTCGAGGTAGCTGTTGGGGTGGAGAAAGCCATCGGTCGTGACGAGTTCCACTTTGGGGTTGCCGTTGGATAGCGACAGTACGCGCTGCAATACCCGAGCCGTCGTACTCTTGCCAGCCGCCACGCTTCCCGCAATGCCGATGATAAACGGCAGTCGCGCGGTGTCGTTGTGAAAAAAAGCGTCAATACGTTGATGTGCTTTTTGGTAGGATTCGATGTGGATTTGCAGTAGTCGGCACAATGGGAAATAGATATCCTCGATTTCCTCCATCGTCAGCGGCTCGTTAAGTGCGTGCAGCTTGGCCAAGTCACCTACCGCTATGGGTTGGGACCCGAAGCCATTCAGTTGCTTCCACGCCGCCCTTGACATGCTCCTAAACGGCGAATAGTTTACTGAATCCATTGGCGATCCGTTGGTGAACGTACGATGAACCGGCAAATATACTAGCTTCGTCCAAAAAGAACGCCTCCAATCCAATTTTTTGCCAATTGCTAGGGCAAAAGGTTAGATTCGATTTCGATATGTCCCGTCAGGACGTTGTGTAGCGGGCATTTGCCCGCCACGTCCAATAGGCGAGTGCGTTGGCTTTCGTCGAGGTCGCCCACCAACTCGATATGGCAACGAATATAGGTGGTTTGCTGCTGTTCGCTCTTCACGACTTCCGCGGATAGTTTAATCGTGGCGCTAGCCAAGTCCCACTTTTTGCGGTTCGC
This sequence comes from uncultured Sphingobacteriaceae bacterium, assembly GCA_964423925.1. Taxonomy (GTDB): domain Bacteria; phylum Bacteroidota; class Bacteroidia; order Sphingobacteriales; family Sphingobacteriaceae; genus CAYRGQ01. The sequence continues at coordinate 29,084 of CAYRGQ010000010.1, read as the reverse complement.
GTACATGCGCATGGTCATTGCTTTGCACGTGCCCAGGGCGGCGAGTAACAGCTCAGTTGGTTCGGGTCCTGCATCCGTGCCGCCCTTTTCGACCGATGTGTCGGCCAGGAACTCGTGTCGGTAGTTAGTTACCGTGGTTTTATAATGGTCAGGTCCAATGTGGACTTCGATTGCGTTGGCCATGTGCGGAATATTGTTAGCCGTTGGCGAGGCCCTGAATAATCAGTTTCCCCGTTGCTGGGTTGGTAGCCAGTGGTATATTATACAAGTCGCTGATGCGCATCAACATTTGGATGTCCGGCTCGTGGGGATGCTTCCCCAGTGGGTCGCGAAAAAAGATGATTGCATCGAGCTTGCCTTCGGCGGCCATGGCGGCGATTTGCGCGTCGCCCCCGCGTGGGCCGCTCAGCTTGAGTTCTACGTCTAGCCCTGTCTGTTGAACGTAAGCGCCCGTAGTGCCTGTGGCCACGAGTTTGGCTCGGCGCAATTCGTCGAGGTGGTCTTTAACGAAGGCGACCATTTCGGGCTTCTTGCCGTCGTGGGCGATAATCGCGATGGTGTTAAGGTTTGTCATTACTTTATATCGTGTGTTTTGGATGATCGGGTCAGGAAGCTCCAGGGACTTTTGGCCTGGTGCTCTTGTTTCTCTTTTTCGCGCAAAAGCCAATCAACTAGGTCGTTCATTGCGTCATTATTGCTGCTCACCATGCGGTCGCCCAGGGCTATGAGCTTTTTGATGTTGGCCGGTGAGGCCGCGTCCAACCCTTCGTTCACACTGTGTAAGTCGGCCGGCTCAATGCGAATGTATTGATGCGATTTGCGTACCGACTCGTATAAGCGCTGGAGGAAAAAATCACTGCTTTCGGCTGCTCCGCTCATCATGATGTCGACCAATGCGGGACCGATGGAAATGGCTTTCTTTTTCTTGAAATATTCGTAATCGTAGGCTTTTCGGGAACGTCCTGTCCCCAGGGAAACGATGGTGATATCGTCGACACGCGTTTGGTTAAAGGCCTTAGTCACTTCGACCAATGCGCTCATCGAGGGATTAGGCGCAAATACGCCGCCATCCAACAGGGGGTAGCGCGTGCCTGCCAATGAGTAGATTTCGGCGACGCTCAGGTAGGTAGGGGCCGCCGCGGTAGCCCGGCATACGTCACGAACGAAGAAGTCCCGCACATCGCCGCGTTCTATGGCTTTTTGCTGCCGAAAAAAGTGCGTCTTGCGCAGTTCGATGTTGTAGGCCGGAATAATACAAGGCTTGATCAGCTCGCTTAGTTTCGTGTCCTCGAAATAGGTATGCAATACGTTTTCAAGGGTAGCCGCGTTATACCGCTCACTCACTAACCCAAAGCTGGCTAAGAGGCGGCGGGAGCGGCTGCTTTTGAAAATGTCGCTCCCATGCGTGACGTAGAGGTTAAGTGCCTCCTCCGCGCTAAACCGTGGGCGCGCGGGGTTTTCCTTGTCGGGACAGAGCAGCAGGGAGATGAGGATACCGCCGGTACTGGTACCCGCGAAGAAATCAAAATAGTCGGAAATGGCCGCATGCGGGTTGCCACTCTTGCGCTTTAGTTTGCGCTCCAGCGCGACCAGTGCCATGCCTGGGATGATTCCCCTGATTCCGCCACCGTCTACCGATAGGATTTTCTTCATCGTCGAGCGTAAAATTAGAACTTTTTTGCGAATGGAGTCTGACCTGGGTGTTAATATAACGGCGACCCCGCGCGATGCGACCCGCATAACCGAATTAAACCCGCCGATATGTTGGCTACTCATGAATTATTCCTATTTTTGCGCACATACTTTACCTTTCATTTTTTAATGCTTTGCAATTGAAAACACAGGATTTAACCACCGTAGAGACCGCCAAGGAGCTTGGCTTGTTGCCCGAAGAGTTTGACCGTATTCAGGAGATTCTGGGCCGCGTACCCAATTTCACGGAGTTGTCTATCTTCTCGGTGATGTGGAGCGAGCACTGCTCCTATAAAAACTCAATCGTGTGGTTGAAGACCCTTCCCAAGGAAGGGCCGCATATGCTGGCCGCGGCTGGCGAGGAGAATGCGGGTTTGGTCGATATCGGCGACGGTATAGGCTGCGCCTTTAAGATCGAGTCGCACAACCACCCCTCTGCTCTGGAGCCTTATCAAGGAGCCGCAACAGGCGTAGGCGGAATCAACCGGGATATTTTTACGATGGGCGCTCGTCCCGTGGCGCAGCTCAACTCATTGCGGTTTGGCGACATCAACCATCCCCGTACCCAGTGGCTGATTAAGGGTGTGGTGAAAGGAATCGGGGACTACGGCAATGCTTTTGGCATTCCCACCGTGGGTGGCGAAGTGTTCTTTGATGAATGCTACCAAGTTAATCCACTGGTTAATGCAATGTCGGCGGGCATCGTTAAGGCGGGGGAAACTGTATCGGCGACTTCTTATGGAGTAGGCAACCCAGTTTATATCGTGGGCTCCGCGACGGGCAAAGACGGTATCCATGGGGCTGCCTTTGCCTCTAAAGATATTTCCGAAGACTCCATTAATGACCTGCCCGCTGTGCAGGTGGGCGACCCCTTCCAAGAGAAACTCTTGTTGGAGGCAACCCTCGAGGTCATCAAGTCGGGTGCCGTCATCGGCATGCAGGACATGGGAGCCGCAGGCATCATCTGCTCGAACTCGGAGATGTCGGCCAAAGGGGAGCACGGTATGCGGATCGACCTCGATAAGGTGCCTACTCGCCAAGCCAACATGAAACCGTTCGAAATCCTGCTTTCCGAGTCGCAAGAGCGCATGCTCATCGTGGTGGAGAAAGGACGCGAGGCCGAAGTAGAAGCTATCTTCGATAAGTGGGACCTCAATTGCGCCATCATCGGCGAGGTAACCGACACGAAGCGTCTGGAGTACTACATGAATGGAGAACTGGTGGCCGATGTGCCTGCAGACGATTTGGTGCTAGGCGGCGGCGCGCCGGTCTATCACCGCGAGTATAAAGAGCCTGCGTACTTCCAGGCCTATAAGAAGTTCAAAATCGAAGACGTAGCGGAACCTGCGGACTTGCGCGAAGTGGCGCGCCACTTGCTGTCGCACCCGAATATCGCCTCCAAGCGCTGGGTGAGCCAGCAGTACGACTCGATGGTGGGAACCGCGACAATGACGACCAACCGTCCGAGCGACGCCGCGGTCGTCGCAATCAAAGGAACCAAAAAAGCTATTGCGTTGACGGTGGACTGCAACGCGCGATATGTGAACGCTGATCCACGGGTAGGCTGCGCTATTGCCGTCGCTGAGGCCGCACGAAACATTACCTGCGCGGGCGGCGAGCCATCGGCCATCACCAACTGCTTGAATTTTGGCAACCCCTATAATCCGGAAGTGTACTGGCAGTTTGTTCACGCCATTAAGGGAATGAGCGAGGCTTGCATTAAGTTTGAGACCCCCGTTACCGGCGGCAACGTCAGTTTCTACAACCAGTCGAGTGATGGGGGGGCGGTTTTCCCCACCCCAACCATCGGTATGCTGGGTGTATTGGAAGACGCATCGAATATGATGACCCTCGATTTCAAGAACGAAGGCGATTTTATCTACCTCATTGGCGAATCGAAAAACGACATCGCGTCTTCCCAATATCTGGCTTCTTTCCATCAAATCAAGGAATCGCCGGCACCGTATTTTGATTTGGACAAAGAGTACGAAACCCATCAAGTCATCAAGCAGCTCATCGGTGGGCGTTTGGTCGAATCCGCGCATGATGTTTCGGACGGAGGTCTGTACATCGCGTTGGCTGAATCGGCGATGGCCGGCGGATTGGGATTTGCGATTGATACGGATAGCGAGATCCGCAAGGACGCGTTTCTGTTTGGCGAAGCCCAAGGCCGGGTAGTCGTGTCCGTAAAACCGGAGCAACAAGAAGCGCTTGTGGAACTGCTCGCCGCGTCAGACGTTGAATTCTCGCTGCTCGGCGCCGTCACCAAGAACGGCTTTGTGGTAGATGGGGAGACTTGGGATTCCGTTACCCAAGCGAGTGAAGTTTACGAAAGCGTATTGCCAGGTATATTAGGAGAATGATTTTCGACGCCCAAGCGTTGTAGGTGACGCTTACAATCGGAAGTTTTTTGCATCCGTAAACCCAAAAAGAAGAAATTCTTTTTGGGTTTTTTGTTTTTAGCCGGTTCTGGTTAGTGTTTGAGGGGTTTTGGGGCTTAGTAACGGGTGTGTTTTTGGTTTTAGTGTCATGTCATCAAGATATTGCATCTAAAATTTAATCAAATTCTTAATTGTCATATAAATATTTGCGTTTTGGTGTTGCAGTCTGCGGTATTTTTTATAAAACATGTTATAAAATAAGATTTTGTGTTGGATTTGTCGATGTAAAATGATGTTTGTTTAAATTTTTCTAAAAAAAAGTATAGATTTTATAAAATATTTGCACACATTTGTGAAGAACATTGGTACAATGTTAATTTTTAATCTCATTTACAACCAAAAATTCATTTTATGGAGACAAAAAAATCAATCTTGCCATTTTTGCTGCTGCTCATCGTTGCTTTTCTGGCATTTTTCTTTCCCGCACTGCCGAGCGGCTCCGAAACGGAGATCGACGGAGCTGACGTAGCGTGGATGCTTGCCGCTACGGCGTTAGTGCTCATCATGACCCCGGGGCTAGCCTTCTTTTACGGTGGGATGGTGAAAAAGAAGAATGTGATCTCAACGATGTTCCAAAGTTTTATCTGTATGGCCGTGGTAGCGGTCATCTGGGTAGTGTTCGGCTTTAGCTTAGTCTTCGGCGAGTCCATTGGGGGTATCATCGGCAATCCGGCCACCTTCTTTATGCTTGAAGGTGTCGTAGGTGGCCCTAACTGGGCTGGCGCGCCCACGATTCCATTCGCTTTGTTTGCGATGTACCAGCTCAAGTTTGCCATCATCACGCCAGCCCTTATAACGGGCGCATTTGCCGAGCGGATTCGGTTTAAGTCTTACATTCTGTTCCTGGTGCTCTTCTTTATTTTCATCTACGCGCCGTTGGCCCACGCCACCTGGCATCCTGACGGGATACTTGCTGGTATGGGCGTGCTGGATTTTGCAGGGGGTACGGTTGTTCACATGTCGGCGGGTGTTACGGCACTGGCTTCAGCCCTTTACCTCAAGCGCGGTAACGACGCCAGCGGCTCAAACCCCGCGCGTGTCACTTACGTCCTTCTCGGTACGGGCTTGCTTTGGTTCGGTTGGTTCGGATTCAATGCCGGTTCGGCTTTTGGAGCTAACAGTTTGGCGGCATCGGCTTTGGCTACTACGAGTACAGCTTCCGGCGCCGCCGCACTGGCCTGGATTTTCTTCGACGCGGCGCGCGGCAAGAAGCCAACGGCGGTAGGGGTGTGCATCGGCGTAGTGGTCGGTCTGGTGGCAATCACGCCAGCGGCGGGATTCGTCACGGTTAGCCATTCCCTTATCATCGGCGTTGTGGCGGCCATTATCAGCCGACTCGTTGTCGAGTGGCGGACGCGTTCAGGCGTGGATGATACGCTGGATGTATTCCCAAGCCATGGTGTAGGTGGTATGGTAGGGATGGTGCTCACAGGCGTATTCGCCACGCACACCATCAACGAGGTAGTCACGACGGATGGGTTGTTCTTCGGCCAGACTGGCTTGTTCACCGCCCATCTGATCGGGTTGATCGGCGCCGTAGCCTTTACCTTCGTCATGGCCTTTGCCTTGCTTAAGATTACGGACTTGATCATTCGGTTGCGGGTAACCCCCGAAGAAGAGGAGCGCGGACTGGATATCACCCAGCACGGCGAAACCTTGTAACACAGTATTATACAGGTTGTGGGGGTAGCCAGTGCAACGAGCGACTACGCTACCCCCAGCCCAACCCATTATTTAACGGCTTTGGCTAAGCAGGTCTGGAAACTACGCTTAACGCAAAGCCAGCTAATTAACAACAAAGATGAAAAAATTTTTTGTGCTAGGAAGCCTATTCTTGGTGGCTTCGCACGTTTCGGCCCAGCAAGAAGGCCTAACGATCTCAGGTTCAGTAGACGCTTATTACAAGTACGACTTTTCGGGATACCGCGATGAAGGTGGAATCGGCAACATCCAAACGGCGTTTGCCAACGAGCAGAATTCCGTGTCCCTCGGGATGGTTAACCTCATCGTGGGCCAGACGATCGGCAAGGCGTCCTTCGTCGGCGACGTGTCCTTCGGACCCAGGGGCCAGTACCAATCCTTGCTGAGCGGCAATGACGGGAACTCGTTCCATATCCAAAACTTGTATGTTAACTATGCGTTTTCAGATCAGTTTTCGATGACAGCGGGCTTTATGGGCACGTTTATCGGTTACGAAGTGATATCGCCGACAGCTAATTTCCACTACTCTACATCTTACCTTTTCTCGGCCGGCCCGTTTCAGAACGCGGGTATCAAGGCTACCTACGCTTTTTCTGACCGGGTGTCACTGATGGCCGGATTGTTCAACGACTGGAACGTTTACCAGGATTTCGACGGCGTGTCGGATTTCGGCGCGCAGCTTGCCTTGACGCCGGTGGACGGCTGGGATGCGTACATTAACGTCCTGACGGGATCTACCGGAACCATTGTTGACTTCACCACGTCCTATCAGGTGACTGACGCTTTTAAGCTCGGGCTTAATGCTGCTGACTTTTCGGACGCTGGCCCCGAAACGGGCGGGTACGGCGGCGGTGCCTTGTATGTGGAGTATGGACTTTCGGAGGCCTTTGCATTGGGCGCCCGAGGCGAGTATTACGCGGAAAAGGAAGCGGGCTGGGCCTTCGTGCCGGGCGGCGAATCCGTGATGGGTTTTACGCTTTCTGCGCATGCCAAGGCCGGGTCACTTACCCTCATACCCGAGGTCAGGTTCGACAATGGGTCTGAACCCATGTTTTTCAAAGATATGGACCTTGGGGTGACGCGGAGTGCTTCGCAATTTTCGCTGGCTGTCGTATACGCCTTCTAGCGATCGCCAAATTTCCCTGCTTTTCAAAACCTAACGGGAATAAACGCCCGTTGGTTTTTTTTTGCTTAGCCGTGCCGTTGTCAGGACGGCCTACGCGTTCCTGACATCCTGTCGCATTCTACGCCATTGGAACATTTGTTGGTTAGGATGATGTGATTGTAATACCACTTAAACGTATAAACAAAGCAGATAGTTATGGCAGCAAAAGAAGCAAACTTGTCGGAAACGGGCAGTATTTCCATCCATACCGAGAACATATTTCCCGTCATCAAGAAGTTTTTGTATTCGGATAATGAGATTTTCCTGCGCGAGTTGGTCGCCAACGCCGTGGACGCTACACAGAAAATTAAGCGCTTGTCTTCGTTGGGGCAATTCACGGGCGAGCTCGGGGACCTCATTGTCGACGTATCCTTTGACGAGAAAGCCAAGACCGTCACGATTTCCGATCGAGGTATCGGGATGACCGCCGAGGAGATCAAAAAATACATCAACCAGATTGCGTTTTCGGGCGCGACCGAGTTTGTGGAGAAATTCAAGGAGGCCAAGGATGCCAATGAGATTATTGGGAAGTTCGGACTCGGTTTCTATTCCGCGTTCATGGTGGCAGACAAGGTAGAAATCCAGAGCCTTTCCTATCAGGAGGGTGCGGCACCTGCGCGCTGGGAGTGCGACGGCAGCACGACCTACGAAATAAGCGAGGGTAACCGCACTGAACGCGGCACCGACATTATTCTGCACATAAATGACGAGTCGGTAGAGTTTCTGAATAAGTCCAGACTACAGGAGATATTGGAGAAGTACGGAAAGTTCCTGCCGGTGCCCATTCGTTTCGGGACGCGTACGACGAGTGAGCCGGACGGCGAGGACAAGGATGGCAAGCCGAAATATAAATCGGTGGAGGTGGACAATATCATTAACAATACGCACCCCGCCTGGACCAAGGCACCCTCCGAATTGAAGGATGAGGATTACCTCGATTTCTACCGTGAGTTGTATCCCTACTCCATGGACGAGCCTTTGTTCTGGATCCACCTCAACGTGGATTATCCGTTCAACCTAACTGGTATCCTGTACTTCCCGAAGCTGAAGAACGATTTCGAAATACAGCGAAACAAGATTAAGCTCTACTCGCGTCAGGTTTTCATCACTGATGAAGTGAAGGACATCGTTCCAGAGTTCCTCATGCTGTTGCACGGTGTGATCGATTCACCCGATATCCCGCTGAACGTGTCGCGCAGTTTCCTGCAGGCAGACAGCAACGTGAAGAAAATCAACACCTACATCACTAAGAAAGTGGCCGATAAACTTGCCGAGATCTTTAAGGCCGACCGCAAGGGTTTCGAGGAGAAATGGAAGGATATTGGTCTGTTCGTAAAGTATGGCATGCTGAGCGACGATAAATTTGCCGAGAAAGCCAACGAATTCTGCATGTTCCACAATACGGAAGGCGAATATTATACGCTCAAGGAATATGCCGCCAAGGTGAAGGACCTCCAAGAAGACAAGGACGGAAACGTCGTCTATCTGTATACCAGCGACGTGGCCCAGCAAGACAGTTATATCGCCACCGCAAAAGGCAAAGGCTACGACGTCGTAGTATTGGATTCGCCGATCGATAGCCACTTCGTTTCTTACGTGGAGCAAAAGAATGAGAAAACCCAGCTCAAGCGTGTGGATGCGGACGTCATTGACAAGCTCATTCAGCGAGCGGACGCCAAGAAACTGGAACTGACCGAAGCGGAAAGCAAACAGACGGTTTCGCTGTTCGAAAAAGCCATCAATAAGGACAACATGAAGGTAGAGGTAGAGGCATTGAGTGAAGAGGAATTGCCGGTAACGGTTACCGTGGATGAGTTTATGCGGCGCATGAAAGACATGGCGCAGACGGGCGGAGGCATGAGTTTCTATGGTACGATGCCTGACAACTATAAAGTAACCGTTAACGGAAACCATCCGCTTATCAAGCGTATTTTGACCGGCGACAATGAGGAAGAACAGCAGCAATTGGCCAAACAGGCTTTTGATTTGGCGCTGCTTTCGCGTGGCTTGCTCACTGGGGCTGAACTGACTAATTTTGTCAAGCGTAGCGTCAGCCTCATCTAAGGTCGTACGGCGAGCACTTTTCCAAGGTCGCACAATTGCGCTTGCGCCCCGCGGCTTTGGAAAAGTTAGCCATGGCGGCACGTAATTTTTTACGTTTTAGTTGCTACATATTGGTTTAATTATTACTTTTGCAGACCTTAAAGACGGTGGGTATAGCTCAGTTGGTTAGAGCACTAGATTGTGGTTCTAGGGGTCGTGGGTTCGAGCCCCATTACTCACCCGAAAAGCGAAGATTTTCATCTTCGCTTTTTTGTTTTTTATAAGGTTAATTTTCAATGCTTACCGCTAAGAAGCCTGTTCGCAGCGGAATTTCAAGGCTAGCCCGGACGATTCCTCATGCCGCAAGCGACCATTACACCCATCACGTGATCTCGCATCGTACGGAACGAAAATTTCTGCTTCTTTTTTGACTTTTACCGACTTTCCCTGCGACCGATAACGTGCATTGTTTACATTTGTCCTCGATACCAGTGTCGGAGAAGGTCGCACGCTGGGCAGTAAACTTAATTATGATGCATCTTACCGCTAGAGCGAAGCAGCTTGCCGAACACGTTTTGACCCGAGCCCAGACTCTTCTTTACCAAGCCAGCAACCCCGACAAAGCGCGGGTGCTGAGCGTCAAGCGTGCCAATCTCACCTATCTAACGCGCAAAGACCTCATGAATCTTTACAGGGCTGTCAAGGAGGTGGAAGCGGCCGGTATTCCTGGTGTCTTCGTGGAAGCAGGTTGTGCGCTAGGTGGCTCATCCATTGCTATCGGTACGGCGAAATCCACACAGCGTACCTTTCGCATCTATGATGCTTTTGGTCTGATTCCGCCGCCTTCCGAAAAGGACGGCGTCGACGTGCATGCGCGCTACGAGGAAATTAAGAGTGGGCAATCGAGAGGATTGGGCGACGACACTTACTATGGTTACGTCGAAAATTTGCAGGAGGTAGTGACCACAAACTTGGCTCGTTACGGTTTGCCTGTAGATCAGCATAACATCCGCCTGATTAAGGGATATTTCGAAGATACGCTCTACATCAACGAACCAGTCGCGTTTGCCCACATCGACTGCGATTGGTACGCCTCGGTCATGACCTGTCTCCTGCAAATCGCGCCTAACCTGTCTCCGGGCGGTGTGATGGTGTTTGACGATTACTCGGATTGGTCGGGATGCCGCATGGCGGTAGATGAGTATTTTCGCGACAAGGACGGATACCGACTAATCCTGAAAGGGCGGAAGCTACACGTGGTCCGAGAACGGGATGCGGGCAAGCGTTAGTTCGTACTCGAGCGCAAACAACCCCGTCTTTTCTTTGTATTTTAGCTAGACGACAACAACGGCACGACATGGAACTATTACCCGAATATGACGATTTGATGAATGTGTTGGTGGCTGTCCTTTGCGGCAGCGTGGTGGGAGCTGAGCGCGAAATTAAAAACAAGGCGGCTGGTTTTAGGACCGTGGTATTGATCTGTCTAGGAGCGGCGGTATTCACCATGATGTCCGGCTTCGGGGCTACGAGTGACGACCGCATTGCCGCCAATATCATCACAGGCATCGGCTTCATTGGGGCGGGGGTGATTTTCAAGGGCAAGGTGTCCGTGCAGGGGTTGACCACCGCCGCTGTTATCTGGATTGCGGCGGGTATCGGTATGGTGTCTGGCAGCGGGTATTACCCGTTGGCGTTTACGCTAACGCTTTGTACGCTGCTTATCCTGACGGTATTTAGCCGTTTGGAAGTTTTTTTTGCAAATAATTATTGGACGGCCACGCTGTCGGTAACCTTTGAAGATACGGACCTGCAGCATTTTGCCGACTTGCAGCAGCTAGCCAACGGGTTTGGTGTGCGGACAAAGCGGAAAACCATTAGCAAAAGCGGGGGCAAGCTGTCCCTAGTGGTGGAGGTAAGCGGCAAGCGGCAAAAGATTACGGAGTTTAACGACGCTTTGATGCGTACGCCCAGTGTGAAGGAGTTTTTCTACGGTTAAATGAATAGCCGAGCTTACAGAAACAACGAGGCCCGTGACGTTTAGTCCCGGGCCTCGTTCGTTTAGGCCTTGTGAGGGTACCTGTCCTACGGCTTAGTAAATGCCGATATAGTATTGGTCAGCACCGGAGGTGATGGATGCACCGCGCACACCGTCTTTGCTCGTGGAGTTCACGTCAAAGATATAGATGTTGCCAGGCGTGCCCACTGGCGAGAGGGCGATGTAGAACTTGCCGTCGCGTACTACGGACGATTGGTACTGCTGCAGCCACAGGCCTGCAGGGGTGTTTAAGTCGATGGCCGTACCATTATTTAAATCGATACGTGCCAAACCCCACGCCGACGAATAGGTGGGTTGGCCTTCCGGATTCACCCCGATTTGCACTTCTTCGTCGCCGATTTTCTCATACGGCATATAGCAAATACCGTTTCCTGCATAGAAGAAACCATTGCTGGAGGTCTCTCTACCCAGCTTTTCGTGCAGGCCGAATTTGAACGAGGTGTATTGGCCGTTCACGATTTTAACGATATAGGTTTCCCCGTTGGCGGAAACCATTTGTAGGATCTCGCCAGCCTCGTTGGTGTGTTGGGTAGGCGTGCGATAACCGTTGGTAGCACCGGCTATGTCATCCCGGGTGATGACCGTTGCGTTCGTCAGGCTGGGATAGTCGAGCACTAAGGTGAACGTTTTGTCGGTCGCGGTGTTGACGCCGTTGACAGGGTCAAACTTACTGACGGCAGCGCCATAGTAAATTTTTTGTCCGGATACGACGGGCGCGTCGATGCGGGTGATGTTGTAGCCCTCTTCGGCAAGCGTACCAGGCAACACAATGTCGATCGCTTTGTTGAAGTTGCTGCCGAAGTTCATGGCTTCCAAATCAAGGATACCGATGCTAGCGGTGATTTTGTGTTTCTGGTAGTCGGTGTCGTTTGGTCCCGCGTATTCTGCCGTGGACCGGATGTAATGCACCGATGCGACGTCATTGTTTAGCTTCGTGAGGCGTACGGCGGTGGCGCCTAGCGGTACGGAAGCGTCAAAGGTGGCCACTTTAGTATAATTGTCCCCACCGTTGTACGTGAATTTATCGATTTCTCCAACAGTATACGTGAGGCTGTAGATGGTCTTCCCGTCGTCCGAAGCGAAAATGCGCGACGTCCGAGCCGTACTCATCAGGTAGCCCTTTCCAGAAAAGGAAATATCCCCCGTACTGATATCGGGCAGTCCTTGGAGGTACGTGCCGGATATGGAACCCGATCCACTCGCAAACGAAAGTTGGAAATCCTGGGTTTCGACGGGCAGTTCGGGCCCATTGTTATCGTCTTTCGTGCAGCCTGTCGCTAAGACGATAGCGCAGGCTCCTGCCATCATTAGGCTTTTGAGGCCTTTTCTGTTCGATGTGTGGGTATGCATGTTTATGGTGTTTATGAGTGAATGAATAATTAATAAAGTGCGTAAGTTATTTTGGCGTAGAAGGCCCGCCCGGGTTTCTGCAACCCGAAGTTGTCAAAGATCTGCTGGTTGAATAGATTCTTTGCGTCCAAGCTGAGCGTTATGTTCCGCGCGGGAAAGGTGTACGTGGCGCCCAGATCGTTGGCGTATTGGGTCGGAATACGATCCAGGTTATTGCCGCCAATATTCGCCCAGTTTCTCAAGAAGCCTTCGACATAGTTCACGTTGTAGTAGATGGACGCACGCGCGCCTGTCCGGAATACATTGTCCATATTGTAGGCGACATTCACGTTGAACTTAAAGGACGGTTCGTTGCGGATCTGCGTGCGGTAGAAGAGGTACGGCGCCCCGTTTTGGTCAAATTCGGTATTGAACAGCGAACTGATTTTCGATACGGTGATGTTCACGTCGAATTTTTCGGCGTAGCTGTACATCAGGTCCGCATCGATGCCCTTGGTTTCGACATCCTCGAGGTTTTCAAACCGCGTGTTGTCGTTGTTGCCGGATTGCAAGCCCTCGCGAATCATGCCTTGCGTGTTTCGGTAAAATAATGACGCATTTACTTTGACGAAATGTTTGTCCATCACGTAAGGGCCTACATTCACGCCAAGGTTTGCATTATAGCTGATTTCAGGCTTTAACTCGCCGACAGGTGGGAGGAGGTTGTCCGCCACATTGCCGAATATTTCATTGGCATTCGGAAGTCGAATGGCCTTTTCGCCGGAACCTAACAGATACAATGTGGGACGGAGGGCGTAAGAAAGTGCCACACCGTATCCGCTGTGGCTCCGGTCGTTTACGATTTGGTTCAAGCCATAGTTGGGTGGGTTGGCCGATATCTGGTATGGCTCGTTGGATGTGGTTTTTTGCTGATAGTACTTGTAAAATACGTTTGTGCGCAGCTTCTCGTCAAAGACGAGGTTTTCATAGGTAATCGAGGTAATGCGCTTTTGGAGGTCGCGCGTGTTCTCCAGTAGCTGCAAGCCCTGTGGCTGCATCGCGTCTTCGGTGCCCCGGTCAAAGTTATTGTAGAGGAAGTTGGCGAAGACGCGGTTGGTGCGGTTAATGTCGTATCCCAAGTTAATGCGCGTGACTAAAGTTTGGTCGCTATTGATTGCGGTCGTCTTGGCATTGCCCGATTCTGCGCCGGAGGTGTAGGGCACATAGGTGCCGTCCGGATAGGCAAGTGGCGTGCCGCGCCAGTCGTACATCCAGCCAACGGTGTCGATGAGCTGTCGTTCCAAATATGAATAGCTGGCGTCCACTTTCAGCGAAAGACCGTCAAGCAGCAGATCTTGTTTTTCGTATACCAGCGTAGCTACGTTGGTGTTGCCCCGTGTGTGGCGGTCGCCGTAGGGCTTGTTCATCGTACGACCGTGCTGCACTTCCTTGTAATTGCGGGATAGGACGCCTCCGATCAAGAAACGGTCTGCCCACTTCACGTCCTTGTATCCCAGGTTAATGCGGCCGCCGTACGAACGGTAGGCATCGTGGAATCGCCTTGCCCGCTGGTTTATTGTAGTCGTTCCGGTGTAGTCTTTGAAGGAAATACTTTCGCCCCACACTTCATAGTCGTTGTCGCTATAATTGTAAAATCCGGAGGCTTCCACGCCGAAGCCATTGGATTGGCGGAAACTGCCCGTCGTGTTCCATTGATGGGTATTGAAAGACCCAATGGAATAGGAGGTCGTCAGTGCCCGCCTTGATTGCTGCCTCTTTAGCACCACATTAATGGCGCCCCCCAACGCGTCTTCGGATAAATATCCGGGTACCACGCCCTTAAATATTTCAATGCGCTCGATCAGGGCAGGAGGGATGCTGTTCAGGGAAAAGGCCGAGCCGTAGTTTGACGAGGGTACGCCATCGATGAAGATTTTTACTGCATTGCCCGATAACCCATTGATATTGTAATGGATGTGGGATCCCAAGCCGCCGTCCTGCCGGATGCGCACGCCAGCACTGCGGTCCAGTAGTTCGTTGGTAGTCAGGTTGCGCAGGGCAGCATGTTGGGTTTCGATGACGGACACGGCAAAGCCGCTTGTCTCCAGCTTGCGTTTTTCGGTTTCTCCAACGACGAGTACTTCGTCTATTTCCGTTTCGTCTTTCAGCGCCAGTTCGATGTTGAGTATATGCCGGGATTGGTTGACCATTAGTTCCCGTTCTGCCGTCTCCACCTCCAGCGAAGTAATCACCAGCCGTTGGGTTCCGAAAGGTACGCCATGTAGTTCATACGTCCCATCCTTGCCCGATATGGCGGTCAGCGATGTTCCGTCCACCCGGACGGTGACATGGCTCAATGCTATCCCCTCGGTGGTATGTATCCGCCCCGAGATACGGGCACTTTGGGCTATGACGGTTGTACAACAAAGACTTAGGACTACGCTAAATATTAGGTGTTTCATGTCGCTGCTTTCGCTATTTTCGAGCCGCTCCGAGTCGGCCACATATTCGTTTACCTACTTTTATTTAGAACTAGTCTAAATATGTTTATATTTGGCTGCAAATCTATCGTTCTGGAAGAAGACGTGGTTTCAAAAAACGGAATAGAAGTTATGAAAGGCGGAGAAAATGATGGTTAATATGGGCTTTGACAGTGATTCTGGTGTTGTAAGTACACGTTCGGATTGCCCAGTTGTCGAAATCGTGCACAATCGTGAGACCTCATTCCAACGGATCGAAGCATCGGGCCAGGATCCGATACGGATTCCGCACCCGCGCGATCAGGATCGGACCGTTTTTTCTGTATACGTGCTACAGGGGGAGTGCGCCGTGTCGAGTCCTGTCGAACGGCTGTTGATCCTGAAGTCGGGGCAGAACGCCCTTTTCCGGATGTCCGCGGGCACGGATTTTCTCGTCACGCCGGAGAACGCAGGCCGTTTGGTGGCGATGGTATTCCAATTTAGCGACGCCTATTTACTGCGGCATTGTCCGGAAAATTGTCCGAACCTGGACCGCCTACCCTGCGCCAACGACAAATGCGTATCACAGTTGCTGGGAGCGACCTCACCGCTGGTGACTACAGATGAGCAACACGCGCTAGTCGACCAAATATGGAGCACCTCCTTGCCCGAACATCTCAAGTCCGTCTACCGCGATGTGAAAATTGCCGAACTGCTCGTGCTACAGTTATGCGCGATGCTTTATGGCACCAAGCCTAAAGACGAGACGGGTTTGCGAGAACATGAATTGCAGCGCGTCTATAAGGTACGGGACATTCTCCGTAATGATCCGGGCAAACCCTACACGTTGTTGGGCTTAGCCCATGAAGTCGGGACGAACGATGCAACGTTGAAGAAGCACTTTAAGCAGGTGTTCGGCTGCACGGTGTTTGCCTATTTAAATGCCTGTCGCATGGCGAAAGCCAAGGAAATGCTCGTTGAGGAGCGCAAATCGGTCGCTGAAACTGCCCAGTGCCTCGGCTATAAGCATGTATCGCATTTTTCTGCGTCTTTCCGCAAGTACTTTGGGAGTGCGCCAACGAAATTTTTGGACCGAGAATAGTGTTTTAGTCCGAAAATCATTCCGGACGCCGGCGCGGAACCCCGCGTAGGGCGGGGGCCTCCAGCGGGTCGTCCGGCCATGAGTGTTTGGGATAGCGACGCTTCAGCTCCTTACGTACTTCGAAGTACGTGGATCCCCAAAAGCTCTCTAAATCCGTAGTGACTTGCACGGGCTTATATCCCGGAGAGAGCAGGTGGATGACGAGCGCTGTCTTTCCTCCATCTACCCGAGGCGTTTGCCGCAGACCAAACAGTTCTTGCAAACGTACGGCCAGCACGGGTGGTGTCCCATCCGCCGCGTATTGGATGCGGATACGTGACCCGCTCGGTACGGCTAGGTGGCTGGGGGCAAGGTTTTCCAACACCTGCTGTTGCTCATAAGAGAGGGCGTGGTAAATGATCTCGTTGATGTTGAGTTGCTTGAGTTGGTCGGTTTTCTTTACCGTTCCGAGGTAGGGAGCAAACCAAGCCTCCGGGTGCTCGAGAAGCGCGGGCGTAGAGACGTCCGGCCATCCGGTATCCGGATGCCATGTCCGAATACTCAGTATCCGGTTCTGGAGTTGGACTGCCTGAACGTCGAAGTTTAAGAGGCGCCGTCCGTCTTCGCGTAAGCCTTGATACCACGCTTGGAGCATTTTTTCGGGGTCGGGATTAGCCAGCGCGCGTTGCTCTAGCCTAAGGCAGCCTACGCGCGTAACCGTGGCAGCGTGTATCTCGCGTCGTTGCGAATCCCAGTTGATTACGGATTCCTTAATCGCAAAATCGGCGAGATCTGCTTCGTCCATCGCCGCGCCTAAGAATATTCGGCCGGCACCGCCGCGGGCGTCCAAGAGCGCTGCCGTTATCCACGGTTCGGAGGCAAGGGGGTCTGACGGCTCCAGCTGGGCCGTGCGGCCGTTGGAGAGTTTGAACAGTCCGTTGCGTCCCGGCTGTAGTTGCGCGATTTGGGCCGGGTAGGCGTAGGCCAGCAACCGCCCTGATAGTTTTCCTACCGTATGGTGATTGTCTTCCTTGGCTCCGATCAGCTTGCGATACGAGCGGGCTATGCGTTCGATGTTGTCGAAGCGCTTTCCGGCGGGGCGTTGGCTACGATGTTTGCGCAGTGCATCAATCCGTAGGTCGATGTCTGCGCTTCCCACTTGGTCCAAGGGGTCACGTTCGTCGAGCAACGCTGCAATATCCGTCGCTAGGCTGGCCCACGTGGGCATCGATTGGCTGCTGACGAGCATATGTGCGATCCGTGGGTGGCATGGCAATCTATTGATTAATTTGCCGTGCTCGGTGATTTTGTGCTCTCGCATGGCACCGATCGATTCCAGTGTTTCGACGGCTTGGGCTATGCGTCCAGCGGGTGGGGGCGTCAGCCAGGGCAGCGCTGCGATATCGTCTACGCCCCATTGTGCAAGGTCGAGGATAGTCGGCGCAAGGTCTGCTTCGATGATCTCCGGCGTGCGGTATGGTGCCAGCTGATGTTGCGTGGCCGAGGTCCACATCCGATAACAGGTGCCGGCCGAGAGGCGCCCGGCCCGTCCAGCGCGCTGGTCTGCCATGTCGACGCTCACGCGTACAGTTTTGAGGCGTGATAGGCCCGATGCCGGGTCGAATACATGCGTTCGGGTATAGCCTGTATCCACCACGATCTTGATACCGCCGATCGTGAGGCTCGTTTCGGCGATGGCCGTGGCTAAGACCACCTTTCGGCGTCCCGCGGGATCCGGGCTGATGGCCTCACGTTGTTCGCGATGAGATAGCCGGCCATATAGCGGATGCACGACAAACATGGTGGAATGCTCCAGCAACGCTGCGCATTTCCGGATTTCCGCTTCGCCTGGAAGAAACCCCAGTATGTCGCCGTCTTGTGCCCTGGCGGCCTGTAGAATCGTACGTGCGCATTCTCCGGCGAGGTCGTAGGGGTTGGCGTCTGCCTGCGCGTAGATGAGGTCTACTGGGAAAACCCGCCCTTTGCTTTCTAGGGCGGAGGTGTGCAGTAGGCCCGCCAGCCTCGCACCGTCCATAGTGGCTGACATGACCAGCAGGCGCAGATCGGGGCGAAGGACTTCCTGGGTTTCGCGGCAGAGCAAGAGGGACAGTTCTGTGTGGACGCGTCGTTCGTGGAATTCGTCGAAAATAACGAGCCCGACGTCTTCGAGGGCATTGTCCGCATGGAGGATCCGCGTCAGGATTCCCTCCGTCACAACCTCGATTCGCGTTTTCTGCGAAACCTGTGTTTCAAACCGGATGCGGTAGCCGACGGTTTCACCCGTTTTTTCGCCTAACAACGAAGCCATATGGTGTGCAATGCTGCTCGCCGCCAGTCGTCGGGGTTCTAACATGATGATTTTCTTGCCGGCCAGCCACGGCTCGTTGAGCAACAACAGGGGCAGTAGGGTGCTTTTGCCCGCCCCAGGGGGCGCCGAGAGGATCAAGGTGTTCTCCGTCAAGAAGTGCTTCCTAATCGCCGGAGCAATTTCTTGTATGGGAAGTTCGCTTGTGCTTAAATCAGGAGGAAACGCCATAGGGGGGCTAAAGTAGGGAAATTGGCGGAACTGTGCGTTACGTAGCACCGAGTGCGTTTGCATTTCCCTCCGGTTTTCGCCGCGCCAGCCATTATGCGGAGCGTGGGTTTTACGTCGTAAAGCGTGGCAAACGATCCTGATTTTTCCTTCGTAAGTTTTTTTTTACAAACTGTAAAAGCCTCATTTGTCCTCGAATTTAGTAGGATTCGGGCTGTATTTAGCCGAATTTAGCGTGGTTAACGGCGTCAGCGACATGATTTGAATTTCGTTTGTGTATGACGATATTTTGTTTTAACAATAAAACAAACTAATTTCAACGCCACTAAAAACAGATTAGAACCGCATTCAATGTCAATAAGACCGTTGTTGTTAATATCCCTGCTGTTCGCGGGGGGAAGCGTTGCGCAAACATCATTTGAAGGATATACCCAAAAAGTGCCGGGTACAGACGTGAAATTTGACATGGTAGCCATTCCAGCAGGCACATATCAACGCGGAAGCGAATCGGGCAACGCCGACGAGCGTCCGGTACATGAAGTATCGCTGGATGCCTTTTGGATGGGTACCCACGAGGTGACGTGGGATTTGTTTGAGCTATTCTTGTATAAGACGCACGAGCAGCATGCGACGGAGGGGGATATCCCTGCCGAGGTGGACGCCATTACGCGGCCGACCAAGCCCTATCTGGATATGACCTACGGAATGGGTAAGGAAAACCATCCTGCACTGTCCATGACACAGTTTAACGCCATCCAGTTTTGTCGTTGGCTTTATGCAAAAACTGGTGTGTTCTATCGTCTTCCTACCGAAGCGGAATGGGAATACGCTTGTCGTGCGGGTACCTCGACGGAATACAGCTTTGGTGACGACGCGTCCGAGCTGGACGCTTATGCCTGGTACCGAGCTAATAGTGCTGATCGCACGCATCCGGTGGGGCAGAAGAAGCCTAATGCCTGGGGCTTGTATGATATGCACGGTAACGTGTCCGAATGGACGTTTGACCAATATGCCGTCGATACGTATACACATTACGCCAAAACTGGCGCGAAGAACCCTGTAGAAGTACCGACCAAGCTATACCCCCACGTGGTGCGCGGCGGTTCGTTTGAAGACGATGCGGCCGCGCTCCGTTCTGCCGCTCGTGGTGCCTCTGATCCCTCGTGGAAACAACTGGATCCCCAAGTGCCCAAGAGCAACTGGTGGTTTCCGGAAGCGCCATTCGTCGGTATACGGTTGGTGAGACCAGCCGTGACACCTTCACCGGAAGAAATTGAGGCCTACTATAACGTGGAGCCCATTGCGGACTATTAGGACGCAAAAGCTACTAACTGATTTTGCAAACCAATAACAAACGAATAGAAAAGAAAACATGAAAAATGAATTCCAACGTATTGCGAGGCGCGATTTCCTGAAGAAATCTGCGGTTATCGCCGGCGCTACGGCATTTAGTACTTTGCCTTTTGGTGCCCATTCGGGAGTCGACGACACGATTCGCGTGGCACTTGTAGGTTGCGGTGGCCGCGGTACCGGCGCAGCATTCGACGCTATTGCAGCGCATCCGCGCGTGAAAATTGTCGCGTTGGCTGACGCCTTCCGCGACCAGGTAGACAACGTTTACAAGGTATTGTCGGAGCGCCATGCCGACCGGATTGATATACCCGAAGATCATAAATTTGATGGCTTTGATGGGTATAAGCAGGCAATCGCTCTTGCGGATGTAGTTCTGTTGTGTACGTCTCCAGGCTTCCGGCCGACGCATTTTGAGGAAGCCGTAAGGCAAGGCAAACACGTTTTCATGGAGAAACCCGTAGCGGTTGACGTGCCGGGCGTGCGGAAGGTGTTGGCCGCGGCCGAACAGGCCAAGCAGAAACGCCTCAACGTAGTGGTGGGTTTGCAGCGCCGCTACCAGTCGGTTTATCGCGACACGATCCAACGCATCCAGGACGGCGCCATTGGCGACATCGTGTCCGGGCAGGTGTATTGGAACAGCGGTGGCGTGTGGGTGCGTCAGCGCCAGCCAGGCCAAACCGAGATGGAATATCAAATGCGCAACTGGTATTACTTTAACTGGCTTTGTGGTGACCACATTGTTGAGCAACACGTTCACCAGCTAGACGTAGCTAACTGGGTGAAGGGTTCGTATCCGGTGTCATTCCAAGGGACGGGAAGCCGAGCGTGGCGGACGGGCAAGGATCATGGCGAGATCTATGACAACCATGCCGTGGAGCTTACTTACGCAGACGGCTCTGTAATTTATAGCCAGTGTCGTCACTTCGAGGGAACATCAAACCGTGTGGATGAGACGTTCCAAGGGACAAACGGTCGGGTGTACCTATCAGCAGGCAACGACGGCGTGCTGTGGGATCGCAAAGGAAATGAGCTTTACAACCACCCGAAGCGAAACAATCCTAACCCCTACCAGCATGAGCATGTTGAACTTTTTGACGCCATAGCAAAGGGAGATTTCCGTCACTCAGATGGAGAATACGGTGCGCTGAGCACGCTTACCGGTGTTATCGGGCGCTTGGCAACGTATTCGGGCAGGGTTATCACTTGGGACGAAGCGCTTAAATCAGACATCGACTTAATGCCAGAGCGGCTGGCTTGGGACGCGTTGCCGAAGGTGCTGCCTAACGCCGACGGATACTATCCGTACGCCGTACCCGGCCAAACTGTTGTCATCTAATCGTCGGGAGGGGATTCCGTTGCAGACAGGGAGCAGGGAGGCATGGCGAGTGGGGGTGATCGTGTACCTGTCGCTGTTTTTTGCCGGTGCGGGTTGGACCAATCCCAGTACGGATTGGTCCAACTTTACGATTCGGGGCCAGGCGCAAGGTACCACTTATCAGGTCAGCTATTACGCTGACCAGCCCGTCATCGAACGCCGATCCATTGACAGCATTGTGGCGGTCATCGACAGTTCGATGTCTCTCTATAAGCCTTACTCACGAATTAACCTTTTTAACGACGGTACGGCGAAGGCCTTCGTGCTTGATCCGCATTTTCGGGCGGTGATGGCCAAGTCATTCGAAATATATCATCAAAGCGAGGGCGTATTTGATGTCACGGTAGCCCCCTTAGTACAGCTTTGGGGCTTTGGCCCGACACCTCAAGCAAATTTGCCCACTCCGGATGACGTTCGGCACGCGCTGTCGTGCGTGGGCATGGACAAGATCCGGCTGTGTGGCGATACGTTGGTGAAGGGCGAGCCGTGCGTGCGCATAGACCTTAACGGAATCGCACAGGGATATACCGTCGATGTTATTGCCGATTTCATGGAACGTAGAGGGATCCGACATTATGTCGTTGAGCTGGGCGGAGAGTTGCGGGTGCAAGGGCCTAAGCCCGATGGCTCGCCGTTGCGGATTGGCATCGAACGCCCCGCCAAGCATGGCGAAGGGGGCTTGATGCAGGAGGTGTTGGCTATAAACTCAGGCTCGGTGACGACAGCAGGCAGCTATCGGAGGTTTATCGAAAACGACGGAACAACCCTGTCGCACCATATTGACCCCGAGACGGGCTACCCGTTCCAATCGGACATCATCAGCGCGACGATCTACGCGCCGGACGCGATGACGGCCGATGGATATGACAACGTCATCATGGCGATGAAACCCGACGAGGCAATCGCGTTTGTTGATAACCTACCTGGCGTAGAGGTATTCATTATTTATGTAGCCGAGGATGGTACGACGGCCGAGCAGATGAGCGCCGGCTTCGACCAACTTTTGGCAAATACTAAGAACTAACGGTTTGCCACCCATGGAAACCACCAATAAATAAACCACTTAAACGGACGAAACTATGAAACGAGGAGAATTCATCAAGCAATCCATCTTGGCTACCGGTGCGGTAGTGGGCAGCTCGCAGCTGGGCGCATTTGCCGGACAGGGCAAGTCACAGGCCGCTCAGACAGGGCAGCCGTTTAAACTCAAGTACGGCCCACATCACGGGCAGTTTTCCAACCACGCTGGTGGCAACATTTTGGATCAAATCCAGTTTGCTTACGATCAGGGATTCCGAGGTTGGGAAGATAATGGCTTCTCAGGGCGTTCGACAGAAGAGCAGGACAAAGTGGGAAACTTGCTCAGCAAGTTAGGGATGGAGATGGGCGTTTTCGTGCTCAATAAAGGCGGAAACGGCGCGAACACCTTAGCCGCTGGCAAGCAAGAGCATATCGATATCTTTCTACAAGGGTGCCGGCAAGCGGTGGAACTGTCTAAACGATCGGGTGGCAAATTCACAACCGTCGTGCCTGGCGATTTCGCGAGGCATCTGCCCCTGGATGTCCAAACGGCCAACGTCATAGACGCGCTACGCCGAGGAGCCGAAATCCTGGAGCCGCACGGCATCGTGATGGTATTGGAACCCCTCAGCGACACACCCGATCTGTTTTTGCGCACGTCGACACAGACCTACCTGATTTGCCGCGCGGTGAATAGTCCTTCATGCAAGATTTTGTATGATGCGTACCATTTACAGCGCAACGAGGGAGACCTCATCCCGAACATGGAGCATTGTTGGAGCGAGATCGCATATATTCAAGTCGGGGACAACCCAGGACGGCGCGAACCCACTACCGGTGAAATCAACTACAAGAACGTATTCAAATACCTGTATGACAAGGGGTATACGGGTGTAGTAGGGATGGAACACGGCAAGTCTCAAGGGGGTAAGGAAGGCGAGGTCAGGTTAATCGAAGCCTATCGCGAAGTCGATAGTTTTGCGGTGTAATCTCGCAAAGAGCCACGGTTTCGCTTCGGGAGAGGCGTGAATATTTTGTGGGTGTTATTTTGCAGGATTGCTAAATATATCCCATCTTAGGTGAAAAATTTATTAAGTACAAGCCGCATCCCTTTACGCAAATTTCATGACTAGAATAACGCGATCGAAACTGTCCTTTATGATGTTCCTCGAATTCTTTATATGGGGAGCGTGGTTTGTTACTTTAGGTACGTATCTGGCCCAAGACCTCAATGCATCCGGACTGGAAACTGCCAATGTCTTTTCCACACAATCGTGGGGCGCGATCATCGCACCTTTTATCATCGGCCTAATCGCCGACCGTTTTTTTAACGCCGAGCGAATACTCGGCGTTCTCCATTTGGTGGGGGCCGTACTGATGTACCAACTGTACAAGGCGCCGGACGTAGGAGTTTTCTATCCCTACGTGCTGGCTTATATGGTGTTGTATATGCCTACGTTGGCGTTAGTCAATTCGTTGTCGTTCAGGCATATGAAAGACCCTGGAAAGGAGTTTTCCGGTATCCGTGTTTGGGGGACAATCGGTTGGATTGTTGCTGGTCTTTCGATTAGCTACTTGTTTCGGTGGGACTCGGGCGAAGGGATGTTGCGCAACACCTTCTTAATGGCGAGCATTGCATCGTTGGTACTCGGCTTGTTTAGTTTTTTGTTGCCCAAGACCCCGCCACTAACGCACGATACCTCTGAAAAGCAAAGCATATCGTCGATTTTGGGGCTGGATGCCATCAAGTTGCTTCGCGATCGCAACTTCTTGGTGTTTTTCCTATCTTCGGTCCTGATTTGTATTCCGCTGGCTTTTTATTACCAAAATGCCAATTGGTTTTTAACGGAGGTAGGGATGGAAAATCCGACGGGCAAGATGACCATCGGGCAGGTTTCGGAAGCCTTATTCCTGCTTTTACTACCGTTGTTTTTTACGCGTTTTGGCTTTAAGAAAACCATATTGCTGGGCATGCTTGCTTGGGTATTACGCTATGTGCTGTTTGCCTACGGCAATGCAGGCGAGCTTACTTTTATGCTCATTGCAGGTATCGCGTTGCACGGGATATGCTTCGATTTCTTTTTCGTGTCGGGACAGATATACACCGATGCGAAGGCAGGCGCAAAATACAAGAGCGCGGCACAGGGCCTCATTACCTTGGCCACGTATGGGGTGGGGCAGTTGATTGGTTTCTGGGCGGCGGGTTATGTCTCCGAACATTATGCGGGGCTGCGCAATGGGGACGTGGGCCAGTTTTGGCAGCAGGTGTGGCTCGTGCCTGCAGTCATTGCCATGGTAGTGATGGTGCTGTTCGTTATGTTCTTTAAGGACGAACTGGTAGCAAAGGCGGACGCAAGCAACGGATAAGTTGCGTCCGGGATACAACATTTCGGAAAGGATTACGTCATTTATAGAGTGGGTTGGCGATAAACTAACCGACGGATAGAATAACTCGATAACTAAGATTAAAGACAATGGCAGACAATGTGTATGATGCGATCGTCATCGGATCTGGCGTGAGTGGCGGATGGGCCGCCATGGAACTCACCAAGAAAGGCCTAAAGACCATTATGCTGGAGCGTGGGCGAAACGTGGAACACGTGAAGGATTACCACGCTGCTACGAAGCATCCGTGGGACTTTCCACATCGTGGCGGCCGCACCCAGCAGATGATAGAAGATTATCCTGTCCTGCGCCGGGATTATCCGCTCAATGAAAAGAACCTGGATTTTTGGGTCAACGAGAAAGAAAGTCCTTATACGGAAATCAAGCGGTTCGACTGGTACCGAGGATACCACGTGGGCGGTCGGTCGCTTACTTGGGGGCGGCAGAGCTACCGCCTTGGCGACATGGATTTCGAGGCTAACCTCAAGGACGGGCACGGCATAGACTGGCCCATCCGCTATAAGGATATTGCACCTTGGTATACCTATGCGGAGCGTTGGGCGGGTATTAGCGGCAATCGGGACGGCCTGGACGTCTTACCCGATGGCGACTATTTGCCTCCCATGCCCATGAATGTGGTAGAAAAGGACTTGGCTGCCCGCATCAAGCAGCATTACGGTGGCAAGCGCCACTTTATCATGGGGCGTGTTGCCAACCTATCGGTACCCCACAAGGAACGTATCAATTGCCAGTACCAAAACCAATGCTGGCTGGGTTGTAATTTCGGTGCGTATTTCAGTACACAATCGTCTACTATGCCCGCTGCCGTAGCTACGGGTAATCTGACATTGCGCCCGTTTTCCATTGTGACACGCATCCTCTATGACAAGGACAGCAAAAAGGCGACCGGAGTAGAGATCATTGATGCTGAAAACAACCAGACTTACGAGTATCACGCTAAGGTAGTATTCGTCTGCGCATCGGCGTTCAACTCGACCTGGATTCTGTTCAACTCCGCCACCGATGTGTGGGAAGGTGGTTTGGGCAGCAGCAGTGGGGAGTTGGGTCACAACGCGATGGACCATCATTTCCGTTGTGGTGCCAGCGGGCGTGTCGAAGGCTACGAAGACAAGTATATCTACGGGAGGAGACCGACGGGTCTTTACATCCCTCGTTTCCGAAATGTGGGCGACGACAAACGTGATTACGTGCGCGGATTCGGATACCAAGGTGCGGCAAGCCGAGGCCGTTGGAGTGGCGAGGTGGCGGAGATGAGCGTCGGAGGCGACTGGAAGGATGCGCTTTGCGAACCAGGTAGCTGGACAGTTGGCTTTACTGCATTCGGCGAGATCTTGCCCTACCACGAGAACCGCATCTTCCTCGATAAGGACAAAAAGGACAAATGGGGACTGCCCGTTCTAGCCATGGATATGGAGATCAAAGAGAATGAGCTTAAGATGCGCAAGGACATGATGGAAGATTGCAAGGAAATGCTTGAGGCCGCTGGGGTCAAGGATGTACACACCTATGACAACGGCTACGCCTTCGGTATGGGCATACACGAGATGGGCACTGCCCGTATGGGACGCGACCCGAAAACTTCCGTACTGAATGCGCACAATCAAGTGTGGGACGCGATGAATGTTTTCGTCACGGATGGCGCTGCCATGACCTCCGGTGGATGTGTCAACCCATCACTGACCTATATGGCCATGACGGCTCGCGCAGCTGATTATGCCGTGAGCGAGTTAAAGAAAGGAAATCTGTAATCTAATTAAACAACACAAGATAAAACGTTCAAGCTAAATTTAAATTATGAAAGACAAGAACAACAAGCTCGGCGGTACCAGCCGGCGCGATTTCTTGAAAACAGGTGCGGCGGCTTCGGCGGGCTTTATGATCATGCCTAGGCATGTACTGGGTGGCGCAGGCTATACGGCACCGAGTGATAAGTTGGTGATTGCCGGGATAGGCGTGGGTGGGAAAGGCGAGTCTGACCTTACCTCGTTTTACGATAGCGGCAAAGCTGAGATTGCTTTTCTCTGCGACGTGGATGATGCACGTGCGGCTAACACCGTTAAGCGTTTTCCAAAGGCCAAGTACTATCGTGATTTTCGCGAAATGCTCGACAAGGAGCATAAGCATATCGATGCGGTTTCGGTATCCGGACCGGATCACAACCACGCGGCACACGCTTTGCCAGCCATGGAGTTAGGCAAGCATGTTTACGTGCAGAAGCCCCTTACGAAAGACGTATGGGAGGCACGCGTCCTTACACATGCCGCTAAGAAATATAAAGTCGTCACGCAAATGGGTAACCAAGGTGCGTCTGGTGCAGGCGTGCGTATCATGCGTGAATGGGTTGACGCGGGTCTGATCGGCGACGTACACACGATCTATGGCTGGACAGATCGTCCTATTTGGCCACAAGGCATTCCTTGGCCGGACCGTAAAGCCGCTGTGCCTTCGACGCTTGACTGGGACCTTTGGCTGGGCACTGCGCCATACGTAGACTATATCGATAAGCTGGTGCCCTTCAACTGGAGGGGCTGGTGGGACTACGGTACCGGTGCATTGGGTGACATGGGATGCCATATTTTGGAAGCGCCGTTCAGCATCTTGGGCTTGCAATACGTTAAAGATGTACAAGCTACAGTCGGCTCGGTATACGTAGATGAATTCCAACGTGGATACTTCCCGCAAAGCTGTCCGCCATCCAGCTATGCAGTGATGACATTCCCCAAGACGGACAAGACCGCGGGCGACATCAAAATCCACTGGATGGACGGTGGAATCCAGCCTGAACGGCCTGAGGAATTGGGTCCTAACGAGCGATTCGGAGACGGTAACAATGGAATCATGTTCGTAGGTACGAAGGGTAAGATTCTGGCCGATTGTTATGCGGAAAATCCAAGGCTTTTGCCAACGTCGCTTTCGGAAGTGGTCAACGTGCCTGAAAAATATGCACGCGTGCCACAAGGCCATTACGCCCAATGGGTAGAGGCATGTATCGCGGGCTATGGCAACATGGAAGTAAGTGCGCCATTCGAAATTTCGGGCCCGCTGACGGAAGCCTTGCTCATGGCTAACCTAGCCATCCGCGGAGCGGATCTACGCATCGACGGAAGATACCCAGGCAAGAACCTCAAACTCCTGTGGGACAACGATAATATGAAAGTCACCAATTTTGACGAGGTAAACCAGTTTGTGCGTCGTGAATACCGCAAGGGCTGGGATATCAAGTATAATTTTTCGTAAAAATTTAGCACCAGTACCATGAATAGAAGAGAAGCAATTAATCGCGTAGCCTGGATCATGGGCGGTACTGTGATCGGCGCTAATCTCCTGTTAGAAGGATGTACTCGTCCCGTCACCCCCACCGTAGAAAAGCTTTTTGAGCCGGATATGGTGGATTTCCTGGGCGATGTCGCGGACACAATCCTCCCCGAAACCAGTAGCCCAGGCGCCAAGGAGGCAGGCGTGGGTGCCTTTATTCCTGTAATGGTCAAGGATTGCTACACGCCTGAAGATCAAGATGTGTTCGTCAAGGGACTGGCTGAAATCGATCAGCGCGCTGAAAAAGCTCACGGGAAGAAATTCCAAGAGCTGGGCGTAGCGGAGCGAACGGATCTGCTGAATACGATTGACAAGGAGGCCAAGGAATATCATAGTTCCAAGGAGCCTGACCAGCCAAACCATTACTTCCACCTGTTCAAGCAATTGACTTTGCTTGGGTTCTTTACGTCTGAAGTGGGCGCCACCAAAGCGCTCCGGTACGTACAGGTTCCGGGTCGGTTTGACGGCGAATACCCCTATCAAAAAGGCGATCGGGCTTGGGCTATCTAAGCCGGTGCTGGGTGCAATAAACATACAGCCGAATGGGAAGTCCCATTCGGCTTTTTTTGTGCTAAGCACGGCACAATGCGCTAGGGAGCAAGTCTCGAACACGCTTTGGAAGTTGACGGTAAATATGCGGGCTCACGATCAAGAACTGCATATAGGGCGGTCTGACTTGGACGATGTTGCAGAACAAACAGAAAGCAAAACTGGAAGGGGGTAGGGCGTAGGTACAGGCCCGTGATCCCTGTAAACTCGTAGACGGTTGCCTGCTGGGAATGTGCATGTCCCGTGCTTTGGGATTATCTGCGTTGGTTCCGTCTGTGAGGGAAGATGCGAGGACGTTCACCGGTTGTTAGGAAGGTATTCAACGAATCGCGCCGCCCTTGGCACCTGTTCGGTGTCAAGGGTTCGATAGCCTTCGGCTTACTTGTGGCGGGCTTTATTTTTTTAGGTCTACGGTTTTCACAATAAACTTCGCGTTCCGCCAAAGCGGTAACTGAGGCCGATTTCGTGGGTGGTGTTTTCAATGCGCTGGTTCATGGCCTCGTTCTTTGGGTTGAACTGGTAGCCATAGCCCAGCCCGAGTCCGCCGAAGTTGAACTGGAGCA
>CAYRGQ010000009.1:64325-78463 GCA_964423925.1 uncultured Sphingobacteriaceae bacterium | reverse complement strand
GTGAGTTCTACAATCGTTCCTTGTCCGCTGAGCGACGTGATCAGGACGTTGCCACCGATAAGCTGTGCGCGGTCTCGAAGATTTGCTAGCCCTGTTCCCTCCGACTGCCTATCTATGTCAAAACCGATGCCATCATCCGATACCGTTAGGACAAAACGATCGTTTTCAACAGCTAATGTAATCAATATTTTACAAGCCTCGGCGTGTTTGATGATATTATTTATCGATTCCTGAAAAATCCTGCAAATCATGAGGCGGCTTTGCGGATCGGGAATATCATATTGACAGGCACTTTCGTAGACCGCCGTTAGTCCAGATATCTTATTTATCTTGTTGACTTCCTGGGTGATGAACTCGCTGATGGTAAAATCGTCAATGCGGCCAATATTCAAGTTGTGGGAAAGCGCGCGGATGTCGGTGATGGCTTGTTCGATGAGCGACTTGACATCGGTCGTAGGCTTCACCGATGGTTTGGAAAGGTATAGTTTGATCAAGGAGAGCAGTTGCCCGATGTTGTCATGAAGCTCCTGGCCTACGTATTTGAGGGTTTCCTCGCGAATTTCGACTTTCGCTTTCAGCACCGAGCGGGCATACTTCGATCGGATTTCCTCTTGCTCGCGGATGTTGCGTATTTTTTTCTTTTGGTAAACGAGGACCATCACAAACATAAAAATGCCGATGGTCAGCAGCATGATGGTACCAAAAAGTACGGCCAAGATTGGCTCCAGATTAAATCGTTCGCTTGCGTCTGGATTCATTACGGTTGCTTTAAGGGATCGTATCCGCGGTCAGTTTACAGTTCTTTAGATTTGGTGCGGATAGGGCGGTGCAACAAAAAGCCGGCGAGATACATCCCATATAGCAGGAATGCAAAAACCCGCATCATTATGGGACCAATGTGCTGGTCGTCGCCAAATGATAGGTAGTTCCATAGGCTTATTGTCAGCGTGCTGCAAAGATAGAAGAAAAATAGTGCGGTGACGATCCAAAAGGTTGCGTTTCGGGTAGGGTTGCCCATGTCTGTCTCCTCGCTCGCTACAAGCTGGTGGAAATACATGAGGCAATAAATAACAATCAGCAGGCCCATAAGCGTGCGTGAGTAGGTCATGAGGTAGGCGCCACCTTGAAGGAAAACAAAATTAGCGGTGTAGAACAGCACATTGGCTATGGCTGTGGCGACAATGACGGTTCGTTTGCGCTTTGACAGGATGACGCTGTGGAAAAGCAAGCTGAAATACACGATATTGACTATCATGAAGACGTTGAAAATGATATGATTGGATTCGTGCGAAGTGAGGATAAACGAGTAAACCGTGGAGAAGAACTGATATCCAAACTGTACGAGCAGGAAATAGGGAAAAAACTGGAGTACGGCTGGTTGCAAGGATTTCATACGGAAAAATCCTGCCGCCGCAGCAGTTAGTATCAGAACAAAGACGGCTAGGGTCACGTGGTCCATGCGCGGTGGAAAGCTAGCTCGGGAGCTCCGGCCCAGGGCGGGGGAGCTCCGTCAGCTTCGGTTTCTGTATGTTGTTCAGGTTATGTCCGTGTTTCGTTGTCGTAAGGGAGCAACGCGCCTTTCGGAGGATGCGGAGGCGGACACATACCGAAATCATCCGCAGGCATATTGGCTCCGCTGCCGGACAGCGGCATCAGAATAGGGCCAATCTTGCCTCCTTTGTTGTTATCCGCCTTGCCGGGCTTCTTTGGGATTTCTAAGCAATCCACACTGTTTTCCATGGTTGGGTTTTTCGGGTCATCCGATTTGGTTGCCACCATCACCACGGTGTGACGCTTTTTATAGTCTGGATTCTTTAGTTTGTGCCCCGGATAGTCGTCAGCGATCGCGAAATAGAGCCGAATCCCGTCGGCGTCATTTAACTTTAGCAGCTCGAGGATCGCCTCTTTGCTGATCCATACCATTCGAGTATCCTCGCTCTTCTTGCCGAGCTCTTTGGTTAACTGTTTCGATATCGGTTGGCGCCGTTGCTCGTCATAAGCTTTGATCATCTGGTTAGCGAGCTCTACGGGTATCAGTTTTAACTTGCTTTGGTTTGGTTGCGATTGGTCTTTCATAAAACGTTTGTTTTAAGGAAAATTACGTGCTAGAATATGTGAAAAGGTATATAGCGAGGTAAATATCCACAGGTTTTGGCACGCAACCAATACACCAAAACAGGTATTTTGGTTTCGTATGCTCAAGATAAGCTTTTGTTGGAAACCACGTGCCTATTAGCCCTATCTGGCGCTCTTCGCCCGAGGGTCAGGTAGCGTGGGGGCAGCAGCTACAACATCTGGGCTTCAGCCTCGAATACGGCGTCTATCTTCCAGTTAGCACGATCTTTGGATGCTGCCACGGCAAGTGCGTCGCAACGCTCGTTTTCAGGATGTCCGGCATGGCCCCGCACCCAAACAAAGCGGACCTTATGCAGTTTGTAAACCTCTAAAAATCGAAGCCAAAGGTCTTTGTTCTTTTTACCGGCGAAGTTCTTGCTTACCCATCCGAAAACCCATCGCTTCTCCACCGCATCAATCACGTATTTGGAATCAGAGTATACGGTAGCCTGTTGATTGGGTTTTTTCAGACTTTCCAACGCGACGATGACGGCAAGTAGTTCCATCCGGTTGTTTGTTGTCTTGCGGTAGCCGGCGGCCAATTCCTTATAGTGCGGCCCCGCGCGCAGAATGACGCCGTAGCCGCCCGGACCCGGGTTGCCACTTGAGGCGCCGTCGGTAAATATTTCGATCATATCGCCGCTAAGTTAAGGTTATTTGGGTAAGGGGGCACTTTTTTTATAGCCCGTTAATGCGTATTTTCAACCGTAAACAAAGGAACGATGAAAAAACGGGTTGTCGTATTTACTGGCGCGGGCATATCGGCCGAAAGCGGTTTGAAGACTTTCAGGGGCGACGATGGCTTATGGGAAGGACATCGCGTGGAAGATGTGGCGACGCCCCAAGCGTGGGCCCGGAATCCCGAGCTGGTTCAGGAATTTTATAATATGCGGCGCAAAGCCGTGCTGGATTCAAGGCCGAATGCGGCGCATGAGGCATTGGTGCGACTCGAGGCGTGCTACGAGGTAGACATCATCACGCAGAACATCGACGATCTCCATGAACGAGCCGGGTCTGCGCAGGTGCTGCACCTACACGGCCAGATCACGCGCTCGCAGTCGAGTGTGGATCCGACGCTTACCTATCCGGTCGATGGCGCAGCGATTAGGATGGGCGATGTCTGCGAACTGGGCAGCCAGTTGCGTCCCCATGTGGTCTGGTTTGGCGAACCTGTGCCGGCGATGGCTGAGGCGATACGACTGTGCCGGCGAGCCGATTTGTTCATTGTGGTGGGTACGTCACTTCAGGTCTATCCGGCGGCAGGGTTGCGCTATGAAGTGCCCCGCGATATACCCCAATACGTGGTCGATCCATTGGCTTCCACGTTAGTGACCGACCCGGACGTAAGGTGTATTGATGGCGCGGCAAGCGAGGCGGTGCCGCGGTTGGTGGACGAGCTGTGCACGGCGGCAGGCTAGGGGAGAAGCGCCACTTGCGAAATTCCGCTTTACGCAACCAAAAGTTTTATCCAACGAGCTGCCCAACCGCTCCCGCTTGCATCGGGCGTAGACAATGACCCTGTTTTCAATTTTTACGGCCACGCAGGCAGTTTTCGCGGACAGAATAATATTTTGTTTAATTGTTATTATACTGTATATGAAATTTTTGCAGAGTTTATTTTAACTGATGATTCAATAAATGACGTTCCCGATTTGGGAATAGCAAGAAATTGCCAAATATTATTCTGTTTGCACCGTTTTTTATGGATTACTTCTTTTATAATCAGATTATTAGTTTCGCTTTATTAAACTGATTGTTTGGATTTATTCTACGCTGTCAGGTAGACGGGAGGCGGTGCCGCCAATTGATATTCATCAGGCGAACGTGCTAGTCTGCAGGGTGCGGTAAAAGGTAGGGGTGTTGAGTCGACACAGGTCGGGGGGAACCTCTGAGGTGAACATCGGAAACGCGCTGGCCCGACTTCGGGGTGAGCTGTCCTGAATGTCTCAACTACGGAATGAAAACGAACTGTGAAGGCAAAAAAAAACCCCAGATCGTGTGTCTGAGGTTGCTGTGGGAAATACTGGGCTCGAACCAGTGACCCCTACCTTGTCGAGGTAGTGCTCTAAACCAACTGAGCTAATTTCCCGACGTTCGTTCAAAGATAAAAAAGCTTCGGGAAAACCGAAGCTTTTTGTGGTACCAGCTGGATTCGAACCAGCGACACAAGGATTTTCAGTCCTTTGCTCTACCAACTGAGCTATGGTACCTTTTCCCAAAAAAACACCGTCCGGTTAGGTTTGGGACTGCAAATGTAGTGTCTTTTTTCATTACGAAGAATTTTTTTTGAAAATTATTTGGCTTAAAACGCTCAACAGGTTGATTAGGACACGAATAAATGACAGAGCATCCATAATGTGTTTTGGAAATTAGCCGTATCTTTGCGTTTTGATACTAGCAAGATGAGCAAAAGAGGCAGGGTATTGGTGGCGATGAGTGGCGGAGTGGACAGCTCGGTGGCCGCGGTGATGTTGCACGACCAAGGATACGAAGTTATCGGGTTGACAATGAAAACTTGGGATTACGCCGCTGCTGGCGGATCCTCCAAGGAGACTGGCTGCTGTAGTCTTGACAGCATCAATGACGCCCGTCAGCTGGCCGTTGCTTACGGATTCCCGCACTACATTTTAGATATCCGCGACGAATTTGGCGATTTCGTGATTGACAATTTCGTCGACGAGTACCTTGCGGGCCGTACGCCCAATCCCTGTGTACTCTGCAATACGCATATCAAGTGGGAGGCCTTGCTCAAGCGAGCCAACAAGCTCGACTGCGAGTTTATCGCTACAGGACACTACGCCAATATCCGGCAATTGGAAAATGGCCGTTACGCAATTTCGAAAGGCCGCGACGAGCATAAAGACCAGTCGTACGTGCTATGGGGGGTGTCGCAGGAAAATCTCGCACGCACGCAGTTCCCTTTGGGCGGTTTTACGAAGGCCGAAATCCGCCAGATGGCATTGGAGATGGGGCAGGTGGAGCTGGCAAATAAGTCAGAAAGCTACGAAATTTGTTTTGTTCCCGACAACGACTACCGCGCGTTTCTGAGGCACCGCGTCGAAGACATTGACGAACGGATTGGCGAAGGCAACTTCATCCTTGGCGATGGTACGGTGGTTGGCAAGCACCAAGGGTATCCCTACTACACCATCGGGCAGCGCAAGGGGCTGGGCATCGCCCTAGGCCGCCCGGTCTTCGTCACGCGGATTATGCCCGAGAGCAATACGGTTGTGCTGGGCGATGAACATGAATTGCAGCGTGTCGAAGCTTACGTGCGGAACGTAAACCTCGTGAAGTATGCGTCCATCACCGAGCCAATGGAAGCGGTAACCAAAATCCGCTACAAGGATGCGGGTATGAACAGCACCATCGTGCAGGAGGGTGATCGCGTCAAAATCGATTTCCACCACGCGGTCAAAGGAGTGGCCCCAGGCCAATCGGCTGTGTTTTACGAAGGCAACGACCTCTTAGGTGGTGGGTTTTTGATGTAATTCGCTCCGAATTTACCTGGCCGGTGATTTTTCGGCTTCCTCATTTTTGCGTATCTTGTGGACATACCGTTATGAACGCTTATGTCTGTCCACGACACAAACATCCATGTATCGTCTGAAACGGATTGCCTCTACAAGGTGCTCGTGCACAGTCCGGACAGCGGGCTGGGACGGGTAGTCCCGTCCAAAGCACAAGACTGGCTGTTTGAGGATATTGTGCATTTGGATACCATCCGCCGCAAGGAATACGACTACTACATCAAATTGCTACTTTACTTCCTCGATCCTGCCCGCATCAAAGGCAAGCTGGCGTACGTGGATGATCCCGCCAACAACCGGAATTTCTTCAAGCCCGGACACCCCGATTTTTATGGCTCAGACAAGGTAATCGAACTTCAGGTGCTGCTGGCCGACTTGCTGGCCGACGCTTCTATCCGCGGTCAATTGGTAGCGGCGGTCTGTGCGTTGGAAGCCTGTAGCTATGACGTACAAATGCGTTTACTGAGCTATTCCCCGGACGATTTGGCGCATGTGTTTTTGAGCGGTACGCACAACGAGTCGGAGATGATCTTTCCGCCTATCCCGAATTTCATCTTCACGCGCGATATTGGCACCGTTATCAACGGACACATCCTCCTCAATAAGCCGATGAAGGAAGCCCGCAAGCGGGAAGCGCTAATTGCAAAGTATATTTTTTTCCACCACCCGATGTTTGCGCCCTGCCGTGGCAGGATTATCGAGTTGAGTGAGCCGACACACCGGTTTTTACTCCCTGCCGACGAGCAAGAGTCACCCGTCACGCTTGAGGGAGGTGATGTCATGGTGGTCAGTCCGGACCACGTGTTGATCGGCGTGAGCGAGCGCACCACGCGCGAAGCCGCTGCGCAGGCGGCTAACCTGCTGTTCGAGAGAAATGTAGTCACGAAGTTGACGGTGGTGGAGATTCCAGCAAAGCGCGACTATATGCACATTGATACAGTTTTCACGCAGGTAAAGCGCAATGTGTGGGTGTTGTTGGGTGAATTTTCATCCGCGCGTGCCCGAGGTTTGCCTACGGATGATGTCGGTCGTGCATTGGGCCTGCAGCCTGCGGCTACGACAGGCACCCAAATAATGCAGTTCGTCAAAGGACAGCCCGGTCCGCCCCGACGCTTTGATAGCATCGAAGCCCTGTTGGTTGACGTGAGCGTGGCCGATTTGGGCTGTGATCCTAAGAACGTCCAGATCGTCCTTTCGGGCCACGGGATCTTCCCGTATGACGTCCGCGAGCAGTGGACCGATAGCTGCAACGTCCTTGCGCTTCGCGATGGCGTTGTGTTAGGCTATGACCGAAACGATAAAACCAAGGACGCCTTTGCGGCCATAGGATTTGAACTGGTAGCCGTGGAAGAGCTGCTTCAAGCACTCGAGTCGGGCGAGCGCAGCGTGGATGAGCTGGAGGATATGCTTGTGCTGATGCCGTCTACTGAGCTGTCGCGGGCCCGCGGTGGCTTCCATTGCATGAGTATGCCTCTCCTGCGTGGGGATGTCGCGGCCAGCTAACGTTCTACGGTCACGGTAACCCACACGGAAATGGGAGATGTTATGGGAACGATCGAGCAACAAACGGACACTTTGCTGATGGTTAGGCCTTGTAGTTTCCGGTATAACCCCGAGACGGCGGTGAATAACGCATTCCAATATCCGGAAGCAGGTGCAGACCCCCAGCCGCAGGCGCGACGGGAGTTCGATGGTTTTGTCGAGGCGTTGCGCCAATACGATATTGACGTGCTGGTGGTGCAGGACACGCCTCGGCCGCATACGCCCGACAGTATTTTTCCGAATAACTGGTTCTCGACTCATGCCGACGGTACGTTGGCGATTTATCCCCTCTTTGCTGAAAATAGACGCCGCGAACGAAAGCAAAGCGTGATCGATGCGATTCGAGCTCGATTTGTCGTCCACCAGACTCTGGATTATACCCATCACGAATCTGAAGGCGTTTTTCTGGAGGGGACGGGTAGTTTGGTCTTTGATCGCGTGAATCGGTTAGCCTATGCCTGCGCTTCTCCGCGGACCAGCTTTCGGCTCGCTGAGCGGTGCTGTAACGACCTGGGTTTTCAGCTCGTGTTTCTTCGGGCGTTGGACCGACGCGGCGTCGCCATTTATCATACGAACGTGATGATGGCGGTGGCCGACCAGTATGCGGTCCTGAATGTTTCGAGTCTGATGCCCAGCGATCGGGATGCTGTGTTGCGAACACTACGCCAAACGGGTAAAGCCGTCATTGACATTAGCCACGAGCAAATGGAGCGCTTTGCGGGCAATATGCTTCACGTTCGGAATAGGGTGGGCCAGACGTTTATGGTCATGTCATCCCAAGCATATGCTTCGCTATCCCCAAGCCAAATCGAAGCGATAAGCGCATTCGATACAATTGTGCACGCGCCCCTCCCCACTATCGAACGGCTCGGTGGCGGGAGTGCACGCTGCATGCTGGCCGAAATTTTCCTTCCCAAACGTGAGCTAGGTCGGGACATTTCCTAGGATTTTCATTTACTGCCAATTCCGTATTTTTGGCGACACACTCAATACGATACAATGGAAAAATTATATATGCTCCTCTTGGGATGCAAACCGCCGGGACGACATACCGAACAGCACGATGTTTTCTTTGGCGTGGGCAGGTCACTCGCTGATCTTGTGCCGGATATGTTGGCATTTTGGCCCGAATCTGAGGGGAAGCTGCATGTGGACGCCTGGCGCGAGGTTACGACCGTAGACGGTTATACCGTCCAAGTGGTTCCGCGTGTGGATGCAGATTCGGCGCTGGGAAAGTCAAAGCTCTATTTCGTCAATTTGGGAGGATACAAACCCGATGACTTTGAAGAGTACCACTACAAATGCCTTGCTGTCGCTCCCGACGCCGCCGGCGCTATAAAGCAAGCCAAAAGCCAAGTTTTTTATAAACATCATGTCTCCGCCCATATCGATGATAAATACGGGGTGGATGTCGATGATATTTATGAAATTGAGGAAGTGCTCCCGCTTAATATCAAGGAAAAATACGCTGTCCTCGTCGAGCAAGGGCATATAACGGGTGAGCATGACGCCCTACATCCCGGCTATTTGAAGTTGAAAAAACTGCTGGAGAGCGTCAGTAAATGAGTTGGTTCGTCGGAATAATTTCAAAAAAGAATACCTAGCAGCCTGTTGGGAGGTTGCCATTGTTTGCTGAAAGCATGGAAAAGCAGTTTAATATCCGCGTTTATGGAATTCTCATCAATGACGCCAATGAGGTATTGCTTAGCGACGAGCGTCGGGACGGTTTTGAGTTTACCAAGTTTCCGGGCGGCGGGCTAGAGTACGGAGAGGGGCTTCTCGACGGGCTGGCACGCGAATTTCGTGAAGAATGCCAACTCGCTATTGAAATTATTCGGCATGTGCATACCACTGAGGAGTTCGTGCGTTCGGCGTTCAATGCGAGTCAGGTCATCGCCGTGCACTATCTTGTCACTTCGCAGTATAATCCCCAAGGACGTTTTGCCCATCGTCGCTTCGATTTTCGCGACGACACCGGTGATATCCAGGTCTTTCGATGGGTGCCGTTGGATGAATTGGATGCGACCGAACTGACCTTCGATACGGATAAATCGGCATGGACAGCTTTCCTCGCCCAGCGCGAGCAGCAATCCTAGCGCATCCCCTTAATG
Source organism: uncultured Sphingobacteriaceae bacterium (assembly GCA_964423925.1). Taxonomy (GTDB): domain Bacteria; phylum Bacteroidota; class Bacteroidia; order Sphingobacteriales; family Sphingobacteriaceae; genus CAYRGQ01. The sequence continues at coordinate 69,165 of CAYRGQ010000009.1, read as the reverse complement.
AAGCAGAGCCGGCATCTTGGCTCGTAGCTTTCGCGTTCGCCTAGTAGCACTTGTTTGTGGTCAGCACTGGTTCGGTAGGAGTAATTGGCGGGCGATCCACACTGCACGCATACCGCATGCACCTTGGTGACGTGCTCCGCGATTGCCATTAGCGCGGGTATTGGGCCGAAAGGCTTGCCAAGGTAGTCCATGTCCAGACCCGCAACGATCACGCGTATTCCGCGGTTTGCCAGGGTATTGCAGACATCCACGAGCCCTTCGTCAAAGAACTGCGCCTCGTCTATCCCCACGACGCGTGTCATGGCACTCAACAGCAAAATCGCCGAAGAATGTGTCACGGGTGTCGACTTGATGGCGTTGCTGTCGTGGGAGACGATATTCTCCTCGTGGTAGCGGGTGTCGATTCCGGGCTTGAAAATCTCTACGTCCAGACGCGCGAATTGGGCCCGCTTCATGCGGCGGATGAGTTCTTCCGTTTTGCCCGAAAACATCGAGCCGCAAATGACCTCAATGCTGCCGTATTTAGTATCCTGGCTAATGGCGCCGTGTTCTGAAAAAAGCATGTCTTGCAATCGTTTGTTACCTCACGCAGGCGTGCAGTTGCGCCACGACCCCGCGTCGGGGGCACAAATATCCGCATTTTCACAGAGGTTTTTCGCACCGGGCCCCAACCGGGGACAATTTCTCCAGTTAGCCATCCGATATTCACGTCGTTTTGTCTATATTTACGGGTCTTAAAATTAATCCGCAAGTTTTACCATACCCATACACAGAGCACTAATATGGCTACCAGAGAAGAGTTACACCGCAAGATAGGCGATTTATTAGAGGAAATCAACGAACTCTATACGACGCTCGATACAGGCGAACCCGGGGATGTTGTTTCGACTGATCTATTTGAGGCTACCGCGCACTACTTCGCGGCCAACGTGGCCCTTTATCAAAGGCTGGTGCGTCGCGAGCAAAAAGAGGAAGCTGCATTCGGAGACATCAGCGCTCCACATCCGGGAGTTGGTTCGGAATCTGTTGGGAATGTAGAAGCGGAACAGCATCCTGGGCTGATTGAGCATGCGGTGGATGTGAAAACCGAGCATCCCGCATCGGAGGTGGTGTTTACACCCGTGACCGCAACTACAGAGCCGGAAACCCCAGAGGCGGTAATCGAGGAGGAGGAAGCCGTGGCCGAGGCGGAAGAGGAAGCCGCGGACACCGATGCTGACGATCAAGACGCCGAGGTATCGGAATACGAGACTGAATACGAAGATGCGAATGCCGTAGAAGATGAGGAAGGTGCCGACGAAGCGGAAGAGACGGAATCCGAGGAGGTCGCGGACACCCCTGTCCGACACGGACAAGCGCGCGAAACAGCAAGCTTGGATGCGCAGCAAGTGGAGGAATATGTGAATGAGGAGGAAGAATACGACGATGAAGATTACCTGGCGCTTGAGGAAGAAGTGAGCGATTTGGGCGTGCAGGCAGAAGAGGTCGATGAGCAGCCCGAATATCAAACAAGTACGTCATATCGTTCCGAAACGGAAGGGCCCGGCATTCCAACGCCGCAGGAAGTAAAGCACGAGGTTGTAATCGAAGCCAAGGAGGTGAAGTTGCCGGAGCATCAGGTGGGTCCGATCGAGCCGGCACCCGAGGCACCGAGTCGTCCCCTGAGCATCAACGAAAGGTTGGCTGCCCAGCTGAAGGGCGAGAAGCCAAGCTTCCAACCCGGCGTCACCCAACGGCCCGCTCGGTTGCCGGATTTAAAAACAGCCGTAAGTCTGAACGACAAACTGCTTTTTATAAAAGATTTATTCAATGGATATAGCTTGGCGTACAGCGAGGCTATCGAGTTACTTAACCGGTATGAAACGTTAGACGAAGCCAAGCAGTTTCTGCAGTCTAACTACGCTGTTAAGAATAACTGGGCCGCAACACCGGATACCGTTGACAAGCTCCACGCGATTCTGGAGAAGCGCTTTTCCTAAACTCGGCGAAAAATCGGCGAAGGCCGTCAACACAGTCCTGTTAACCATCCCCTGCCGGTGACACCTCGCCGGCAGGTTTTTTGTCGAGATTTTACGATAATTTCATGTTTGTCGGGAATTTGTCAAAAATGTGGCATATTTTTCGCTATCTATTTTACGATTACGTAATCTATCGCCGACTTTGCTCGGAACGGTCGGAACTCAGGCCGTTGGCTGATACCCGATATATCAAAACAAACGTGGATTTGGAAATATAATTACGGTAGAAAAATGAAGGGTATACGAATGATTCGGCGGACTGGATTGGCCCTGATGCTATTTTTTACGGTTTTCTCGGTTCAAGCAAACCTCAATGATGTCATCGACGACATCGCTACGTGTATCAAGGCGGCCAACACCAAAGGGTTGACAAAATATTTCTCGTCAACCGTCAGCATGAATTTGATGAGTGACGAGGGTGTCTACTCTAGAGTACAGGCTGAAATCATCTTGCGTGAATTCTTTAACAAAAACCAGCCTACAAACGTTCAATATATCCATCGGTTGGATTCTAACCCTAATCTGAAATACGTTGTTTTGAATCTTCGGACCGCGAAGGAATCCTATCGGGTGTCTTATCGGCTAACCAATGAGGACAACCTCTTTAAGGTGACGGAATTCCGAATCGAGCCCACCTCCTAGAACCATCACTTCTAATTATTTCTGCCGTCTTCCAGTATCGTTAGACCCATACAGGCATTCCTTTCCCATGCGCTTCGTTTGAGAAAAATGCCGACGAATCTACAAATTTGTTGTATTTTCGGCGTCAAAAGCCGAGGCGTCTTTAGGCGGTTTCAGCAGGCCTTTTTGAAGGATTATAGGTAGTTTGTCCCCTTCAGATTGATGCCGTTTCCGTGTGCTAAAAAGGCCGCGCCTCGAGAGGCAAACGCGAAGGGGCATTACTGTCATCCATACCATTATGCAGGAAATTGAAATTATCCGCTCATTTATAGTCCGCGCACTCAAAGAGGACGTCGGAGACGGCGACCATACCTCGCTGGCAACGATTCCCAAGGGAAGTCAGGGCAAGGCTCATTTGGTCATTAAGGAATGCGGGGTGCTGGCCGGCGTCGAGATTGGCTTACAGGTGCTCAAATTGGTCGATCCGGAGCTCCGCGCAGATGTGCGTATAACGGACGGTGCGGCGGTGAATCCGGGCGACGTGGTGATGGTCATTGAGGGAGACATACAGCACATACTGATGGCCGAGCGCCTAATGCTAAACATTATGCAGCGAATGAGCGGTATTGCCACGGCCACGGCGGGTATGGTCAAACTGCTCGAAGGGACGAACACCCGCGTACTGGACACGCGTAAAACCACGCCCCTGATGCGCCTATTGGAGAAGCGAGCTGTGAAAATTGGCGGAGGCGTCAATCATCGGTTCGGGTTATACGACATGATATTGATTAAAGACAACCATGTCGACTACGCGGGCGGCATCACGCAAGCAATCGGCGCGGCGAACACTTACCGTGAGACGCTGGGAAAAGCGATAGAAATTGAGGTGGAGGTGCGGAGTCTGGAAGAGCTGGAGACTGTGCTCGAACATGGCGGCGTCGAGCGAATCATGTTGGACAATTTCTCTGTAGACGACGTGCGGGTAGCCGTGCGACGCGTGGATGGTCGGGTGCCGTTAGAAGCGTCGGGAGGTATCACCCGCGAAACGGCACGGGCCTATGCGGAAGCCGGAGTGGATTTCATCTCAATGGGTGCATTGACCCACTCCGTGAAGAGTTTGGACATGAGCTTAAAAGCTTTCGGAACTTGAAACGATTAGGAGAACGTCTTATATTAGCCAAATAGAGATTCGTCGATGTCGATCTATTTGTTAGGAGCTGTGCTGTTAGCGTACCTGTTTGGGTCGATCCCTACTGCGGTGTGGTTTGGGCAGTCGTTCTATGGTATAGACGTTCGCGAGTATGGTAGTGGCAACGCTGGCGCGACCAATACGTTTCGCGTGTTGGGGACGCGTGCTGGGGTGATCGTTATGGTCGTTGATATCTTGAAGGGCTGGACCGCTACTAACTTGGCGTATTTTATCGGCCCTTCGGTGACGGGACCGCTGGATGCCGCACAGTTTGTTAATTATAAGTTGGCACTCGGTGTCATTGCGGTGGTGGGTCACTTGTTTCCCGTGTTCGCGGGTTTTCGCGGCGGTAAAGGTGTTGCCACGTTATTTGGGATGGTGCTGGCGGTCCATTTTGAGGCCGCGTTAATTTGTGTCAGCGTCTTCCTGATCGTTCTCCTGCTGACGAATTACGTCTCCCTGAGTTCGATAAGTGCTGGGTTTGCCTTCCCGTTTAGTATTGTATTCCTTTTTCATTCGCCCGTACGCTCCGTTTTACTATACGGAATTTGTATCTGCGCGCTCATCCTAATAACCCACCAAAAGAACATCGAACGCTTGCTGAAGGGTAAAGAATCCAAGGTGTACTTGGTGCGGAAAAAAAATACCTGACCCTGCGTTTTGATTTTCAAAACGGCATATATATTGCTATATCTACGATAACCCATCTGCTCACCCTTTTGGGACGAGCTGGGTGGGTAAGGGAGCCGATTACGGCCAATTTGAATTTCAGATAATACGGTGAAATATGAAAAGGAATGTATTAAAAAGCATCTGCCTATTGCTAGTAGCGTCATTTGTAGTATCGTGTGCTACGGTGCCGTTGACCGGCCGCAGACAGTTGAGTTTAGTCAACGAGGCTGAGATACAGCAACAAGCTTCGCTCGCCTATCGCGACTTTCTAGGGAGCGCGGAAACAAAGGTGGTAAAAGGCACGGCTCAGGACAAACAAGTACAGCGGTTTGGGTCACTG
>CAYRGQ010000009.1:46856-64315 GCA_964423925.1 uncultured Sphingobacteriaceae bacterium | reverse complement strand
GGATTGCCGCGGCGGTCACGCGATTTTTGAATGAAAATGGCTATGGCGACCAGTACAATTTCGATTGGGAATTTGCGCTGATCGACGAGAAGACCATTAACGCTTGGTGTATGCCGGGCGGCAAAGTGGCAATCTATACCGGCATTCTTCCGGTGACGCAAACGGAAGCGGGTTTAGCCACGGTGATGGGCCATGAAATTGCACACGCGATTGCCAAACACTCGGGGGAGCGTATGTCCCAGCAGATCGCCGCACAAGTGGGTGGGGTAGCTGTAGGCGTGGCGACGGCCGAACGTTCGAATACCACGCGGGCTGTCATTAATACGGCCTATGGCCTAGGAGGACAATTGGCATTATTAAATTACTCGCGCAATCAAGAGTTGGAAGCTGACCGTCTGGGGCTGGTATTTATGGCCATGGCAGGTTATGACCCGGGGGAAGCGGTCGGATTTTGGCAACGCATGTCGCAGGCCAAGCAGGGCGGACAGGCGCCGCCTGAGTTCCTAAGCACCCACCCCAGCGATGCGCGTAGGATTAATAACATTAGCAAGCTCGTCCCTGAGGCGATGCAATACTATAAGCAATAAGCTCCCGGGTACACTCGCAAGAGCGACGGTTTCTCTCATTCAGTAAAGGTTTAATCTCAGCGATTAAACCTTTATTGTTATGTTTGTAATCTGAGAAACCATAGTTGACCAATCGTCTTGAACACGCGACGCATAGCAGATATCCGAACGGATTACACCCTCAGCGACTTGCTTGAGAGCCAAGTCGCCGATAATCCCATTACTCAGTTTTTGCAGTGGTTTGATGAAGCGCTCGGTGCGGAGGTGATGGAGCCCAATGCCATGACCCTTTCTACCGTATCGAGCGAAGGGAGGCCCTCCTCGCGCATTGTACTGCTGAAGGACGTTACGCCCGCAGGATTTTCTTTTTTCACGAATTATCATAGTCGGAAGGGTACGGAGCTGTTAGCCAATCCGCATGCCTGCCTACTGTTCTTCTGGCCGGAGCTGCAGCGCCAGGTAAGGGTGGAGGGACGTGTGACCGTCTTGCCCGACGACGTCTCGAGCGCCTATTTCAGGACGCGGCCACGAGGCAGTCGCATTGGCGCGGTAGCGTCGCCGCAAAGCGAAGCTATCGAAAGTCGGGAGCAGCTTGACGCACGCATACGCGCCGTAGAGAACCAGTATGCCGGACAGGAAGAAATACCGCGTCCGCTGCATTGGGGCGGGTATCAGCTGGAACCGGAGCGGGTGGAGTTTTGGCAAGGCCGCAGTAGTCGCCTACATGACCGGCTCTGCTACCGACGGTCCGATGCAGGCTGGGATTTAATTCGTTTGGCACCTTAAAATTTTATTTGGATGGAGTTTGGCGCGATTAAGGAACTATTGATATCCCAATTGGGCAATGAAGCGGTCGTAGGGGAAGAAACCGAGGGTCTGCAACCTGCCTTGATATTGTCACCAGACAAATTGCCGGAAGCCTGCCTGCTGCTACGCGATAACCCGAGTACTTATTTCGACTTTCTCTCCAGCATAAGCGCAGTCGACTATGGCCTGGATCAAAATTCGTTCTGGGTGGTGTACCACTTGGCTTCGATACCCTATAAGCGTCAATTGACGCTTAAAGTGAACCCAGTGGGTGGGCGCTCGTTAGATGCCCTGCCGACGGTACCCAGCGTGAGCGCGGTGTGGCGTACAGCGGAATGGCACGAGCGCGAGGCCTTTGACCTGATGGGGATCTATTTTGAAGGCCACCCAGACTTGCGCCGTATCCTATTGCCCGAGGATTGGGAAGGCTACCCGCTACGTAAGGATTATGAGGAAGCTGAGTACTACCAAGGAATATCGATAAAATAGCACGCGGCCGGATCGCAGGTTGCAAATAAGCATGAAAGAAAACGTGTTGAGTCCAACTGAAAGGAATGCCGATCGCTATCAAGCGGGCCAGCTGGCGTACGAAGCCCGAATGGCCGCACTCGGCGCGGAAGAGATGGTGCTCAACATGGGGCCCCAGCATCCTTCCACGCACGGCGTACTACGGCTCGAATTGATTACCGACGGAGAAATCGTCAAGGAGGTGATTCCTCACGTGGGCTATCTGCACCGCTGTTTTGAGAAGCATGCCGAATCGATGAACTACGGTAAAACCATTCCCTTTACCGATCGGATGGATTACCTCGCGTCGATGAACAATAGCCATGCGTTTGCGATGGGCGTCGAGCGTATGCTCGGCATCGCGGATCGAATTCCTAGACGGGTAGAGTACACCCGCGTATTGGTTTGCGAGTTGAACCGGATTGCTTCCCATCTGATTGCAATAGGTACGTATGGCATCGACATCGGAGCATTTACACCGTTCATGTGGTGTTTTCGCGATCGGGAGCACATCATGAACATGCTGGAGTGGGTTTCGGGCTCGCGCATGCTGTATAATTACATCTGGGTCGGTGGCTTATTCTACGACTTGCCGGTGGGTTTCGAGGATCGTTGTCAGGAGTTTGTGGACTATTTTGAGCCCAAGCTTTCCGAACTGGACCAGTTACTAACGGATAACCAAATTTTTATCGCACGGACAGCCAACATCGGCGTGCTGCCGGCGGGCGTTGCCATCAACTACGGCTGTACAGGCCCGATGTTGCGGGCATCAGGTATCAAGTGGGATCTACGGCGCGTGGATGAATACTCCGTTTATCCCGAGCTCGAGTTCGACATTCCGGTCGGGAAGGGCGAGATGGGGCAGAAAGGGGATTGTTGGGATCGTTATAAGGTGCGGGTGGACGAAGTCAGGGAGTCGGTTCGTATCATTCGGCAGTGTTTGGCCCAATTGTCCGGACCGCTACGGCGGACCGCTGATTTTGACCCGCGGGCGCTCGTACCCAAAAAAGTGAACCTAAAAGCCCAAGACTATTACGTGCGGGCAGAGAATCCCAAGGGTGAACTGGGCTTCTATTTCGTGACCCAAGAGCGGTCGGATATTCCGCTGCGGGTCAAAGCCCGGGGTCCTAGCTTCAATAACCTTTCCGTGCTGCCCGAGCTTGGTAAAGGGGTGTTGATTGCAGATCTGGTTGCCATATTGGGTTCAATTGATATCGTGTTGGGTGAGGTGGATCGATAGTGCCTTGAGCCACAATACGTTCTATTGTCGTCTTGGGAGCGGTGGACAGATCGTGCTAAAAAAAGCAAAATAGAATTTGCAAAATGGCACGGAGTTCGTACTTTTGCGCCACGGTCGGCAATTAGCCGATATTCTTTTTTGCACTCGAGGCAAAAATAGACTTAAAATAGGAGAGGTGGCAGAGTGGTCGAATGCGGCGGTCTTGAAAACCGTTGACTGTAACAGGTCCGGGGGTTCGAATCCCTCCCTCTCCGCAATCCAATCAAAACCCGGCAGACGCCGGGTTTTTTTATTTATACGAATTATTTCATTTCGTTTCCTAAAGAGAAGTTGACCGCGAGGACTTACGTCGATCGGTATCCCATATCGCGGATAGCACGTTCCAAGGCGTCGTCTAGCTTGGTGTAGGAGAGGCCCAAGTGTTCGGTGGATTTTCGATTGCTATAATAAGGGTGGGTGCACAACGCGCGCATGTTGGGTATGCTGAAGTCGGTTTTAACGCCGAATGCGCGTAGGGCGGATCCCAATAGGCCTAACAGCTTGAGTAGGGCCGAAGGGACGCGGACCAAGTGTTGTCGCTGGCCCGTTATTCGGGATACCTTCCGGAAGAAGGCGTGATATGAGAGGTTTTCGCCGGCGACTAGGTAACGCCCGTCTGGATGCTCCCGATCGAGTGCGTTGAGAATGGCCTGGACTACGTCCCCGACCGCGACGAAATTCTTGCCTCCTGGCGGACACCACACGATTCGCTTGCCCAGGCTCATCAGCAGGATTCGCGCAGAGCTTGGCTTGCCGGTGTGCGCACCCACGACGAAGGTAGGATTTAGGATAGTAAGTCTCATGTCCCCCTTATGGGCTAAGAGATAGTTCTCCGCCTTCAATTTGCTTTGCGCATAGCCTAAGCTTGCAAAAGGAGCCTTGATGCCATCCTGCTCCGTGCCTGGATTGGTTGCGGTGCCATACCCAATGGTGTTGGCCGTGCTAACAAAAATAAAATGCTTAACGCCGTGCGCTTTGGCCCGCTCGAACAAGCGGACAGTAACGTGGAAATTCGTTTGGTCGTGCTCGGCGACAGGGACATTGGTCGACGTTTCGGCTGCCAAATGCACCACTGCGTCCGCGTCTTGCAAGCATGCTGGATTTTCGGCCATCAGGTCGGCGGTAACCAGCGTGATATTGGACGCCTTTCGCCCACTGTAATTATTTGGATTCCGTGTGATTCCAAAAATTTGGTGTTCCGTTCCGGCTAGCGCGTAGGTCAGATGGGTGCCCACGAGACCTGTTATCCCTGTGATGACTACGTTCTTCATTTCCGGACGGCGAGCTCTTTTTTTATGCGGCGGGTTAATAGCGGTGTTTTGAGCCAAGCTGGTAGCAGTGCCAAAAACAGGAGGCTGGGCCAATTGAATAGGATGACCGAATCGCGCCGTACCATGCGTTGGAGACAATACCGGGCCACCTTGTCCGGGCAAACGGCGGCCATTCGCGCAAATACGCCCTGATGCTCCATGCGTTGGATTGAATCTAGGTTGGTCCGCATCGGGCCCGGATAGACGACGCTAACGGATACTTGCGTGTCTTTGAGCTCTTCGTTCAACCCGCGTGAAAACGAACGTAGAAAGACCTTGGACGCCGGATAAACCGTTTTGTAGCCGATGGGTGAGAAAGCCGCCAAGCTGGAAACGTTAAGGATATATGCCCGGTCGCGTTGCAGGAGGTTCGGCAACAAACGCCGTGACAACAGGGAGGGCGTCATTACGTTGAGTTGAATAATCCGCTCAATGGATTCGTGCGTGGCGTCAACGAATCGTTGAGTTCCGCCGATACCCACATTGTTAATCAGCGTGTCGATGGCAAAATGGCTGTTCACCCATTCGCCAAATTGCGTGACGTGTTTCGTGATGCTGAGATCGATTTCATACGCGTGTGCCTGGATACCGTATTGGTGTTCGAGCCATGTGCACAAGGCAGGCAATCCTTGGTCGGGCAGGCTCGTTAACACCAAGTTCGCTCCACCCTTGGCAAGCTCCGTAGCAAAGGACTTACCTAGGCCCTGGCTGGCACCGGTAACAACAGCAAACGTATTCATGATGTCATGTGTCGCGAAGGGGTTTAAATGTTATAACAATGAGCGGCTCCCGCAGTTTGCAGATGAAAGGAGATTTTTAGGTTACAATTTACCATGGATAGTTCCTATATTAACGTTGAGGCGGTGGCGACATACACCATGAGGTCATCTCCAGGAGCTTATCGCAATGCGTCTACTGCCGCTTGCAGTGCGGGGTCGCTGGCGTCAATTGCGTAATCAGATGCAATGCCACCCGCGGGATTCAGGACTAGGTACCGCGGGATCCAGTCCAGGTCAATCCCGTTGGTGAATGCGTTTTTCCTGGCCGTCCTGAACCAATAATGGTCGCCCACAAGTTTGAATTTTTCGATACCGCCCTTCCATCGCTGTTCGTCCCGGTCAAGGGAGAAAAGCACCACCTGCACGTCGGGATTGGCGTTTTGAAAGGCCTTTAATGCTGGGAAGCCCGCTATACAGTCCGGACACCACATCGCCCAGATATATAAGAGCACGATCTTTCCCTGATGACCGTCCATTACCTCGCCTGCCGTCGATTGGACGCCCTGCAGATCAAATACAGGCTGCATGCGGGACGAATCCGGAAACGCCGTACGCATAATCGCGGGTGCTTTTTGCCCAAAGGCAAGGTGCCCCACGCATAGGAGGAACAGGAAGGCGATGATGTTTTTCATTCACAACATATCGTTTTGCATCGTGTGCAACGTCTTATTCACGTTCGCACCACTCGAATCGCGGTTATACCTCGCGGTCGGCGTCCCAGTTTTCGAGATAATCCGCCACGCGTTTCACGAACATGCCACCCAGTGCGCCGTCGACTACGCGGTGGTCGTATGACAAGGACAGATACATCATATGCCGGACGCCAATCAAGTCGCCATGCACCGTTTCGATGACGGCGGGCTTTTTCTTGATGGTTCCTACGGCTAGTATCGCCACTTGCGGTTGGTTAATGATAGGCGTGCCCATAATGTTGCCGAAGGCGCCGATATTGGTTAGCGTAAACGTGCCGCCCTGCGTGTCGTCGGGCTGCAGTTTGTTGTTCCGAGCGCGATTAGCCAGGTCGTTGACCGCCTTGGTCAATCCCACGAGGCTGAGCTGGTCCGCGCGCTTAATAACCGGCACGATGAGATTGCCAGACGGCAGGGCCGTAGCCATCCCAATGTTGATATCACGCTTTTTGATAATACGGGTGCCGTCGACGGAAATATTGATCATCGGAAAATCCTTAATCGCTTTACTTACCGCCTCGATAAATATCGGGGTGAAGGTGATTTTTTCGCCTTCCCGTTTTTCAAAAGTGCCTTTGACTTTATTGCGCCACAGCACGAGGTTGGTTACGTCGGCCTCCACGAACGAGCATACATGCGGGGAGGTATGCACGCTCCGCACCATGTGGTCGGCGATGAGACGACGCATACGATCCATTTCGATGATTTCGTCGCCGGGTGCAGGAATCACAGGCGGCGCGGGCGCAACGCTGGTGGGCCGCCCTGGGGGCTCGGCCGTGGGCGGTGTAAGCGGCGTGGGCGATTGATGAGGCTCGCCAGTTGTGGCTGTGGCCGCGCCCTCGCGGTGCTCTACATAGGCAAGGATGTCTTGTTTGGTCACCCGCCCTTCGCTGCCCGAACCCGGAATCTGGTCTAATTCTTCGGGGCTGATGCCTTCCTGCGTAGCAATATTTTTGACCAGTGGGGAGTAAAAGCGGCCACTGGCTGATTTTGTTTCCTTGGTAAGTTGGTCTAAACCTGGTATTTGATGGCCCTCCGCCGAGTCGTCGACTGCCGACAGTTCCTCGTTCACGATCTCCGGATCGGCTTCGAAAACAGGTGTTGCCTCGACTTCCTCTTGTTCCTCGGCTTCGTCTTCCGTTTCGATAATGGCTACCGTTTCGCCCACCTGTACGACCTGATCGACAACGCAGCGCTGTTCGGTCAGCACACCCGAAATGGGGGACGGTACGTCCGAATCCACCTTGTCTGTCGCGATTTCCAAAATCGGCTCGTCTTCTTCTACCCAGTCGCCCGGTTGCTTTAACCACTTCACTACCGTTGCTTCAGAGACGCTTTCGCCCATGCGGGGGAGCTGTACGTGAATTTGTGCCATACGGATGTTTCTCGTTTGCTGCTGAATGGTGACTAAATTAGATATTTTATCGAGCAAAAACGAATGTGCGGAATATTATTCTTTATTTTAATATATATTCAATGTTTAATTTTTAGTTATTGGTGTTACAGAGGCGTGATGTTCGAAAATATCAAACGTAGCGCTACTTGCTTCGGCAGCCTATTTATCCGACGTTACGTGAATTGCGTGATTACTGGCATGGTGCGGCTGAATTTGCCGCGACGCGAAACTAGTTTTTATCATACTAACATCAGTGATCGGTAGGAACTACTGTTCACTTTAATAGTCAGTTTTTACCGCCGGTCGGCGCGGAGCCTTCGGTCAAAAAACGGGGTTTTGATTCGGAAACTCGATATTTTAGCCTATGCGGCCCACCCGTAGCGGCGTGGCAGTTTTTTTGATATATCTATTGAAATGAATGTAATAACCATGAAACGAAACGTACAATCGCTGCTCCTGATGGGAGTATTTGTCTGGGTGTCCATCGCTAACGTGCAGGCAAAAACCCGTATGAGCGAAGGTGGCTCGCCCGTGGCCGCAGTATCGGCCGAGGCAAACCCTCAGCAAGACGAAAGAACGCTGGCGAGGGAAGCGAAGCAGCGCGCGGACGCGGAACGCCGGGCTCAGCGCCAAGAGGAACAACGTCAACGGGCGTTAGAAAAGCAAGAGAAACAACGCCTAAAGGCGCAAAAGCAACGCGAGAAGGCCCTGAAGCGACTGGAGAAGGCACAGAAAAAGGTGACTTCCCTAGAAAATAAGGTAACCAAGCAACGTCGGAAGGTAGAAAACATGAAAAACAAGTTCTACGTGAAGTTGAACCGCGGACGTCTGTCGGATATCGATGAGCAAAAGGAGCGCATAAAAATCAACAAGCAGGAGCTTAAGCTACGTGAATTAGAGCTCGATCTGGAGAATGCCCTCGGGAAAGTAGGTCGAATACGCTAAGGAACCATCTGGCATTCCAAATAAAAAGCGGCGGGATTACGAATCTCGCCGCTTTTTTTATGCGCCGTCTATTCGAAGCGCTATACGCTTATGGCGGTTGCATGGACTGGCCTGCCATAGAATATACTGGCCTTGTCATCAAAGGCTGATGCGCTTTCCGTCGTATGGAACGCGATCTGTCCCCCTTTGGAACACATTGCGTCGACTTCTGGATGGCGCTGCAAGTAATCGACCAGGCTGGCGGCCACGGTCTCGCCCTGGGAGAGGATACGAATGTGCCTAGGCACGAACTCCTCGATCAAGGGCAGGAGCAGGGGGTAATGGGTACAGGCCAAGACAATCGTGTCGATGTCATCCGATTGTTCCAACAGCTGGTTGATATATTTCTGCACAAAATAGCGGGCCCCGGCCGATTCCAGGTCGTTGCTTTCGACCAAGGGTACCCACAGTGGGCAAGCTTGCTGGTAGACGGTGATGTCCGGAAAGAATTTCGCGATTTCTATGGGGTACGATTCGGATCGTACGGTGCCAGGCGTGGCTAGGATGCCGACACGCCGCGATTGGGTGTAGTTGCCGATACTTTCGGTGGTGGGCCGGATGACACCGAGTAGTTTGCGCAGGTCAGGATAGCGCGGCAAGTCGTTTTGCTGTAGGGTGCGCAGGGCCTTGGCCGATGCCGTATTGCAGGCAAGAACCACCAGGTGGCACCCTAAGTCGAACAGCTTCCCGACACACTCTTTCGTGTATGTATATACCGTTTCGAAGGATCGTGTGCCGTAGGGCACACGGGCGTTGTCGCCCAGATACACAAAATCATACTGAGGGAGCTGCTTGACGATTTCTCGAAAGACCGTCAGGCCGCCATATCCGGAATCAAACACGCCTATCGGCTTCATATTCGCGTGGGCTGAAGTGGTTAAAAAAGATGTATCGGTAGCGAACCGAGGCTGGCTTCCGATGCATCCGATTTGTCTGCCGTCATGCCCGCGCTAGCGCAGCAGGTATGATTTCTCTTTGTAAGTTTTCCAGAGGAACTCTCCGAAAAGCGTGTTGGCCCATGCAAACCAAGAACGTGTAAACTTTTTAGGATCATCCTTGTGGAACGACTCGTGCATGAAGCCGGTGTCGCCGTGGGTGGCCTGCAACGATGCAATGCACGCTTTGATTTCGTTGTCTTCGCGTGAGGTCAGTCCCTTCATGGTGATCGCCATCGGCCAAATCATGTCCCGCCCGATGTGCGGACCGCCGATGCCCTCGGCAGCAGTTCCCTTGAAGAAGAACGGGTTATGTTCTGACCAAACCAGGGCGCGCGTGCGTTGGTAGATGGGGTCGTCCACGCTTACCGCGCCGAGGTACGGCAGCGAGAGTAAGCTCGGGATGTTGGCATCGTCCATCATCATGTAGCTGCCAAAACCATCCACCTCGTAGGCATATACGCGTCCATGCATGGGGTGGTCGACTACGCCGTACTCATTAACGGCCTTTTCCACCTCATCCGCCAGGTCGAGCATCTGCGTGGCTAACGCTTGTTCGTTGGCTATGTTGGCAAGCATTTCCGCCGATTGGCGTAGGCTGACGACCGCAAAGAGGTTGGATGGAATCAGGAACGAGAAAATGGTGGCATCATCGCTGGGCCGGAAGCTGGAGCAAATAAGTCCCACGGGGTTGACAGGGTATCCCCAGCCGTCTACCTGCAAGGTGTCGGTGCCGCGAGCTGTGGTGCGCTCAAAACGGTAAGGACCGAGTCCGTTCTTCCGTTGCTGTTCCACGAAAGTTTTGTAGATGTTGGCCTGCGCCTTCACCCATTCTTCGTCGAAGGGAGCCGTATCGTTCGTTTTTTTCCAATAGGCGTACGCCAGCCGTACCGTATAGCAGAGTGAGTCGATCTCCCATTTGCGCTCATGGATTCCGGGTTTCATGTCCGTGTGGTCGCTAAACCATTCCCCCTTGCGCTCGGGGTCGTTGTAAAAGGCGTTGGCGTAGGGGTCTATATTGACGCATTGGCTTTGCTTGTTGACCAGTCCGGCGATGAGGCGCTTAAGCTGAGGGTCTTCGGCCATGAAAGGCAGGTAAGGCCACACTTGGGCGCAGCTGTCGCGTAGCCACATGGCATCGATATCACCTGTAATCACGTACGTGTACGGCTTGCCGGCAATTTCCTCGAGGAATACGGTCGTATCTAGGGTATTGGGAAAGCAATTGTTAAACAGCCACGTAAGCTCCTTGTTAGGTACGTTGTTGGCGAATTCGGCAATGGCGTTTTCGATAGCGGGGCTGGTAAACCGACGTTCACCGGCCGCTACCCGCACAACGGGAAATTGCTGTGCACTGCCGGCCAAGGAAATTTTGCTGGACACGAGGCCCGCCGCCCCCAATATGCTCGCTTGTTGGATAAATGTTCGTCGCTTCATTTGGCTCATTTATTTTTGGTAAATATCATATTAATTTGCGTGTTGCCGAAACGGAAACCGAGCGCAATATGCGAAAATTCCCTTTAATGCGGTGCAAAAACGTTATAGCAAGAGGTGATATGTTGTCGTGCCCAATGGGCAATCGGGTCAAAGAACATTCGCTGGGCCTTGTCGTTGTTGTCAGAACATATCGGCTATTAGTAAAACAGCTTAGCTTATAGATAGGAGCTCGTTTTGCAATTGAATCAAACGCGTGGAAAGCCGCGCGCTAGTATGGCTTTTTCGGTTTATCCGCCTTTTGCCAAAAAAAACGGCTAACTTCGGCCGGACTGGCTTAGTTTTGGTTAGCAATCTTATTTTTGCGGATAAAGCAATCCTTATGAATGTATTTTTACGTGCCGTATCGTCTTGTCGCGCAAGGGTAGCTGCAGTGTGCTTACTCGTGATCACGGTGCAAGGCGCGTTCGCTCAACTAAGCTATCAGCCCTATTCCTATCACTACTACCAAAAGCTCAATAATGTATGGTACAGCCCGGAAACGCGCCTCCACACGGCAGTTAAGCAGGGGCTGGTGCGGCACGAGTGGAAAAAGCGCCACGATTCGCTGATGGAAGTAGGGGTTCGACAACGTAAGACCTGGGGCGGGCGCAAGCTTTTTAACGAGCACTTGATTGAGGTTCGGAAAGACGACCATACGTTTTTTATCGATTTCCTTCCGGATTTTCAGGTTGGGCATGATTTCGCCGGAGGCGGGAAGACTACCTGGGTCAATACCCGCGGCGTACAGGCTGGCTTGGTCGTCGGCGATAAATTCTCGCTCTATGCCAATATGTTTGAGAACCAAGCCTTATTTCCGCGCTATTTGGACGACTACGTTACCAAGCACGCTGTAGTTCCCGGACAGGGCTACGGCAAAACCGTTGGCGATAATGGAAAAAAGGATTGGATGTACGCGACGGCAAACTTGTCCTATACGGTGAACGACTACCTCAACGTGAGTTTGGCTTATGACAAAAATTTCATCGGCGATGGGTATCGTTCCATGTTGTTGTCAGATGTGTCCTCCAATTATACGTCGCTTAAGTTCACCGGGCAAATCGGCAACGTGCAGTACTTGAGTTTATGGGCCTATATGCTCGATCCAGTGCATCCCCGCTCGACCGATACCCTGGTGCGGGCTGGCGATAATTGGAAGTGGGGCGCGTTCCAATATTTGGATTGGAACATTACCAACCGGGCTTCGGTAGGCCTATTTCAATCGATTGTATGGGGCAATCGCAATGCGATGGGGCGGCGCGGCTTTGATTTCAACTACCTCAATCCGATTATCGTAATGCGCCCTGTTGAGCTGACCAACACCTCATCGCCGGACAAGATGCACCTGGGGCTCAATGCCAAATATAAAGTACTGCACAACGTGACGGCGTACGGACAGTTTATGCTGGGTGAGTTTGTCGGTAAGGAGTTCTTTGCAGGCAGTGGATATGTGCACAACAAGTGGGGCGCGCAATTGGGCGCGCGCGGTTTCGACCTCTTTGGCGTGAAGGATCTTAACTTCCTGGCGGAGTACAACACGGCACGCCCGTATACGTACGCGCATTTTGATCCCGTGAGCAACTACACGAATTACGCGGAACCCCTAGCGCATCCGTGGGGTGCTAATTTCCGTGAATTCCTAGCCATTTTCAACTATTCCTATGACCGTTTTGACTTTTCGTTACAGGGCAATTACGGGCAGTTTGGTACGGATCCGGACGAATCTACCAACTATGGTGGAAACTTGTTTAAGTCCTACGAGTCGCACGTGCAGATCCATGGCAATACCATCGGGCAGGGCGTCGCCAACACGTTGTTGTACGGAGATGTCCGTGTGTCCTATATGCTGAACCCTAAATACAACCTGCGGGCAGAATTGGGTCTTGTCTACCGTAATCATCAGCGTCCCGACGAGGGATACCGACATCGCACGGGTATGATCAATCTGGGATTGCGTGCGTCGTTTCGCAATTTGTATTACGATTTTTGAAAATTCTGTTACATTTGTTGGAGACCAAGTCGTCATGAAAAAAATCACCATCATCAACGGGCCTAATCTGAATTTGCTGGGCCAGCGCGAGCCGGGTATTTACGGCGCGCAGGATTTTGCTTCGTACTTCGAGCAGCTAAAGTCGCGCTTCGCGGAGGTGGAGCTCGACTATTTCCAAAGTAACAGCGAAGGCGTCATTATCGACAAGATACATGAGGTTGGTTTTGCCGACGGGGGCATCGTGCTCAATGCTGGAGCCTACACACACACCTCAGTGGCTATTGCCGATGCCATAGCGGCCGTAGTGGTCCCTGTGGTAGAGGTGCACATCTCTAACGTACACGCACGCGAAGCGTTCCGGCATCATTCCTACCTGGCAAAGCACTGCAAGGGGGTGATCTGCGGTTTCGGGCTGGATAGCTACCGGCTTGCCGTCGAAAGCCTTATCCCGTAATTTTTCTTAGAGTTCGTCACTTCGCCGGCTCGGCGCTGCGATCGTGATGACCAGCAGGCTGCTGAGGGCGCACCCCGCCATGATGGTAGTCATCGGCACGGCCGTGAGGTTGTGGAAATAGCTCACCAGGGCAGATGAGATAGCGCCTATACCCATTTGGATGCATCCCAGCATGGCGGACGCGCTCCCCGCCAATTTCCGGAAAGGAATGAGGGATAGGGCAGACGTATTGGGGAACACGAAGCCTTGACAACCGAGGAATAGAAAGATTAGCCCGACCATGATAGGCAGGTTCATCCAGCCGGCGGCCGTCAGCGTCGCAAGCAAGATTCCGAAAAGACTTTGTAGGATTAATGCGCCCTTGGCGAGGCGTTCGCTGGGGATACGGCGGAGTAGCACGCGGTTGATTTGTGTGGAGATGACCAAAGCGGCAGCGATCAGGGCAAACACCAGCCCGTATTGCTTTTCGGTCAGCCCGTACAAGTTAGTCATCACAAAAGGAGAGCCCGCCAAATAGGCGTAGAGCCCCGCGGAGGCTAATGCCCCCGAAAAGGCGTATGACAGAAACTGCCGTACGGAAAGTGCCCGGTAAAACGATGTGAGCACCGCTTTGGGTTTGAGCGATATACTTTTGTCAGGCTGTTTCGCGGGGGGCAGGAAGAGCACTACGGAAACGAAGATCGCGATGCCAACGCTTCCCAGGACAACAAAAATGCCATGCCAGTCACCGATCTGCATGATGTAGCTGCCGATGGTGGGCGCCAGAATGGGGGAGACACCAATGACGAGCATAAGCCACGAAAACACCCGTGCTGCCTCCTGAGGCGGAAAGAAATCCCGCACCATGGCCCGGGCAGCGACCATACCGGCGCAGCTCCCCAGCGCCTGTACGAACCGATATGCCACAAGTGCATCGGCCGAATCGATCAAGACACAGCCGAACGAGGCGAGGATGTAGATGATTAAACCGACAAGTAGCGGTAGCTTACGGCCAAAACGGTCGAGCAGTGGACCGTATACGAGCTGGCCAGCGGCTATGCCGATAAAAAACGAGGTTAGGGACAGTTGTACGTGCGCTACGGAGGTTTCTAAGCTGGTCGCAATACCTTCAAAACCCGGCAAATACATGTCGATTGATAAGGGGCCAATCGCTGACAGTAAGCCCAATATTAAAATGGCGGTCATCGACTGCCGCTTCGTAAAAGCCATGCAAAAACCTATTAATGTCTACGCCCCAGCATCTGCGCTCGGACGCGTGTAAACCTCCAGAAAAACGAGTGCTTTCCGATGGCTGGCTGCCCAGATTACTTCTTGGCTCGCGATATGCGCTTGGGGGCAGGAGCGGGGCGGAAAGTCAAGTAAATCCCCGCGAGTACGAACGGAATGCTCAGCAATTGGCCCATGTTGTATTGCATGCCATCTTCGAACGCTTCCTGGTTTTCTTTAAAAAACTCAAGGACAAATCGCGCACCGAATAGGGTAATCAGGAATATCCCGAAGATAAGTCCCGGCTTCAGGTTGCTTTTCTTGTGGTAGATCGTCCAGAGTAGGATGAATATTACGACATAAGCAAGCGCTTCGTAGAGCTGCGCAGGGTGGCGGGGAATAGCGTCCACTTTAGCGAAGATCACCGCCCATGGGAGGTCGGACGGCAAGCCGATAATCTCGGAGTTGAAGAAGTTGCCCAATCGTACGAAGGCTCCGGCCAGCGCTACCACGATGACCAACCGGTCGGTAATCCACAGGAACCCGGTCTTCGTTTTGCGGCAAAAAAGGTAAAGACCTACTAAAATTCCGACAGCGCCCCCGTGACTCGCCAGCCCATGGAAGCCCGTGAGCGTAAACTGGCCGTTGATGTACGTATACGGTAGGATCATTTCCAGGGGATGTTCCTTATAGTAGTCGAATTCGTAGAACAAACAGTGCCCGAGGCGCGCGCCCAGCAGTGTTCCCAAAAAGATATAGATGCTCAATTGGTCCAGCAACTCCTGAGATTTATTCTCGCGCTTGAAGATCCGGAGCATGAGGATGTAACTGACGATAAACGCCAGCAAAAAGCAAAGCGTATAGTACCGTAGTGTGAAAAAGCCGATACTGAACATTTCGGGATCGATGTCCCATAAGATTGCGTTAAGAAAACCAGTCATAACGGTTTGCGAGATTTGTTGGCGTAAATATACTGTTTCTCATCGGTACCGGGGCAAACTCCCTAAAACAGTCTCAGACCGATAGCGTTACTTGAGAATGCGCTTTATTTTGTTCGACTTCTTGATCAGCTTGTAAAACTTGTCGTAATCCTCTTTTTCCAGTAGGTCGTGCATGTTTTGCAGTTGTTTGATGTGCTCCTCCAGCACTTCGAGGACGTTCTCTCGGTTTTGGCGGAAGATGGGCGTCCACATGTCCGGGGAGCTCTTGGCCAAGCGCACGGTCGATTCGAAACCGGATCCGGCCAGCTCGAAGATGCGGCCTTGGGATTTTTCCTTTTCCAATACGGTTAGCGCCAGTGCAAACGAGGTAATGTGCGAAATGTGCGATACGTATGCGGTATGTATATCGTGTTCGGTCGCGTTCATGAAGGTGGTTTGCATTTCCAGCTGATCGGTAATCTGGTCGGCCAGCTCAAAAGCATCTTCATCGCTGTTGGCTGCATCGGTATACACCATCACCTTGTTGGTAAACAGTCCGTTGAACGCCGCCTCGGGGCCGGAGTATTCCGTTCCCGCCATGGGGTGGGCTGCCACTAGGCGTCCTCGCTTGGGGTGCTGCGCTACGGCCTCCAGAATATTGGATTTCGTCGATCCCATGTCTATGACGACTTGGTCGGTTACCATGTCCAGCACGGTAGGCAATAGCTTCAATATGGCATCAACAGGCGTAGCCAGGATAATTACTTTGCTGTTAGCCACGGCATTAGCTAGCGAATCCGAACTGTCAATTAGGCCGAGCTCCCTTGCTTTTTTAAGGTTTTGCTCGCTGTTGTCAACCCCGATGATGTGGTAATCGTGCGATTTTTCCTTTAGGGTGAGGGCAACCGAACCGCCAATCAGCCCGACGCCGACTATTGCAATATTCATAGTTTATGTGTTGATATCTTATTTCCTTGTTTTGATGCGTGCGATGGCTTCCTCGAACCGTTCGATGGGCGCACATAGGCTAATACGGACGTAAGCGTTTCCGGCATCGCCAAAAATACCGCCTGGTGTGATAAAAACGCGGACTTGGTTGAGCACATCGTCGCTGAGCGCATATCCACTGGCGTAGCTCGCGGGTATCTTAGCCCACACAAACATGCCCACTTGCTGGGGGTCGTAGGTGCAGCCTAGGGTATCGAGGATGTTGAATACATATTGCCGGCGTTCGCGGTAGGTTTCGTTCAGGGTTTGGTACCACTCGGGGCCCAAGCTCAGGGCTTTGGCCGCCGCCATTTGGGCGGGCAAGAACATGCCTGAGTCCATATTGCTCTTAAACCGGAGGATGTCGTTAATACGCGTGGCGTTGGCGACGAGCATGCCGATGCGCCATCCGGCCATATTGGCGGACTTGCTTAGTGAGTTGAGTTCAATCGCCACGTCCATCGCGCCCTTGGTCGCCATCAGACTGCGCGGTCGGTCGTTGAGGATGAAACTGTACGGGTTGTCGTGGCACAATAGGATGCGGTGTTTGCGTGCAAAGGCTACCACGCGCTCGAAAAATTCGGCTGTCGCCGCTGCGCCGGTAGGCATGTGCGGATAGTTCACCCACATCATCTTAATGGCAGACAGGTCCTGTTGCTCCAGCGCGTCTAGGTCGGGAAACCAGCCCAGGGCTTCGGACAAGGCGTAGGGCACAACGGTGGCGCCACTCAGCCGCACGGCCGATGCGTAGGTGGGATATCCGGGGTTGGGTACCAGTACCTGGTCGCCCTCCTGTAGGTAAGTCATGCAAATGTGGACAATGCCTTCCTTGGAGCCAATCAGTGGCAAGACTTGCGTGTCCGCATCCAAGGTTACGCCGTAGTAGCGGGCGTACCAGGCTGCGACGGCCTGCCGCAGGGCGGGCACGCCCCGGTAGCTTTGGTAGGCGTGGGTATTGGGCTTAGAGGCGTAGTCGACCAAGGTCTGTACCACCTCCGGATGCGGGGGCAGGTCTGGGCTGCCGATGCCGAGGTTGAGCACATTGGCGCCTCCTTGGTTGAGGGCATCGATTTCCCGCAATTTTTTTGAAAAATAGTATTCTTCCGTATGTTGGAGGCGCTTAGCGACTTCGATTTCCATGGATTGCATTTTGGTGCGCTAAATTAAACAAATATGT
>CAYRGQ010000009.1:0-46846 GCA_964423925.1 uncultured Sphingobacteriaceae bacterium | reverse complement strand
TATACGGCGCAATGCTAGGTTGTCACTGGTTTTCGTAATCTGTAACTTGAGGGGCGCAATGCTGAAAATCGTGCAACACGCATAGTAGGGCGCACATTAAGACGGGGCCGATGCCGAATCGGGACCGGGCGTTTGGGGTATTAGAGCTCGTTGTTGGCGATTGTGCAGGGCAGGTTGGCGGTTTTTGTTACCTTTGCTGCTCGTTTAGTCGTTGATGAAAACATATTTCCGCTTACTCGCTTTCGCCAAGCCGATTGGGAAATACGCCATCCCGTACATCTTATGTATGACGGTGATGGTCGTATTCAGTACCCTGAATTTGGCGTTGCTGGCTCCGTTGCTGCAAACCCTGTTTAATTCGGAACCCGGCTCCGAAATCGTGCCGCGGCCGCAGGAATGGCACGACATCTTGGGCTATTTCAACTATTACGCACAACAAGCTAACCTGAATTATGGTCCGTACGGTGCGTTAAAGCGGGTATGCGCGGCAATTATTTTGTCGGTATTCATCAGCAACCTATTTCGCTACCTTTCGCAGCGGGTTATGGAAAACCTGCGTATTCACACCTTACTGAATTTGCGCCGGGCCGTTTTCAACAACGTAATGGGTCTTCACTTGGGCTATTTCAATAACCAGCGCAAGGGCGATGTTATCTCCAAGATCGCCTCAGACGTGCAAGTGGTCCAGTTTTCGGTTACGGGCACATTGCAGGTGGTATTCAAGGAGCCGCTTCAGATCATTTTCTACTTGGTGGCGCTGTTTATGATTTCGACTAAGCTGACGTTGTTTTCCGTGCTGGTCATACCCGGGTCTGCATTCGTTATCTCGTTAATTGTCAAGCGATTAAAGCGTCAGGCGACCCAGGCGCAGGAGCGCTACGCCAACATGATTAGCTATCTGGACGAAGCATTGTCTGGAATTCGTATCATCAAGGCATTTAACGCGGTGGATTTCGTGAAAAGCCGTTTCCACAACGAGAACAAAGCCTTCTCTAGATTGAGCCGACGGATGGTACGAAGGCAGCAAATGGGGTCGCCCGTATCCGAATTGCTGGGCGTGAGCATGGTTGCCATCATCTTGTTGTACGGCGGGCGTTTGGTACTGACGGACAGCAGCGATTTGGCAGCTACGGAGTTCATTACCTACATCGCTATATTTTCGCAGATCATGCGTCCTGCCAAGGCACTCACGGATTCGTTTAGCACCATCAACTCTGGGCTGGCGGCAGGGGAGCGCGTACTTGACTTAATCGACCAACGGAGCGAAATCATCGAAAGGCCCGACGGAACGCGGGTAGGGTCCTTTGAAGATAAGATTGTTCTGCGGGATGTTCGGTTTTCCTACGACACCAAGGAGGTGCTCCGGGGAATCAACCTGACGGTGGAAAAAGGACAGACCGTGGCGCTGGTCGGACCTTCGGGTGGGGGCAAGTCCACCATTATCGATCTCATCCCCCGCTTTATCGATCCTGACAGTGGACAGGTGACCTTTGATGGGATAGACCTCAAAGACATTCATGTGGAATCGTTGCGGAGTTTGATAGGACTGGTCAACCAAGAAACCATTCTATTTAACGACACCATCTACAACAATATCGCATTTCCGGACGAGGACGCACGACCGGAAGACGTGGAGGCTGCCGCGCGCATCGCCAATGCACATGACTTTATCACGGCTTCCGAACACGGCTATCAGACCAACATAGGCGACCGCGGTGCGAAGCTCTCAGGCGGCCAGCGCCAGCGGATTTGCATCGCACGGGCAGTCTTTAGGAATCCGCCCATCATGCTACTCGACGAAGCGACGTCGGCACTCGATACCGAGTCGGAAAAGCAGGTTCAGGACGCCTTGTTTAACCTGATGAAAAACCGCACGACACTCGTTATTGCGCACCGCTTGAGTACCATTAAGCACGCCGATAAAATCGCCGTAATTGACACGGGTCGAATTGTGGAAGTGGGTACGCATGCCGAGCTGATTGCGGCCGACGGTCTGTATCGCAAGCTGGTGGATATGCAGCTTTTTGGCGAATAGGGAGTTTAGACGTCATGGTCGGCTTATTGTGTTAGTTGGCTGTCCTTTACTACATTGTCTCGATAGTCCAAACCGATAGGAAGACTGTTTTACAGCGTGCGTCGATTTTCGAAAGAGGGCGCACCGAGCCGTTTCTCCGGGCAGGCTTCCTTTGTATCCCACCTATATTTTCGCTATATTTGCGTACCAAGGAAATAGGGTATGGAAGCGGAAAACAAGCTCAATTTAATCATCAACAACGTGCATGTGGACCCGGCGTTGCGCACCATCGCCGAAAAGGTGAAAGCCGGGGAGCGCGTGACGTTCGACGAAGGCGTGTTGCTCTATGAAAAGGGGGAGTTGGCCTATTTGGGCGTACTTGCCAACTTCATCCGCGAGCGGCTGCACGGCCACCGGACGTACTTCAACCGTAATTTCCATATCGAACCTACCAACCTGTGCGTCTACGACTGCAAGTTCTGCTCGTACTCGCGCCTGATCAAGCAGCGTGACGAAGGATGGGAGGCTACCATGGACGAGATGATGGCGCAAGTGCGTTCGTATGACAACGAGCCGATCACCGAAGTGCATATCGTAGGTGGCGTAATGCCGCAATACGACATGAAATTTTACATGGAGCTGTTTAGCGCCATCAAAAAGCACCGACCAAATTTGCACGTCAAGGCATTGACACCTGTGGAATATCACTATATTTTCAAGAAGGCAAAAGTCGACTATGCCACGGGAATGGCCATGATGAAAGAAGCCGGATTGGAATCGATGCCCGGGGGCGGGGCCGAGATTTTCCATCCGGAAGTGCGTGATAAAATTGCGAAAGACAAATGCAACGCCGAGCAATGGCTGGCCATACACGAGGAATGGCATAAGCTGGGCATGCATTCGAATGCCACCATGTTGTACGGGCACATTGAGGAATATTGGCATCGCGTAGACCACATGGAACGGCTGCGGCAGCTCCAGGATCGTACACGCGGTTTCCAAACTTTTATTCCGCTTAAATTCCACAACAAGGATAACCAAATGTCTGACGTGCCGGAGGTGTCCGCGGTGGAGGACTTGCGCAATTATGCGATCTCTAGGATTTACATGGATAACTTCCCCCATATCAAGGCTTATTGGGCCATGATCGGGCGAGAAACGGCCCAGCTGTCGTTGGCCTTCGGCGTTGACGATATTGACGGTACGCTAGACGATACTACGAAAATCTATTCGATGGCTGGTGCTGAAGAGCAGAATCCGGCGCTGAGCACGCGCGAATTGGTCGCCCTCATCAAGCAGGTGGGCCGGCATCCGGTGGAACGCGATACGCTCTACAACATCATTACGGACTATAACGACGTGGTTTTTGAGGAAGACGAGGCCGCTGCCAAACCCAAATTCTATGCCTTGCCCGTCGTGAATAAATAATTGATTTTTTGGAAAAAGAACTTTTTATCATCCGCCACGGCCAAACCGACCTCAATCTCCGAGGTATCGTACAGGGGCGTGGCGTTAATTCCCCGCTTAACGAAACCGGTGTCCTCCAGGCCAACGCCTTCTATGAAGAATACGCCGGCGTGAAATTTGACCGTGTTTACACGTCGACCTTATTGCGTACCCATCAAACGGTAGGGCGTTTCATTGCAGACGGGATTCCTTGGACGCAACACGCCGGGCTGGACGAGATTAGCTGGGGTATCTACGAAGGGAAAGACCTGACGCCGGATGTCCTTGACGGATTTGCCGCCCTGACCGATTCGTGGGCCCGAGGGGATTTGGATGCTTCTGTTGAAGCGGGCGAGTCACCCAGGGCACTCGTCGCGCGCCAGCGTGAAGCCATGGATGAGATAGTCGGTCGGGAGGGCGACCGAAAAGTGCTGGTATGCATGCACGGACGCGCCATGCGCGTGCTGCTATGCTGGTTAACCGGCAAGCCCGTATCACAAATGGACGATTTTCCCCATACGAACACCGCGCTCTACCGCGTGCGTTACGTACATCCAACATACGAAATCGTCGATGCGTACAACACGCGCCATCTCGAAGGATTAGTTACAACTTAATGGAAAAAATTCGTTTGTCAGCGGTGTCCTACACCAATACGCTGCCTTTTTTGCATGGACTGCGCCAGAGCGACGTCCTAAACCAGGTAGAGATGACGTTGGATATTCCCAGCGCCTGTGCTCGGAAAATGATCAGCGGCGAGGCCGACCTGGGTATTGTGCCGGTGGCCGCCCTCCCCGAAATAACGAACTACCGAATCGTGACCGACTATTGTTTAGGTGCCGACGGACCAGTGGATTCGGTATTTATTTTCAGCAAAAAGCCTGTCGAGGAAATCAGCACGTTGCGGCTGGATTCTCACTCCCGCACTTCCAATGCCTTGGCGCGGGTATTGTTGCGTTTCTACTGGAAAAATGACGTGGAAATCGTCGAATCTGAGGACGCCGATGCATTTGTCCAGATCGGCGACCGGACTTTCGGAAAGAAACACCAAACGCCGTATTACTACGACTTGGCTGAGCATTGGAAGGCTTTTCAAGGCTTGCCCTTTGTGTTTGCTGTGTGGGTGGCTAATAAGCCACTGCCCGAAGCTTTTGTTGAAGCCTTTAACGAAGCGCTGGGCCGTGGGGTGGCACAGCGCAAGGAAGTGGCCGAAGGGATCGAAAAACGGCCTGATTTTGATTTCGTGCATTACCTCAATACGAATATCGACTACCCGCTCGACGCGCGTAAGCGCCGGGCCATCGAGGTGTTTCTCGGTTTGTGGAGGGAAATCGCTACCCCAGTCTCGCGATAGCCTGCCGTTCATTGCCAAGCAAAATCAGTCTGCAAATTTTGAGGCAATAGAGTTGTTGTTTGTAAATAATTTATAAATTGGCAACGAGGATTATCCCTAATTACGAGTTAATAATGGCCGATTATGCGAATAGAAGACGAAATCAAGGTAAAAAAATTTCACAACGAATGGCACAAGGCGACGATCAATATCCTCTTCACCGGCAACTGGATTAACGGAATATTGGAAAAGCGCGCGGGAGCCCAGCAAATAACGATTCAGCAGTTCAACGTTTTACGTATTCTTCGTGGCCAATATCCTAATCCTGCAACTAACCGCATGGTAAAGGAACGCATGATTGACAAAATGCCCGACGTATCGCGGATTATGGACAGGCTCGTAGCCAAAGGTTTGGTTTCTCGGTCGCAAAACCCCGACGACCGTAGGGCGGTGGATGTGGTCATTACCGATAAAGGCATCGAGGTGCTGGCTGAACTCGACGAGTCCATGCTTCTGCTGGATGTCCTCGAAAAGAACATTACTAAGGAGGAATGCCACGTACTAAACGATCTCCTGGAAAAAATACGTGGACACGAGCGGTTTTAGTTAGTGACGAAGGGGGTACGGCGTACGCTATCGCCCGGGGCGAGTACGCGCGCTTCACCCGTTAATGGTCGTGCCCATGATGATGCTCGTGGGGGTGTCCATGTCCGTGATGGTCATGCGTGTGGAAGGCAAAATTGAGCAGGGATATCGCGATACCTAAAATCACCGCTATCATCTTTTTCCGGTTAAATTTATGATGGTCGGCAGACCCGGATTCAAACAGGATTGTGGTGGAAATGTGGAGGAAAATTCCGATGACTATGGCCATGATCCGGTCGGAGTATTGGTCGATATCTCCCATGGCTCCGGCACTGATTCCCTTGCTCAAGAGAAAGCCGAGTGGTGTCATGGCCGCGAAAATCGCGATAAGCACAACAATCTTCGCCTTAGGCAGCTGGGCATGTAGGAGCAGCGTAGCCAGCGCAAACGCCGCAGGCACGTGGTGAAGGGCAATGCCAAATACCAGTTCGTTTTGGTGATGTGACGCCAGCGGCATTCCTTCCAGGAAGGCGTGCAGGCAAAGGCTAATCATGATGCCTAACGGAAACAAGCCGCGGGTCGATTCCGAACGATGGATGTGCCCATGCTCGATACCGTGCGAAAACTGCTCCATGACCAGCTGGAACATAAATCCCCCCAATACAAACAAGCCTAAGGTTTCGGGCGAGGTGTTTGCCGAATGGTAAACGTGAGGAAGCAAGTGTAGGACCGTAATCGAAAACAGATAGGCACCACTAAACGATAGGACCAGCTTGAGCAAGTTGGCATTGTCGCGCCTGACAACGAAAACGGCAATACCAGCCAAAAATGCGGAAATAAATAGAATAGCAATAATTAATGGAGCGCTCATGGGGCTGTTGTTGTGGGTTCAGGCCTAAGGTTGGGTTGAATCAAACGGAATACGTAGCCAGTCAATACCCCAATCAGTGTGCCCAGAATTGCCCCACCGATGATGTCTAGGGGGTAATGGACGCCTACATATATTTGGGCGAAGCTGATGATCGCGGCCCATGCCAACGCGAGCCATAAAATGTGCTTCCAGCGGCGATAGAACACCATTATGAGGAAGAGCGAAATGGCGAAGTGATTGGTAGCGTGGGAAGAGGTAAAGGAATAACCGCCTCCGCATCGCACGCGCAAGACCACCTCCTCTTTCAGCTCCATATCGTTACAGGGCCTGACGCGCTGCACCGATTTCTTGATGACCGACGACGACACCGAGTCTGCAATACCAAACGTAATCAGTAGGAATACCACCACTAATACCCCGCGCATTTTATAATTCTTGATGCAGAATATGATGATAAAAAGATACAGCGGCGCCCACGTATAGGGGTTGCGCATGATGGGCAGGAACCAATCAAAAAAAGCATTGCTCATGCCATTGTTGATGGCGATGAACAAATCCTGGTCGAAAGCAATGAGCTGATCCATGGTAGCAGGGTTTCTTTATCCGCTAAATCTCCGTGGAGCGACCGGCGCGTGGGCTCATGATGGGCCTATTTGGGCGTTGGTGCTCAGTGAGTTTGGCTCTGTAAGACTCCAAATTAAACAAAGTTGCAACAAAAGTACGGAAATTATTGGGGTTTTGTCACTCGGTTGCGTCGTATTTTGTTTATCAATATTACTAATTTTACCCACATACGATTATTGCATTTTAATTTAAGCTATGACACTTATTAAATCGATTTCTGGCATTCGCGGTACTATCGGCGGTCAGGCGGGGGACGGGTTAACACCGGTTGACATTGTGAAGTTTACGGCAGCGTTCGGTACATTGATTACCGAAAATTCCGCCAATCGGCGTATTGTCGTCGGCCGGGATGCCCGCATATCGGGCGAGATGGTCAGGAACTTGGTAGTGGGCACGCTTCAGGCGTTGGGAATCGATGTTATAGACTTGGGTTTGTCAACGACGCCGACCGTAGAGATCGCGGTTCCCGCAGAGCGTGCCGCAGGAGGTATCATCCTCACGGCCAGCCATAACCCCGAGCAATGGAATGCGCTTAAGCTTCTGAACGCTAAAGGTGAGTTTATCGATGACGCCGCTGGGCAGCAGGTGCTAGCCAAGGCAGGGGAAATGGATATTGATTTTGCTGACGTTCATCAGTTGGGCACGGTGACGACTAACGACGAATACCTTCGCATCCATATCGAGCACGTTTTGGGCTTGGATTTGGTCGATGTAGAGGCCGTACGCAAGGCAAAGTTTCGTGTGGCGGTTGACGCAGTCAATTCCACGGGTGGCATTTTCGTGCCTGCGTTGCTGGAAGCGATGGGCGTTGAAACCATATACAAGATCCACTGCGAACCGACCGGACATTTTGCCCACAACCCCGAACCCTTGGCTGAGAACCTGACCGATCTGTCTGCGCTGGTCGTGGAGAAGGGTGCTGATTTCGGTATCGCGGTAGACCCCGATGTCGATCGGCTGTGCTTCGTTATGGAAAACGGGCAGATGTTCGGCGAGGAATACACGCTTGTTGCGGTTAGTGATTACATCTTACAACATACCCCCGGGAATACCGTCTCCAACTTATCGTCTACACGTGCCCTACGCGATGTCACGGCGAAGCACGGTGGCACGTATTACGCGGCCGCGGTGGGAGAGGTGAACGTGGTGACGAAGATGAAGGAAGTAGGCGCGGTTATCGGAGGCGAAGGCAATGGCGGCGTCATTTATCCCGCTACGCATTACGGTCGCGACGCGCTGGCTGGCATTGCGGTTTTTCTGACGCATTTGGCCAAGTCGGGCAAATCTATCTCGGAGCTCCGCGCGGGCTACCCCTCATACTTCATGTCGAAAAACAAGATTACGCTCACGCCTGGCCTGGATATCGATCACTTGCTGGCCATCATGCAGCAGCGTTACCAACACGAGGAACACAGTACCATAGATGGCTTAAAAATTGATTTCGAAACGGAGTGGGTTCACCTACGCAAGTCTAATACCGAGCCCATTATCCGCATCTATACCGAGGCGCCTACG
Organism: uncultured Sphingobacteriaceae bacterium; assembly: GCA_964423925.1. GTDB lineage: Bacteria > Bacteroidota > Bacteroidia > Sphingobacteriales > Sphingobacteriaceae > CAYRGQ01. The sequence continues at coordinate 38,458 of CAYRGQ010000009.1, read as the reverse complement.
CAGGCGCGCGCTGACGCTATCGCGCAGCGCATGATGGACGAGGTAAAGGCTATCGTGGATGGGTAGCCGATGCGGTTAGTAGTTTCTGACTATTGATTCGAGCACGTCGAGTCCCAGGTCTAGCTCGTGTTCTTGAATAATCAAGGCGGGTCTGAAGCGGATAGATCGACCGCCACAACCCAGGAAGAGCACGTTTTTTTCCAGGCCCTGCTTGAGGAAGTCATCGCGTAGCTGGCCGTTGGGAAAATCAAAGGCGGCAAATAGGCCGCGGTTCCTGATGTTGCTCATGATGCCGTATTTTTCAGCAAGGCTTTGCAGTCGCTGGGCCAGGTACTCCCCCGTAATAGCGGCATTGGCAACCAAGTTATCCTCATCGATGATTTGCAGGAATTTCGTGGACCGTACCATGTCGGCGAGGTTTCCGCCCCAAGTGGAATTGATGCGCGAGGATACGCGAAACACGTTGGTGTCGACTTCGTCAATGCGCGGTCCGGCCAAGATGCCGCATACCTGCATTTTCTTGCCAAACGCGATGATATCTGGACGGGCGCGCGCGCCGAAGTGCTCGTGCGCCCAGAATTTGCCGGTGAGGCCTACGCCCGTCTGCACCTCGTCATAAATGAGCAGGACTTCGTTTTCGTCGGCCAGTTGGCGCAACGCCTCCATAAATTCGACCCTGAAATGGTTTTCGCCTCCTTCGGCTTGGATTGGCTCAAGCAAGATGGCGCAGATTTCGTCTCGATAGTCCGCAAAAACCTGCTTGATTTCCGAAATCGTATGCTGCTCCCGGCGTTTCACATCCGCCAGGTTTTCTTCATTCAGCGGAAAGACGATTTTGGGATTACTGACGCGGGGCCACCCGAACTGGGCGAACCACTTGGTCTTCTCGGGCAGTGTATTGGTGAGGCTCAGCGTGTAGCCCGAACGCCCATGAAACGCCTGCTCGAAATGGATAACCTTTGTGCCTTTCGCCGTCGTGTAGCCTTTTTCGAAATTTTTCTGGACTTTCCAGTCCATCGCCGCCTTCAGTGCGTTCTCGACGGCGAGCGCGCCGCCAGACACGAAGAAGGCATGGGGCAGGTAATCGGGGATGCCAATGCGGCTGAATGTCTCCAGAAAATAGGCGTATTCCGTGGTGTAAATATCTGAGTTGGACGGATTGGCCAACGCAGCATTTAACAGGCTTTTCTTAAACGCTTCATCGTTAACGGCTTTGGGGTGGTTATAGCCAATCGGTACGGACGCGAAGCAGGTGAATAGGTCCAAAAGTTTCCGGTTGTGCTTCGAGTCATACAGCATCACACCCTGGCTACGTTCCATGTCGAACGTCAGGTCATAGCCATCGGCCAATACGTGCCGCGTCAATGCAGCGCGTACCTGATCGGGCAAGATAGTGTTGTTATACATGGCTCACAATTGGATTGGTGTCCACCCAAACCTACGCAAAAATTGAGGGCGGGTCAAGTCTTTTTCCGTGTCAAAGTGCTCATGTCGATCGATTATTGGGTTTAAACGGAATAGGCGTGTTTTTTATCCGTGTGCAGCGGACCTGTGCGTGGCGGGCTATCCGATAGCGGCGTCCAGCTCCGCATACTTCCCCAAGATGCCCGTCAGCCCACCGGTGTGCACTATTAAAATTCGGTCGCCCGCCTTAAAGTATCCTCGCTTAGCTAACGCCGAAACGGCATAGCACGCTTTGCCGGTATAGACGGGTTCGATGAGGATGCCTGTCAGGCTGGAAAACCGAGCGACGAAGCGGAGCAGCTCGGGCGTATGCTTAGCATAGCCGCCAAAATGGTGTTCCGTGTGCAGTTGAAGGTTGGCCAAGGATACGCCAGGGATGAGGCGCTCGATGGCAGGGTATAGGAATTGGCCTTCTTTTAGTACGGATACGCCATGTAGACGGGTGTCCCGCTTTCCATCCGCGATACCTTTGGCTAGGCCTGCGAGAGTGGCTCCCGTGCCGCACGCACAAAAGATATGGTCATAAGTCTGGTCGAGCTCATCAATGAGTGCCGCGCATCCGCGTACGGCGAACGGGGAGTAGCCACCCTCGTCAATGAAATAGGTGGAGTTTGCCGAACCTGCGAATTGATTGTACAGCGCTTGCTTATCGCGGTATGCCGAACGGGTGGTGAATCGAAGTTCCATGCCGAACACACGACAGAGGGAGAGGACCGGATTGGAGACAGGCTCGCCCCGGACGAAGGCCGTCGTCCGAAACCCGAACGTCGCGCCCGCACAGGCCGTGGCCAGTAGATGGTTGGACCACGCTCCGCCAAACGTTACCAAGTGGTTTCTTCTGCGTTCGCGAGCATCCAGCAAGGTGTATTGTAGCTTTCGCCACTTGTTGCCCGCGATGAAGGGGTGGATTAAGTCGTCACGCTTGATGTCAACTTGCACGCCCGCGTCGGCAAACTCTGGGAGGTTTACCGACATCACCGGGCTGTGGAACGTGAATGACAAGGGTTTCATCACGGCAAAGATATCCCTTTGCGCCGACTTTATGGACTCGCTTTTGCGAGCGGGAGGACCGCCAAAGCTCGATATGGATGCGGTCGGTTCGTGAAAGTCCTTGATTGTTCTTTTGGACAAAGTGTGGGTCCGTCGTACTTTCGTATCTAGCGCATTTTCTCTAAGTTTGCTGCATGGTGGACGAGCAAGAGTTTCAGGAAAATACCGATCAAGATCTGTACGAGCATTTGCGCATTGTCGCGGACAAAGGGCAGGCGTTGCTACGGCTCGATAAGTTCCTGATGAACAGGGTGGAAAATGCTTCGCGAAATCGGATACAAAATGCGATTGCGGCAGGGTCCGTGCTGGTCAACGATAAAACCATCAAGGCGAGTTATAAAGTAAAGCCCGCGGATGTCATCTCGGTTGTGTTACCGCACCCGCCGCGCGATACCGAGGTTTATCCAGAGGACATTCCCATAAACATTGCGTATGAGGATGACGATTTACTAGTCGTTAACAAGGAAGCGGGCATGGTGGTACATCCTGGCTATAATAATTATACCGGCACCCTGGTTAACGCGCTGGCCCATCATTTCAGCAAACTGCCCGAACTGCCCGGAAATGAAGGAAGACCTGGCTTAGTCCACCGGATTGATAAGGATACCAGTGGCTTGCTCGTCATCGCTAAGAACGAGTGGGCTATAACCTATCTGGCCAAGCAATTTTTCGATCACTCAATTTCGCGGAAGTACGTGGCCCTAGCCTGGGGCGATATAGAGCAGGACGGCACGGTCAAGGGCTACATCGGCCGCAGCGCCAAAGATCGTAAGGTCATGGCCGTCTACGATGACGAGACAAAAGGAAAGTGGGCGGTTACCCATTATCGGGTACTCGAGCGCTTAGGCTACGTCACGCTCTTGGAATGCCAGTTGGAAACGGGGCGCACTCACCAGATTCGCGCGCATATGCAGTCCATCGGGCATCCGTTGTTCAACGACGCTGTGTACAACGGCGATCGGATTTTGCGGGGCACGGTGTTTTCGAAGTACAAGCAGTTTGTTGAAAACTGCTTCGCGCTATTGCCTCGGCAGGCCCTGCATGCGCGCAGCTTGGGCTTCATCCATCCCACCAGCCGCAAATTCATGGAGTTTGATACACCATTGCCCGAGGATTTCCGTTTATGTTTAGATAAATGGCGGGCCTATGGCGCAGGATCTGCGCCGGACGCCTAGCGTACCTGCGGCTCGTCACCTTATCCCAAAATTTGAATTGTATTAGCATATATGTCAGTTGCGTTTATAGATTATGACGGGCACCTAGTTCCCGAAAAGGAAGCGATACTCACCTCTGAAAACCGGTCTTTCCGGTACGGCGACGGACTGTTCGAGACGATGCGCTGGATGGATGGCGATATCCGATTTCTGGATTACCACTTGGAACGCCTGCACCGAAGCATGGAGATGTTGCACCTAGATAATCCACAGCGCTTTGACGCGGAATTTCTTAGCGTGCAGGCCGAAAGACTCATTCGCAAAAACAACTTGCAGGGTGAGCACGTACGCTTGCGCCTGCACGTATTCCGTAATGGGGGAGGACTCTATAGCCCCAGCCAAAACAAGGCTTCTTACGTGTTGGGCTGTACGAAGTTGCACAAGGACGACGTCACACATCGAAAACTCGGACTCATCATTGATGTCTACCCCGAGTATCGCAAAGCGGCGAGTGAATTGTCGGGTATTAAGTCGGCCAATGCGCTGGTGTATGTAATGGCCGGACTCTACCGAAAGAGTAAAGATCTCGATGACGTGCTTATCCTCAATCAAAATGGCTATGTATGCGAGTCACTTAGTTCTAATGTCTTTTTTTGGTACGAAAAGAAACTCTACACACCCGCCATTAGCGAAGGGTGCATTGCCGGGGTGATGCGGCGGGTTGTCATCGAAATGGCGTTGGATAGCGGCCTGGAAGTGGTGGAAGCACAAATCCATCCCGATATCCTCCGCGAAGCCGATGAAATTTTCCACACCAATGCGATCCACGGCGTGCAATGGGTCATGGGCTACAAGCAAAAGCGTTATTTCAACCGAATATCCCGGATGTTGCAAGAGAAGTTGGCTACATGGCCCCAGGCCGAGAGGCATTCCTGAACCATCGCGAAGAGACCCATTAGGTAAAGCCAGTTAACCGTTCCATAAGGTGTCGGGGCGCTTCATGTGCCGTATGACCATGGCCGCTCCATTTTTTTTGTAAGTTTGTATCATGCAAAATCATGAGGCCTATATGCGGCGTTGTATGCAGTTGGCCCGCTTAGGTGCTGGACAGGTCAGTCCAAACCCCATGGTGGGCGCCGTGCTCGTTCATAAGGGCAGGGTGCTTGCCGAAAACTACCATCGCAGGTACGGGGAGGGTCACGCCGAAGCGCTGGTGGTGAAGGATGTTTGCGAACGATATGGCGAAGCCGCGGCGGCTATTTTTAAGGAAAGTACGTTATATGTCAATCTGGAGCCCTGCGCGCATTATGGCAAAACGCCGCCTTGTGCGGCGCTGATTGCCGAAAAAGGTATCCGTCAAGTTGTAATTGGTTGCGGGGATCCTTTTGGGCGTGTAAATGGCCAAGGCGTAGCGTTGCTGCGCGAGGCCGGTGTGAAAGTGTTGGAGGATGTTTGCGTCGACGAAGCGATTAGGCTCAACCGACGGTTTTTTACCCGTATCCGTAAACATAGACCTTATATCATACTGAAGTGGGCCGAGACCGCCAATGGCTATTTTGCGCCGGTCGATGGCCGTCAGCGTTGGATATCGGGCGGGGTAGCCAAGCAGCTGGTGCACCGTTGGCGAAGCGAAGAAGACGCCGTGCTCGTCGGAACAAACACCGCTCTAGCCGACAATCCCCAGCTAACCGTACGCGAATGGACAGGGAGGGATCCCGTCCGGATATTGGTAGACCGCACCCTGCGCGTGCCGGATGACGCGGCCATCTATGGTTCCCGTGCATCAGTCATCATCTTTAACGAGTCGAAGGCCGACTGGGAAGGAAACCGAAAATACATCGCGCTGGAACATTTTGATCTGTATCTGCCTGAGAAAATCGCTTACCAGTTGTATTTGATGGACATCCAGTCAGTGATCGTGGAGGGTGGCGTGCAAATGCTGTCATCGTTTATTGCTTCCGGCTTGTGGGACGAAGCACGTGTTTTCCGATCGTCACAGGAGTGGTCTGACGGCATCCCCGCACCTCAAGTAGGACGCCCGGCAAGCGCTACGCAGGCGGCTGGTGCGGATTCCCTATTGATTTACAGAAACGAATAACAGCATAGCTGGTTTTGCGATGGACTTCTACATAGCGGCGATTATTCAGGCACTTTGTTTTGGCCCTTTGGTATTCGGCCTCTTCCTGACGCTTAAAATATTCAACATTCCCGACATCACGGCGGATGGCAGCTATACGCTCGGCGCCGTCGTGTCCGCGCTTTGCCTAGCCAATGGCTATCCGCTCATCTGGACGTTTGTGTTGGTCGCTGCGAGTGGCGCATTGGCTGGCAGCATAACGGGCTGGATTCACACCCGCCTCCGCATCCATGCCCTGTTGGCAGGCATATTGGTGATGACGGCCCTGTACTCAATCAACCTGACCCTCATGGGGCGCTCCAACATCCCGCTGTTGTCCCAAAACTCACTTTTCGATTGGGTTTCATTGTTTTCGACCGCCAACGGGAATGCCCTGTTAACTGTTGGTGTGCTTGTTTTGCTGCTCCTTGGAATACTGGCGTACCTCTTGCGCACCGACTTCGGCATTGCCATGCGGGCGACGGGCGATACCGAGAGTATGGTGCGGGCCCAAGGTGTTAATACCGCGGCCATGAAAGTTTGGGGCTTGGCTATCGCGAATGCATTAATCGCCGTGAGCGGAAGCCTTATTGCACAGTACCAGGGGTTCACCGATATCAACATGGGAATCGGTATCGTGATTAGCGGATTGGGGGCCGTCATGATTGGGGAAACGCTCATCAACTACCTCAATGTGTCGTCCATGCTTCTGATGCTGGGATGCGTGCTGGCCGGAGTAGTCGTTTTCCAATTGATGCTGGCGTTGGCCCTTGATCTAGGCGTAAATCCGAATTTGCTAAAATTGGCGACAGCCTTGCTCGTCTTGCTCATTGTAGCGTTGCCGCGGGCAGGACTATTGGTTTCCCTCAAACGTTGATTTATAGATGCTAGTCCTCGATCAACTCCAACTCACGTTTAACGCCGGCAAGGCGGACGCCCTCACAGCCATCGATATCAATCGCTTGGTGTTGCAAGCGGGTGAGTTCATGGTGGTGCTGGGAGCCAACGGTTCAGGGAAGAGCACCCTGCTCAATTTGGTGGCGGGAAGTCTAAGTCCCGACAGTGGTACGATCACACTGGGCGGCGAGGACCTGACGCGACTTCCGGATTACCGGCGTAGTCGGCGCATCGCTCGGGTGTTCCAAAATCCCTTGGCGGGCACGGCCGGCACGTTGACCATACTCGATAACTTCAGGATGGCCGCAATGCGAGGCGTGCGAAAGGGGTTGCGTGTAGGTACGGGGCCAGCGTTCCAGCGGCAAGTACAGGAACGGGTAGCTACGCTGGGTATGGGTCTGGAAGACAAATTGCAACAAACCATGGGTACGTTGAGCGGCGGGCAACGTCAGGCGCTCACCTTGCTCATGTCCGTGATGGCAGATATCGACGTGCTGTTGCTCGACGAACCTACGGCCGCGTTGGATCCGCGGAGCGCGCAGCAAGTCATGGAGATTGCTGATCACCTAATCCGAGAAAATAGCCTTGTCGCCATCTTCGTCACGCACCACATACATGAGGCCCTGCGCTATGGCGATCGCCTGATGCAAATGCATGACGGGCAGATCGTTCGTGACCTGGGGGTTGACGAAAAGAACAAGCTTACCCACGCCGAGGTGGTAGCGTGGTTTGACTACTGGAAAGTCGCAGGAATTTGATATAGCATCTGGCGGTTGAGTTAGGTTTCGTGCGGGAAAAATCTTATTTTTACGCTGACCAATTATGATCCCATGCGAGTCACCGAAGACATACTGCACTTTGCGTGGAAGTATCGGCTTTACCAGTCCAGTCGCCTGCATACCGTCTGCGGGGAACAGGTGGATGTGCTTGCGGTCGGGTTTCATAACAAGGATGCAGGCCCCGATTTCAGCCAGTGCCGCGTACGTATCGGTGACACGGAGTGGGTGGGAAACGTAGAGCTGCACGTCCGTTCTTCAGACTGGACAAAGCATCGTCATCAATACGATAAAGCCTATAACAACGTCATTCTCCATGTTGTGTACGAATACGACGCGGACGTGCGACGTCAGGATGGAACCACACTGCCTACCTTGACCCTACAAGAGCGGGTGTTTCCCGATGTGCTACAGCAACACCGCGAATTGATGAGTGGCATGTATTGGATTCCTTGCGAACGGCAGCTGCATGCCGTGCCGCGAATCAAAATAGACCATTGGCTAGATCGCATGCTCGTGGAGCGCCTCGAGTCGCGCATGGGACAATTAGAAGCCTTACTCCACCAATGCCAGGGAAGTTGGGAAGAGGTGGCCTATCGGTGGCTAGCGCGTGCATTCGGCTTTAAGGTGAACGCGGACGCTTTCGAACAGTTGACACAGCGCATACCGCTAAGCCTCTTCGAAAAGCATCGGGCGGATCCGATTCTCGCCGATGCGTTGTATTTCGGACAGGCCGGGCTGTTGGACGAGGAGTCGTCTGAGGGGATGTATCCTCGGCAACTGCTACGCGAGTACCAGTATTTGCAACGCCTGCACGGGCTAACGCCGCTCCAAGCCAGTCAGTGGAAATTCATGCGCATGCGCCCCGCAAACTTTCCGACGCAGCGTATCGCGCAGTTTGTGGCTCTGTTGCGGCAGCGCGGCCGCCTTTTTGCCGATATGCTCGCCGTGTCGGATGTACGCGAGATACGGTCATGGTTTTCGGCGCTGCCCGTGCATCCCTATTGGCAGGAACATTACCGTTTCGGTGGCAAAACGACCCGGCACTCCGGACAGCTGGGTGAGTCGTCCATTTCACTGTTGCTTATCAATGTTGTGGCCGTAATTTTGTTTGGCTATGGTAAGTATATGGGTAAAGAGATGTATATTTACCGCGCAATTGCGTTGCTTGAAGCAGTCAATGCCGAGAAAAACGCGTTGTTGCAACGATTCGCTGCGCTGGGATTACATGCGTTGGCTGCCTCAACGACCCAAGCGCTGCTGCACATGAAAACCTGCTATTGTGATAAAAAGCGTTGCCTAGAGTGTGGCGTAGGAGCGCATATCATCCAACAAAAACGTAAAATATGAACAGGCTTCTTTTATACTGCGAGCAACGTTCCTTTGGTGTTTGCACGTACATCGGGGAGCGTTTCGGGATCTCAATCTCCAAGTTGAGGCTGTTTTTTATTTACAGTTCGTTCATCGCGGTTGGGTTTCCCGTCATTGTGTACTTTCTTGCAGGGGTGGTTCTCGACTTTCGCAACTACGTCAAACGCATGCGTCGCCAATTATGGGACGCCTAGTCATGCGCACACCCGTTTAGGAAATTATCGTTTTTTGTTATACCCCCAATATCCGGGCGATGTCGGCATGGCCTTTTTCGGCCGCGAGGTCGGCTGCGGTTTTTCCCGCGTCATCCCTCGCTTCTACCGAGGCACCGTTTTCCAACAGTAAGATAATCATGTCAATGTTTCCGTTCTGGGCGGCCAGATGAAGGGGTGTAATACGCGACGACTGAAACACATTTACTTCTGCGCCCCCCTCTACCAACAGCTTCGCAATGCCCAGGTAGTTGCTGCCCGCTGCCGTATGAATCGGGTATACGTTGTAACCGTTCTGGGACTGGATATTCGGGTCTGCCCCTTTGTATAAAAGGTAACGGACGATGTCCTCCCGGTTGAAGTGGGATGCAATGCCAAGCGGGGTAAAGCCGTGATCGGATACTTGGTTGAGGAGGCTGGCGTCGTCCGAGAGGGCCTGAATGACAGCTTCTTCCAAGCCTGCAGCAGCCGCTTCGTGGATGGTCGTCTGCTGCAGGTGCTTGAGCAATACTTTGATAATCTGGGGTTTGTTGTAATAACAAGCTAAGAGCACGGGGGATATGTCGTGGCTGGTGCGCTCCTGCGCTAGCGCGGGGTTTCCGTGCAGCAAGTCATCCATAGCGGCGGCATTGCCCGTTTCGATATATTCTTCCAGTATGCTTAAACTCATTGTGTGTTACATCGCTCGGTTTGTAACCACGAATTAACTAAAAAAAATCAAACTCCCTCACATATCCTTGCAAATACATGCAAATAGATGCAACACGAGGCGATTAATAGTCGTGAACCTTGTCGTTATACTGGCTTTCAAGGCCATTTTAGCAGGTCAAATGAGTGAAAAATCCATTTGTAGTGAGTAATCAGGCTAGGAAGATCCCAAGCGGACAATGCTCTTATAGGGGTGTAGTATTACTGCTACAAAACCAAATTAAAGACTTTGGATATGATTGAATAGTTAAAGTTAGATGTACTTTTGTAATGCCCTCCCAAAGGGCATGTTTTTCATAGGTAGATGTAGGGTCGAATATCACTATTCGGCCCTTTTTTATTAGCTTTGGTTTTATTAAGGCGATGTAATGGCACGAAAAATCATTGTGGCAATCACGGGTGCGAGTGGATCTATTTATGCTAAGGTATTGATGGACAGATTGAAAGAGTTGCATTCGCAACTGGACGCGGTAGGCGTGGTAATGTCAGACAATGCCAAGGACGTATGGCAGTTTGAATTGGGAAATACGTCCTACGCCGACTATCCCTTCGTCTTTTTTGAGAAGAATGATTTCTATGCACCTTTCGCTTCGGGCTCTGCTCGTTATGACACCATGATTGTTTGTCCGTGTTCGATGGGTACGCTCGCCCGCATCGCGCAGGGAACTTCGTCCGACCTAACCACACGCGCTGCGGACGTGATCCTCAAGGAGCGCCGTAAGCTGGTACTCGTCACGCGCGAGACCCCCCTTAGCCCCATCCATCTGTCTAATATGCAGGCGGTCACAGCAGCAGGCGCAGTCGTCTGTCCGGCCAGTCCATCTTTCTACAGCCTTCCAGACAGTTTTGAGGCCCTTGCGGCCACCGTTGTAGACCGCGTGTTGTCACTGGTGGGCCTGGAGGTAGATAGCTATCAGTGGGGTGAGGATAACAAGAAATAGGCGAGGGGAGTTCCCACAAAGCCGCTCTTTTGAAAATAAACGCTTGCCGTTACGGTTGAATTTGTATTTTTGTTTCCCAATGAGCGGCCTGCATACCATAAGTGTCCCGGCGAACCTCGTCGGGTCTGGGAGGACCGAGTATCCGTTCCATTGGAGTATTCCCACGTGTATCCAAAGTGGGTCAGCCGCCTCCTTTTTCTACACCCATGTCTATGAATAACCTCTTAATATCCGATGCTGTCCTCTTATTGCCGGGCCATCCTCTGCATGGCAAGAACGTTTCTCTGTCTGTCGTAAAGGGAAAGATCAAACAATTGTCGGCATCGGGCATTACTCCCCGTTCCGAAGCGAGGACAATCAACGGGGAGGGACAATTTTTAAGCCCAGGATTTTTTGACCTCAACGCCCGATTTGGCGAGCCGGGCCAGGAAACCAAGGAAGATATCCCCAGCGGATGTGCCGCGGCCATCGCGGGCGGCTTTACGGGTGTAGCACTGCAACCCAATACCGTGCCGCCGATCGATAGCCAGTCTGGGGTCGCGCTCATCGTCAACCGAGCCAAGGATCAGCCGGTGGACGTACATCCTGTAGGCGCCATCAGCACCGGCTGCAACGGAGAATCGTTGGCCGAATTGTACGACATGCGCTTGTCGGGCGCGGTGGCGTTTTCCGATGGATCGCGCAGCGTGCGGCAGGCGGGCTTGATGAGCCGCGCTTTGCTTTACGCAAAGGGGTTCGGCGGTTTAGTGTTTGCACGTCCCGAAGACCCCTCCGTGGCTGGAGGAGCGGTGATGAACGAGGGCGTCATGAGTACGTACCTCGGCATGAAGGGAAATCCTAACCTGGCTGAGGCGCTAATGGTTGCCCGGGATATTTTCTTGGCCGAGTATAACGATGCGCCTATTCATTTTTCGACCATTAGTACGGCTGAATCCGTTGAGCTTATCCGCAAGGCGAAGCGCCAAGGCATTCGTGTAACTTGCGACGTGGCTGCACACCACTTAGTGCTCACGGACGACCACGTGGCAGGATTTGAAAGCCACTATAAAGTGAGCCCCCCATTGCGGACCAAGGCCGATGTCAAAGCTTTGCTCAAGGGGCTGAAAGACGGAACCGTTGATGCGATCGTTTCGCAGCACACGCCTCATGAAGTGGAATTTAAGGATGTCGAGTTCCAGATTGCGGAGAACGGGATGATCGGCTTGCAAACGGTGCTGCCCTTAGCGCTTCGCGCAGGGTTGAGTCCGGCGCAAATCGTGGAGAAGTTGGCCTGCCAGCCGCGCCAGGTCCTCGGCTTGCCCATCCCCTCGTTTGAAGAGGGGAGCGAGGCCAATCTTGTTTTATTCGATCCTAAGGAAAGGTGGACCTTGGATGCCCGGAGTAACTTTTCCAAATCGGCCAATACGCCGTTTTGGGGCGAGGAGTTGACGGGGCGCGTAACAATTGCAATGAACAAAAGTCATTTATACAGCACGGAGGGAATTTAATTATGGATAAGAATGTAAAGCAAGCTATCGAAGCGGCACTCGTTACTTTTGACGAAACGGCCGGCCAGGCGTATGCCGAAAAGTTTATTGCCGTATTTTCTGAGTCCGTCGGATTCCTGAAAAAGCTGGAGGCGATGGACGCCATCTTTGACGATTACATCGATCTGGAGCCCCTGCGGCAGGTTTTTTTCGATCTCTTGCTCATGAATTTCTTTGCGTCTGACGCGCAACGGCTGGAAGCCGACTATTTGGATTCGGAGGAATGGACGGAAATCGAGGAGCGGACGCTCGACCGGGGCACGGAGCTATTGAACGTCTTGCTTTACGTGCGCGAATGTGCAGACGAGGATGTTGACCCGACATTGGAAGACTATCTCAGGGAATTTTTGCTAGTGGACGAGGACGAGTTTCAAGACGAGCACCGGATCTACGAGCATTTGATTGCCAACCAGGTGCTGGCGGACAGCTCCTACCAGGAAATTGCCGAGGCGGCAGCGAAACTTCCCGATGACCACGAACTTAGCGATATCTTTTACCCAATGGTCTCCTTTTTCTATGAGCCAGGACCATCAGCAGAGGATTTTGCTGAGTATGCATCGCAGAGTGACGATCCGACAACCGATCGGGCAATCTATGCTTTGATTGTTAATTACTATCAATAAGTAACCTTTTTAAACCTCATCATTATGACCACACTATCACAACCAGAAAACCCGAATACCGAGGCGATTGCCCGTCAAGAGGGCGCACGCTCGGGAATCTCGCTTGGGATTATCATCACCGTTATCTCCATCTTGGGATTATACGTTGCATTATCGCTTTCGTCCTTCTGGATGATTACCGTTGTGCCGATGTTGCTTAATATTGTCCTGCCCTTGATCATCGTAATCTTTTTCGTCATCGCCCTGCGCAGGAAAGTAGGCGGATATTGGTCGTTCAAAGAAGCTTTAATCGGCACATTTGTGATGTTTTTGGTCGCCCATATTATCTCCACGGTGGTGACTCTCGGTTTTCAGACCTTCGTGGAGCCGGATATTCAGGAACGCATGATCCGGAACATGTCGAATGCTACCATCGAATTTATGGAAAACCAGGGCGTGTCCGACGATCAAATTGACGCAGCTACCGCAAGTTTTGACGAGTCATTGCAGAAAATCAGCGAAGGCGGCATCGGCACGCAGATCCAAGGCTTTTTCCTGACGCTTCTGGTGCTCTTTGTCATTGCGCTGATCTTCGCGGCGATATTCAAGCGGGAGCGTCCCATCTTTATTGCCGATCCCGAGCCATAGCCCGCACGGGAATTAACGAGGTAAATGAAGCTGTAAATGTGTAACTTTACAGCTTCACTTGTTTTTATGCCCATGGATATATCTGTAGTCATCCCATTGTTCAATGAAGCCGAATCGCTTCCCGAACTGACCGCATGGATCAAACGGACGATGGACGATAACCAGTTTAGCTATGAAATCATCTTGGTAGACGATGGCAGCACCGATGAGTCGTGGATCGTCATCGAGGGCCTCAAGGCCAAAAACCCCCGGATATCGGCAATCAAGTTTAGGCGCAACTATGGTAAATCCGCCGCGCTGAATGTTGGATTTGCCGCGGCGCAGGGCAACGTGGTCATCACTATGGACGCCGACCTACAAGACAGCCCGGACGAAATCCCCGAGCTCTACCGGCGCATCGTGGAAGAGGATTATGACCTGGTCTCGGGTTGGAAGCAAGTCCGGCACGATCCGCCGAGCAAAACGCTCCCCACCAAGCTGTTTAATTCGGTGACGCGCAACATGTCTGGTATCCACAATCTCCACGATTTTAACTGCGGACTCAAAGCCTACAAAAAGGAGGTCGTGAAGAGCATTGAGGTGTATGGCGAGATGCATCGCTATATCCCGGTTATCGCCAAATGGGCTGGATTTACGCGTATTGGTGAGCAGGTGGTGCAGCACTATCCGCGTAAGTATGGGCAAACCAAATTTGGTCCGGGCCGATTTGTCAAGGGCTTTTTGGACTTACTTTCCATCTTTTTCGTCGGAAAGTTCGGAAAGCGACCGATGCATTTCTTCGGTACGATGGGCGTCATCAGTTTCCTAGGGGGATTCGTTATTGCCATTTGGCTGATTGTAGAAAAGTTGATCAGCATCGCCAACGCCAGTCCCTATCGGAACGTAACCGACCAACCCCTGTTTTTCTTGGCCTTGGTCGCCATTATTTTGGGTACGCAGCTGTTTTTGACCGGTTTCATTGCGGAGTTGGTTTCTCGAAGCAGTTCCGACCGAAATTCATACCAAATCGAGCGCGTGATCTAGTCGCATTCGTATTCATCCCGGCCATGCCCATCTTCAACTGACGACGATGTTGTTTTCGATTATCATCCCGTTGTATAACCGACCTCAGGAAATCGATGAGCTCCTAGCTTCATTGGTTCATCAAACGTACAAGGCGTTTGAGGTGCTCGTGATCGAGGATGGCTCCATCCACGATGCGCGGGATGTGGTGACGAGCTACGCCGATCAAATCGATGTCCGTTACTTCGTTAAGCCAAACGCTGGGCAGGGCTTTGCCCGGAATTTTGGTTTCGAACGGGCCAAGGGAGATTATTTCGTCGTCTTCGATTCCGACTGCCTCATCCCACCTGATTATTTGGCAACGGTCAAAGCCTATTTGGCGCACACATCGCTGGATGCGTACGGTGGGCCTGATGCCGCCCATGCGTCCTTTACGCCCGTGCAGAAAGCAATCAGCTATGCGATGACGTCGCCATTTACCACGGGCGGCATTCGTGGCAATAAGAAGCACATTGGGAAATTCCATCCCCGTAGTTTCAATATGGGCATTTCGCGAAAGGTATGGGAAGCAACAGGCGGCTTTATCCTGACGCGGCTCGGCGAGGACATTGAATTTTCCATTCGAATACAGGCAGCGGGCTTTCGCATCGGCCTGATTCCCGACGCGGTGGTATACCACAAGCGGCGGACCTCCTTCGGACAGTTTTACAAGCAACTCCATTTTTTCGGGCGGGCGCGAATCAATATCTTCAAGCACTTTCCGTCCGAACTGAAACTGGTGCATTTTTTTCCGGCGTGTTTCGTACTGTTTTTGGCCGCTTTAGTGGTGGTCGCCGGAGTGTCTGTTTGGCTACCCGCTGCGAAATCGTGGGCATGTGCCGGTGCCCTCGTATTGCTGGGCTATGCCACGTTGCTTTTCGCACATGCCTACTGGCGTATGCGAAGTTTTCGGGTGGCAGCTTCAGCTGTGGTAGCGGCATTGATTCAGCTCACAGCCTACGGCTTCGGATTTATCCAGGATTTTTGGAAACGGGTAATCTTGCGGTTGGGGTAGTCGGGCATGTTAATAACTCGGGGTTGTATCTTGATCGAATGAGTCGTATTTTGGCTGTCGAATTTGACGATGTATGCTTCCGATCACCTCACATAGTTTGGAAAAGCTGGAAACCCTTCTGCGGGATTTGGGCTATCGCGTGCGGTATGAGCGCGGAAACTTTAAGACCGGAGCATGTATACTGCAACACGACAAGGTGGTGGTAGTCAATAGATTCTACACGCTAGAAGCGAAGATACATGCACTCGTGGAGCTCGTGCGCACGTCTAATGCCGACGCCAGCAAGCTCAGCGAAAAGCAAGCACACTTTTTGGGAAATATCAGGCAAACAAAGCTTTCGATTTGACGATTACATTTTTGGGTACAGGCACCTCCCAGGGTGTGCCAGTTATCGCGTGCGACTGTGCGGTGTGCCGTTCTACAGATCCACGTGACAAACGGCTTCGCTCGTCGATCATGATCACGGCTGGGGAGTACAACCTTGTCGTGGATACCGGGCCCGACTTTCGATACCAAATGCTGCGCCAGGGTGTTAAGAATTTGGACGCGGTAGTGTTTACCCATTCCCATAAGGACCATGTAGCCGGTCTAGACGACGTACGCGCATTCAATCGCGTAAGGGGCGAACTGGACATCTATGCGTCATCGGATACCATCGAGGCACTGAAGCGCGAATTTTACTACGCATTTACCACGTATCGGTATCCCGGTGTGCCACAAATCCGACTCAATGAGATCGGATTAAAGCCGTTCACCCTGTTCGGCAGCTTGCCCATCATGCCGATCGAAGTCCTGCACTACCGCATGCCCGTCTTGGGTTTCCGATTTGGCGACTTCACTTATATTACGGACGCAAAAACCATCGCGGCTGATCAAATTGAAAAAATTCGTGGCAGCAAAACCCTTGTACTCAACGCCCTTCAGCGCGAGCCACACATCTCCCATTTGACCATTGAAGAAGCCATTCAACTCGCTACCGAAATTGGTGCCGAACAGACGTATTTTACGCATATCAGCCATGCTTTGGGGCGGCATGACGACGTGGAAAAAGATCTTCCCAAAGGCATTTCCTTAGCTTATGACGGGTTGCAGATTGGCTTTTCGGTGAACGGTTAGTTCATCCTACTAGCTCCACACGTCCGTATTTTAATCAAACAATTTGCGGGGGAGGCGTGTTAATAGGATGAGTATCAAAAATTTTCAAATCTAACTCGTTTGTTATGGGAAATCTATTGTACATAATTGCCGTGATCTTAGTGATCATCTGGGCAATTAGCTTTTTCGGAGGTTTTGTTGATGGGGGAATCATCCACGTATTACTCGTCATTGCGATTGTCGCAGTATTGCTCCGCGTGATACGGGGCGCGGCCTAACGCGCGCCTTTCGAGAGGATAGATTCCGCGATTTCGAAATCATTCGGAAACGTAATCTTAAAGTTATCATACTCCCCATCAACGATTTTGATGGGGATTTTCTTTGCTTCTACCACGGATGCGTCATCCGTGAATCCAACCTGCTCGTCGGTATCGTAGGCCTCCAGCAAGGTTTGTGCACGAAAAGCTTGGGGAGTCTGGACTAAGAAAACCTGGTCGCGGGGGACGGCTCTGTTGGTTGCCGTGTCGCTATCCCATAGGCGTACGGAGTCTACGCATCGTACGGCCGGCACCGCGGCCTCGTGTTCGTAGATCGCGTCGAACATGGCGTCAATCAATGCCGGGCTTACGAGCGGTCGTGCGGCATCGTGTACGGCAATGCAGTTGAGCTCTTCTTCCTGTTCTTTAATCCATTCCAGACCCTTTCTTACAGATTGAAAGCGCGACGCACCACCGTCGCAGGTGGCATGTGGAATGTCGAAGCCCGTGCGTTCGCATAGCGCGCGCCACGTAGATTGGTGGTGGGCAGGCAGGACTACTAAAATGGCCGGGCGCGTGCGGGATTCATGGAATTTGCGAATCGTATGCATGAGCAACGGGGTGCCGGCTAAGGGCAGGAATTGTTTGGGCGTTCCGTTATCCATCCGGGATCCGGTGCCCCCGGCTACAATAATGGCATAGTTGGCTGGCATGGCCCAAAGATAAGGATTACTGGAGAGCTTGGATCCCGTTTTTTTTGTCGATGGGATAGCGCATCGAAAATGTTAAAAAATTAAATTTTTTTCATTAAAGTTTTTTCTGGCTCTTTTGGGCGACAAATACCTTTTACTTTCTTTCGGTCGCATTATTGTACCGAAAACCGTTTTATTCTACGTTTCACCGTATTTTCTATGGTTTTAAATGCGTGTTGAATTGAGTATTATTGTTTAAAACCAATAGTAAACGATGCAACAGTACGGTATAGAAGCGGACGGCAATAGGGACATGGTGCGGCAAATGGTCCGCGATTTTTCGGAAAAGGAAATTCGTCCGCATGTCATGGATTGGGACGAGCGGCAGCATTTTCCGATAGAAACGTTTCGTGCGATGGGTGAGTTGGGGATTATGGGGGCGCTAATTCCCGAAGAATATGGCGGAGCTGGTCTGGGGTACCACGAATACGTGGACATCATCGTCGAAGTTGCAAAGGTATGCGGTTCGATAGGACTCTCCCTGGCCGCGCATAATTCGCTTTGCTCGGGACATCTGGCGTTGTTCGCCAACGACGAACAGAAGGCGCGCTGGCTACCCAAGCTGGCGTCGGCCGAATGGATCGGTGCCTGGGCCTTAACCGAGGCCAACACGGGTTCGGACGCATTGCGGATGCGGACGACGGCGGTGCTACACGGCGACGAATACATTATTAACGGTACTAAAAATTGGATTACGCATGGCAAAAGTTGCGACGTGCTCGTGTTGATGGCCCGAACGGGCGAGGAAGGTAAGTCGGCGGGGGTGTCTGCCTTCGTCGTGGAGCAGGGGACGCCGGGCTTTTCCCACGGCAAAAAAGAAAATAAGTTGGGCATGCGCGCGTCAGAAACGACCGAGCTCATCTTTGACAACTGCCGTATCCCCAAAAGCCATTTGTTGGGGCAAGTGGGTGATGGATTCAAACAAGCCATGAAGGTGTTGGACGGGGGGCGTATTTCCATTGCTGCCCTGGCACTGGGTATCGCCAAAGGTGCCTTTCAGGCGGCGGTCAAGTACGCCAAGGAGCGGCATCAGTTTGGGCAGCCTATCGCGAACTTTCAGGGCATATCGTTTAAGTTGGCGGACATGGCGACGGAAATCGAGGCTGCAGAACTCCTCATTAGGCAGGCGTCAGACATTAAGAATAAAGGAGGCGACGTGACCAAGTATTCGGCGATGGCAAAGTACTACACCTCTGAAGTGGCGGTACGCTGCGCGACAGAAGCGGTGCAAATATTTGGTGGTTATGGGTATACGAAGGATTTTCCGGTCGAAAAATATTATCGCGATGCAAAGCTGTGTACGATAGGCGAGGGGACCTCGGAGATCCAAAAGCTCGTGATTTCGCGCGAGGTACTCAAGTAGCAATCCCCTAGCGAAAACCGGATGCGAATTTGTTTGTTTTGTTTTTAGGTTTGGATGGCGGTGCCAAATTAGGTGCCGCCATTTTTGCAATTAAAAAGAACCAATACGTACATTTGCCTGATAAAAAACACCCTATATGGAATGGCTCGCTAACCCCGAAATCTGGATTTCTTTGCTAACGCTTACCGTGCTGGAAATCGTCCTTGGCATCGACAACATCGTATTTATCTCCATCCTTAGCGGTAAGCTCCCTCCCGAACAGCAAAAAAAAGCACGCCAGCTGGGCTTGCTGCTTGCAATGTTGATGCGTGTAGGGCTGTTGTTTTCCATCAAGTGGATTATGGGGCTTACGCAGCCTCTATTTAATGCGGCGGAGTGGGTGCAGTTATCCTCCGAGGCATGGAACAGGTACCTTGCCTTGTCGGGGAGGGATTTGATTCTGCTCTTGGGCGGACTCTTCCTCATCTATAAAAGCGTCACCGAAATCCATACCCGGGTGGAAGGCGAGGAGGAGCGCCATCAAATCAAGGGAAAAGTTATAACGTTTGGCAATGTGATCACGCAAATCCTAATTCTAGACCTAGTTTTCTCCCTGGATTCGGTCATTACGGCCGTAGGCATGGTAGACCACATCGGTGTGATGATAGCTGCAGTAATAATCGCGGTCGTCGTGATGATGATATCGGCGGGGGCTATTAGCGATTTTGTCAATAAACATCCGACCGTAAAAATGCTGGCGCTCGCATTTCTGTTGCTGATCGGTGTATCCTTGACGGCGGAAGCCTTCGAACAGCACATACCGAAAGGCTATATCTATTTCGCGATGGCGTTTTCCGTTCTGGTGGAATACTTGAACATCCGATCCACGCACAACCGCCGGAAAAAAAGCGAAGCTTTGGAAACCAACGCTTCACAGGGAGTTGATTAATGCCCAATACCGATAGGCCAACATCGCCTGCTGAGCCTTATTAAGCTTGCTGGGATCCTTGCCCGACAGTTTCGGCAACAGGATGTTGTTTATCCGAACGATCGTTTTAAAGAAGGCACGTTTCATGCAAGGATAACATTCTTGCGGCTTGAAAGGTTTTTCTGCGGTAGCGGACTTAGCCATCCATACGCCAAACTTGTGCCTACGTCCTTCCTTAAAAACACGAACCACCGCCATTCAGGGGGGCTATACGACAAGAATCTCATTTCAGGGTTTTCGAATTAAAATAAGTAGGTTTGCATAAATACAACCTGCTCGGCAAAACATGGTTTCTTTCACAAAATTCACCCTTCATAACGGTCTTCGTGTAATCGTCCACGAGGATCATGCCACGCCCATGGCGGTGGTCAATGTACTTTACGATGTGGGGGCGCGTGATGAAGATCCCCAGCAAACCGGTTTCGCCCATTTGTTTGAACATCTGATGTTTAGCGGGTCGGTGAACATACCGAGTTACGATGGAGCTTTGCAACAGGTAGGAGGAGAAAACAATGCCTTTACCAGCAATGATATCACCAACTATTACTTGAGCTTGCCTGCGGTCAACGTCGAAACTGCTTTGTGGCTGGAGAGTGACCGCATGCTGAGCCTGGCCTTTGATGAAAAAGGCCTGGAGGTGCAGCGCAACGTGGTCTGCGAGGAGTTTAAGCAACGCTACCTGAACCAGCCCTATGGTGACGTGTGGTTGCGACTCCGGCCTATGGCGTACCAGGTGCACCCATACCGCTGGGCCACGATCGGCAAGGAGTTGGCGCATATCGAGAATGCGCGCATGGCCGACGTGCGCAATTTCTTCATGAAGCATTATCATCCGAGCAACGCGATTCTCACCATCGCCGGCGATGTCGATACCGCCCAAGTCAAGCATCTGGTCGAGAAATGGTTCGGATCGATTCGGGGCGGCACACGCCCCGTACGGTCCCTGCCGTCCGAACCTCCGCAGCAGCAAGCCCGAAAGGAGGTTGTGCACGCAGACGTCCCCGTCAATGCGATTTACATCGCATTCCATGGACCGGCGCGCTTGGATGCCGATTACCACGCTACGGACTTGCTTACTGACCTCCTTGGAAGTGGGCAGTCGGCGCGCTTGTTTCGCAACTTGGTAAAAGAGAATGAACTGTTCAGCCAAGTTAGCGCATACAGCACCGATAGTATTGATACAAGTTTGCTGGTAATCGAGGGAAGGCCGCTGCCGCAAGTATCGATACCGGAGGCGGAGGCAGCAATATGGCGCGTGCTCGACAACCTGAAAGCCCAGCCCGTGCCACCCGCCGAACTCGAAAAAGCCAAAAATCGCATCGAGTCCAATTTTGAATTTTCGCAAATGAGTATTCTCAATAAGGCAATGAACCTTGCCTATTACGAGCTGCTCGGCGATGCCGACGAATACAATCGCGAGGTAGCTAAGTACGCCGATGTGAGGGTCGAGGACGTTCAACGCGTAGCCCAAGCTATTTTCCGGCACGAGAATGCTAATACGCTCGTTTACCTAGCGCAATCACAAGATGATCGATAGAACCATAGCGCCGGCATCGCACCCCATAGCCGGCTTTCAGTTGATACCGCCCGTGCACGTGCCGTTGGCTAACGGCGCCAACCTGTTTTTAGTCGACGGCGGAAGCCAGGAGTTGACACGCATCGAGTGGATTTTTAACAACGACTATTCGAAGGGAGAGCATACGTTGCCCCACACCGTTGCCTGTGGCATGTTGATGGATGGAACGGCGAGCCATACCCACGCGCAGATTGTGGATACCATCGATTTCTATGGTGCGTATCTGATGCCCGAATTTAGCAACGATCACTCCTCACTGAAGCTTTTTTCGCTTAACAAGCACACGCCGAACCTTCTGCCGCTGCTAAAAAGCATCCTGACGGAGACCACGTTCCCCGAGCGCGAGCTCGCCACGTACCTCCGCAATGGCAAGCAACGACTGCAGGTGTCGTTGCAAAAAAATGATTTTATCGCGCGTCGCGCGTTTGGTACGGCAATCTTTGGGGGCAATCGGTATGGCGCAGTACCGGAATTGGAGGACTATGACCAAATCGTACAAGCGGATTTACTGACTCTATTCCAGCAACAGTACACACCTTCCAACTGTACCATCCTCGTTTCGGGAAAAATCAGCGACGCGCTGGTCGACGAGATCCGGTTACATTTCGAAGAAGGCTGGACCGTCGCCGCGCCGCCATTCTCTGCGTCTAAACCGCTTAACCCGCCATCAGTCCCCAACCCCCTAACCTTTATCCCGCGCCCTAAGGCCCTGCAATCCGCTATTCGGCTCGGTAGTAGGACGATAGGTCGCGCCCATCCAGACTTCCCCGCTTTACAGTTCGTCAATATCCTATTGGGTGGTTACTTCGGTAGTCGATTGATGGCTAATATCCGTGAAGACAAGGGGTATACGTATGGTATTGGCTCAGGTATTGTATCCCTGCAACACGATGCGTATTTAACGATCGCTACGGAAGTAGGGGCCGATACCACGCTGGCTACCCTGGCCGAAATTGAAAAGGAGATCGGTCGGCTGCGTTCCGAACCCGTTGACGCGGACGAAATGCAGGTGGTCAAAAGCTACATCTTGGGGTCTATGCTGGGAAGTTTGGAGAACGTCTTTGCCCATGGTGATAAGTTTAAAAACGCCTACTTCTCGGGATTAGGAAATGATTACTACGACTATTACGTCGAAACAATCAAAGGCATGGATGCCACCGATGTCTTACGGATAGCGAGTACCTACCTGGATTTTGATCGGATGGCGAAGGTGATCGTCGGCAAGAGCGCGTAGACTGGCAGATAGATGAGCGACGATTAGGTCTTGAGCATTTCGAAAATTGCCTTCCCTTTTAATAGGCACTCGTCGTATTCCTTTTCCGCTTCGGCCTCTGCCGTAATCGCACCCCCTGTGTGAAAGGATAAATATCCGGTTTCGGCGTTGTATAACAACGTGCGGATAACCACACTGAAGTCAAAGTTGCCCTGTGGGCCGAAGTATCCCAGCCCTCCAGCATAGACGCCGCGACGGCTTTTCTCATACTGATCGATTAATTTCATGGCGCTGATCTTGGGCGCACCCGTCATCGAGCCTGGCGGGAAGGTGTTTTTGATGACCTGCGTGGCGGAGAGGGTCTCGTCGACTTGACAGGAGACCGTGGAGATGAGCTGGTGGACCTGCCGAAAGCTTTGCACGTCCAGCAAGTTGGATGCTTTAACCGTGCCCGGCTTGGCGCTCTTGGTGAGGTCGTTGCGGACAAGATCCACAATCATGATGTTCTCACTCACTTCTTTTGGGTTGCTGGCCAGCGCGTCCCTGATTTTCTGGTCTTCCACCGCCTCTCGGCCTCGAGGGGCGGTGCCTTTGATGGGCTGTGACAGGAGCGTCGTGCCGTTCTTGGAAAGGAAGCGTTCAGGCGAAGCCGATAGGATATAATGCTGTTTATACCTGAAAAAGCAGGAAAACGGTGTTGGCGATATGGCGTTCAATCGCTTGTAGGCCTCCAAGGGGTTAATGCGGGCGTTTTCAGCATAAAACTCCTGGCAAAGATTAACTTCATAGATGTCGCCCTGTCGAATGTGGGCCTGCAGGCGCTGGAAAGCATCGACATATTCCGCCCGGCTCATTCGATGACGCAACCGCCCCTGAAATTCCAAGTGTTGTTCGGTCCACTGCGTGGCCTCGATAGCCTTAATGACTTCGTCAGGCCGTTCGCTTTTAACCTCCACGTTGTACTTGCCAATAAGTAGGGTGGCCGACGAGATGAAAAAATAGGCGTCAGGGAAACCGGTCCGGTTCGGATGCTGCGATTCCAGTTCTTCGATTTCGTTTTTTAAATCGTAGCTAAAATATCCAGGAATCCATGTGTTGGGATACCGGTCGATGAACTGCTGTATGCGCGCGAAGCTATCAGCAGCCGTGCCCACCACGGAGTCGGATGCACCTACGGCAATAAAGACGTTGATATTGCCGTAGTTGTCCCTATAGCCGTTGGAATCCAAATAGCAGGCGCTCTCAAATTGAGAAGCCCATTGCAGTGCTTTTTGGGTAAACGACTCGCTGTCCTTTAGGTGGTAAGCGCGCGACACCATTGCGGAAGGCTTAGCTAAGCTCCAAGGTTTGCGTGCGATCCGGACCCACCGACAAGTACTTGACCGGAACGCCCAAGTGTGTTTCTAAATACTTGATATAGGCTTTCAATTCCTCCGGTATTTGGTCTACGCGAGTAATTCCGGTGAGGTCTTCCTGCCAGCCCGGAAGAGACTCGTACATCGGCTCGGGTTGAATGCTTATGATGTCGTATGGCATGTAGTCGATTGTCTCACCATTATACTGGTAGTGCGTGCAGACCTGTATTTCCTCAAATCCGCTAAGTACATCTGCCTTCGTCATGACCAGTTCGGTGACGCCGTTCAGCATGATGGCATATTTCAACGCTGGCAAATCGATCCATCCCGTTCTGCGTGCCCGTCCTGTCGTCGCTCCGAACTCGTTGCCCAGTTTACGTAGCTGTTCGCCCGTTTCGTTGTCCAGCTCGGTAGGGAAGGGGCCACCGCCCACGCGCGTGCAATAAGCTTTGAAGATGCCGATTACTGATCCGATTTTTGAGGGAGCTACTCCCAGACCTGTGCAGGCACCGGCCGTAGTCGTATTTGACGAGGTGACGTACGGGTACGAACCAAAATCGATGTCCAGCAAGGTGCCTTGCGCACCTTCCGCCAGTATGGACTTACCTTCTTTGAGGTATGAATTAACCAAGTGCTCAGCATCTACGTGCGGTATCGAACGTATAAATTCAATGGCTTCCATAAAGGTAGCTTCGCGCTCGGAGAAATCAGGAATTTCACCATAGTGGCTCAAAATGGACTTATGCTTCTCCACAAGGCGCTGGTAACGTTCTTGAAAATCTGGCAAGTTTGTGTCGCCCACGCGCAAACCATTACGGCCGGTTTTATCCATGTACGTGGGGCCGATCCCTTTCAGGGTAGAGCCGATTTTTGACTCACCCATCCGGTTTTCGGACGCGGCGTCCAGCAGTTGGTGGGTAGGCAGGATGAGGTGCGCTTTGCGCGCCAATACGAGTTTGCCGTCGGCCACCGGATCGAAGCCGTTCGCACGTAGGTTGTCAAGCTCCCTTTTGAGGATAATGGGATCGATGACCACCCCGTTGCCGATGAGGTTGAGGGTGTCCTTATTGAAAATCCCCGAGGGGATTGTATTGAGCACGTATTTCTGTCCGTCAAACTCCAATGTATGGCCAGCGTTTGGCCCGCCTTGGAAACGTGCGATCAAGTCGTACCTCGGGCAGAGGACGTCCACGATTTTCCCTTTTCCTTCATCGCCCCACTGAAGGCCTAAAAGTACGTCAACTTGCATAGTTTGAATGTCGAATAAATTTATTGATTAATGCCTACATAGGTGGGTTGCGGAATCGGCGGGATTCTTTTCCGTCCTGATTCATTTAACTTCCGACCCCCATGAAATCGCCGAGCAAAACTAACAAATAATACAGGAGGAGCAAACCGCATTTTTAACTAAAGTGCCGTAGGGTTGCTGTTCAGGTTGGGTCCAATGACTATCGATGAAAATTCCGGCAAGTCTAGTCCAAACCCAAGGCTACGCCTGGGCCCGTAGCGGAAACGGCGCCGGTATCGACGACCTCTTCCTGGCAGTCCTTGCATATTCCGTAAAGGTTGAGCGAATGGTGCTTAATGTCGAACTTGAGCAAATCACCTACCATGGATTGGATTTGGTGGATACGCGGATCGCAAAACTCGACCACTTTGCTACACTCGATGCAAATAATATGGTCGTGTTGCTTATAGCCGTAGGATTTTTCAAACTGGGCCATGTTTTTCCCAAACTGGTGTTTGGTAACCAAGTCGCACGAAACGAGTAGCTCCAGCGTATTGTAGACCGTAGCACGGCTCACCCGATATTTTTTGTTTTTCATGTGGATATAGAGCGATTCCACATCAAAATGATCGTTGCGGGAGTAGATTTCTTCCAAGATTGCGTACCGCTCGGGGGTCTTGCGCAGGTTCTTGTTCTCCAAGTACGCCTCGAAAATTTTCTTAACCGTTTCGTAATTTTCTCCTTGCCTCATCTCGGGTATTCGATTATTAGACAAATATACGAAAAGCGAACCACAATACAAGGCCGGTACGCCTACCGGACAATCGGCCGCGATTCGCTAGTGGTCTGACTCAAAACGTTTCACGTCTGTGATACCTCTGATTTGCTTAAGGCCACGAATGAGTCCCTCCAAGTGTGCCGTGTCGTTGACAAAGACCATGATGTGCCCTTCGAAAATTCCCTCGTTGCTCGAGATGGTAATCGAGCGGATATTGACATGGAAATCGTGCGAAATGACAGAGGTAATCCGATTGACGAGGCCCACGTCGTCGATTCCCACAATCTGCAAGCCGGTGAGGAAGGCCAGTTCCTTCTGCGATGTCCATTTGGCCTTAACGATGCGGTACCCATAATTCGCCATTAACTTGGAGGCGTTTGGGCAATTGGTGCGGTGAATTTTGATGCCCTCGTTAACCGTTATGAAGCCGAACACGTCATCTCCTGGAATGGGATTGCAGCAGGGCGAAAGCTTGTAGTCGAGCTTTTGAAGGTCATCGCCAATTAACAGCGTTTCGTGGTCTTTCTTGTTGATTTTGTCAACCAAGCTCCCGATGTGCGATGCAAATTGCGGGGAGTTCTGTTCGATGGTTTTTTCGCTCGCCGCAAATTCCTTCAGGTTCTTGATGTCAATGTCGCCTTTCGCAACGTGGTAGAAGAGGTCTTGGGAACTCGGGTACCTGAAGTAGTTCGCGATTTTGTTGATGTTGTCCGTGTTGTATGTGATTTTTAGGGACTTGAGCTTACGCTCGAGAATCTCCTTTCCGTCTTCGGCAATGCGTCGCTTCTCTTCTTTGAGCGCTGACTTAATTTTCGATTTGGCCTTGGCTGTGGTCACGAAACCCAGCCAGTCTTCCTTGGGCGTTTGCTTGCCAGAGGTGATGATTTCTACCTGGTCGCCGTTTTGTAGCTTGTGGCTCAGTGGTACCAGCCTATGGTTAACCTTTGCGCCAATACAGCTGGCGCCCAAGTCGGAGTGTATTTCGAAGGCAAAGTCAAGCGCCGTGGCTCCGTTTGGCAGTTGGATCAACGCACCTTTCGGCGTGAAGATGAATACTTCGTCCGAAAACAGGTTCATCTTGAAGTCGTCGATAAAGTCCATCGCGTTCTGCTCCGGACTGCTCAATACCTCGCGTATTTTCTGTATCCACAGGTCTAGCCCGCTGTCCGAATTGGATTCCTTGTATTTCCAGTGCGCTGCAAATCCCTTCTCGGCAATTTCGTTCATGCGTACGGTGCGTATCTGTACTTCTACCCACTGCCCTTTGGCACCCATTACGGTGGTGTGCAGCGACTCGTAGCCGTTGGCCTTTGGCGAGGATATCCAGTCGCGCAGGCGGTCTGGATTAGGCCGGTATAGATCGGTGACGATGGAGTAGGCCTTCCAGCATTCCGCTTTCTCGTTTTCCTGTTCTGCGTCAATGATAATCCGGATGGCAAACAAGTCGTACACCTCCTCGAAGGGGATAGACTTCTTTCGCATCTTATTCCAAATCGAATGGATCGACTTCGGCCGCCCGAAGACGTCGGCTTTGATGCCTTGCTCATGGAGGATTTCCTTGATGGGTTCCACGAAACTTAGCACGTAGGCCTCACGTTCCGCTTTTTTCTCGTTGAGTTTCCGCGCGATGAATTTGTACGTGTCCGGATCGGTGTACTTCATCGAGAGGTCCTCCAGCTCAGACTTAATCGCGTATAAGCCTAGGCGGTGGGCGAGCGGCGCGTAGAGGTAAGTCGTTTCGGACGAAATCTTCAGCTGCTTGTCGCGCGGCATGAAGTCCATCGTGCGCATATTGTGCAGGCGGTCGGCAAGCTTGATCAGGATTACTCGAACGTCGTCAGCCAGGGTCAGCAGCATCTTGCGGAAGTTCTCGGCCTGCATCGAACTATTGGGGTCGAATATCCCCGATATTTTGGTTAATCCATCGATGATGCGCGCCACTTTTTTACCGAATATCCGCTCCAGTTCCTCGAGCGTGACATCCGTGTCTTCGACGATGTCGTGCAACAATGCGCACACAATAGACGTCGTACCCAACCCGATTTCTTCGGCCGCAATCTGTGCCACCGCGATGGGATGGTATATGTAAGGCTCACCCGACTTGCGACGCATGTCCTTATGGTGTTCCAGCGCTAAATCAAACGCCTTCCGAATTTCTTTCTTGTCGCCATGTTGGAGGGTCGGCTTGCAGGCACGCAACAACGCTCGGTAACGTTTTCGGATTTCTTTACTTTCGGCTTCTAAATCAATGACGATCTCTTTCATACCACTCGCTAATACTTTACGTACAAATGTATTACAAAGAATTATTACCTTTGTAATGAGGTGCGGAATATTTATACGCGGCTAAAAATGCCCATATGGGCGTCGTAGCGCACGTATTACGTATAAATATACGGAATTATTTTTTAAAGGAATGAAAATAATTTTCCCCATAGCGGCTTTGGCTTTCTTCCTGTGTGGTGGGCTACATGCGTACGCACAGCAGGCCGCGCCCGCGGATTCCGGAGCAGCCAAGCCGTCGGTTTATCTGCGCACGGCCGTCGTGGCCGGCGAGCGCATTCCGTGGGTACCTATTCCCGAGGTGCGTATCACCCGGCAACGTGTTTTTGCCAATGCGGAGGAGAAGGCACGTTACATGAGGCTTCGTTACAACGTGATGAAAGTGCTTCCATACGCTAGATTTGCCCAAAACCGCTACGACCAGCTTAATAAGGATTTGGTTTTTACCAGCGATAAGCGCGAGCAGCGACGGCTCATCAAAGCCTGTGAGAAGGAAATCAAGGATATGTTTGAACGGGAAATCAAAAACCTGACGATTTCGCAAGGAGAAATCCTAATCAAACTGATCGACCGGCAAACGGGTAGCTCGAGTTTCGAAGTCGTTAAAGATCTGCGCGGAGGCGTATCCGCTTTTTTTTATCAGTCCATCGCGAAAGTGTTTGGGCATAACTTGCGTAATAAATACAATCCGGAGGAGGAATTCGAGATCGAAAATATTATCCGTAGCCTCGAACAAACCCCTAATTACGGGCCAGCTTACCCGACGATGGCCAATTAATCGTACATGTCCGTAGCTATTATCCTTAAAAATAAATCAGTATGACAGACCATACCCCATTGGATATGTTAGTAATTGCCGTACACCCGGATGATGCCGAGTTGGGTGCCGGGGGAACGATAATCCGGCACGTAGGAATGGGAAAACGTGTCGGCATCGTCGACCTTACTCGCGGCGAGTTGGGCACGCGCGGCACGCCCGAGTTGCGTGAGGAGGAAGCGGAGGATGCAGCCCGGATTATGGGGTTGGCCGTGCGCGAGAATCTAGGCATGCGGGATGGCTTTTTCAGAAACGATGAAGAACATCAACTGAAAATTATTGCTGCCGTACGCAAGCATCGCCCCGAAATCGTCATTATGAATGCGCTCTATGATCGCCATCCGGATCATAAGCGGGCTGGCGACCTGATCAACGATGCCGTGTTTCTAGCGGGGCTTCAAAAGATCGAAACCCGTAATGCTCAAGGACAGGTACAAAAGCCCCATCGACCTCGGCTTGCGCTGCAAATAATCCAGGACTACCATATTAGACCCGACATTGTCCTCGACGTGACGGAGCAATGGGATGCAAAAGTTGACGCTATTCTGGCGTACAAGTCGCAATTCCACAACACCGATTACCACGCCGACGAACCGCAGACCTACATCTCTAGCCCCGACTTCCTCCGCTTTGTGGAGGCGCGGGCGATGGAGTTTGGCCGATACATCGGTGCGCGGTATGCCGAAGGATTCACCTGTCGGCGATTGCTGGGCGTAGACGATCTGTTCGTTTTGCGCTAAGCGCTTCGGTAATATGGAGCGTGTGCGTTTTCCCCGCTTAATTCCACATCGGATTCTGGGGAAACTTGGCGACGTGTGCATATTTTTCGCCTAATGCCACAACCGCTTCTTTCCATAAGTTTTCGTGGTCTGCCACGAACACGATGTCGGAGTTGTAGTCGTTCGTCACCGCCCAGGTGTTTTCAGTGAGTTCGCGATCCAGTTGGCCGGGGCTCCAGCCCGAGTACCCCAAGAAAAATTTGATTTCGTCGTGCGCTATTTGGTTGTTTTTGGCGAGGATGGTCAAGGTTTCCATGTTGCCTCCCCAATGCAGTCCGTTGCCGAGGTCTGCCCCGCCGGGAAGCCTATCTGGGCATTTGTGGATGAAGTGTAGGCTGTCATGCGCTACAGGACCGCCGATAAACAATGGGAACGTCGCCTCGGGGAGGTCCGGGACGACGTCGCCGAGCTGGAGGACGGCAGGCTGGTTAAGCACGTATCCCACCGTGCCCTCGTCAGTATGCTCGCAGAGCAACACAACCGAGCGCCGGAAATTAGGATCCAACATGAAGGGTTCGGAAAGTAATAGGCTTGCGGTTCGGGGTGTTATCTTATTAAACATTGGCTTGCTGTTTTATGGATAACGTAAAGATACGATTTTGATCGCGAATATTTACCTGTGCCTTTATACGTGCGGCCCGCGTAACATCTTACCCGCGTTTCTTTAGCCGATGCGGAATGCCTATTTTTAACCGTTAGAATTTTCGACACACATGATACATCGCCTAATCGGTTGTTTTTATGGGTCAAGGCCGTGCCTTGTTCCCTTTACCTTAACCCTTTTCGTCGGTTTTGGTTTGTGCTTAGCCACTAAGGGTGTTCATGCGCAGACCGCGGCACCCGATACGGCTACGCAGTTGGAGGCTGTGCGCGTCAATGCATATTTCGGCGAACGGGATATCCTATGGGTGCCGTCGTCGGTAGGCGTGGTCAGTCGGGCGATGCTCAATCAGCAGAGCGGAACTACGCTGTTGCCCGCAATCAATGCCGTGCCAGGCGTTAGTATGGAGGAACGGTCGCCCGGCAGTTACCGGCTTTCCATCCGGGGGAGCCTATTGCGTTCGCCCTTTGGTGTGCGCAACGTCAAAGTTTATCTCGACGAAATCCCCCTCACCGATGCCGGAGGAAACACCTATCTCAACCTGCTGGATGCCGGCAGCATTGACCGGATGGAGGTGCTGAAAGGGCCCGATGGCAGTCTCTTTGGCGCAAACACTGGGGGCGTGGTCGTATTGCATCCCAAAGGCTTTGCTAATCAAACAACCAAAGCGTCATTGCGGATAAATGGCGGGTCGTATGGGTTGCTGCATCAGCAGGCCTCGGCTACGCTGCAGCCTGGGGCGCGCTACAGCCTACACATCGACCAAGCACATCAGCAAGCAGACGGCTATCGCGAGCATTCCGCGATGCGACGAGATTTCGTACAACTTTCCCAGCGGTGGAGGTACGGTACCAACCGCGAGATTCGCGCTTTGGCCCTCTATGCCGACATGCATTACCAGACGCCGGGGGGACTTACCGAAGAACAATACTTGGCCTCCCCGTCAGATGCACGGCCGGCGACGCCAACGATCCCCGGTGCAT
The DNA here is from genome assembly GCA_964423925.1 of uncultured Sphingobacteriaceae bacterium. Classification (GTDB taxonomy): domain Bacteria; phylum Bacteroidota; class Bacteroidia; order Sphingobacteriales; family Sphingobacteriaceae; genus CAYRGQ01. Next base: position 6,890 of record CAYRGQ010000009.1, on the reverse strand, counting down.
CCGAACAGCGGGCTGGTATCTACAACAAGACCTGGATAGGGGGGGGAGTCCACGACTTCGGTATCACGGATCGGCTGCGACACGTTGCTAGCATATTTGCACTGTCGACAGACTTCCGCAATCCGTTTATTACCAATTACGAGTTGCGCGATGAATACAATTACGGTTTTAGGACCTACTTGGATTATCGGGGAGATGGGTGGGCGGCAGTGCAGTGGCAGGCCAACTTGGGAGTGGAATGGCAACGGGGCGCCGCTGAAATACACAATTACGACAACCACGGCGGTGAGCGGGGCAGCCCGCAGGCGTTTGACAAGCTGCACAACGCCCAGCATTTCTATTTCGCGCGGCTCAATGGGCAGTTCGGTGAGCATTTCGTTGCTGAAGCCACGGTGAGCTGGAATGCTTATGGCTATCGCTTTCGTGAGCTGTATCCCGTTGAAGAGACGAAGTTTGCGGCACGTCGGTTTGACCCGCAATGGATGCCCCGCTTAGGCGTCGTTTACTTGCCTACGCGTCAGCTTGCCTGGCGGGCGTCCATATCCCGGGGGTATTCCCCTCCCACGACGGCCGAAGTACGTTCGTCTGACAATATTATCAATACCGACCTGAGCGCCGAAACGGGATGGAACTATGAGACGGGGTTGCGTTGGCAATCTGGCGATCTGCGGTATTTCGCTGACGCGTCCATATTTCACTACGCGATGCACGACGCGATCGTTCGTCAGTTGCGGGAAAACGGGGCTGAGTTTTTCGCTAATGCCGGGGGCGTACGCCAACGGGGTCTAGAGTTGACGGCATCTGGCTGGCTCAAGACTCCCGCAGCGCATGGGTGGATGCGTGGGGTGCAGCTCGGCACGAATTTGACGCTGAGTGACTTCCAGTTCTCGGATTATGTGGCGGGTGATCAGGATTTTGGAGGGAATAAGCTAACGGGCGTGCCGGCGACGGTGCTGGTAAGCCACGTACGCATGCTGCTTCCCGCGCGGTTCAGCCTGTTCGTAATGCATAATTATACCTCGGAGACACCACTTAACGATGCCAATAAGGTGTATGCCGATGCGTTTCACCTCGTACAAGCGAAAGCCAATTGGCAAACTCCCGTGCAGCGCAAATGGACTGTTGATTTGTTTGTGGGTGTCGACAATCTGCTCGATCAGACCTATAGCCTCGGCAACGACATCAATGCGTTCGGCGGCCGGTTTTTTAACGCCGCGCCTGCCGTCAACATTTACGGCGGATTGGCAATTCGCTATTGAGTGACCGGCGGCAATGACTGAAACAGCTCCCCGTTTCCGGACGGGTGGATGACGTAGGTGGCGACGGGCCGGTAAGTAAGCGTATCAAAGTGCGGCGGCGTCACGGTAAGCGTCGTTGGCACGAGGTCTTTCTCGGAAAAAAAGAAAACGGTTGTGACCGCGTAGTGCTTGTTGTGCGGCAGTCGCTGGGCCAACGCTGCGTAATCCGCAATCGTGGTATCGCTAACCGTATACGCATAATAGGAGAGGGTGCCGCCCATGTTGTTGGGGTTGCGGATGTAGGCCGCGCGGGAGAAGCCGCCAGGTACCTCAGCATCGCTAGAGCGGAAAAAGATCTCATAAACGGATAAGGCGACCGCAAAAATAAGGACGACAGTTAGGGTTTGATACGTTCGCTTAGCCATGGGAAAGGATTTCGTGTTGTGCGTAGGCCGGGAACTAGATCTTCCGGCGTGGTGTCAAAATTAGCTTTTTTTATGGAATAGTATTACTTTAGGCATCTAAACAATATCCGGCGCGCAGTTGTTCTTTAATCGTGTGCGCTACTAGTAAAGAGCTGAAAGTTATGAAAATTCCCAAGCGAGATTATCATTATAAAGGCGCTGATCCAGACAAGGAAAGCAAATTATTTTGGATCATGACCGTAATTGGCTTGATCCTGGCGGGGTTGATTATTTGGCTGCTGTAGGAAAGCCAATGAAAGAAGGCCATCCGTTGCCGCTGAGCTTGGCAACGGATGGCCCTTTTTGCTGTCGGCCCATCAAGAAGATGTAGACTATTTGTTTGCGGCGTCCCCGTCGTTTGTGGCGTCCTCGGGGGCGGAGGTGTCCTCACCAGCGGGTTCCTCGTCAAACAGGGGGAGTGCTTTGATGATGTTGTACCACGAAATGATTTTCTTGATGTCGGATGAGTACACGCGAAACTCGTCGTGACCTGGCGCGACCTCCCGGAAAAAGTTCCGGAGCGTTTCGCTGTCCGACTTCGGGTCCGGAACGGCTATTCCACTCTCCTTAATATTCGCAAACACATCGGTCAGCTTAATCTCGTCGTCGTCCCCATATATCGTGATATCTTCTAAGGTAGCCATCTTGGCCGTAGCCATGTTAACCACGGATTTTACCCGGGCGTCGTCGAGCGTTTCCAATACGAACCCCGACTTGTTTTGGCCGATGAGCCTATACAGCCCTGGCTTGCCCGTAACTGATACTAGACCTTTTAGATTCATTCTTCGATAATTTCGATTCCCAAGATCTTGTCGCCCTGGCGAATATCGTCCACTACTTCTACGTTTTCTACTACGCGACCAAAACACGTATGGTTCCTATCCAAGTGAGCCGTGTTGTTGCGGCTGTGGCAGATAAAGAACTGTGAGCTTCCCGTATTGCGACCACGATGGGCCATCGAGAGTACGCCCCGGTCGTGGTATTGATTGTTTCCGTCCAGTTCACAGGGAATCGTCTTGTCGGAGCCGCCCGCGCCCGTACCGGTAGGGTCACCTCCCTGTACGACAAAATCCGGGATAACGCGGTGAAACGACACGCCGTCGTAGAACCCTTCTTTTGCCAACCCCAAGAAATTCGCGACGGTAATGGGGGCGTCTTCGTCGTAGAATTCGACGGTCATGTCACCCTTTTCCGTCTTAATAATAGCTTTGCTCATGATCTTTCGATTTGTATGATAATGGAGGGCAAAGATAGGTTTTCCATGAGGAATTACAAAGGATGAGTTGGGAGAGCATGCGATTAAATTCCGCCTCGGAGGGGGGATGGACATTCCCCAGTTCCGGCGAAAAGGCCCGCGTATCTGGGCGGGGTTGGTGTCGGTTTCCCGCGTTGGTTAGTTCGGCGTATGTCGACGGATTTTGTTATCTTTGATGCTGCTAACCAGTGAGCTATGCAAAAAGCCTACACCCCGAAGATATCGATCAAGGAGTGGGCGGAGTCTGACCGCCCACGCGAAAAGCTGCTTGAGCAGGGCCGGCGATCCCTGTCGGATGCCGAATTGCTAGCTATACTGATTGGGAGCGGTTCGCGGGACGAATCGGCCGTCGAGCTTTGCCGGCGGATTCTCCACGACGTTGACAATGACCTTAATAAACTTTCCAAGCGAACCGTGGCCGAGCTCTGCCAGTATAAAGGCATTGGGGAAGCGAAAGCCATCAGCGTAGTGGCCGCGTTGGAGCTGGGGCGGAGACGCAAGGATATCGAACCCGAAAACCTTGCTTTGCTGAACAGTAGCCGGCGCGTCTACGAGCTTTTCCGCCACGTCTACCAAGACCTACGGCATGAAGAGTTTTGGGTACTTTACCTCAACACCGGCTGCAAGCTGATCAGCAAGTACCGCGTTGGCCAAGGAGGGAACGACTTCACGCCAGTGGACATTAAGGTGATTATGAAGCTGGCATTGGAAAACCATGCCGCTTCAATCATCCTGACCCACAACCACCCGTCTGGAACACGTGCTGCTAGCCATGCGGACAGAAAGTTAACCACCAAGTTGGTATCCGCCGCCAAACTTTTTGATGTTGCTATTCATGATCACGTCATCTTTACCGATACGAGCTATTTCAGCTTCCGCGATGAAGGCTTGCTAGACGAATGAGTGGCCTTTGCGGAGGCCCCAAACACCCCGCCAGGAGTCGGGTCGTCGGTGTTTTCCGTTGCAATTGAAGCCAAGTTTATCTAAGTTTGCACAAAATCTGGAAAGAAACCGCATGACAATATCATATAACTGGCTGAAAGACTTTGTGCAGTTTGATAAATCGCCCGAGGAGCTTTCGTTAATCCTTACGGATATCGGCTTGGAGGTCGAGTCGCTGGAAACCGTCCAATCCATTCCGGGAGGTTTGGAAGGATTGGTCATAGGCGAGGTGAAGACCTGCCAACAACACCCCAATGCGGACCGGCTGCGCGTAACGACGGTCGACGTAGGGCAGGGGCAAGACCTTCATATTGTGTGCGGGGCGCCCAACGTAGCCGCAGGCCAGAAGGTGGTGGTGGCTACCGTCGGCACCATGGTTCACCCGCTCTCGGGAGAGCCGTTTAAGATTAACAAATCCAAAATCCGGGGCGAAGTATCCGAAGGCATGATCTGTGCCGAGGACGAAATCGGATTGGGGCGCTCGCATGATGGCATTATGGTGTTGGCCGCGGATGCGCCAGTGGGACAGGATGCCAAAACCTATTTTGGCGTGGAAGATGACTACGTGTACGAAATCGGGCTCACGCCCAACCGCGCCGATGCTGCTTCGCACTTGGGGGTGGCTCGCGACGTAGCGGCTTATTTACGCGTGGGATACACCTTGCCCGAGGTTTCTGCCTTTGCCAGCCAAACTGATGAGATCAGCATCCCGGTGACAGTAGATGCGCCGGACGGGTGTCCGCGATATGGGTCGACCCTCGTACGGGGCGTGTGCGTGGCCGAATCGCCTGAATGGCTTCGGAAGCGTTTGCAAGCCATAGGCGTGCGCCCGATTAACAACGTTGTCGACATCACCAACTACGTTTTGCATGAGCTCGGGCAACCTTTGCATGCGTTCGATGCGGGGCGCATAGCGGGCAACCGCGTGGTGGTCCGCCGTGCGAAGGCGGGGGAAACGTTCGTTACCTTGGATGGTGTTGAGAGGAAACTGCATGAGGAAGACCTGTTGATTTGTGACGCAGAGAAACCGATGTGTATTGCGGGCGTATTCGGCGGCGAACATTCAGGCGTGACCGAAGCGACCACGGACGTGTTCTTGGAGAGTGCCTACTTTAATCCAGTGTCCGTTAGAAAGACTTCGAAGCGTCATGCACTGAAGACTGATGCCTCGTTTCGTTTTGAGCGCGGTGTAGATCCCAACATGACGGAGCGTGCGCTGAAGCGTGCGGCGCTTTTGATTACCGAGATTGCGGGTGGCCACGTCGCGTCGCCGGCCGCAGACTTTTATCCCACGCCTGTGCCATCCTTCGTATTCGACGTAGGTTACCAAAACGTGCAACGGCTAATCGGTGCGGAGATTCCCGCCTCCGAAATCCGTGCGATTATCGAAGCGTTAGGCATTGAGGTGGCTGAAGACGATGGTACGACCGTGAAAGTCGTCGTGCCACCGTATAAAGTGGACGTGTCGCGTGAAGCCGACATCACGGAGGAAGTATTGCGTATCTATGGATACAATAACATACCTATTCCCAGTCAGATAAAAGCCTCTACTTCGACTTCTGAAAAACCTGATCGCGAGGTGGTGCAAAATCATATTGCGGACTTATTGGCGGGTAACGGCTATCGCGAGATCCTGTCCAATTCGTTGACGAAGCTGGCGTATGCCGACGATGCGGATACCGCCGTGCGCATCCTCAATCCGCTTAGTTCGGATTTGGACAGTATGCGGCAGAATCTGCTTTATTCGGTACTGGAAGCGATCGAGCATAACCAAAAGCGAAAGCAACCTGATCTGAAGCTTTTTGAATTCGGACAAGTGTACAAAACATCGGATGGAGGTTTCCGTGAGCGTCAACAGCTGGCAATGGGCATAACGGGTAAATCCACGTCTGCACATTGGCAGCAACCCTCCAAAAAGGTGACCTTTTATGAAATCAAGGGGGCGGTTGATGCAGTGCTTAAGCGGCTGAAAGTCAGCGGATGGAGGTTGTCTGAGATCGAGGGCGACCCGAATTTCGATTACGGCTTGCGCTATGTGGTGGGAGACGGTCGGGTGTTGGCCACCTTTGGTGCCGTGTCGTCTGCCGCCTTGCGCAAGGTCGATGTCGAAGGCGAAGTCTTTTTCGCGGTATTGGAATGGGATGTCTTGCTCAAGGCCATCCGTAAAAATACGATTCGTTACCAGGAAGTAGCCAAATTTCCCGCAGTCCGACGCGATTTGGCGCTATTGGTCGACGAATCCGTGACCTTTGAGACCCTGCGCACGATCGCCGAGAAAAGCGAACGCAAACTGCTCAAGTCGGTCGATGTATTCGACGTGTATAAAGGCGACCGGATCCCGTCGGGCAAGAAGTCGTACGCCTTAGGCTTTGTACTGCAGGACGACGAAAAAACGCTTGCGGACAAGCAAATTGATGCGGTCGTTCAAAGATTAATTCATAACTTTGGGAAAGAGGTAGGTGCGGAGGTCCGCAAATAGCCAGTCTTACTAACACCACGGTATATCATGTCGTCTGTTTCGGCTCAATTGTCTAATGTAGTTTCCAATACGCGTAGGCTATTGGATTTGTGTGCCAAACTGCAGAAAGAAAATGATATGCTCAAACTCGAGTTGCAGTCCCTGCAGGTGGCGTTAGACACCAGCAAGGACAAGACCAAGCAACTGGAGGAGCAAGTGAAGGCTTTAACCGTTGCCCGTACGCTAGAAGAAAAGCAGCTGTCGGACGACGAAGTAATAAATGAAAAAATACTTGACACAAAGCAAAAAATTAACGATTTTGTGCGAGAAATAGACAAATGTATTGAATTGCTCAAGTAGCCTAAGTGATACATAGTGAAGTAGCTCAACATGGGAGAAATTTCCATTAAAATAAACATTGCCGATCGGATTTACCCCTTGCGGGTAGAGATGGAGGAAGAGGAGACGATCCGTCAGGCAGCGAAATTGATAAACGATAGGATTAAGGAATTTCAGGAAAACTACGCCGTAAA
>CAYRGQ010000008.1:0-79670 GCA_964423925.1 uncultured Sphingobacteriaceae bacterium | reverse complement strand
GGTAGCGTCCAGTTGCCGCGGACGGATCCGCTATCGTTGTCTCGATTTTGTCGACACCCGAAATGAACTCGGCTGCGCCAATTTGGGTCCAGGTCGATGCGTCTGGATCCGGATCGGGTCCTACAAAATACTGGATCGTTCTGGCGTCGTTATTTCCGGGGCGCTTGTATGTCTCCAATTTGGCAATCCGATTCGCGGCGGTCATATCGATAATCGCCCAATGTGGTAGCGGCGCGTTTCCGCCGTCCCATTGTGAGTGCCAATAAGAATCCAGGTTGTTGTCTAGCAAGGTGTTTTTGCCACCGCCATCACTTGCTGTCTCGTCCGAAACGGCTAGAACGCTCCATGCGCTCCGGTCATACTTGTATATGCCTTTATAACTTTCCCACTCCGTCTCGAAGGTATCGATTGACAACTCTTCGGGGATAAAGGAGGATGCGAATTCGAAACCGGTGCCTCGTTTCGAATCAGACAATAGCACCTCGGACGTGCTCGGGGACAGCCTCAACGTTTTGGTCTCGCCGTCGTTAGTCGTGTACCGGACGTCCGTCCACGTCATGCCGTCTAGCGACCCATACCAAGTCACCAAGTCGCCATCGGGCGTTTGCTCTACCGTTCTGACCCGCCTGTTGAGCAGCGAGCTTTGGTAGAAATCACCGTAAGAATTTCCGAATCCGGTGAGGTACAGTGAGCTATGTCCGAAGTTGTCCCGCGTCTTTACCTCAAACGTATACGCCCCTTCGGGCAATCCGGGCACGACCACGTAGAAGCTGTCGACTCCCGTGGTTGGAGAAACGGTCGTGGTGAGCGAATCCGTTCTCGAGTTCCAATACAAGTCAACATGTTTCACATTGGGCGCGTTCTCCAGCCAAAAGGCAAATTGGACTCTACCTTTGCCAGCAATGAATTGTACGGAGTCTACCTTTGGCGCGTAGATAACTTCTCCGTCTTGGACATATTCCTCATGGATGTCCATAAAGCTTTCGCAGGATACTGCAGAAATCGCTAGAAGGCATATGAGTATGTTATACAATCGTTTCATCTTTTTTGGTTTTAATTGTTCTTACGGCTGTACTTCTCCAAATACATCTACTTCTGCAGGGTGCGTGAACGTCGTTCCTCCCCAGGTAGACAATATTTTTACCCGGATGTATCGTGCTGGAGGCAAGTCTAAAGGAAATGCGAATTCATGTCCTTCTTCGGCTAATGCAATGTCCTCATCGTTGGATGTTCCGACAGGCAGTCCGGAAGGCTTGATGATTTCGCAGTCCATTACTTTCGTCCACGCGCTCCAGTCGCCGTTTTGTGGCGGTTTTTCGGATGACACGTATACTTCAAACTCCTTGGGATTTCCCCAGTTGTAGAAGTTGCTGCTGAAGAATCGTTGGAACATAACGATTCGGCTCAGTTTGGCGTCGACGCCTAGATCGATCGTAAATGGCGCGGGTATGGAGGAGTTGGCGGAGTGCCCGAAATTGTTCCGGTCATCGTCAATTAAGAAATTGTCCATCCCCTCCCAGTTCGTAAAGCTCGCATCGCTACCTAACTTCATGATAGACATGCCCGATTTTGGAATCTCTTCTTCAAAAAGTGGGGTAATCGTCTGCATAATCGTATCGGTATAGTTGCCAAACTGATCGCTGGCCACCACGGCAAACTTCCGCGGCTCAGGCATGAATCCTCGTATAGATTGGCTCATCGTGTCGGCTTCGGATGAAGCGATTCGTCGGGTGACCATTTGCCCCACGGAGTCTTCAGCCAAAAACTCGAATACGATGGGCGCTTTCAGTTCGTTGGACCACTGATACTGGGCACCGCCAAAGTCGCCGATGATGCTCATGCTCTTGCTCACCTTACTGAGCGGAGATTCCAAAGGGGTAAACGTGACCGTGACAGGATCCGATAGTTCCATCGCCCGATTGAACACGAATACCTCTGCCGTGTGTTCCTGGGTGTCGTTGTAGCCTACGATGGTGAGTTTGTTGTCGTAAAAGGAGGACGTGACCTCCTGCTTGGTTCCATTGGTGATGGTATACACCGCTTTTACGCCGAGGATGTCCTCCGAGTTAGGTATGCGATAGGTGATGATCGCGCCCCCGGCGGTTGGTTCCACGGTTACGTCTGTTATCACCCCGGGTTTTCCCAAGCTGCCGCTGGTGGGACCCAGGTTATGTTCAGCGCATGATAGAAACATCAAGACTGAAAGTAGAATTAAATTTATGCGTTTCATTGTCCCTAATTTTTTGATGTCCGTGAAAAAATCTACCATCCTGGGTTTTGAACAAGGAGTGGATTATTTACGAGGTCATATTCTGGAATAGGGGCGAAGTAATCCCTATACGTGAACTGCTGTACGTAAAGCGTGGTAACGGTGTAATATTCGTTTACATCCACGGCTGACACGTTCCATCCTTGGATCAGGCGGTTCTGTTCGCGCATGGCGGTTTTCCACCGGCGCGCGTCCCAATAGTAATGTCCCTCGCACGCCAATTCTATTTTACGCTCTTGGTGAATGATTTGGCGCATGCCATTTTTCGTCGATGGCTTATTGGGATCATTGGAATACGTCGCCCAGCTTTCTACTACGCCTTTCAGGCCAGCGCGTTCACGCACCATGTCGATGTACTTATAAACTTCTGCATCGGGGGCTGCCTTGCTCTCATTCAGCGCTTCGGCGTAGAAGAGATACAGGTCTGCCAAACGCATGTCAGGGAAGGGGAACGTTTCGTACGAAACGCTGTTTGCATCCCTAAATTGGGTATTCATAGAAACCAGCTTTTTAGGCCAGTATCCCGTGGCGTTATAGTCGCCTGGGTTAAATACTGACGAGAATTCGCCAAACCGGTTTCTCGGGTACAGCGCATCCAGGTCGTTTTCCGGCTCGTTGCGGTAGGAGTTGCCCCACCATTTTCCGCGGTCGAAGCCGAGCGTGGAGTAGAAGCGCGGTTCCCGGTCAAAGTTCAGTGCCGCCGTCTGCTCGCCGCGCTGGATTACCAGTGCATGCTCGTCGTCGCCTACGCGGATGTTGTAGCGGTTGGCGTAGTCGTATTCGATGTCTTCGCTGATGGGAACGCCGTTTTTGGAATAAAACGTTTCGACCGTGGCCAAGCTCACACTCATGCGGCCGCTGGACGAGGATGAGGTTCCTTGCTCAAAGCGAGGCAACGCGGGCGACTGCAATCCGGAATTGACCGGATAGGAAGAGTTGCCCCAAATTAGTTCGACGTTCCAGCGTTCGCTTACGCTGCTCCGTAGCGTGTTGACCAAGCGAGTGATGTCGGAGATGGGCTTCGACGTGATGAAGTCTTCGGGCTGGTAGAGGCGGATTCCAGCCTGCTCGCACATGTCGATGGCTTCCTTGCATGCCGCCGCGGCAAGATCCCATCGTGTGGGATCATACACCTGATTGAAGAACGGCTCGCCATTCTCGTCAAGGAAGCTGTTGTAGTCGGTATTGCCGTTAAACAACGGGCTGGCCCAATATACCATTACTTTCGCTTTCAGCATATACGCGGCCGACTTGGTGAAGCGGCCGAGTTCGGTTGAGGTAGCTTGAATGAACAAGGGAAGGGCATCGCTCTCGATTACCTCGTCGATCAGCTCTAGCACGTAGCCGAAGCAGTCGTCTACTTTTTGACGGGTGACGCGCACGCCCGTAGTCGATTCATTTACGGGGACGCTTTCTTTCAGCGGCGTGATGGGACCGTAGAAGCTGACCAGATAGAAGTGCATGTAGGCTTTGATCAGTTTTACTTCCGCAATCATCCGCTCCTTTTCGTACCTGTTCAAGTCCTGCACGTTGCCCACGTTGTCGAGGAAGGTGTTGCATTCCCTGATGCCGGCGTAGAGGGAGCGGATCATGTCACCCTTGCCTCCCCAATAGTCGATCAAGTTGGAGGTGGCGCTGTTTTTGCCTAGGCCAAACTGCATCCCGCCGGAGGTTTGTCCCTCTTTGTTAAACACCATTTCCAAGGCACCGAAAATGCCTGGGTTTTCGTTCCAACCGGCCGACTTGGGCATTCCCCAGTAGCACGTGGCCAGATATTGCTCCGTGGTGTATCGGTCGGAAAAGGCATTGTCCAAGGTGGCAATGTTGTCCGGTACGACATCCAGGTAATTACACGAGCTCACCGTCAACGCTAAGGCTAACGGGTATATGTATTTTTTCATCGCTGATTTCATGTTACGTTTCATGCTTCTTATAAGTTTACCGTCAATCCTAGGTTGATAACACGTTGTACGGGGTATCCCAAACCGTTTCCAGCCATTTCAGGATCCCATAATTTGAATCCGCTCCATGTCATCAGGTTAGTGCCGCTTGCATAAATCCGGAGATTCTGCACGAAGAACCGGTTGGTCAACGACTGGGGTAGCGTATAGCCTACCTCGGCAGACTTCAAACGCAAGAAGGTGGCGTCTTGCATGAACCATGTGCTTTGTTGGCGGTTGTTGCTGACTGCATAGTTGGCGAGGCGAGGCCACATCGCATACACATCCCGGTTTTCCTCAGACCAGTAGCTGTCGGCAAAGGCTCGGATAACAGCGTTGTGTCCGACTAGGCCATCGTTGGTATTGCCATCAAGGAAAGGTGTTGTGTTTTGCAAGTCTACCCAGAATGACTGGCGTGCCGATCCCTGGAAGAAGAAGGACACGTCAAATGCCTTATATCCCATCGACAAGCCGAATCCGTAGTTAATCTCTGGCGTCGTGGGGAATCCGATGGGAACTTTATCCAGGTCAGTGATTTTCCCATCGCCGTTGATGTCTTTATATTTGATGTCGCCAGCCATGTAGGAACCGAATTGGGTAGGTGAGTTCGCTACTTCTTCGTCATCTACGAAAAGGCGCTCAGCCACGAACCCCCACTGTTGTCCAAGCGGTTGTCCGATTTTTGATAGCCAAGGTGTCTGCGAATAGTCTGGCTCTTCCCATTCGAGTGCCCTACTCGTAGCGTAGGTGAACGTTCCGCGTCCGGTGAACCAAAGATCGTTGTTTACGATTTTCTGGTAGTTGAGCTCCGTATCGAAGCCCTCACCTTCCGCTTTTCCTAAGTTGGCTTTTACGTCGGGAATGATACCCATCGTTGCAGGGATCACCCGGTTGAGGAGGATGTTTTCCCGCCGCTCCTTGAAGTATTCAATGGTGGTAGACAGGCCTCCTATGGTCGTTGCTTCGAGCCCGACGTTGGTTTTGTAAGCTGTTTCCCATCCGATTCTGTCGTTAGCATAGCGCGAAATGCTGATGCCTAGTGGATTGTAATTCAGTTGGGTGCCCCAGTTTACCATTCGCCCAGCGTTCATATTTACCTCTGATAAGTAGTAGAAGCGGTCGTAGGCACTTCCGATGCCGTCGTTGCCCACCAATCCATAGGTACCTTTCACTTTCAACTGGGAAAAGACGTTGCGTAGGGGTTCGAAGAAGGATTCGTTAGACACCATCCACGCAAACCCTGCCGAGGGGAAGAATCCCCACCGGTTATTGGCCGAGAAGCGCTCAGAACCGTTATAGCCAAAGTTGAACTCGGCAAAGTAGCGCGAGTCGTAGTTATAGGTGGCACGTCCGGACACACCCATGTTGCGGCTAGGGAGCGACAGCTGGAGGTTGTCCGCGATTCCGGTCTTTTGGCTCCGCATCGTAAATACCAGCAAGCCACCTAGGTTATGCACATCTTTAAACGTGCGGTTGTAGTCGGCGGCGCTTTCAAGATAGAATACCGTATTGATATGCCGTTGGCCCGGAATGTAGTTAATATATTCAGTGCCGCTGGAGGGATTCAGCCGCTGCAACTTGTACGACTGGTCCATCAGGCTGTAGGACTGCAAGTCGTAGTAAAAGGGAAAATACTGCCTATCTACTGTGTACTCGGAGTAGCGGTTCATGTTGAACAGTGCCCGCGCGCTCAGGCCAGGCGTAACGTCAGACAGGTCCTGTTTTAGCTCAAACTGCGTGAGGGCTTGGTTTTTGCTATAGTCGCGATAGCCTTTTAATGACTCTGCATATGGGTTGATGTAGCCCGCATTGCCATAATTGCCGAATAGGATGTGTTTGGCGTATGCAAACTGTTCGTCAGGCTCATAGTAAGGCTTAAAGAGCACCGGGTTGGCTTGCATCACCTTGTTATACATTTGGGCGCCCCCGTCGATCGGACCCGTGTACTCATCGAATGTGACGTTTAACCGAAGAATGAGTTCCGTCGTATTGGTTACGTTGACGTTTACGTTTGAGCGAGCCGAATATTTAGTGAGGCTAATGTTCGAGTTGAAATTGTTCCTGTTGTCGACCTTCATGTTGCCGTTGTCCTGCGTTACATTGGCAGCTACATAATACCGGGCCACCTTGCCGCCCCCGCTGAGGCTGAGGTTGACGCGCTGGTTTGATATTACGTCGTTAAACATCACGTCGTACCAGTCGGTAGCAGGAAATAAGTCGCTGTATAGGCCGCGCTCCGTCATGATTACTTTTTCTTGCGGATAGATGGGGATGCCTAAGGGGTCACGTGTTTTGATGGCCTCGTTGTGCATACGCATAAAGGTGACTGGGTCGGCGATTTCGATGCGTTGCGTGGGCGAGGAGAAAGAATTTTCAGCTCTCACATTAATTTGCACCTTGCCTTCTGTACCTTCTTTTGTCGTTACAGCGATTACCCCGTTTGCGCCACGCGCGCCGTATAGGGCCGTCGCGGTAGCGTCTTTCATAATCGAAAAGCTGGCGATATCGTCTGTGTTGAGTCGGGCCAAATCTTCAGGGCCCAATTCCACGCCGTCAATGAGAATCAGAGGATCCTTCTTAGCGTCTGCCCCAAACGTGGTGATGCCTCGGATAAAGAAGCTCGCGTTGTCTTGCCCAGGTTCTCCACTTTGCTGGTAGGAGATCAGCCCCGCAACGCGGCCGGCAAACGCGGTGGTCAAGTTGCTGCTGGGAACCCGCAACTCACCCGGTTTGACCGTGGTGATCGATCCCAGTACACTTTCTTTCTTCTGCGTGCCGAAAGCCACTACCGTAACCTCATCTAGTTCGCTGGATTGGTATCGAAGGACAAAGTTTACCGATGGCTGCCCCGTGTACGTAATTTCCTGCGAAATCATCCCGATAAACGATGCGCTCAGGACCGTGTTCGGGGTAATGTTTTCCAATACAAATTGGCCATTTTCATCGGTCATGACACCCCGGGTACTACCTTGGACTGAGATTGTAGCACCCGCGACCGGATCACCATTTTCATCCGTTACCGAACCCTGTACACGCTGCTGCGGCGTTTTCGAATGGGCCTCCGCGGCGTTGCCATGCGCCGGGGGGGGCACAAAAAAGAAAACCGACAAAAATGAGACCGCTAAAATCGAACAGGTTGTGGTTCGCAACCTCGTTACCGGACGGTTTAACACCGGTTTTGTTCGTCTTTTCATACGAGAGTTCTCCATAAAGTTAAGTTAGTTGACTGGTTAATTTGCTCATGTTTGGTTATAATTGTAGTGATTGGCCTGCCCACGCTAAACCCCGCCATGTTCATAACGCAACGGCCTAGCTCGGTAAGCAAATCAGAAAAAGCAATACGATCAGCTGCCGCGCTCAGCGAGCGCTGTTACAACGTCAACGATTCCTGTTTCCCGAGAAAAACATTACTAAACAGGTTATTTGTTAGTTTGGTTGACCCATTTGTCTTAACCCACGACTACAAGTGTATGAAGTACAAATAATGGTCGACCGTAAAAGTATTATTTTTTGGACGATTATTGCATAATCTATTTCGTAACAAAATAGTTATGTGTTTATCTTTTATGTCGATCGTGTTGTAACTAGCAGATTGTTAGTTGTTTAAGTGGGTGTTTGCGCCGCGCTCTCCGAATCCGTTATTGGCCTCGTTTATAGAAAATTAGGAAATACGTACAATAGCCTGCTGTAAATAAAGGCGAATTGATCGCTGGCACCACGCAAAAGTGTAATACGTACCCAGCCTTATATCCGTCCGAAAGACAGGATCCTTTGGTTGGAAAGATACTGACGTTTTAACCCGAGCAGGGACAGGATTTTGGTCATGTAGGACAAAGATATTTCTCTTGTGTTTTGCCAGCCCCTTTTTTTTTTTCATCTTTAGGGGTTAAAAAAAATCGGAGCAGTCGCCCGTAGTGTTATTGTTATAAAAATTATTTGGTGGCCAACCGTTAATGGTATGGCCGAGGTATATGCTCAACGCTAGACTAATTTCTTTAATTTTATGTCGGTAGATTTCGTTGACGGGCATCCCGTCGTGCGGCTGAGGGCATTCAGGGCAATCGACGACCCTGCCACCTGCGAGCGCTTTATCGAAGGGCATGCCCACGTGCTTACCGCTATCGGTGTCAAAAAGGTGACCTCATCCAAGAACGACTGGATGTATAACCCCGCTGTATTTGTGCTTATTGTGGAATCCCTTGATGGTAATCGAGTGTTTGGCGGGGTGCGTATCCATGTGGCTGGGGGTACCGAACCCTTGCCCATAGAGCAAGCTACGGGACATATGGATCCGGCCATGTATGACCTGGTGTATCGGTATGCACAGTCCGGAACTGGCGAGGGATGCGGTTTGTGGAATTCGCGGGAGATCGCGGGATACGGTATTGGCAGCATCTTCCTTACGCGCGCAGGCGCTGCTATTTCTACACAGGTAGGAATCACCTCTCTTTTTGCGCTTTGCGCCCCGTACACGGTAAAGCTTGCGGAAAGCGTGGGGTATCGGATAGAAACCAGTGTCGGTAACGAGGGTACATTTTACTACCCTAAACTCGACCTCGTAGCGACCACCATGATTATGACAAACCTGGATACGCTGACGGAAGCGGATGAGGAGAACAAACAGGCGATTACGGCGTTGCGTGCCAACTCAAGCACCAAACGCATTGAAACCCTGCGCAATAAGCAGATTGAAATCCACTACCAAATCGACATCCCCCACCTAGATCGATGGAGCCTCAGCGATACGATCAAGAACCTGAGGCCGCCAGGCAGCCACACCATACCCGCCGAGAACGATCCCAACATTTTGTAAATTATCGTACCTTTGCATAAAACCAAGCCTTTGATAAACATAACACCTTTGAACCAAGCATGTCTGAAAAACATTATAGCGCGGGCTATCTGGAAAGCACCGGCGACTTTCTGAGAAAATTAAAAATCCACTCATATACCCCGTTTTCAAAGATTACTGAAGGAACTGTCCTTGACCTAGGTTGCGGTACGGGCATTGATGCCATAAACTTGGCCGGCACGCTCGGCAGCGGGGTTAACGTAGTGGGAATAGACCACGACCCCGCACTGTTAGCCAAGGCCACCGAATCCGCCGTGGATGTGCCAAACGTACGCTTTGAGCAGGGAGAGGCCACCCAGCTGCCTTTTGCTGATGGGGCCCTCGCGGGCTTGCGCGCGGAGCGCTTGGTGCAGCACCTTCCCGAGCCAGACTTGGCCTTTCAGGAAATGTATCGGGTGCTCGCAAAGGGGCAGCCCATCGCGATTGTAGAAACAGTTTGGAGCAGCCTCATGTTTTACACCCGACACATTGAGATCGAGCAGAAAATTTCACACTTCTTAACGACCCGAAAAGTCAAAAACGGGTGGGCCGCACAGCGCCTGACCCACAGCTTGTCGACGAACGGTTTTTCGAACGTCAGGCTCGAGACCTTTTGCATGGTGGGCCGTTCGCTAGACGACGCTCACCAATATCTATGGATCGGCCCTATTTTGGACGAAATGGCGGCTAATAATTACCTAACCAAAGAAGAGTTCGATGTGTTTTTAGGAACTCTAACAGACGCGGATGCCAACGGCCATTTCCTATGTTCGATGAACCTGGTCATGGCCACTGCCGTAAAATAAACTCCAGCGAAAAATGAAGCGGGTATTTGCCATCTTATTGTTGATAGTCTTGGGCGTTAGTCATGGCAAGGCTGATATTATCATTGATGATGCAAGCTCGCGGATACTTATCGGGAAGCATCTCCGGCAGTATGTAGGGCCAGAAGTAAGGGAAAAAGCGGAAGTGTTTGCCTCCGACGAGTTTGTACCCCTGAGCGCTGAAGTACCTAATTTGGGTATACACAAGGGGGATGTATGGCTCACATTTACGATGAGGAATAGCGGACAACGGGCTTCATTGCTTTTCGAAATCGCTTATCCATTGCTCGACGACGTGGAGCTCTATGCCCTAGGGGCTGAGGGACAATACGTTTCCCAACGGTCAAGCGAACAACTTCCTTTTTCAGAACGGCGATACCGTGTTCCCAATCATGTGTTCCATTTGGAAATTGAACCCGAATCGTCGCGGACCTACTTCTTGCGTATCCGCAGTACGGAGCAAATTTTCCTGCCGATTTACTTGAATAAACCCCGCGTTTTCTGGGAGAGCATAGTTAAAGACCATCTGATAAGTGGCATCTATATCGGTATCGTGGGCATCATGGTGTTGTACAACCTCTTTCTGTACTTTTCAGTGAGTGAAAAGGGCTACATTTACTACGTGCTTTACGTAGCCTTTGCGGGGCTAACGCAGATGGGAATACAGGGCTACGGCTTCCAATACGTATGGCCGAACTGGCCGGGCTTTGCAACCATAGCGCCGATTTTGTTTGGTAGCTTGTCAGGCATCACGGCCATTTTGCTCGCCCGTTCTTTTTTGCAAATCAAAAAATACGCACCTCATTTTTACAGGTTATTCCAAGGGGTCAACCTGCTGTTTATCGCGAGCTTAGCGCTTGTAATTGTTAATGCCAAGCAGGCAGGATTCATCGCGATGCAATTGGCCACGGCCATTGGTTCGGTTGCGGTGCTGTACGTGTCGTTCCGGGTGATGATGCGAGGCTATCGGCCGGCTAAGTACTTCGTAGTGGGTTGGTCGGTATTGCTCATGGGATCCATTGTGTTTTTGCTAAAGGATTACGGCATCCTATCCTACAATAATTTCACGAGCTATGCCGTACAGGGCGCATCCGCTATCCAAATGGCGCTACTTTCCTTCGGGTTGGCTTATCGCATCAATATTCTAAAGCAGGAACGTGCCGCCTCGCAGGCCCGCGTATTGCTGACCCTTCGGGAAAACGAAAAGCTGATTCGCGACCAAAACGTCGTGTTGGAGCAGAAAGTCAAGGAGCGAACCAGTGAATTGCAAGAATCCAACCGGGTCTTGCAGGAGACGTTGACCAACCTGAAGGACACTCAGGCGCAGCTTGTAGAGTCCGAGAAAATGGCATCGCTGGGTCAATTGACGGCGGGTGTAGCTCACGAGATTAACAACCCGATCAATTTCGTAACATCCAATGTCGGACCGTTGAAACGCGATGTCGCTTTGTTGTGGACCGCTTTTGCGGAGATAGAAAAAATCGCGCTCGCCGAAACGTCACTGGAGGAAAAGAAGGATAAACTCGTTAAATATAAGGAGTCTATCGATGTCGACTACCTGAAAACCGAAATCGAGTTCTTACTCAAAGGGATGCATGAAGGCGCTAGCCGCACGGCTGAAATTGTCAAAAGCATGCGCATTTTTTCACGGGTGGACGAAGACGTGCTGAAGTACGCCGACATCAACGAAGGCCTTGAGTCCACGCTGGTCATCCTAAACAGTGTTATCAAGGAGTCGGTTGACGTGCACACGGAGTGGGGTGAACTGCCCCCTGTGGAATGTTATCCTGGTAAATTAAATCAGGTGTTCCTCAACTTAATCACCAATGGATTGTACGCTATTAATAAAAAGTTTGGCAAGCAACCGGGTGGGCTGCTTACGATTGCGACTGAACCCCACGGAGACCATGCACACATAATCATCGCGGATAATGGCATCGGAATGCCAAAAGATGTCATAGAGCGTATATTTGAACCATTCTTCACCACGAAAGAGGTGGGCGAGGGAACCGGGTTGGGGATGTCAATCGTGTATAAGACCATCAAAAAACATAATGGTGAGATTAAGATCCATTCAGAAGAAGGCGTGGGGACGACTTTCACATTAATTATTCCGATTAAACAATAGAAACACGAATAAATAGCGTAATTTTACACAAGTAACGCGCGTCTGCTGAACATCGCTACCTACCTGATGAACGAGAGTCCTGAAATATTGTATGTGGATGACGAGCTGAATAATCTGCTCAGCATGAAGGCTACGTTTCGTCTTCAATACAAGATCCATACGGCAATAAATACGGATGAGGCACGGGAAATCCTGGCTCACAATCCAGACATTCGAGTAATTTTCTGTGATCAGCGTATGCCCGGAGAAACCGGGGTCGAATTCTTTGGCAGCATCAAAAACGACTTTCCGCGGCCGGTACGTATCCTACTGACCGCTCATGCCGATATGGAAACCGTCATCGACGCGGTGAACCGATGTCATATATTCCGTTTTGTGCGCAAACCCTGGGTAGAAGAAGAGCTGATTTCTTCGGTAGAGGAAGCCAACAAGTTTTACCTGGCCACCTCCCTGCTGGATATCCGTAACGAGGAATTGCAGCGCGCTTACGAGGAACTTGATAAGTTTGCATACAGCGTGGGCCATGACCTGCGCGACCCGCTCGTGGCCATTCATTCCGCTCTGCGAGTATCGCTGAAATTTGACGACGTCAAACGCATCCATGAGGTACTAGACCACATGCAGACATCCATATCCAAGCTATTTGTTTATATAAACAATTTGCATGATTACTATTTGCATCGGCGGGGCGGCTTGAACATTGGTGAAGTCGACTTCCAGGCCCTGTTTGATTATTTCAGAGAGTTTTACAGTATCCATATTGAAAATAATGGCATTGAGCTCGCGATTTCCGTGCAGCAAAGTGAGCCCTTCCGCACGGATGAGGTGGCGCTGAAATTAATTATCCAGAATCTGCTTTCCAACGCGTTTAAATACCAGCGGCGCGACAACCCGAACAAGCACGTCAATTTGACGGCAACAGTAGCCGACAAGCAAGTCGTCATCGGAGTCAAAGACAATGGAATCGGAATCGGGGAGAAAGATTTGGGCCATATTTTTAACCTATTTTATCGCGCCAGTGATCAAGTGGCGGGGGCAGGTTTCGGCCTGTATAACGTTAAAGGCATCGTAACCAAACTCGGTGGAAAAATCACCGTGGATTCCGCCCCAGGCGAAGGCACCTTTTTTAGCGTTATTCTTCCCGGAAAATAGGAGTTAAGATAGCAGCCGCTGCCTCAGTAAAAACTCAAGTTGCTCGTTCGAAATCTCCAGCTTTGAATGAGACTCTTTAATTTTCTTGCGCTCGCCATACACCTCGTAGGCCCGTTTGATGGTTTCGTCCAGCTCTTCCTCGCTCCAAGGCTTGCTCAGGTAATGGAATATCTTGCCCTTGTTGACAGCCTCCACCACGGCATTCATGTCGGCATATCCCGTTAGCAATATGCGCATGGGTTCAGGGTTGATGTCAATCACGCGCTCTAAAAACTCGACGCCAGTCATTTCGGGCATCCGCTGGTCCGTAATGATGATCTCGATCGGCATCTTCTTGATCAGCCGTATGGCTTCGGCTCCGCTGATGGCCGTATGGACATCGTACTTAAGCCGAAACGTCGCCTTAAATGACACCAAGTTGTTCGGCTCATCGTCTACGTACAGGACCGATATCTTTTTTTCCATATTATTGCGACGCAGCTTAACCTAAGGCCCGACTAATGTTCGGAAATTACACGTTGTTTTATATTTGGTTTTAGGGCTCCAAGGAGCATGCCAAGGAGAGCTTTTGCCGGTCGCGGAAAGGCTCTCATCTGCAAAAACCTTCCCTAATTTACATAAATTTCGCATAACAAAGCAGATTCCAAACAAAAAAAATGCTCAGCGGAGGTTTACGCAATCGTGTGCGTAAGGCGAAGGTTCGGGTTTTCGGGCGGTGTGTAGGCAAGTCTTCTAAGTTTTCGTTACCTTCACGAAAAAACAGTGAAAATATGGCACTAAAGGACAACCTACTGATTGAGCTAAAGCAGGAAACCGAAAACACACGCCGGGTTCTTGAGCGCTTGGATGATGCGCATTGGGACTTCAAGCCGCATCCTAAATCATCCTCCTTGGGCGCGTTGGCATCACATATCGTTGAGCTGCATAATTGGGTGGCGGATGCGCTCCCCCGAGACACCTTCGACTTTAAGACCGACTACACGCCCTTGTCCGCAACGAATGCGGCGGCATTGATTTCGGTCCTGGAGCAAGGATACGAACGAAACAAACAAAGCATCGAAGCATCCGCGGACGATGATTGGGCGCGCCAATGGACCCTGAAGGCTGGCGATTGGGTGATTGCTCAACTGCCGCGTGCAGGAGCGGTCCGTTTTATCATTAATAACCACCTTGTCCACCACCGCGGACAGCTTACCGTCTACCTCCGGTTGCTGGACATCCCCGTACCGGGGATTTACGGGCCTTCGGCAGACGAATCGCAGGGGTAGTAATGGTGGCTGCGCACCGTATTGGCAAGGTCGGCGCACTTTGTGGTCCGGCCTTGCTAATTTTTTGCGGTGGTTTTCGTATTTTTGCATCCGCAAATAAAAGAGTCATTAAACGCCGTTTGCAGCGGTATCAATGCGTATGAAAAAATATCACACCCTGCTGTACTATTGCTACAGCCCTATCGAGAGTGCAGAACAATTCGCTGCTGAACACCTTGAATTTTGTAAATCACTCGGCTTGGTAGGCCGCATCATTGTGGCTGACGAAGGCCTTAATGGTACGGTATCGGGTACGGTGGAAGCGTGTCGTGCCTATATGGACGCCGTGCACGCCGATCCGCGTTTCGCTAAGACCGATTTTAAGATCGATGAGGTGGACGAGCCTTCGTTCATCAAAATGCATTGCCGATACAAACCTGAAATCGTGCATTCGGGTTTGCGTGATCCGAAGGTCATCGATCCCACCCGCGAGACGGGCAAACACCTGGCGCCAGTCGAATTTCTAGCCATGAAAGATCGCGAAGATGTGGTCGTGCTGGACGTGCGCTCAAACTACGAGCATTCTGTGGGCCGGTTTAAGAACGCCATAACCCTTGATATCGAGAACTTCCGGGAATTTCCCGAGAAAATCAACGAGCTTAGCAAATACAAAGGCAAGAAGATACTAACGTATTGTACAGGTGGCATCAAGTGCGAGAAGGCCTCGGCGCTGTTGTTGAAGGAGGGATTCGAAGAGGTGTACCAACTCCATGGCGGTATCATCAAGTATGGTAAGGAAGTGGGCGGTCAGGACTTCGAGGGAAAGTGCTACGTGTTCGACAACCGGGTAGCCGTAGAAGTGAATACCGTCAATCCGACGGTGGTGGCCACCTGTCGGAATTGCGGCGTGGCTTCCGACCACATGATTAATTGTGCCAATCCGGAGTGTAACGAGCACTTCACGCAATGTGAGGAATGTGGCTGGAAAATGGACGGGTGCTGCTCGCAAGCTTGTAAGGAGCACCCCAGAAAGCGACCGTATGATGGAACGGGGTACTATGTTAAGTTGCCTCAACCGGTCAATGTCGAGAAGCTTAGCAAACGCAACCGCAAAAAACTGCAGGGAAATCTTTAGGCACGCGGGAGCGGTTCCGGTTCCGTTGAGCCGATTGGCTGTTCGGGCAGGGCCCATTTGAGGTAGTTTATATTCTTGTCTACCGCGAGGTATTTCTGTTCGTAGTAGGTTTTGATCGATAGTACTTCGTCGGCCAAGGCAGAACGATAGAGGTCCGTGGTCTGCGCCGTGGGTTCCACGCCCAGCTCTGTCAGCGTTTCTAACGTGTAAGCATGCAATCCGTCATTGTCCGTCTTGAGGTGGATCAGGCCGCCTTTCCGCACGATTTGCTGGTATTTTGCCAGAAAAATCGGGTGCGTCAGACGCTTTTTGATGCGACGCTTGGCGGGTTGGGGATCAGGAAACGTAATCCAGATTTCAGCCACTTCGTCCGAAGCGAAATAGTCCAGGATGTTCTCGATCTGTATGCGTAGGAACGCCACGTTTTTTATCCCCTCTTCAAGGGCGGTTTTGGCGCCACGCCAGAGCCGGTTGCCCTTGTAGTCCACGCCGATAAAGTTGCGGTCGGGGAACATGCGGGCCAAATTAACGGTGTACTCCCCTTTCCCACAGGCCAGCTCGAGCACCACATCGTTCTCATTGCCAAAATGCTGCCGCCGCCACTGTCCCTTCATCGCTTTTCCTTCATCGAGCTGCAGCACGTTCGGAAACGTGGCGATCTCGGCGAATTTCCTGAGTTTGTCCTTGCCCATCCTAAAAAGTTTTACAACGGGCAAAAATACAGGAATATTCCAATTGGCAAGACGGGGAAATAGAAAAGCTCCCGATGAGCGGAGCTTTTTCAAAATCTATTATAAACTTATGCAGACAAATTTCGCATGATTGCAATCAGAGGAAATCCGGACATTCAAAAAAACGACGAATCTTTTGGAACTCGCCATGCAGGGCGACGGCTTGGCCGAACACGAGGAGCACGGGGCCCGTATTGTCGATGTCCTTTTCGAGGGCCACTTCTTCGATGGTGTTAACGAGTCCCACCGCAACCCGTTCGTGGGCCATCGAGCCGTTCTGGATGATCGCCACAGGAAGACCACCTTTACCCTGTCGCTGGAAAACCTCGACGATTGCTGCCAAATGCGGATAGCCCGACAACACAACGATCGTCGCTTGGCTCTGCGCGGCATGGCTCAGCTCGCGGGAGAGCTTGCCGTCGCTGCCAAGAGCCGAAAGAATCCAAAGGCTGTCGCTCGTGCCGCGATGCGTCACCGGGATGCCTTGTAGGCCTGGGACGGATATCGCGCTCGAGATACCCGGTACGATCGCGGTTTCGATGCTGTATGACGCGGCAAAGTCGAGTTCCTCGTATCCACGCCCGAATACGAAGAGGTCGCCGCCTTTTAAACGGACGACGTGGCCAAAGTTGAGCGCGTAGTCGACCATCAACCGGTTAATCGTGTCTTGCGAGAAATTCTCGTCGCCTGATGGATTGCCTACGTAAACCTTAATCGTCTCGGGTGGCGCGTAGTGTAGCAATTCCTCGTCTACCAAGGCGTCGTATAGAATTACATTGGCTTCCTTTAGCACCTTGATGCCCTTGACGCTTATTAAGTCGGGGTCGCCGGGTCCGGCTCCCACGAGCGTGATCTTGGGTTCGACGTCAGATCGTTGCGCTTGCGTTTTCATTGGATGGTGAGTTGTCGTTGATGAAAAATTACCCTCCCCCTATCGGGAAGACGCATATCGGATAGGATGTTAAATCCTTGATGCAAAAGCATCTTCCTTATGTGTGGTTGCCGATAGGGGTTTGTACGATACAAATATATATAAAGTCCATTGTTTTAATAGACTATAATTAAATATTTTATATTTTTGATTGTAAACTATTAAAATCCAGATAAATAATAGAATTTGATGTCAGGTCATCATCTCGTAGCGCAATTGACTATATTTGGCTACGCCGATAGGCTTCTGAATCGACTATAGATCTAATATGCAAAAATGAAACACCTCCTCATTATCCTCTGTATCGGCTGGGTTTCGTTCGCCGGGCAACTCGGCGCGCAAACGGAAACCAATTATGACGAAAGCCTTGTGCAGCCCTACGAACTGCCCGAATTGCTCGTTACATCCAACGGGGAAAGAATAACGAGCCTGGCGGGCTGGGAACAGCATCGGCCAGAGTTGCTTGATTTTTTCGCACGGGAAATGTACGGACGCACGCCCACGGAATCTATCCCTGTCCGGTACGAATTGCTTGTGGAAAACCCCGACGCGCTGGGCGGAAAAGCAATCGGAAAACAGATTAAGTTCGTGTTTAGCAACGGCGAAAGAGAACATGTGGCGTACTTGCTCCTCTACTTGCCTAAATCCGCCGTAGCGCCGGTTCCCGTATTTGTAGGCTATAATTATAAAGGCAACCACAGTACCACGATGGAGCCTGACATTCGCTATTCACCCAATTTCAAGCTCGTCCGCGAGGAGGGCCACCCTGATAGGGAGCGGGGCAACCAGGCCAGCCGTTGGGCCTTTGAGGATATAATCGACCGCGGATATGCCGTTGCAACGATGTGTTACCACGATATTTTTCCCGATGTACCCGGCATGAAGGACCACAGCATCATGGCACTCTTTTCGGGATATGGAACATCGCCCGAAGCGCCAGACGCATGGCAGGCGATCGGTGCGTGGGCTTGGGGGTCAAGTCGTATCGTCGATTTCCTCGCTACCGAACCCATGATTAATATCGATCAGGTGGCCATCATGGGGCATTCGCGGCACGGGAAGGCAGCACTTTGGGCGGGAGCGCAGGATCCTCGATTTAAGGTCGTGATATCCAACAACTCTGGCGAAGGGGGCGCTGCTCTGTCGAGGCGTAAGTATGGCGAGCGGCTGGCGACGGTAGCCAGTATTCGGCCTTCGTGGTTTTGTAAGACCTTCGACCAATATCACGGACGCGAGGAGCAGCGGCCCATTGATCAGCATCAGTTGATCGCGTTGATGGCACCGCGGGCGGTCTACGTGGCCAGTGCGGTTGAGGATCGATGGGCCGACCCCAAGGGCGAATACCTGGCGGCCTACCACGCCAGCCCTGTGTTCGCACTTTATGGGCTGGAAGGACTGTCCTCTGAAACTATGCCGGGTCTACATGAGCCGCTGATGTACAGCATAGGCTATCATATTCGTGCGGGGAAGCATGATGTGACCCAATATGATTGGCTGCGATACCTCGATTTCGCCGACCTGCATTTTCAACGAAGATAGCACCATCCTGATTTTTTTGCGGGATTTATTCGGCACGAAGGGCTTATTCATTATCTTTGGACATGTCCACTCGATACCTGTTTTATAGGCTTATGTCTGCGGTCGCTATCTGGATGGGGATAGTTATCTCCAGCGCAAACGCGCAAGACCTGAATGCGCGCGTCCAGATCCTGTCGCCGCAGGTGCAGAATACAAACAAGCGCGTGCTGGACGTACTGGAGAAAGCGATGTCGGATTTTCTCAACAGAACCGCATGGAGCGACCGTACAATCGCGCCCCAAGAACGGATTGATTGCAGTTTGGTCATTACGATCACTTCGTGGGACGGTTCATCCAACTTCACGGCCCAGGCCCAGATCATCTCTACCCGACCGGTGTACAACACGTCATACAATAGCCCCGTGCTGAGCTTAGCCGACAACAGCTTTGATTTCAGCTACGACGAAGGACAGATGATGGACTATTCGGACCAGCAGTATATGAGCAACTTGACCTCCCTGCTGGCGTACTATGCGTACGTCATTGTGGGGATGGACGCCGACACCTTTAGCCCCAGCGGGGGGACTCCTTTTTACCGGCAAGCCCAGGCGGTGGTGAACAACGCCCAGAATACCGGCTTCAGTGGCTGGCGGTCCATGGAAGGAAATAACAACCGATTCTGGCTAGTTAACAATCTGCTTGATCGGCGTTACCAGCCACTGCGCGACTTCATGTATGCCTTCTACCTTAGCGGCTTGGACCGCATGGTTGATGACGAGGCTGGCGCCCGTAAAGCTGTCCTTGGTCTCCTGCCACGTTTGCAGGAGGTGGACCGATTGGCCCAGGGCAATATGCTTAATCAGGTGTTTTTCACGGCAAAATCGGATGAGCTCGTCGGTGTGTTGAGCGGCATGCCGCCACCAGACAAAGCCGCTGCGTTCAATATCCTGGTCACGATAGACCCGGCCAACACCACCAAATACGAGTCCTTGCGCGGACGTTAATGCGCCATAAATCCAAGAATTTCTACGAATATGCTGAACCGGCTGTCCATTAAGAACTACGCCCTCATCGATTCGGCGGATATCCTGCCTGGCAAGGGGTTGAACATCCTGACTGGCGAGACAGGGGCGGGCAAATCCATCATCATGGGAGGATTGTCGTTGATTTTGGGGCAGCGCGCAGAAGGTCGTTTTTTCTTCAATCAAGACCGGAAATGTATCATCGAGGGATATTTCGACATTTCGGGGTACGATCTCAAAAGCTTCTTTGCCGAGCATGACCTGGATTATGAGGCCGACACGATCCTCCGTCGTGAGATCAATGTCGATGGCAAGTCGCGGGCATTTGTCAACGACACCCCCGTTACGCTTCAAGTACTAAAAGCCCTCGGCGAAAGGCTGATTGACATCCATTCCCAACATGCTACCTTGCAGATCAATACAGCGGCTTTCCAGTTGCTGGTGCTGGACAGCGTATCCAACAACGGTTCCCTCAAACAGCGGTACGCGTCCGTCTATCGCGAATGGCGCACCGTAGAGGCGCGGTTACAGGCGTTGCGTGAAGCGGCGGACCGTGCGAGTGCAGAGGCGGACTACCACCAATTCCTTTTCAACGAATTGGAAGAAGCGCGGCTTGAACGCGGTGAGCAGCAGGCTCTGGAAGACGAACAAAAGCAATTGGAACATGCCGAGGAAATCAAACGCAGTCTCCTCGGCGCCACGTACGTTTTACAAGAGCAGGATGGCAGCGTAGAGCAGTTACTGCGGGCGAGCCTGCAACAGCTTCAGCAAGCCGCCCGCTATTTGCCTTCTTTGGAGGAACAAGTCTCGCGGCTGCAGAGCGTGGCGATCGAAGTGCGCGATTTGGCCGATGGCATGGCACAGGCGGAGCAACAGATCGTGCATGATGGTGAGCGCTTGGAAGCAGTAAACGAACGGTTAAGCCTACTGTACGGCCTGCAGCAGAAGCACCGCCTAGCCGACGTGGACTCATTGATTGCCCTGCGCGAAACGCTTTCGGAAAAACTGCTGGAATCGGATACTAGGCAGGAAGAGATCAAGCAATTGGAAAGGCAGGTCGCCGCGTTGGAAAAAGAGGCACGGGCCCTCGCCGCCGAGCTTAGTGATAGCCGCAAAAGGGTGGTACCCGACATCATTAATCGCGTGCTGGCCATACTCCGTACGGTTGGCATGCCTGACTCCACCCTCGCCATCCAGCTAAACCCCGTGGCTGATGGCTTATTGCGGCCAAGTGGGGGAGATGAGGTCGCCTTCTTGTTTTCTGCCAATAAGGGTCAGGCTCCCCAGCCGGTTAGCAAAGTGGCATCCGGAGGCGAGCTGTCGCGCTTGATGCTGGCCATTAAATCGATCGTCGCCCGTTCGTCGGCGTTGCCTACCATTATTTTCGATGAAATCGACACGGGCATATCCGGCGAGGTTGCGCTTAATGTGGGCGAAACCATGGAAGCGCTTGCCGAACACATGCAAGTGATTGCCATTACACACCTTCCGCAGATTGCAGCCAAGGGCAATACGCACTTTAAGGTCTACAAGGCTACGGGCGATGACAAAGCGCGCACCCAGATCGCCCGACTGGACGACAAGGCGCGAGTTGATGAAATCGCGCAGATGCTGGGTGGTGCCAACCCCGGAGATGCGGCCGTCCGCCACGCTGCCGAGTTGTTACGGCTATAGTCGATGATATTGAAAAAAGTAGTACTTTTACACGCATCGGGATGGCCTGTAAGGCTCCGATAAATAAAGAACACGAAACACTATTACAAATTGCGGTGTTGCTGGCTCGGCGCCAGTGATAGACCGACTACAAAAACCCTGACTATGTCCCACAACCTGTTGAAAGGAAAGAAAGGAATTATCTTCGGCGCATTGGACGAGAAGTCCATCGCCTGGAAAACCGCACTGCGTTGCGTGAGCGAAGGTGCTGAAATCGTATTAACGAATGCGCCCGTTGCGTTGCGCATGGGCACGATCAACCAGTTGGCCGAGCAATGCAACAATGCGCCGGTGATACCGGCCGATGTGACCAACCCGGAAGATATCGACAACCTGTTTGACCAAACGCTCGCACATTTTGGTGGTGGTGTTGACTTTATATTGCATTCCATCGGCATGAGCATCAACGTGCGGAAAGGGCTACATTATACTGAAAACAACTACGACTTCACCCATAAGGCGATGGATATCTCCGCCCTGAGCTTGCACCGCGTGCTGGCCACGGCGATGAAGAAAGATGCCCTCAACGAGTGGGGGTCCGTGGTGGCGTTGACTTATATTGCCGCCCAACGGGTATTTCCAGACTACAACGACATGGCTGATGCCAAGGCGTTGCTCGAGAGCATCGCCCGCAACTTTGGCTACCAGTACGGAGTTAAGAAAAAAGTTCGGGTGAATACCATTAGCCAGTCGCCCACGCAGACCACCGCAGGTTCGGGTGTGAAAGGCTTTGGTGATTTTATCTCTTATGCTGAGAAAATGTCCCCGCTGGGCAATGCCACGGCCGACCAATGTGCGGATTACACCGTCACGCTATTCTCAGACCTGACGCGTATGGTCACTATGCAGAACTTGTTCCACGATGGGGGCTTCTCGTTCACGGGGGTGAGTCAAGCCATTATCGATTGGCTCGGTGAGAAGGAACAATAATGAATCGACTTATTGATATCCATATAACAGTAAAACGGCCATTTGCTACGCGCGAATGGCCGTTTTTATTTACCGCTTAGCAGCTCGGTGTACCGAGGGACATTGGCACCCCTTGTTGAACACGGCGCAGGACGATAGGGATCCGAAGGCCACAAGTGCGGCCAGCAGCCAACTGATTCGTTTACGTTTCATGGCTTTTGATATGGTGAAACACCAAATAAGCAAATACGCCCATACCCGTGCCCACGACATCTGCGAACAGATCCCAAATTTCGGCCGTGCGATGGGTGAATATCGTGAGTTGGATAAACTCCGTCAACACAGCAAAGAAGAGGGACACGAAGATCACCTTTAACGAGCAATCCCATGAGGGACGGGTCGTTTTGTTACGTTTGATTGACCCGTAGTATAGCAAAACGGTGAACACAAAGAAGAATCCTGTGTGCACCAGCTTGTCCATCCCCTCGAAGTGTGGGACGCCGCGGGTGCTATCTCCGGGCATCGAAATCAACACCAACACCACAACCGCCCACAAGAAAGCCCAAATATAATGCTTCATAGTCCTGACCTTCCGAGCGATTACAGTGCCAAAATCGTTGAGGGCAAAGATTTGGCTAACCGATAGTCTCTTGGTAGGCTTCCGCTGTCAGCAGGCTGGCTACGTCAGCCGCGTCGTTCAGCTTGATACGAACGATCCAGCCGGCGCCATAGGGGTCTTGGTTCACCAACTCTGGCGCGCCGTCGATTTCGGGATTAACCTCAAGGATCGTTCCTGACACGGGCATAAACAAATCCGACACAGTCTTAACTGCCTCAATCGTGCCAAAAACCTTGTTGGCAACCACCTCGTCACCGACAGTATCGATGTCGACAAATACGATGTCGCCTAGCTCACGCTGTGCAAAATCGGTAATGCCAATGACTGCCTCGTCGCCTTCCACACGAACCCATTCGTGATCCTTGGAGTACTTTAATGTTGTGGGGAAATTCATGGATATTTTTTTCCAAATTTAGCGAATGTTCGTGTTGTTTACAAATGTTTCGGCCTGTGCCGTTTGCAAAGTGCGGGCGGCCCAGAGACCGCTCACCACACCGACATGCAGAGGGTATCCGGGCTGCGACTTCTCCAAATTGTGAAAGATATCACGTACATTTAACGCCATGAATAAGCAGATCGCCGACTTGTATCGCATGGCTAGCCAGCCATCCCGCCGCATCGTAGGCCTTATGTCCGGCACCTCGTTGGATGGGCTCGATATTGCCTTGTGCCGGATAAGTGGAAGCGGGCGGCAGACGTCCTTGTCGTTGGAACACTTTGAAACCGTTCCTTATGCCGATTCGTTTCGCAGGCAGGTTCGCGAGGTTTTCGCCAAACGAACCGTCGATCAGCAGAGTATGTCCCAGCTCAACGCGTCTATCGGCACATTGCACGGATCCCTCGTGCGGCAAACTCTCGAAAAATGGGGGGTTGACCCTTCCCAGGTGGACGCCATCGCCAGCCACGGGCAAACGGTATACCATGCGCCACGCTCGTTCACGGGCGATGTCAATCAACCTAACAGTACGCTCCAGCTCGGAGATGGAGATCACGTGGCCAGGCAGGCGGGAATCATTACCGTAGCTGATTTCCGCCAAAAACACATCGCTGCCGGCGGTGAAGGCGCTCCATTGGCCGCCTACGGCGACTACCTCTTGTTTGCTCGCGCTGGCGAAGATCGGATATTGCTGAACATTGGTGGGATTGCCAATTTTACCTATCTGCCCGGGTCGGGAACGGGTGCCTTTGCTACGGATATCGGTCCTGGCAACACGCTGATGAACCAAGTGATGCAGGACCAACACGGTCGGGAAATGGACGAGGACGGGGCAGTGGCTTCGCGCGGTCGCGCTGATGCCACGTTACTGGAAGCGTTGCTGGACCATCCGTTTTTTGAGCTGCCTTTTCCGAAGACCACGGGTCCCGAGTTGTTCAATCGCGCTTATCTCGATGACGCACAACGGCGGACGGGTGTCGATGCGATTGGCGGTGCGGACCTCATGGCGACGCTAAATGCCTTTACCGCCGAAGGAATTGCCCGAGCTGTCCGGCAGTTAGGCGTCCAAAATCCCCATATCTATGTTAGCGGAGGCGGCTTACATAACCCCATACTGATGCAGGGCGTCCGCGAGCGTTGCGGAGACACCCTAGTTAGCCCGTTCGAAGCGCTCGGCGTACCTGCCGACGCGAAGGAAGCCGTACTTTTCGCCATACTGGCGAACGAAACCTTGGCCGGCGATCCGTCCAACACAGCAGGGTTATTCCACTCGCCCTCCGTGTGCATGGGCAAGATCAGCTTCCCTGCTTAGCAATCATTCGTTGCCCAACGCACGGTGCAGGAAAAATTTGAAGCGAGACATGGCTTCAGCACGATCCCTGAGCAGGGCAATGGCGTCTGTTGACCCTAGGTCTGAGTCCGAAAGCGCGGTCAGTGCGGTGAAGCTCTTCAGCTTAAGCAAGTCGATATGCGGATGCGACTCACTGTATCCCATGGGCGGACGCTTGAGCGTGTCGGTTTTATCCAGCGTACAGTGCCTTGAAAATATCGGGTCGGCCAAAATCTGGGTGAGTTCTTCGCCATTATAGTCAATCTCCTGGCGAATTGCCGCCAAGAATTCCTTTTCGGGCCGCCAGTAGCCGCTGGCGAAGAAACTGTTGCCCGGCTGGATGTGCAAATAGTATTCGGGACCGTTGATGTTGCGGCCGGCGGTCGAAATACCGGCACCCAACCAGTTTTTATAGGGCGTTTTATCCTTGCTGAAGCGCGTGTCGCGGTAGATACGAAACAGGCATTTGCTGACCGGGATATCCGCATGGATGTAACGGTCGGTAGTGGCGAGCGCAATAATCAGCTGCTGGACGAAATCTTTCATGTTTTGCCACGCTGCTTCGTAGTCGTCGCGATGCTGTTGAAACCAGTCGCGGTCGTTATTTTCAGCCAGGCGTTTCAAAAAGGACAAGGTGGTGGGTTGGATGTGCATGTTTGTTGCATTGTAAACGTTAGTAGATAGCTAGCCGGGTCATCGCCCGCGATAGCGCGACCCGTCCAAGATGGACTGACCGCTGTTCATCGCCATGAGTTGGGACAGGGTGACATCGGGATTGCGATTCATATATTGACGAACGATATTCCAGCCCAGAAATATTCCGAGCTTCGGTGCCGACTCGTTGTTTTCTCCTAGTTCCGGTGTAAAGGGGGCTTCACCCAAATGCTTTTGAATGCGATGAAAGTCATATTCGTACAGCAATTTCTCACTGAGGAACCAAGCCCAAATATCACGTTCGTAGTTTTGTGCCCATTGCATTTGCGCCGTCGTGTACCCAATCTTCAAGGTGTCGGCTACCTCAGGCAATACGCGATCCAAGAAGTAAAGGATTTTGCCGTGATGTACCATCTGGTCAAGCAGGTGTGATTCGGCCTCAGTATACGGGAAGAGCTCTTCCCGGGCGAACGCTTCCACCACGCGCGGCACCACGTTTTCCGGTGTAAACCGCCGCGAAATGTAATAGGGAATGCTGCCACGTAGGGCGGGATAGAACTCCGAATCCGCACCAAGAAACATGTCGAGCCCGATACCGATGTAGTCCTCTCCGATCGGGGTTTGCACGCCAAATCCGGACAGAAACGAGATAAAGCGGGGCACGTCAGTGTCTGGAAAGTAGTACAGAATATGCTTAAAAGCGTCGGTTAGTTCCTGTTCGTATTTAGCCATCGTTGGGAAGGCCGATTGCACGGCTTGGCTCAGGGCGGCGTAATCGGGGGTCTGAATCACTTGGCCGAGCACGTCGGTGAGGGAGGCGCTGTCATCGGGGTCGCCGGCCTCGAGCATAAAACGCATATAGTCGTAATAGAACGACCCGTACTGCCTTTTCCATTGCTCGTTCTTGTCGGCGATGTTGGTTAGGGTCAGGCTGTCCAGGGCCTGGTCGAAGCGCTCGATGTTGATTTCGAGGTCGATTTGGCTAAGGTCGACGCGCTCTGTGCGTTGACAACCGAACAGTGCGATAATGGAAAAAAAGAGATAAATTTGCCATCGACGGAAATTGAGCATCATTTTTGATTACTTGATTGCAACGAAATTAATGAATAGACGGCCAAAAAGAACATGGAGGGCCAAATTGTTTTTAAATCCTGTAATATATGAACAACACTACTTTTCTCAAACTTGTACCTGCCTTCGTTTTCCTGATCATCTCGACAGCGTTTGTTGCCCGTGCGCAGGATTACTATGAATCTACCTACCAGTACAAACCTGTTTCGCTTGGCATCACGTTGTCACCCTCGATCAGTTGGTTGCGGTATGGCGATAACAACGAGTTTGACAGCTCGTCCAAGTTTGGGTTTGCATACGGATTGGCGGCTGATTTTGGCGTCTCCGAAAATTACTATTTTGCTACCGGTCTGGTCATCAATACGTTGAATTCTGAGACTGCCGATGGTTCAGCGGGCCCGGGAGATATCCGCAAGTATCGTTTGCAATACGCAGAGATTCCGCTATCGGTCAAACTCAAGAGCACGCAGCGGTACTTCCGTAGCTACTACGGGCAGTTTGGCTTTACCACGGGCTTCAAGCTGAGTGGCCGTGAGGCCGTTGACCGCGGACGTCGTGCCTCAATGGGCGGCGACGCCAATTTCCTGCGTCTGGGTCTGCTCATCGGGGGTGGCGTGGAATGGCAATTGGATCATAACCTAACGCTTGCAACCGGTTTGACGTTCAACAACGGATTTACCCGCGCCGTAAAGCTAGGTGACCCAAAAAGCTCTTACTTTGGCTTGAATTTAGGCGTATTCTTTTAAGTCAACCCACGATGGTCATTGTCCTAAGCCAACTGAATTATCGTATCGGCGATTTTGAGGGGAATACAGCTAAAATTATCACCTCAATCCGCGAAGCGAAAGAGCAGGGGGCGAACGTAATCGTCTTTGCCGAACTGGCCATAGGCGGCTATCCGGCCAAGGATTTATTGCGCTCAGCTTCTTTTCTAGAAAGTTGTGCCCAATCCATCGAACAAATTGCCGCGCAGTGCGTTGGTATCGCCTGCATTATTGGCGCTCCGGTACCCAATACGACGGGCAGCGGCAAGGCCCTATTTAATGCCGGCCTGCTGTTGGCTGAGGGTGAAGTGAAGCAGATCGTCCACAAGGGCTTATTGCCAGACTACGACGTGTTTGACGAGTACCGTTATTTCGAACCGGCCCGCTCTTTTGCCTGCGTGGAAGTCGACGGCAAGCGTCTGGCGCTAACCATTTGCGAAGACCTGTGGGATACGTCAAATGCTAAGCTTTATGCCGAAGATCCGCTCGCGCAGTTGCTGCACAACCAGCCGGACGTCATCATCAATATCGCTGCATCGCCTTTCGACGCGCAGCATTTTGATCGGCGGGTGGGCGTCTTACAAGCCCAAGTCGAGCGCAGCGGCCTCCCCTTGATGTATCTAAATCATGTGGGCGCGCATACCGATATCATCTTTGACGGTCGTTCCTTGGTGTTTGGGCCCGACGGCGCATTGGTGGACGTGTTGGCAGGCTTTAAGGAAGACCAGAGGCTGTACGAATTAGCCGAGGGGAACCTTAAACCTTTGCTGCCTGCTACGCCGGGCTACGAGCATTCGGAAATCAGCCTGATTCATCAGGCGCTGGTGCTGGGCATTCGGGATTATTTCCAAAAGTCGGGCTTTTCGAAGGCGGTGCTGGGCTTGTCAGGTGGCTTGGATTCGGCTATTGTAGCTGCGCTGGCCGTGGAAGCTCTTGGTGCCGACAATGTACTCGCGGTGCTGATGCCTTCCGTTTACTCCAGTGACCATTCGATAGCCGATGCGCTCGAATTGGTGCAGCATACGGGATGCCAGCATCAGGTTATCCCCATCAAAGACGTCGCGACGGCATTTGACCAAACCTTAGCCGCTACATTTGCAGGGCGCCAGCCCGACCTGACCGAAGAAAACATCCAAGCTCGTATACGGGGTACGCTGTTGATGGCCATTTCCAATAAGTTAGGATACGTTCTGCTCAACACGTCGAACAAAAGCGAGGCGGCCGTGGGCTACGGGACGCTCTACGGCGACATGGCCGGCGCGCTGAGTGTCATCGGCGACGTCTATAAGTCCCAAGCATACGAACTGGCGCGCTACATTAACCGCGACCGGGTAATTATCCCCATCAATACCATCGAGAAACCACCGTCCGCCGAACTTCGGCCCGACCAAAAAGACAGCGATTCCCTGCCGGAATACGACCTCCTGGACGCAGTGCTTTACCAACACATCGAGTTGGAAAAGGGGCCTGAACAGCTCATCGGCATCGGCTTTGACCCGGACTTGGTGAATCGGGTGTTGCGTATGGTCGCTCGAGCCGAGTTCAAACGTTTTCAAGCCCCGCCTACCCTGCGCGTCAGCGCCAAGTCCTTCGGTGCGGGCAGGGTTATGCCCATCGTCGCGACGTATCCGTAGTAACGTACCAATGGGCTGCCTAAACGTCAAACGGCGGGTTTCTCCGCTTAGCATCCAACAAATCTATTCGATCCGCGCATAGACGATTCAGCCTTCTTGCTAAATGGCTGATTGTTTAATGGTTATGTGTGTGCGCGTTTAGCATTATATGGTTCCTGCCTGTGGACCTGATAGCGCGGCGTGCGCTTCGTAAAGCGGGGCCAGGGTTTCCCTTACTTTTTTGAAGAAAGCGTAACGCTCGTCGTGTATGGCTACGGCCTGCGGGTCGGGGTCGATGCGGTGGCTCGTACGGCTGATTTGCCGGCTCAGCGCGGCTACATCGGGATGGTGACCTCCGGCTACGAGAGCCAGCATCGCGCTCCCAAGCAGCCCCATTTCCGGATTCGATGGT
The DNA here is from genome assembly GCA_964423925.1 of uncultured Sphingobacteriaceae bacterium. Taxonomy (GTDB): domain Bacteria; phylum Bacteroidota; class Bacteroidia; order Sphingobacteriales; family Sphingobacteriaceae; genus CAYRGQ01. The sequence goes on along the minus strand of CAYRGQ010000008.1, from coordinate 50,421 downwards.
ATGTGGATGGGAAGGCCGAGCACGTTGGAAAAAATCTGGGGCCAGGCGGCCACGCGCGTGCCTCCGCCACCCATACGCAGCTCCTCTACAGGGAGCCCGTTCTCTCGTATCGCCTCCAGCAAGTACCGCATGGAATACGCCACGCCCTCCAACACGGCGCGAGCTAAGTCTGTTTTACCGTGATACTGGCGCAAACCGAAGAAAACGCCGGAGGCAAAGGGTCCGGTTTTCGAGTCGCGTTCGCTGGTCAGGTAGGGAAGGCAGAGCAGCGGCGGCCCCGTACCGACCGAGAGCATGGCCTCGTCCTGAATGTCCACGTCAAACAAGTTGTTGAGGAGCCAATTGGCTGGCAGAGCGGCGTTGTTGAGCGCCCCCCCATTTAGGAAAACGGATGGCGTGACCCGATAGGGTTGGATGCGCTTGTTGTCGCTGCGGTCAAAGGCGGGTTTCGACCCCGGGACGCGGAGCATCGCCGAGGTGCCTACATTAATGACTCCGACGCCGGGCTGCAATCCGCCTAAGCCGATGGCCAAAGCGGCGCCGTCATAAACACCCAACAGGACGCGTACAGATGATGGCAGGTCTAGTTCGGTGGCGATCGCCTCGCGCAGGGTCCCGAAGTACGTAGTGCCGTCCTCAATGGTCGGACACTGCGAAGGTGAAAGGCCCACGTGGGCCAATAGGGATTCATCCCACGACTGGTCGGTGATATTATACAGCTGGCTAGCCGCGGCCGTGCTGATATCGGTGACAAACTCGCCCGTAAGCCACTCAAACAAGAAACTCTTGCTATCGGTCAGGTAGTGGGCCTGTCGGAACGTTGTCGGCTCCTCTTCCGCAAAATAGTGAAGGCGGGCCAAGGCGTAAAGGCTCATCATGGGGCAACCGGTACGGGCGTAGATATCCACGTTCTCGAAGGCAGCCGTAAACGTATCGAACGTACGTTGCGATCGGATATCAGCGAGCAGGGTCATGCCTGTTAGCGGTTTTTTGTTCGCGTCCAGCAACATCAACCCAAACTGATACGTCGAACACGCCACGTAGGCTACCTCGTCTGCGCCGCCCGTGACAAGCAATTTTTTCGAAAGGTCCAGAATTAGGGTCTTCAGTTGGTCAGGATCGTGGGCGGCGGCGCCATGGCCGTGGGTCGATACAGGCACAGGCGCAGCCTCCAGGCGCAGTAGCGCTCCGGATTCGTCGATGAGCCCCACCTTGAGGTTAGTTGTACCCAAGTCTATGGCAAGGACTAATGCCATTTGCGATAGGGTTTGTCCAACACCTTGGGGTTCGCGATTTCGCCTGGCAGACCACCTTTCTGGAATACGGCCACGGAATCATCCACGCAGGTTTGTCCCATACCGTGCAGCGATTCCCAGCTATATCCGCCGAGATGCGGGGTAATCAATACGTTGTCCAGTTGGGCCAGGCGGTGGTTCCCGTCGATGGGTTCGCCTTCGACCACGTCGGTAGCGTAGGCACCTAACGGGCCGTTTTGCAAGGCGGCGTAGAGCGCATCCTCATCAACCAATTCGCCACGGCAGGTATTCACCAACACGGCGCCGGGCTGCATGCTGGCAAACTCGGCAACGCCTAGCATGCGGCGTGTTTCGTCAGTCAGGGGGCAGTGGAAGAGGATGGCGTTCGATTGTTGTATCAAGTCGGGCAGGGGCGCCTCCTCGGCACCAAATTGGGCAAAGCGTTCCTTGGGTATGTAGGGGTCTGAAGCGATGACACGCGCACCAAAACCTTTGGAAAGAATCTCAGCGCTACGGGAGCCAATATTGCCCAGCCCGATAATGCCAATGGTTTTGCCCTTGATTTCCATCCCGATCATGGTCGAACGAGTATCCCACGCGCTGGTCCGGACGGCGCGAGATCCTTGGGCCAGGTACCTGCTGCCTGCCATCAACAGCGCCACCGCATATTCGGCCACGGCTTCTCTTTCGACGATGCCCTCTACGCGCGATACAAGGATGCCAAGCTCGGTGGCGGCTTCTAAATCGACGTTATCGCAGCCAATGCCATGCCGTACCAGTAGGACCAGGTTTGGGCACTGTTCGAGCGTCTCTCGGGGAATCTTGGGCGTGACGCTAGCAATGATCCCGTCCGTATCCTTCAGCTCTGCCGCCAACGCAGCTCCGTCGATATCCGCCGGGACGGTAAGGTGGCGTATGTCCGCAAAGGCCGCCAACGTTTCGAGATGTGCGGTGAAGTGCTTGCCAAAGGTACTGGAATTCAAGATGGTGATGAGTGGTCGACGCATTATATGTTTTGGTTGTTTGCTAATCGAAAATAGGGATTTATAACGACAAGACGAAAGGAAGGCACCGTAAATCATCGAAAACGATATAGCTGACGCGGGCCCGATATAGCAGCTTCTATCCACTTAATAGCAAACGGGGATGCGGAGCGGGCATGTGGGGTATATGCCTGTCCGAGCCCCCGGTTTGCCACCTGTCAAAACCATGGGTGTCAAGCCATGGTCATGGCGGGCGATATCTTGGCTATTTCTTTGATTTAATCAATTCAGGGAACCACAAGGCGTGTTGGATCGTGTGGCGTACGCGCTCGCGTTGATCGTAGGTGAACGTGTTGCGTGATCCGTTGTAGTCCATGAAGTTTTCGTTAGGGGTTTTTGAACCTTTATTGTCGGCGCACGCGTCGTTTACATTCGGGTAGTTGTATGAATAAGTATCCTCGCAATAGTCAGACGTCGCGCAGTTGTTGTCCGAAAACGTGTGGCGCAATCCGAACGTGTGGCCAACTTCGTGGACAAGCGTGGTCGTGATGCCGGCGCGGTGCTTGGTGTTGATGCGTGGTGCAGGGAAGTTGAATTCCGTGTTCACATAGTAGGAGCGACGGCCGGGTTCGAATCCCGTGATGCCCGCCAAGGGATTGTTCAAGCTGATAGAAGGATAGTTGGCAAGGCCCGCCCACGATTCTTCTGCAGGGTAAAGCCAAATGTTGTAGAACGATTTGGGATCCAAATATTCCTCGTCTTGCCAAGCGCGCCATTCGGTCAGTCCCAATTGGCTATTGCCGGCGGTGTTGTTGCCGAGGCCCGTGTCATATTTCGTGACGTTCGTACGCACGATACCTTTTTCGGCAAGTGGCTTGCCGGCTGCGTCAGTTTGCGCCAGGCGGAAGCGTACGCGCATGTCCACGGCGTTGGGGTTGGTTGATCCAAACTGGTTGCCGTAACCGCGGTTAAGGGCATCCAAAAGATCTTGAACCATGCTGGCGGGGATGTTGGCGCCCGTGCCTGGTGCCTCACCAAAGTGGCCGATGTGGAATACGACGGGAATGGTCACGATTTCGTAAGCCTTGTCGGGGCGCGCTGTGATAATAATTTCGTTTGAGGTGATGTCGCCAACTTTGGCTACGACGCGGTGGTCGCCTGCCGTTGTCGTGGTGAACTGTGAGCCTTGCAGGGCTTTTCCGTTGACGTAGATTTTCTCGCCTTCTTGAGTGCCGATGGCGCGACCGTCAGTCGTGAAGCAGGCTACCTCGAAGGTTGTCGTTGATTTTCCGTTGGCAACCAACACTTGCGTAGAAGCGGTAACCTCGATTCGTGCAACGGATAGGTCGGCGTTAGAGTCCTTGAGCGCTTCGACGGTGACGGGTTCTGAAGCGTACTGGCCGAGCCGCGCTACGAACGCGTGTTTGCCGACGTCAAAGGTTACGAAATTCTGTGCGTCAATCTTCTTGTCGTTGTGAAAAATCTCAAATCCCGCGGTGTCGACGCGAATCCCGTGTTTGTTAAGCGCTACAGGGCGCAGTTCGACGGTGTCTTTTCCGTTGGCGGTGATGTAAGGTTCGCTCGCTTCGAGCTTGATCATAGCGACCTGCGTATCGGATTTGGCAGCTGCGAATTCTGTGGTTGTTGCAGGACGTTCCGGCTGAATCGCCAGGCTGTCATCCTTGGTGCACTGATAGAAAAAGGGCAGAGCTAGCGCTGAGATTACCAAGATTCTTCTTGACAATCCAGTTTTTTTGGACTGGAAAATTTTCATTTTTTGGTGGTTTTTTAGGTTCCTGCCAGTGGCGCTAGGGGGAGCGCTTCGGAGGGTTGGTTTTTTTCTTTTGTGTAAGAATTTTTTTGGATCAACCTGTTGTTCTTGGCCGGCAAGGGGTGTCCGGCGCTAGGGGTATATAAGATGACGTTCTAAGCCTGCGATCTCTTCCTCGATCCAGGGGCTGTTTGCTAGTTCAGGGCCGATGTAGCGTTTGCCGGCCAGCACAGTTTCAATCGCTTGGGTTATGATTTCCAAGGATGCGGATTTGCTGACGAATCCCTGAGCGCCCGCAGCTATGCACATGGGACCGAACGACATTTCGTCTTTTTCGGAGAGGATGAGTACGGATGTGTCTGCTCCGCAAATGTTCCGAGCGATTTCGAACTGCTTTTCTATGCCTAGGGCGCCTGAACCGTTCAACTCGCTGATTACTAAATCTACGTTACTGCTGCGACCGTTCATAGCGGCTGCGCTTTGGAAAGGCCAAATTGTTGCTTGCAGGTCCAGTTCGGTTTTGAGTAGTGCTTCTATGCCGATGCAGGCCACTGGTTGCATGCCGATGATGGCGATGTTTTTGTGTTCGTTGACAGATTTCATCGATTGTTGTTTTGCGCGAGTGCTTGATTTTTTTGTCTCCAACTTGTCGTTCCCCCGAGCCGTTTCTTTTGTAACCCCCGTTGAAAGAACTGGCTTCGCGTGCTTGACTACATTCTTGTGTAGTTGTGCGGGTTGTGTGGGTAACATTTGGTTTGACAGTTTCATCGTTTGCTTTCGCTTTGTTGACATGACAAAGGTCGGCACGGAATTAACCACAGAGAAATATTTAGGGGTTACATGGGTACTACACGAGTTATAACAGACTGGTTGACAGATATATAAAATGGTTTAGGTGGGTTTTAACACAGAAGAAAAAATGATAGTTGTTTCATCACTAGGGAACGACAAATTAGGTCACTGCAGGCGTGCTTTTCTGTCGTGTTGAAAAGGCTAATTGTTTATATTGATTTTGTTAAAAAAATCCGCGTATGACATGTGTACTACAGCTTATTTACATTGAAATTTCCAACTTCAGTGATTTTTGTCGTGTTTAGATGATTAATTAATCCTAGTATTGGGTTTTCTGATTTGATAAAATCAACCGCGTAAAACCGAGGGGTTTCACCCATCGTTAACACCCTTTTGGCAGGGAGGATAACGAAGGGAGGGGCCGGATAACTACAAGTCGACTACAAGGCTGTTGACAAGATTTTCATCGGTTTTTCCGCGTGTTGTCGTATTGAGGGGGAGCAAAAGGTTCCGTTTTTGGTGCTCGAAGCGGTTCGAAGTGGTATGCTTCGCCGACACTCGGTGATATCGTCCTGAATGACAGCGGGTCGAAAAGCCATGTAACACCGAAGCGAAATTGACGTTTAATATTTAGTGAAATTCAAAAGTCCGACAGTCATGCACAACAAATTTTTTTCTTTACTCGCGTTAATTGTTTGCGCCCTCAACCCCGCTGCTGGAAAGGCCCCTGCAGAACGTGCCTTACTTTGGGAAGTTTCTGGTGGAGACCTCATTTCCCCGTCACACATCTTCGGGACATTTCATGTCCTATGCGCGGCTGACTTTTCGGTAGAGGGTGTTTTGCAGGAGAAGCTATCCCAAGCCGAACAGGTTTACTTGGAAATCGATCTCTCGGATCCGCAACTCCAAGGTCAACTCTTACAGCACGCGTTGATGAAAAACGACACCACGCTCTCGCAACTCTATACCCAAGAACGTTTCGAGCGGATATCGCAGGCATTCCTAGAGACTACGGGCCAGCCGCTCGCCTTCTTGCAACGTTTGAAACCGCTGCTTTTTGTGTCGATGCTACTGCCTTCCGTGCTTGATTGCGAGCTCACGGGCGTGGAAGTGGCCCTGATGGAGGCAATAGATACCGATCAAGTACAAGTAAAGGGTCTGGAAACCGTCGCGCGGCAGATGGAGGTGTTCGACAGAATCCCCTATCGTGTGCAGGCCAAGCAATTCGAGGAACTGCTATTCAAGCAAGACAGTGTCAAGCAGGCGATGGCGCAGTTGCTGTCCCTTTACAAAACGGAGGACATTGACGAAATGCTGGCGTTGACGGAAGCGGACCCCTCGCTGCAGGCATATTCGGATGTGCTGCTCGGCGAGCGCAATGCGCAATGGCTCCCCATCATGGTGGATGCCATGAAGGAGAAACCAACCTTTTTTGCTGTAGGCGCAGCGCACCTTGCCGGCGAGACTGGCGTGGTTAGCTTGCTAAGGCGGGCCGGATACACGGTGGAACCCGTTATTCGCCAATAGGCGCGTCTCCCGTGGCACCAGCGATTAGCCCGCGGCTTTTCGCGTGATGCCCCGATGGGCGTACGGGCAGGTAGGCCGGAAGCTGTACGAGGACTTACGGCTCAGCACGCATAGCTTTACATCATCAGAGCTGTGTCAAAGCGGGGAATAATTTCGGGCTAGTCTATCTTTATTCGCCACAATTGATTAGCTTTGCCTTCCGAAAAAGTTTAATCCACAGAAGAAAATGAGCGCGACACCCATAACGAAAGAAACCTATTTGGAGTGGTACAGATCCATGCTACTCATGCGTAAGTTTGAAGAGAAGGCCGGGCAACTGTACGGTCAGCAAAAAATCCGGGGATTTTGCCATTTATATATTGGCCAGGAGGCCGTAGTTGCCGGGGCAATGTCCGTACTGCGCCCCGAGGACTCCATGATTACGGCTTACCGCGATCACGCCCACGCTATCGCAAAAGGTATGAGCCCGAACGAAGCGATGGCTGAGATGTTTGGCAAAGTGACTGGATGCTCGAAAGGAAAGGGAGGCTCGATGCACTTTTTCAGCAAGGAGCATAAGTTTATGGGAGGCCACGGTATCGTAGGGGGACAGATTCCATTGGGTGCGGGCATCGCTTTTGCCGAAAAATATAATGGCACCGACAATGTGAACGTTTGTTATATGGGTGATGGTGCAGTCCGCCAGGGAGCGTTTAACGAGACTCTCAACATGGCGATGCTGTGGAAGCTACCCGTAATCTTCGTGTGCGAAAACAACGGCTACGCCATGGGAACATCGGTGGCGCGGACAACGAACATGACCGAGATATACAAGATGGGATTAGGGTTCGACATGCCGAGTGCCCCCGTCGACGGCATGGACGTTGTGGCAGTACACAACGCAATGGACGAGGCGGTGCAACGGGCGAGAAACGGTGAGGGACCCACTTTCCTCGAGATGCGGACATACCGTTACAAAGGCCACTCGATGTCTGACCCGGCCAAATACCGCACCAAGGAAGAGCTTGAAGAGTATAAAGGACGCGACCCGATCATCACAACCAAAGCCGCGATTATCGAAAAGAAATACGCAGACGAGAAATGGTTTGAAGAAGTCGGTGAAGAAGTGAAACGGATTGTTGACGAATCCGTGAAATTTGCCGAGGAGTCACCTTATCCCGAGGCATTCGAGCTGTACGAGGATGTATACGTAGAGGAGAACTACCCCTTTGTGGTAGATTAAGTTAGCGGTTGAGGTATTTGGATATAGTTAACGAAAGATAACGATACGATAATGGCTGAAGTAGTAAGAATGCCGAAGATGAGCGATACCATGACCGAAGGGGTCATCGCTAAGTGGCACAAAAAAGTAGGAGATAAAGTAAGTTCAGGCGACTTGATCGCAGAGGTGGAGACCGACAAGGCCACGATGGATTTCGAGTCCTATCAGGAAGGAACCTTGCTCTATATCGGACCTGGCGAGGGGGACGCAATCCCGGTTAACGCGGTTATTGCCGTATTAGGCGAGGAAGGCGAAGACTACCAAAGCCTGCTTGATGCCGAATCATCCGGTGCTGGCGAAGATACTTCCGGTCAGGAAGCGGATTCGAGCGCTAACGCGGATAGCGACGCAGAAGGAGCGGATGAAGGCGAGGAAGAGGTTACCGCCGAGTCCTTAGGGGCTACGGTTATAACTATGCCCTTGCTAAGTGATACCATGACCGAGGGCGTGATCGCTGAATGGCATTTCAAGGTCGGTGACACCATCAAGAGCGACGACGCTATTGCTGACGTCGAAACCGACAAAGCCACCATGGAAGTGACGGCGTATGCCGACGGCACCTTGCTACACATCGGCGTGGAAAAAGGTCAAGCCGCCAAGGTGAACGACATTATCGCTATCGTGGGCAAGGAAGGCACCGACGTGACGCCCCTGCTGAAACAGAAATCAAAGAAAGGTTCGGCTAAGGCGGGAGACAAGGCCTCGGCGCCAGCTCCAGCAAAAACGGAGACGGCCGCCAAAACAACTGAAGCCGCGCCTGCCGAATCCGATGACGCACGCGTCAAAGCCTCTCCGCTGGCACGCCGTATCGCCCAAGACAAAGGGATCGACCTGCGTGAAGTAAAAGGCTCGGCCGACGGTGGCCGTATTGTAAAGAAGGACGTGGAATCCTTTAAGCCCGTAGCCGCAGCGCCTGCGGCGGACACCGCTGCCCAGCAAGGCCAGGCCCCCGCGAAGGAAACTGTGGTTATTCCGCAGTTTGTGGGTGAAGAGCGCTATACCGATAAACCGGTTTCGCAAATGCGCAAGACCATCGCCCGTAGGTTGTCAGAAAGTTTGTTCACGGCTCCTCACTTCTATTTGACCATTAAAGTCGATATGGATAGCGCTATCGAGGCGCGTGCCAAGATTAACGAAGTGGCTCCCGTTAAAGTATCGTTTAACGACCTGGTGATTAAGGCTGTCGCAGTAGCCCTCAAGCAGCACCCGACCGTAAACTCGTCATGGCAAGGTGACAAGATTCGGTATAACGAGCATGTAAATATTGGGGTGGCGGTAGCCGTCGAGGACGGACTCTTGGTACCCGTGGTGCGTTTTGCAGACGGCAAGAGCTTGTCGCACATATCCGCGGAAGTGAAAGACTTTGCGCAACGCGCCAAGAATAAGAAACTACAGCCTGCCGACTGGGAGGGTTCTACCTTCACGGTGTCCAACTTGGGCATGTTTGGCATAGACCAATTTACGGCGATTATCAACTCTCCGGATTCTTGTATTTTGGCTGTTGGCGGAATACAGCAAGTTCCCGTCGTCAAAAACGGCGCCGTAGTTCCAGGCAATGTCATGAAATTGACCCTGAGCTGTGACCACCGTTCCGTGGACGGCGCTTCAGGCGCTGCATTCCTGCAAACACTCAAAAATTTGCTCGAAGAGCCGGTCCGGCTTTTGGCCTAGACGACTTGCTTCTGGGCATAACCCTAATAACCCCCGATTCCATTTGTTGGCATCGGGGGTTTTTTGTGGGCTGTTGTCGGGAGCGAAACCCTGAGGGCCTTCTTAACTTAGGTCAATGTGTGGCAAACCATGGTTTCCTACCTTTGTTGGTATAAGGAGAGGAACATATCATGGACAACAAAATCTTGGGCATCCACCACGTTACCGCCATTGCGGGAAACGCGGTCAAAAACTACGACTTCTATACGCGCGTATTGAGCCAACGGCTCGTCAAGAAGACGGTTAATTTCGACGACCCCCAGACCTATCATTTCTATTTTGGCAATGAGGTAGGGACGCCGGGTACGATCATGACCTTTTTCCCTTGGGGCGACCGTGTGCGCCTAGGCAAGCGGGGAACCGGGCAAGTTACGGAAGTGGGCTACGCGGTACCCGAGGGCAGCCTTGATTTCTGGTTGCGTCGCCTAGAGGAGAACAATGTGATCTATAATAAACCCGCTGAGAAGTTCGGGGAGCAATACCTCACCTTCCTAGACAGGGATGGCTTGAAAATCGAACTGACGGTTCCTAAAAAGGCCGACAAGCGCAAGCCATGGACGACTCCTGAAGTATCGGCCGATTATGCCATCCGCGGTTTTCACCACGTGACGATTACGACCAAAAACAAGGACGCAACAGCGGCAATCTTGACGGAGGTTTTTGGCTACACATTGGCTGAACAGCACGTCAATCGCTTTCGTTTCGTGACGAATGCAGTAGAACATGCGGCAATTATTGACCTTGTAGAAGCCCTCGGCGAAGAACGCGGCCATGTGGCGGGCGGATCTGTACACCATGTTGCGTTTCGGGTTAAGGACGAGGCTTCGTTGATGTATTTCAGGGACCAAATCGTGTCGCGAGGACTGCAAATTACCGAAAAGATCGACCGCAATTATTTCTATTCGCTTTATTTCAGGGAGCCGGGCGGCGTGCTGTTCGAAATAGCGACGGACAATCCCGGGTTTACCACCGACGAATCAGTCGACGAATTGGGAAGCGGCCTGAAACTGCCCTCGCAATACCAAGCCAGCCGAGAACAAATCGAACAAGTATTGCCCGTATTGGGCTAAATGGAAAAGAAAATGGCTTATACCCACGATATACAAATCGAGCGGCGATCGGCGTCCATGGAGCGGGCGTCGAAAGCCGTCATTATGTTGCATGGGCGGGGCAGTACGGCTGCGAACATACTCGCGTTGCAGCAACATCTTCATGTCGGTGGCGACGCCGTCCTGCTGGCTCCGCAGGCTACAAATAATAGCTGGTATCCGTATAGCTTTATGGCTCCAACCGCGCAAAACCAACCGGCCTTCGAATCAGCTATTGCGTTAGTCGACCAAGCGGTCAAGGAGGCTGTCGCAATGGAAATCGCACACGAACGGATTTATTTCCTGGGGTTCTCGCAGGGCGCTTGCTTGGCATTGGAGTACGCCACCCGGCACGCCCGGCCCTATGGTGGCGTGGTAGCCTTCACCGGAGGGCTGATAGGCGGGTCGCTAGATAGGAGCCTCTACAAAGGCAATTTTAGCGGCACGCCGGTGTTAATCAGTGCGGGCGATGACGATCCGCATGTGCCCTTGCATCGTATTCGGGAAACCGAATCCATTATGGCCGAATTAGGAGCGTCCCTGACGGTCGACATTTACCCGGGTAAACCGCATAGTATTTCCGTCGAGGAACTCGACAAGGCGAACACGCGTGTGTTTGGAAAAGGATAAGAGCGGCTGTTGCCCGGTCTTTCCCGCAATCATCGAGGAGCGCACGCCGAGAGAAATACGTTAGCTAACGGTATTGTTAGAAAACATGCGGTCGCCCCACGCTACGTGTGAGAAAAAATGGCTAAGTTTGTGAAACACAAATTTTGACTCGTTTTTTTGAACAAGTTCATCTTAAAATACGAATTAGATTTAGACTTCGTGTTGATAGCGATATCGAGCCCTTTGAAAGATTATCGCCTTTGTCATTTTATCAATAAGAATACGGGATTGAGATTGGGTAAAACGGACGACCACGAGGTGTTGACCGCAAATGCCGATGTACCATCCTACTTCAGCAAATATGCCTATCTGAGCGAAGATTACGAAACGGAGTTTTACCTGATCGCTAATCGGGGATACGATGGAGGGTGGCTTATCCCCGAGATGCGACAGACGGATTACTTTCTCATTATCAAAAACTTTATTGACGATAGCGATCTGCAAGCGCTGGACGAACAGCTTAATGCGATTGCCGACGTGTTGGTGGCCGGAGAAATCCTGCCCGAAAAGCTAAAATCGAAGGAGAATCTAATTTTTTAACACAAAAAGTCGCCATTGTGTAGAAAGTACACCTATCTTTGCGGCCAGCCCGGGATAGGGCAGGATGCCAGCACAGGGCACGCGAATAAGACATTAACAGATAATTTACAAATACATGGAAAAAGTCCAGAAGCGAACAAAAATCGTGGCCACCTTGGGCCCGGCTTCGGCTAAGAAGGAAGTATTGGCAAGCATGATTGCGAAAGGTGTGGACGTATGCCGCCTCAACTTCTCGCATGGCAGCCACGAAGATCACTTGAAGGTAATCAATACCATCAAGGAAATCAACAAGGAGTACAACATCAATGTGGGCATGTTGGCCGACCTTCAGGGTCCGAAAATCCGTATCGGCAAGATGAAGGAAGGGGGTGCCGTACTTTTGAATGGAACCCAGGTGGAAATCACCACCAAGGAGCTGATCGGCGACGAAAAGCAGATTTATATTACCTACGAGACCTTTCCACAAGACGTGGCCGAGGGCGAAATTATCTTATTGGACGATGGTAAGATCCAACTCAAGGTGTTGGCTACCAACCGGCAGGACACCGTCACCTGCGAAGTGGTACATGGTGGCGTGTTGACCTCACGAAAAGGCGTTAACTTGCCGAATACTAATGTGTCCATCCCCAGTTTGACGGACGAGGACTTAGTTAACCTTGAGTTCGTACTGGAACACGATATCGAGTGGATCGGTATGTCCTTCGTGCGCAAGGCCGAAGATATCATCCGGCTTAAGGAAATCATTAAAGCGAAGGGGAAAGATGCCCGCGTTATTGCCAAGATCGAAAAACCTGAGGCGATTGACAATATCGATGCAATCATTGCCGCTACGGACGGCATTATGGTGGCTCGTGGCGACCTAGGCGTGGAAATGCCAATGGAGGACGTTCCGGTATTGCAGAAGATGATTGTGAAAAAATGCCGTAATGCGGCCAAGCCAGTTATCATTGCGACGCAAATGCTGGAAAGCATGATTACGACGCCGCGCCCAACACGCGCCGAAGTTAACGACGTGGCTAACTCCGTATTGGACGGGGCGGATGCGGTGATGCTCAGCGGCGAAACATCAGTGGGCGAATTCCCCGAGATTGTCATCGAGACGATGAGCAAGATTATCGTGCACGTGGAACGTACGTCCTATCCCTATTACATTGCTAAGAAAGCGGAATATGTAGAAGAATCGATGATTCCCGACGCTATATGCAGCTCGTCCATCTATTTGGCAGAAAAGGCCAACGCGTCGGCGATCGTGGCGATGACTTCCTCGGGGTACACGGCGTTTGAGATATCCAGCTACCGTCCCGATGCCGACATTTATATTTTTACGGGCAATAGGCGCTTGCTTAACACGCTGAGCTTGTTGTGGGGGGTTAAGACCTTTTTCTACGATAAGTTTGAAAGCACCGATGGTAGCATCAACGACGTCAACCGCGTATTGCGCGAGAAGCAGTTGGTAAGCCCGGGAGAGGTGGTAATCAATACGGCCTCCACGCCGCTCCACCTGAAAGGCAAAACCAATACGATCAAAATCACCATCATGGAGTAGTCCTCGGCGACTACCAAACGTTCTTTACTTACAAAGCCCGGCTGAAGCCGGGCTTTTTTTGTTTGAAAGCTGGCACGTTTGTCGGCTTTGCGGCAATGGGTGATTACAGCTTGCCCAACCGCCTGCGGACAGACCGTTTAAGGCGGCGCACGCGATGTCTTAACACGCGAATCTTTTTTCGATACCGCATTCTCACACCGATATAGCGCGGCATTCGTAGGAGAACGTCGCAGGTGATGTCCACGTTCAGCCGGGCTTCGGCAAGCTGGCGTAGTTTGGCCCCGTCCGCCGGGTCGTACTTCGCAAATTCTGCCAACAGTTGATCCTCGTCGAATGCCAAATGTCGAGAGCGACCCGAGCAATTGGTCCGCACATACACCTCGAACAGATCGGGATGGAGGTAGCCGTCGCCTTTGTGCCCGTTGTAGTCGCGCCAGTCGAACACAATGCAGGGTCTGCCGCAGGCCATGGCATCGTATACTGAGCGGCCGATGCCGACGACCATATCGGCCTGGTTGATCTCATGTTCGATATTGAACGTCGGGTTCCTGTGTTTATTGTGGCGGATGAGTGCCACGCCCGCCCGTTCGCACACCCGCCCGAGCATATCATTTGCTTGCTCGCTTTGGCAAAGTGACAGCACGGTACGGAGTGTTGGGTTTATGGCATGCATGGGTCTCTTCTGCTGGAGGTCCAACCCATTTAATACCAGTCGGCTTGGATACCCAAGTCGGGCCAAGTGGCCGCATACTTCCTCACTGATTCCCACGTGTAGGTCTGCATACAACGATGGCTGCTCAAGCGGAGGGATGGTGCCGTGGCAAATTTGTACGATCTGCCCGTGTTTGCGCAGTGCGTCCACGACCACATTGTGGGAGGCGAGGATGAGGTCGTAGCGGGTCCGGGATTTGTAGCGGATGCCGAGAGATTGTTCGATATATTGGGCGAGTTTTCCGCGCTGCAATGCAAAATATTCGACCGTGACGTCGCCGCGCCGCTGCAGCGCTTTGAGTAGGTCTACCGTGTACAACTCCGACCCGCCGACCTGCTCCAGATGATGCGTGCCTACGAGGATGTGTTTCTGCTGTTGGGCTGCCATGAGAAGGAGAAGGGGTCGGGTTGACGGGCCTTTTTTGGATACTCCAAAACCGGCTAAGCCAGTTGGGGTACTAATTCTGGCGTTGGCAACTTGATAGCCTGACACTCTTGGCCGCTAAGTACGTAACTTATCCAGTTGGAAAAGCTGTATTTTTCTCGAATTTCCTGAGCAACGGGCATATAAGGAGTGCGCAAAAAGGCTTCTATCTCCGATCGGTCGTGGCCGCCCCACACCAAGATGTTATTGGGGTGATAGAAATCGTACTGGCGCACATCGGGATTGGTCGTGATCAGCTTTTTGCCGAAGCCAAGGGCTTCGAACGTACGAAATGAAAGCCCTTTGTGCACATGGTTGGACACATCGATGAGCAGGTTTGTATTGTACGCAAAATGCAGGTTTTGCCAATAGGTCAGTAAGTCGCGCGTGGTGTCCAGTTGCCTGAATTTGCGGGTGTCAGATCCACGATAGCAAATATGGTGTTTGACATTGAGTCCCAGCGATTGCAGCGTTGTCAGGATGTCCTCCACCTCGCTTGCACGGTCGCGAATGTATGTGCCCAAGTAATACGCATCCGAACGGCTTTCGGGGTCGTAGTAAGGCTGAAATGATTCCGTGTAAAAATTAGTAATCGGGCGCACGTTGGGGTGATCCGAAATATCCTTTGGGTCGAAAACGAAGAAATGGTCAAACCAGTCGATATATTTCTTTACGGCCGGAAAACGCTCTAGGCCATCCCACTGGTATGCACACACATTGTAGGCAATGCGCTTGATTTTATTCACTACCTGCTCGCTGTACTGGTCAGGCCTGATTAATAGCGCATAATCCGCATACGGGACTTTTTCCAGCCGGCTCATCGTTAGCTCTTCGACATGTTTGGTGCAAAGCCGTTGCTTATAGTCGCGATGGCCTAGGAAATTCTTATGAAAGAAGCTCTCTAGGCGCTGGAAGATGTTTTTATATTTGAAACCGGCCCGGCTGTAGGATATACTCACTACGTTAAAGCCCAAGTGTCGTAATTCCTGCTCGATGATTCCTGAAAAATTAAAGTCTGTAGGTGCACCTAATACGATTGTTTTTCCTTCGAAATGCTGTATCATGTTGGATCCGTTTTTATTCGTTCAGCAAGGACTTAATTTTAGCAGTTTAACGAGATGTATTACAAATTCGCTACACGTGTACGGATAACGCTCCAACAAACACGCCAAAAATCAAAAAAGCCCCAATATCCCACCCGTTTACAAGCGTGACGTTTGCCATGTGTACCGGCTAAAAAGCCGTCGTCGCATCTTAGTACCCGCTTGGCAACGCGATCATGCACTGTCCGTTTTTGCATGGATGACGGGCACAATGCAGGGGTGCGTGGTTGGCGTGACTGCGACTAGCCACAATCGTGAAAAGCGCTAATAAAGCTCCATGAACGCCTGAATAATAATTTCTCTAGGTTGATGTGGGGTGGCTGGGGCGCGCCATCCCCGGTTTTTCAAATGGATCGATACGGCGCTTGAATATGCTCAAACGCGGCAGGCACGATGTTCATCGCTCGCGCCCGTATTGCTCGGCATAATACTGTTGGTACTGGCCCGAGGTGACGTTTGCAAGCCATTCCTGGTTATTGAGGTACCAATCCACGGTTTTCTCCAATCCTTCCTCAAATTGTAGGCTTGGTTCCCAGCCCAAGTCATTCTTCAATTTGGAAGCATCGATGGCGTACCGAAGGTCGTGCCCTGCACGATCGGTCACAAAGGTGATCAGTTTTTCGGATTCGCCCGCTGTCCGGCCCAGTTTGCGGTCCATAATCCGGCATAACAACCGAATCAGATCGATATTCGTCCACTCGTTGTGCCCTCCCACGTTGTATGTCTCACCGCTGGCGGCGCGATGGAAGATTATGTCGATGGCCCGAGCGTGGTCTTCTACCCAAAGCCAATCCCGCACGTTTTCACCCTTGCCATAAATCGGAACGGGCTTATTATGCTGGATGTTGTTGATGGCCAGCGGGATGAGCTTTTCTGGAAAATGGTGTGAGCCGTAGTTGTTCGAACAGTTTGAAATCACCACATCCAGCCCGTAGGTGTCGTGGTAGGCGCGCACGAAATGATCTGACGACGCTTTGGAGGCCGAGTAGGGCGAGTGCGGGTCGTAGCGGGTTTCCTCGGTAAACATGCCCGTTTCGCCTAGCGCACCGTAGACTTCATCCGTGGACACGTGGTAGAACCGTTTTTCCGCATATTTTCCGACCCAGGACGCGCGCGCTGCGTTGAGCAGGTTGACCGTTCCTACCACGTTCGTCATTACAAACTCCGTGGGGTTACTGATCGACCTGTCGACATGGGATTCGGCAGCCAGGTGAATGACCGCGTCGGGTTGCTCGGCTTCGAACAGTGCGTTTATAAATGCCGCATCCGTGATGTCGCCTTTTACGAATTGGTAATTAGGCTTGTTTTCGATGTCCTTGAGGTTCGCCAAGTTGCCCGCATAGGTTAGCTTGTCTAGGTTGATGATGCGGTAGCCGGGATAGGTGTTCACAAAACGCCTGACGACGTGCGAACCGATAAATCCCGCGCCGCCCGTGATGATAAGTTTGTTCATTTTTCTAATCTACTGCTCTGGGCAGGCCTAAGGCCTGCATATAATGCGCCATGCCCGATTGGTAGGCGGTGGCCAATGCCGTATTGATAGCCTCCCGGAATTCAAATTGCAAGTCCTCATGCAGTTTCTCGTATTTGCCCAGGATGTATTTCAGTCGTCCGGATTGGTATTCGAGCAACTTGCGGTTTTGGCCGGATCGGTGTTGCTCGAATAATCGGCCAAAATGCGAAAAACTTTGCGATACCAGAAACAGCCGAAGCTGGACATCGCTCATTTTGTCTTTCGTGATGGTAACGTGCTCATTGATGATTCCGCTTGCATAACGTAACTCACCCAGCAACAAATGCGCATTGCGGTGTTCGTTAACCGGTCGGATATAGCCGCGTAGCCGGTCAAAAAACTGCTCCAGTTGGCTTTGTACGGTCAGAATCCGCTCTTCTAGGTCAATCTCGTCCTCCAGTAGCTTGAACCTGAGCTGCTTCATCAGCATCTTGTCCTTGCCCACTAAGCGCGCCAACAGTTTATCCTTTTCGCCTTGCGGCAAGGATAGTACGGCTTTTTTGAGTTCGGGATCTTTATTGAGCGACATCGCTTAATCGGACGCTAGGGGGTTCTCCTTAAGGTATTGTTCCCATTGCCAGGCAGAACGCATCATTTCGTCGATGTCGCGCTCAGCCATCCAGCCTAATTGTGCGGTCGACTTCGAAACGTCGCCCCAGACTTTCTCGATATCGCCGGGCCTGCGTTCGCCGATCTGGTAATTGAGCTTGACACCCGTGGCCTCTTCGAAAGCTCGGATGACTTCCAGCACCGAGTTTCCCCTGCCTGTGCCGACGTTAAAGACGTCATAATTCCCTGTCGGATTGCCTTTTTCGAGCAACCGGATGGCCGCCACATGAGCTTTCGCCAAGTCGACAACGTGTATGTAATCGCGTATTGCCGAGCCGTCGGGTGTGTCGTAGTCGTTGCCGTATACGGTGATAGGGCCACGTTTGCCGATTGCCGACTGTGTGATGAACGGCACTAGGTTTTGGGGTACGCCGATGGGCAATTCACCGATGAGCGCGGTAGCGTGCGCGCCTACCGGATTGAAGTAGCGAAGGGATATGATATTGTAATTGGGATAGGCGCCTGCCGTTTCGGCCAGTATTTCCTCGGCAATCTGTTTGGTGTTTCCGTAGGGCGATTCGGCGCGCTTTACGGGTGCGGATTCGGTTACGGGGAGCACATCTGGCTGGCCGTATACCGTGCAGCTCGACGAAAACACGAAGTTCACCTGGCGCCCCATGTAGGCATTGAGCAGGTTGATCAGGGAGTAAAAGTTATTGTGATAATACTTTAAGGGCTGTGCGACGGACTCGCCCACCGCTTTGTAGGCCGCAAAGTGAATGACGCCCGATAGGTCCGGATGTTGGGCCACGAATTCTTGCACGACGCGGTCGTCGGCCAAGTCAAACTGATGGAATTCGGGTTCGACGCCGGTGATTTTAGTGATTTGCTTTAGTACCCCCGCGGAGGAGTTTGACAAGTTGTCGACAATCACTGGGGTGTAACCAGCTGCTAGTAATTCCACGACAGTGTGTGAACCGATGTAACCGGTACCCCCAGTCACAAGTATTTTGCTCATTATTTTTTGTTGTAGTAGGTGAAATCTTTATGCTCTATCTCCTGTACAGGCAGGGATTTGAAATATTCGTACGTGATGCGTAGGCCCTCTTCGCGTCCTACTTTGGGTTCCCATCCGAGTATTTCCGTTGCTTTACTGATGTCTGGGCGCCGTTGTTTGGGGTCATCCACGGGTAGTTCCTTGTAAACCAGTTTTTGGCTGGTGCCGGTCAACTTGATGATTTCCTCGCCAAATTGCTTGATGGTGATTTCGTCTGGGTTCCCAATGTTAATCGGCAGGGGGTAGTCGCTATGCAAGAGCCTGTAGATGCCTTCCACTTGATCGTCCACATAGCAAAAGGAACGGGTTTGCGATCCATCACCGAATACGGTCAGATCTTCGCCACGGAGGGCTTGTCCCACGAACGCAGGCAATACGCGCCCGTCGTTCAGCCGCATGCGTGGGCCATACGTATTGAAAATACGCACGATGCGGGTTTCCAAACCGTGGAACGTGTGGTAGGCCATGGTCATGGCCTCCTGGAAACGCTTTGCCTCATCGTATACGCCACGGGGTCCCACGGGATTGACGTTGCCCCAATATTCTTCGGGCTGCGGACTCACGGTAGGGTCGCCATATACCTCGGAGGTGGAGGCTACGAGGATGCGTGACCCTTTGGCCCGCGCCAAGCCCAGCAGGTTGTGCGTACCCAATGAGCCCACTTTGAGGGTTTGTATCGGGATCTTTAGGTAATCGATGGGGCTGGCCGGCGACGCGAAGTGGAGAATGTAGTCCAGCCTACCCGGCACGAATACAAACGTGGAAACGTCGTGGTGGTAAAACTCGAAGTTCTCAAGCTTGAAAAGGTGCTCAATATTGCGCAAATCACCGGTAATCAGGTTGTCCATGCCGATTACGTGGTAGTCTTCCTTGATGAAACGGTCGCAGAGGTGGGATCCCAAAAATCCGGCCGCGCCCGTAATGAGAATGCGTTTTCGTGACATATATAGTTAGGTTAAGTTAAGTGCCTTTCACGTCCGCGACGCTTCGTTACCCGTGCTTTGGGGTTCTCCAAACTTTGGTATATTGCGTAGCCGACAATCCCATGATGCATGAGGACGTGTGGTGTATCGGCGGTCGCTTGGATAAGCCCTGCGATGCCGCGATGCTTGCGCGCGTTCGTTTGCCAGCTAGCTGGACAAACTTACACAAAAATGACTGCGAAATGCAAAGCAACGCGCTAAAAATCTTGGATAAAAGAAAGGGAGCGGCGCTACGAGGTCGGCGAATTAACTAACTGTTTCGCTAGCCGAGGGCTGCATGTCAAAAAGATGCTTTTCAGCATGGTAGGAGGACCGCACCAATGGACCGCTTTCGACGTAGTTAAAGCCCATCTCTAAGCCAATCTCTTGATAGCGCTTAAACTGCTGGGGGGTCACCCACTCCACGACAGGGTGGTGGGCCTTGGTGGGTTGTAGGTATTGGCCTAGGGTGAGGATATGCACCCCTGCCTCGCGAAGGTCAGTCATGGCTTCGATGACGTCGGCTTCGGTTTCGCCAAAACCGAGCATAATGCCGGATTTGGTCCGCAGGCCCGCAGCCGAAATCCGCCGCAAGCACTCTAAGCTACGGTCGTACTTGGCTTGGATGCGTACTTCTCGCGTGAGGCGACGAACCGTTTCTAGGTTATGCGAAACCACTTCCGGACGCACCGCTATCACGCGGTCGAGGTTTTCCCATTGCCCTTTAAAGTCGGGGATTAGCGTCTCAAGCGTGGTGCCGGGGCTTTCGCGCCGGATGGCCTTAACTGTTTCGGCCCAGATGATTGAGCCGCCGTCTTTTAGGTCGTCGCGGTCTACCGACGTAATCACGCAGTGCTTCACTTCCATCAACTTGACCGATCGGGCCACGCGTTCGGGCTCGTCCCAGTCCACCGCATGTGGTCGACCAGTAGCAACCGCGCAAAATGAGCAAGAGCGCGTGCAGATGTTGCCCAAAATCATGAATGTAGCGGTCCCTGCGCCCCAGCATTCGCCCATATTCGGGCAATTGCCACTTTCGCAGATTGTATGGAGCCTATGCTCGTCCACGAGGTTGCGGACGTGCCTGTACTCTTTTCCTACGGGCAATTTGACACGAAGCCAGTCTGGCTTGCGCTGCATCTGGTTGGCGGGAATAACCGGTAGTTCAATCATACTACAAAGTTAGCGATTAATATTGAGAGTTGGGGGGCGGGTTTTGTTGAGCGAATATCAAAAATTGGAGGAGTCCTTGCCAGCTGATACGGCATGTTGCCTGAACGAAAACGCCATATATTCGTTACATTCGGTGCTGCGCGTGTATTGCTTAAGCCCCGGATATTACCTATTTTTGTTAGGTACCAGCTCAAACCGGCCATGTTATGAAACAACTGCACCTCGTTTTTCTTTGGCACATTGTCAGTACATTGCTTTTTTTGCCGCGCTTCACTTTCTCCCAGTCCGAGATCCCGCTCATCCCTAAGCCTAACCACGTGGTTGTATCCGAAGGAACTTACCTAATCCCTACGATCGTGGATGTGCACGCTTCGGAGGAGTTTGCCGCTACGGCCACCATTTTCAGGCAGTTGCCTGGTGTCGATTCCATTACCGTAGTGGGTATACGCAATATCAAGCGGATTCCGCAGGAGGGGATCCGGATTATTAAGGCGCACGCCGCGTACCCCGTAGCGCAGGGCGCTTATCGGTTGCAGGTCGATTCAACGGGGATTCAACTCATAGGCCACGACGAGCAGGCGATCGTGAGCGGGTTTATGACCCTATTGCAGCTTTCCTACCTCCAAGATTTTTATAACGTCATCCCCCGGGTCAGCATTGAAGACAAGCCGGCCTATGGATATCGGGGTTTGCATTTGGACGTATCGCGGCATTTCTTCCCCGTCTCCTTTCTGAAGAAGTATATCGACTTAATGGCGATTTACAAGTTCAATCACTTCCATTGGCACTTAACTGACGATGGTGGGTGGCGCTTGCAGATCCATCAATATCCGGAACTCACCCAACGCGCAGCCTGGCGTACGCACTACGCTTGGGCAGACTGGAAGGCCAACGGCCGTCTTTATGTAGACGCAGGGCATCCCAATGCCCACGGCGGTTTCTATACCCAGCAGGAAGTGCGCGAGCTCGTCGAATATGCCCGGGGCAAGGGAATTACCATTATTCCAGAAATCGACATGCCGGGCCATGCCGATGCCGTGTTGGCCGTACATCCCGAGTTGAGCTGCTCCGGTCATCCTTATCACCATGCCGAGTTTTGCGTCGGCAACGAACAAACCTACACCTTCCTCTTCGGCGTACTTGACGAAGTGATCGAATTGTTCCCTTCGCCCTATATCCACATTGGAGGCGACGAAGCGGACACGACGAGCTGGAAGGCTTGCCCCAAATGTCAAGGCCTGAAAGACTCGCTGGGCCTAGCTAACGAAGCGGCGTTGCAGAGTCATTTTATCAGCCGAATAGATGCGCACCTGAAGGCGAAAGGGAGAAAGCTGATTGGCTGGGACGAGATCATGGAGGGAGGGCTGCCGGCGGGCGCCACCGTGATGGCATGGCGAGGACAGGCACAGGGTATAGCGGCGGCCAATGCTGGCCATAACGTGGTTATGACGCCTGAATCCCATTTGTACTTCGATTATTACCAGAGCGATCCGCGCACGCAACCCCGGGCTATAGGGGGTTATACGACCCTGGAGCACGTCTACAAGTACAACCCGCGGGAAGGAGTGGCAGGCGACAAAGTGCAGCACGTATTAGGGGCGCAGGGGAACTTGTGGACGGAACATATACCGACGCCTGCACACGCCGAGTATATGGCTTTCCCTCGCGCGATGGCACTGTCCGAACTACTGTGGACCAACCCAGATAGGAAGGATTACCAAGATTTCCGAACCAGGCTGCAAGCGCACTATCGTCTATTGCAACGTTTGGGCGTGAACTATTACCGGCCCGCGTTTGATGCGAAAGTGAATGTGCAGTATAATCCCGATAGCCACAATAATACCGTCTCGATCAGCTCCGAGCAATACGAGCCAACCATTCGCTATACCGTGGACGGCACGGAACCTACAGCCGCCTCGCCGCTCTACAGTAAACCTTTCGACCTGGCAGCCAGCACCGTCATCAAGGCTGCTTATTTCATGGATTCGGTGCAAGTAGGAGCGGTTGATTCTGCCACGGTCGACCTCCATAAGGCTATTGGTAAGAAAGTAACGTACCATACGCCGTGGGATACCTACGCTGCGCAAGCAGAGGCGACATTGACGAACGGCCAGAAAGGCGGATTGCGGTATGGCGATGGGCAATGGCAGGGTTTTCTGGGAGACTTTGATGTCGTCATTGATTTCGAGCGACGCGAACAGCTTAGCCAAGTTGCAGTCGGGTTCATGCAGGAGTCCGATCGGGGCATCTTCTTGCCGGGGACGGTCAAGGTGCTGCTGTCTGACAACGGTACGAACTTCAGAGAAGTCGCCACCATCGGGCACAACGTCTCGCCCGATGACGCACGTCTCGTATTCCATCGGTTTGAACAGGAGTTTGACGAGCCCGTAGCCGCCCGCTATCTGCGAATTATCGCGCCTCCGGCACGTTCCGGCTTTCTTTTGGCCGACGAAGTTGTCGTTTATTAGATCCGGTTGGGATAGGGGCTAAAAAATCTGACTGGCAATCTGTTTAGTAGGTCCCGGATTGCCCATCGTGTAAAAATGCAGGACGGGGGCGCCCATCTCAACTAGTTCCTTGCATTGCTGCACCATCCATTCGATACCTACTTGCCGGACCGCTTCGGCAGATGTACACGCCGATACCGCCTCGCTCAGCTCCAGCGGAATGTCAATATGGAAGATCTTGGGCAATGAAATCAGTTGGCGGGCCGAAGTGATTGGCTTCAGGCCCGGGATGATGGGCACATTGATACCATGGGCTCGGCATTGCTCCACGAATGCTTTGTATTTGCTGTTGTCAAAAAACATTTGGGTAACTATGAAGTCGGCACCCATGTCAATTTTTTTCTTCAGGTATTTGAAGTCCGTCTGAAAATTTGGGCTTTCGAAGTGTTTCTCCGGATAGCCTGCCACGCCAATACAAAAATCCGTTTTGGTGCAACCTTCAATATCTTCATGCAAGTACCGCCCGCTGTTCATGTCTTTTACATGGGCTAACAAGTCCGTTGCATAGGTGTGTCCGCCGGGGGTGGGCACGAAATCGGTATCCGCTTTTCGAGCGTCCCCTCGCAGCACGAGGACGTTGTCGATCCCTAGGAAGTTGAGGTCAATCAAGGCATTCTCGGTTTCTTCTTTAGTAAACCCTCCGCAAATTAGGTGGGGCACCGCGTCCACTTTGTACCGGTTCATGATTGCCGCGCAGATGGCCACCGTTCCGGGGCGCTTGCGGTAGGCTACGCGCTCCAATAGGCCGGTGGGATGCTGTTTGTAGATGTAGTCCTCACGGTGATAGGTAACGTCGATAAAGGGCGGTTGAAACTCCATCAAGGCATCGATCGTGTTGTAAATATGATCGATGCTTTGGCCTTTCACGGGAGGCAGCAGCTCAAAAGAAAACAAGGTCTTGCCCTGGGCACGCCGGATATGTTCGGTAATTTTCATAGTCGTTTATACTAAAAATCACTGATTGAGGGGCGGAGAAGGGCGGGTAACGGCCATTCGGACTTATCTTTCCCTGTGGCGAATGTGTTTGCCATCGGGTAGAAGGTAGCACCTTGTTAGGTTAACAGGTTGCTAAGGCTTCACAGGGTCTACTCCCTCTGCCTTTCTCAATAAGCGGAGGCAAATATCGATAATAGTTTGTTGATTTACAAACGTGTTGGTCTTCAGTGTATTCGTGTGCGAATAGTGATTTCCTCGCGTACTACGGGACCAGCTTGTCCGATCGTCTCATAATCGCCTACGACCGTCTGCTCTATCGTAAACCCATTGTTGGCAAGCAATTGGCTGGCTTCTTCGGCGGAGTACAGTCGGAATCCATATGTCGAAAACGGCATGGTTTCCATGAACGCTTTGCTCGCGATGGCCAGGCAGAAGATACCCGACGGGCGGAGTACCCGCCGAATTTCGGACAACTGCCGCTCGGGCGCGTCCCAGAAATACAGGGTGTTGACGGTAAAGATTTTGTCGAAAGTAGCATCGCCGAAAGTCAGCGTCTCTCCGTCCACGAGCGAAAAAGCCATCCGTCCCTCGGAGATTGCCTCGCGATGGATGCGTGTGGCCTCTTCCACCATCGTTGCGGAGATGTCGGCGCCTGTATACCGTACGTCAGCAGCCTTGTCCGTGACGTAGGCGGCAAAGGCGCCATTGCCAGGTCCTATTTCCAGTACAGTGTCTCCCCTTTGAATACCAAGTAAATCTATTGCTCGGCGAGTCATTTCGCCGTTGCTGCGGTTCATCTGTTGGCCCACGGAGCGCCCCATGTCGCCGATGGGGTTGGCAAGGTGCGCGGCCACTTCCTTGAAATCTACCAGCTTATCCATGACTAATTATCGTTTGTCAACGCTGTACTTGCCGGGTCCTACGAGTGCCAGTCCGAGCAAGACGATACCCACTTCAATGGGGTGTGCCGCGCCAAACAGGCCCGCTCCATTCGCTAAATGCGACATGGCCGCTACGAGCATGATTAAGGCAAGCACGAAGGCCGTGGGGCGGAACAGCAGGCCCAAGGCGATGAAGATGCCACCGATGGTTTCGGCGAGAGCCGCCACAAACCCCCAAAACGTGGCGAAAAAGTCAACGCCTAAGTTGCCCATGGCGCGTCCAATGGTTTCCCATAGGCCGGGTCCGCCCATAATCTTGGGATACCCGTGCACGATGACGAACATGGCGCCTAATCCCAGGCGAATAATCAACAATCCCGTATTCTTAAATTTTCCCAATGCCGCTAATGCCGCCATAATGATTCGTTGAGTTGAATTGAGCAGGCCCGTGCAGCCGAAAAAAGTAAAAGCGAAAAAATACGAGCGCTCAAAATTTCTCCCAAATTGGTTTATCTTTGGCAAAAATGCAAATGGCGGGAACATTTTCCGCCAATGAATTCGAATACATACCACCACGATTTTGGATACAAAAGCTTTTAGACGATATACGATCACTTCCGCACTCCCTTATGCTAACGGTCCCCTGCACATTGGTCACCTCGCCGGTGCCTACATTCCTGCGGACACGTTTGTGCGTTACTTGCGGTTGAACAAAAAAGATGTTGTTTACGTATGCGGGTCGGATGAACACGGGGCCGCGATCACTATTAAGGCAAAAACCGAGGGAACGACCCCCCGCGAAATCATTGACCAGTACCACGCCCGTATCAAGTCCAGCTTTGAGGAGTTCGGTATTTCATTCGACATATACCACCGTACTTCTGAATCGATACACCACGAATTATCGCAAGACTTTTTTCTCAACCTGTACGAGAAAGGCGAGTTTATCGAGAAGTTTTCCGAGCAATATTACGACGAGGAGTACCAGCAATTTCTGGCTGACCGGTACATCGTCGGTACCTGCCCCAGCTGCAAAAGCGAGGGCGCTTATGGTGACCAGTGCGAGAAATGCGGAACCTCGCTGAGCCCGACCGACCTGATTAACCCCATCTCGACGTTGAGTGGCAAGGCACCCGTACTCCGAGAAACCAAGCATTGGTACCTGCCATTGGACAAGTACCAGCCGTGGCTGGAAGAATGGCTGATCGAAGGAAAAAAAGATACGCTAAAATCCAACGTGTTCGGCCAATGCCGGTCTTGGCTTAAATCCGGACTGCAACCACGATCGATGACACGCGACTTGGATTGGGGGGTGGATGTGCCCTTGGACGAAGCCGAAGGCAAGAAGCTTTACGTATGGTTGGATGCGCCGATAGGCTACATCTCAGCCACCAAGCAATGGGCGCTCGACACGGGCAATGACTGGGAAAAATACTGGAAAAAGCAAGCGGATTCCGCTGACGACGCCTGTCTCATTCACTTTATTGGCAAGGACAATATCGTGTTTCATTGTATCATATTCCCGGCCATCCTGCATGCCCATGGCGAGTATATACTTCCCGAAAACATTCCCGCCAACGAGTTTTTGAACCTTGAAGGCGATAAGCTGTCCACCTCCCGAAACCACGCGGTGTGGCTGCACGAATACTTGGAAGAATTTCCGGGCAAGCAGGACGAACTGCGCTATGTACTGACTTCGATTTTGCCTGAAACTTCGGATAGCGAGTTCACGTGGAAGGATTTCCAGGCACGGGTCAATAACGAGCTGGTCGCCATCTTCGGTAACTTTATCAATCGGGTGATGGTGTTATCGCACAAGTACTTCGACGGCAAGGTAATGCCCGCGACTAACCTGACTGATACGGATAAGTTCATTTTTTCGGAGCTCGCGCGCTACCCAAAGCATATTGCCGGTTCCATCGAGCAGTATCGTTTTCGTGAGGCCTTGGCGCAGTTTATGAACGTCGCCCGTTTGGGCAATAAGTATTTGGCCGATGCTGAGCCGTGGAAGTTAATCAAAACGGATGAAGAGCGGGTGAAAACAGTGCTCAACGTCTGCCTTCAAATTGCGGGTAACATTGCTTTGATGGCTCAGCCCTTTCTGCCGAATACCGCCAAGAAGCTCGCTCAGATGCTCCGGTTGGACGTGAGCGATTGGGAATCTGCGGGACGCGATGATTTAATCGCGGTAGGGCACCAGCTGGGCGAGGCGCAGTTGCTTTTCGAGAAAATTACGGACGAGCAAGTTGCCCAGCAGCTAGAAAAGCTACAACGCGCGAAGACCGCGACAGCGGCTTCGTCCACGTCCGTAGCGCCTGCTAAGGAAGCGGTATCCTTCGAAGATTTCGTGAAACTCGACATCCGCACCGGCGTCATCATGGAAGCAGAGAAGGTCGCCAAGACTAAGAAGCTGTTGAAGTTGAAAATTGATACCGGTATTGACCAGCGCACGGTGGTATCAGGCATCGCCGAATATTTCGACCCGGCGGATATCGTTGGCCGGCAAGTGTCTATCCTCATCAACTTGGAACCCCGGGAGATCCGCGGAATCCAATCACAGGGGATGATCCTCATGGGCGAGGACGCTAACGGTCGGTTGGACTTCGTGGCCCCCCAAACGCCCTTTGGGCCAGGTAGCGTCGTACGATAGGTCTGTTTATCAACGTTCGGGTGGCGCAGGCGGTGTATCCGTCGTGGGGACGTCCGCGTTTGCCGGAGTATCTGACTCGGGGCGGTCACTGTGCAGTACGTGGGTGTCTTCGTCATACATTCCATCAATTTCGTCCAACACGGTGCCTTTCCATTGCGGAGTGCCGATGAGATAGGCTGATCGTGCGATCAAATGCGCGGCTACAGGCGCGGTTAAGATCAAGAAGAACACGATGGCCAGCGCCTTGGTGGTCACGGACACCTGGGGAAACACAATGGCGCAACAGGTGAGCATCAGTCCATTGCCCAGCGTGGCGGCCTTGACCGTGACCGAAAGACGTAAGTAGAAGTCGGGCATCCGGACGATGCCAATGGATGCAATCAGTATGAATATCGCTCCGATCGTGCAGAGGACAGCTACGAGAATGTTAATCATCTTTTTCTTTCCTTTCTAAATAATACGAGAAGGCAATCGTTCCCAAAAATGCGATGAGCGCCAATATGAGCGCTACGTCCAAAAAGGTAAACTGTTTTGTGCTGATGGAATATACCGTAATGATTCCGATACCAATCGTGATCAGCAAGTCGAGTGCGATGACGCGGTCTACCACCTGGGGCCCCTTGTATAGCCGGATGAAGACCAGTACAAGCGACACCAGCAAAATCGGCAAAATCACAAAATCTATATATTGGCTCAGTGTCATCTCAATACGTCTGTTAACCGTTTTTCTAAACTGTTTTCTATTTGCCGGATAAACCGGTCCCTGTCGCGCAGGTACATTACGTGGATATAGATGACCCGTTTGTCCTTGCTCACGTCAATAACCAGTGTTCCGGGCGTCAACGAAATCATCGTGGCCAGCATGTTTATTTCGACATCAGTATGTACGTTCATCCGATATTTGACAATACCCGGTTTCATGAAGTAGTTGGGAGTAACCACGTCATAGGCAACCTGCAGGTTTGCCTTAAGCATTTCCCAAAGAAAATAGAATACGAAGCCTATCACCTTGGGCACGCGGTTGAAATAGCGCTTGTCTTCTTCGTCACGGTTCATCAACCATAGGATGAAGAAACCCAAGACGAAGCCCAGATAGAAGTTGGCGAAAAACAGATCCCCAGTCAGCGCCACCCATGTAAAGGATAGCAGGAGATTCATTAGAAAATTCTTTACCATGTTGCCTCCCTTTCCTTAATTGCTTCTCCCCAAAACAGCCTCCAAATAGGGGCTTGTGTCTAACATCTCCGCTGCAATATGCTGGCTGATGCGGACAATGTTTTCCGCCCCTAATCCGATGTAGAGCGAAATGCACGCCAGCATCACGACTGGGATAACCAGTAAATTCTTGCGGCCTTGAGGCGAATCCTTAAACGTATCGTCAATTATTTCGGGCTCTGGAGGGTTCTTCCAGAATACGTCAATCCACAGCTTGGCAATAACATAAAGCGTCACAAAGCTGCCGAGCAGAAGTGCGGCGATGTAGACGTAGTTATTCTCTATCAAACTTCCTTCGATCAAATACACCTTAGGCCAGAAACCCGACAGGGGTGGAATGCCTGCGAGGGAAAATAGCACCACCGCGATGAGTAGGGATAGCTTGGGGTATTCGGTGTACAGTCCGCCGAGCTTATCCATGTTCATGGTGCCCCGCAGGTCGCGGATTAAGCCGGCTACCAGAAACAAGTTGGTCTTGACGATGACGTCATGGAACAAATAAAACAATGCACCTACCAGCACGACCTCGGTGAAGACGCCCAACCCGCCAATCATAAAGCCGATGTGACATACAATCATGTAGGAAAATAGTCGACGTACGTTTCGCTTGATCAACAAACCAAAACATCCGGTGAGGATGGTCATCACGCCGATGCCGATGAACACGGTTTTAATGAAGTCGTCGGGGATGAATACCAATGTGAATATACGGAACAGTGCATAGACGCCTACTTTGGTAAGCAATCCACCAAATATTGCGGCTACGGCAGAGGGTGGGGTATGGTAGGAAGACGGCAACCAAAAGTAGAGCGGGAAGACCGCGGATTTGATGCCGAAACCCACGATCAGGAATACCGCCGCGATGTCTAGCAAATTACGATTCTCTGTTGCGGCAACCTTGAGCGATAGGTCGGCCAGATTCAGCGTGCCCGTAATCCCGTACAGGATGGCGATCCCCGTCAAAAACAGCATTGACGCCAGGATGTTCATGGCCATGTACTTGACGGCTCCTTCAATTTGTGCGCGCCGGCCGCCCAGGGTCATCAGCACAAAAGAAGAGATGATGATAACCTCAAAAAAGACGTACAGGTTAAATATATCGCCGGTGAGAAAGGCGCCGTTAAGACCCAACAGCAGAAAGTGCAGGATGGGGAAATAGCCGTACATGATACGCGCCCGGGTAATGCCAGCGGCGGAAAACATCGATACGGCCAGCCCGGCAAATCCCGTCAGCAGCACCATCATGCTCGAAAACACGTCCGCTACGAACACGATTCCGAAGGGTGCCGGCCAGCTCGCGGTATTGATGGTCTGAATGCCTTCGCGCCATACCTGCGCAAACAGCCCGGCGGAAAGCAGAAGCACAACGATGCTTCCCCCGATGCTTACCACGCGCTGAGAAATCGGTTTGCGCCAGAAAAAGAGTAAAAGGATAGCTGTGAACAATTGCCCCAGTATGGGCATCATGATAAAATTCTCCGTCATAAATCTTCTTCTTCCGGGGTGTTCAAGTCGTCCAAATCATCCGAATTGACGAGTGCATATACACGTTTTAGCAAAACAATGGCAAAAGACTGAAGCCCGAAGCTAATGACAATCGCCGTGAGGATTAAAGCTTGGGGTATGGGATCGGCATAGATATCCGTGAACACACGCGACACTTGGTCAATCACGGGTGGTTTACCCTTAGTAATGCGGCCCAAGAGGAAAATCAGCAAGTTAGCCCCATTGCCTAGCAGCATGATACCGATGATCAATTTCACCATGCTGCGCCGCAAGAGCATGTACACGCCCGAGCCATACAGCACACCGATCAATATGATAAACAGAATCTCCATACACTTAATCGCTATACTGGGCAATCGTGAGCAGGATGGTCAGCACCACGCCGACGACCACTACATACACCCCTAAATCAAAAAACAACGAAGAGCCGATGAGGCCGATAATAGGAACCGGCTGGTCGAACCAAAGTCCGGTCATAACAGGATCACCGATGAGCATTGGCGCGGCCATGCTGAGGGCCGAAATACCCAATCCGATGGGGATTAATGTGCCCGGATGGTGACGTAACAGCTTCATTGTGTGCTCGCTCTCGTTCGTGAACTTGTCGAGTACGAAGGCAATAGAGGCCACCAGCCCACCCACGAATCCGCCCCCCGGATGGTAGTGTCCGCGCAGCAACACGAATATGGAGAACAGCAAGAGAATCGGTAGCAAATAGCGCGAGGCTGTTTGTAAAATCACACTCTTCATATCATCATCAGTTCGAAGTAAAAACTATTCTTTTTCCGTCGCTTTTAAACGCAGTTTGAGCAAGCTGAAAACACCAATGGCGGCGATACTGAGTACCACGATTTCGAACATTGTATCCATGCCCCTAAAGTCCACCAAAATCACGTTCACCACGTTTTTTCCTTTCGCCAGCAGGTAGGCATTGTCGCCATAGTAGTCGCTTATTTCGCTGTTTTTCGGTACGGCCAGCACCTGAATGGCAATCAGCGCGATGATGAGACCGAAGGCCGTGGCCACGACGGTATCCCGAAGTTTGACTTTCGGATTCGCAAAGTTGAGGTAGGGTGGCAGGCGGAACAAGACCAGCACGAACAACACCACCGTCAACGTGTCAATCGTGAATTGGGTCATCGCCAAGTCGGGCGCACTGTAGAATAAAAATAGCAAACAGATGCTCAGCCCCATGGCACTAAGCGCAACTACCGAAGTGAGCCGCGACGGTGTCAAGATTGCCAGAAAGACCGCTCCGATTAGGGTAACGCCTACGGCGACTTCATAAAACCGGATCGGCGATAAGGTAGCGATGTCGATGTAGGTAGCCCCACCCACCCACAGTTTGTAGCCCAGCAAGACGATCGTAAACGAAATAATAGCCAACAAATACAGGCGCAAGTACCCGCTATGGAGCGTATTCGTGTAGCGACTCGACAGGCGAAGGATGGTACGCGAAAACTGGTTGAATAGCCGTTCGGGTGCCAGGCGATCAAAGCGCTGGACGAATAAAATACGTGTAGGCGAGGGCTTCATCACGAAATAAAGCAGCGTGCCCGCTATCAGTGTCACCGCGCTCAATAAGAGTACGATGTTGAAACCGTGCCAGATTTTCAGTGGCGAGATGATTTCCTGCCCGGCCATAGATACCGCGGCGGGTAGCAGAAGCGCCCCATCCGCCAAGGAAGGGAAGCAACCAAAAACCAACCCAAGCACCGCTAGCAATAGCGGTGGCATCCACATCGTCGCGTGGGGAAGGCGTACCGCGGAAAGGCGTTCGGGCAAAGGCCCGGAAAACGGCTTGATACCCGCGACAAACCCCGCGTATAGCAGTAGGATATTCGTTGCCAAGGCCACTGAGGTCAGCCCTATCCCCCAGTTGCCCGGCTCGTGCAAGGTTGATTCGTATATCAGGTCCTTGCCGATAAAGCCGAAGGTGAACGGCAAGCCCGCGCTTGAAAGTGCGGCGAATAAGCCCGCCAAGGCCAAGGGAAACATCACTTTGCGCAGGCCGGAAAGCCAAGTGACGTCGCGTGATCCGGTTTCGTGGTCGATGACGCCAGTTACCAAGAAGAGCGCGGCCTTGTATAGGGCGTGTACTAGGATAAAGACGCTGGCCGCCATGAGCGATTGGGGAGTTCCAATGCCGATAAGGAAAACCAAGATGCCGAGTGCGGCAATGGTCGAATAGGCTAGCACGCTTTTTAGGTCGGTGCGGAACAGCGCATGGAAAGCGGCATACAGCATGGTAAGTCCGCCGATAATGATCAGCGGATAGGTCCAATAATCCGTTCCGCCAAGCACCGGAAACATGCGCGCCAAGATATACACGCCCGCCTTTACCATGGTGGCGGAGTGCAGGTAGGCCGATACCGGGGTAGGAGCCTTCATCGCCCCTGGCAGCCAGAAATGAAAGGGAAACTGGGCAGACTTGGTAAACGCGCCGGCAAAAAGAAAGGCTACCATCCAGCCGTAGAGGACGTGGTTCTTTAACAGCTCGCTTTGCGAAATCATGTCCTGTATGGAGAAGCTTCCTGAGTAGCGCGCCATGGTTACCAACGCGGCTAGCAATAAAAAGCCTCCGCCCCCGGTAATCGTCAGCGCCACCAGCGCACTGCGTCTTGAGCTTGCGTTATCGGTGTTGAATCCGATCAGAAAGAAGGAACTGATGCTCGTCAGCTCCCAAAATACGAATAGAAGCAGGATGTTGTCTGATAGTACTAAGCCCAGCATCGCTGCCATGAACATACTCAAATAGCCGTAGAAGCGATCGATATACGGGTGGCCCTTGAGGTAGGACGATGCATACAAAAAGACCAGCGCACCGATGCCTGTAATCAGTAGACTGAAGAGCATGGATAGTCCATCCAAGTGGAAATCCAGGTTGACACCCAGCGAGGGTACCCAATCATAACTCACGGAAATGTTATTTCCTGCACTGATGGCCGGGATATAACTTGTGAAATACGCAAAAAGTACGATGGGTAGAAGGGAGATGAGAGCGGAAAGCCGGCCTTTGACGAAACGTCCAAACGGCACTAATAAAAGCGAAATTATAAAACCAGAAAGTACAGCTATTAGCATCTACATGACCTTAAATCGGGTGTGGAAATGCCACTAAAATATGCAAAATCTAGGAAATGGCAATGATTTTTGTGCATTCCCGGAAAAATATGCCATAGCCATGGCATTGCAGGATAGAGCAGGATACCAAGGCTGGCAAACCCGCGCAGGGGCTTTTCGATATGGAGAAAAAAGCTAGCTTTGTGAGCTTGAATGCAATTACCTGTCTTTAATAACCTGTTTATATGAACGTGTCACGGAGAATTTCGATTTTTTTGCTGCTGGCGATTTGCTGTTTGGTCGCCGGACAGAGTCGCGCCCAAGAAGACGCATACAACGCTCCGGCATTGGCCGAGGAAGGGGCATGGTCGATGGTATTAATACCTGATCCGCAATCCTACGTCAAATACGAGCGAAATCAGGGAATTCTGGAGTTGATGACCGGTTGGATAAGCGAACAAGTATCCCCGCTCAACATACAGATGGTCCTGTGTACGGGCGACTTGGTCGAGCACAACGATTGGCTTAATCCCGTGGCCCGCGAAGCCAACCAACCCGGTAAGCAACAATGGGAGGCTGTAGCCCGTGCATTCAATCGCCTCGACGGCAAGGTGCCCTACGTTGTCGCGACGGGAAACCACGACTACGGCGTCAAAAACATAGAATACCGCCGTACAAACTATAACCAATATTTCCCCGTGGACAAAAATCCATTGTCGCAACGCTTGCTTCGCGATGTAGGGGATGATGCGCAGGGCTTTCCCTCGCTGACGAATGCAACCTACGAATTCAAATCGCCCCAGGGCAAGGACTTCTTGGTTATGGTGCTCGAGTTCGCGCCTCGGGATACCGTCTTGTCATGGGCCCAGAAAACCCTTAACCAGGAGAAATATGCGAACCACACGGTCATTTTGCTGACGCACTCCTACCTCAACTCCGAAAGCGAACATATCGTCAAGGAGGGGTACCCCATCACCGACGGCAATTATGGCGCGGCCGTGTGGGAGAAGCTTGTGAAGCCGTCTAAAAATATCGAAATCGTGCTATCCGGGCACATCGGACGGCCAGATGATCCGCTCGGCCACATCGGCTTCCGGACAGATATCAACGCCGGTGGACGGGCGGTGCACCAAATGGTGTTCAATGCACAGGCCCTAGGTGGCGGATGGTTTGGCAACGGTGGGGACGGATGGGTGCGTATTCTGGAATTCTCGCCCGACGGAAAGACCGTTAGCGTAAAGACGTTTTCGCCTTTTTTCGCCATCTCGCCTACAACGAGGCACTTGGCCTGGCGAAACGAGCCGCACGATCAGTTCACCTTCACGCTGGGGGCACGCTGACGCGTATTTGCTAATCCGCTGACCAGCATAGCTTCCCTGCGGCGTAACAATTTATAAACATTCTAAATAGCTGTGTTTGACACGTTTCTGACACATGGCGTGGACGAGATGTCGTACGTTTGTGCGAGTTATTGAATCGATCCGTAGACCATTTTGAAGTATATTAAGCTCATAGCGTTTACTCACAAGTATGTGGAGTTGAGAGATTTGGGAGATCTTGTGATTGGTAATGAGGACCTTGAGAGCAGGCTCATCACGGTCAAGAATCATTTCGACATCCCGGAGATTTTTTACATCGGCACGTGTAACCGGGTCGAATTTGTGTTTTATGGAGCCCATGAGCTGACTTCTTCCTTCGTGAAGGAGTTCTTGGAGCAGCTTAATTTCTGCGTGCCATCGGAGCGCATGGAGTCATTCTTGGATCAAGTGTCTAAGTATTCGGGGCTGGATGCCCTGCGTCACTTGTTCCGGATGTCATGCTCGCTCGAGAGCTTGGTGGTCGGCGAGAAGGAAGTGCTTGCGCAGGTGCGCAAGGCTTACGAGCGTTGCCGTCAGCTAGGCTTTACCGGTGATTTCCTTCGCCTGATGATGGACCGATTGGTCAAAACATCAAAAGAAGTCTATACGCATACGCGCATTTCTCGCAACCCCGTTTCGGTGGTGTCGCTGGCGTATCGCAAGCTGAAGGAAGTTAAACTGGCCGAAGACCCGCGCATCCTCGTGGTCGGCGCAGGAGAGACCAACCAAAACTTGGCTAAATACCTAAAAAAGCATAAGTTCTCCAATTTCGTCGTGTTCAACCGCACGCTGGAGAAGGCGCAGTCGTTCGCGGCGGAGCTCAACGGAAGGGCGCTGCCACTCGATGAGTTGAAAAACTATAAGGAGGGTTTTGACGTATTGATTAGCTGTACGGGTGCGGCGGAGGCGATTATCGACGAGGCCCTGTATGCATCGCTCCTGAATGGCGAGACGGACCGCAAGGTGATTGTCGACTTGGCCATCCCCCATGATATCGATATGGCGGTTATCCATAACAATCCCGTACACTATATCGAGGTGGGAAGCTTGCAGGCGATCGCCAACCGCAATTTGCAGGAGCGCTATGACGAACTGCAGCATGCTGAGACAATCATCGAGGAAAACATTGCAGAATTCCTGCCGGTGCTGAAACAGCGCCGCGTGGAACTGGCGATGCGCGAAGTGCCTGATAAAGTGAAGGAAATCCGTTCGTTCGCCCTCAATGAAGTGTTTGCCGCTGAAGTTAGCCAATTGGATGAGAACTCCCGTCTTGTGCTCGAGAAGGTGATCGACTACATGGAGAAAAAATACATTAAAGTACCCATGGTCATGGCTAAGGACATCCTCGTCAGGAACAGCCAGGCCGAGATCAATTAATCGCTTCGATCCCGCCCTCTGCATCTTCCCCGATACCAAGACTGCTCGCTGTGCGCCGATGGCGTGATGGCGCGCCATCCTGCGTTATTGACGTGAATTTTTATATTTTTAGGCGTTATTTAACTCGATATTTTGGAACGTACGTTAATCATAGGCACCCGGGGTAGCGAACTGGCACTGTGGCAAGCCAATCACATCAAAGATAAGTTGTCGGCCATCGGCGTAGCCTCCGAACTCAAGATTATTAAAACCCAGGGCGACATTGTGCAACACCTGCGGCTGGACAAGCTGGAGGGTAAGGGATTTTTCACCAAGGAGCTGGAGGAAGAGCTGCTCAACGGGAGCATCGATTTGGCCGTGCATTCGCACAAAGACCTGCCCACCCAGCACCCCGAAGGGTTAATCATTGCCGCGGTGAGCGAGCGCGAGGATCCTTCCGAACTGCTGATTATCCACAAAGATTGCGTAGACGAAAAAAAGCGGCTATCGCTCAAACATAACGCCACCGTAGGCACGTCGTCAAACCGCCGCAAAGCTCAGTTGCATGGGATGCGGCCGGATTTGGAATTTGCTGACTTGAGGGGCAACGTCATTACGCGGATCGAGAAGTTGCGCAACGAAAATTACGATGCTATCATGCTGGCCAAAGCGGGTATATCCCGCATTGGATTGGATTTGAGTGATTTTCATGTCGAGGAGCTGCCGCCTGTTGAGATTGTGCCGGCTCCTGCGCAGGGCGTATTGGCAGTACAGATCCGTGAAACGGACCGAGAGCTCTACGACGTGTTGCAGCAGATCCATGATGCGCGCGTGGCGGAGGAGATCGGCGTGGAACGCGAAGTGCTCCGGCAATTCGACGCCGGATGCCATGCACCGTTGGGTTGCTACTGCCGTCACCAGGATGGGCAATATCAGGTTTGGTCGTCCATCGCCGATACGGCAGACGAATTCCCGACGCGTCTGTACACATCTTCGGACACCGTGGAGGGTCTAGCGGCAAAAATTGCAGCGAAGTACGACAAGGGTCGCAAACTTCCCAAGCAGGTGTTTATATCGCGTGATGTCAACGAAAATAGCTACTTCGCCCGCGCCATGCAGCAACTGGGTATTGCAGTGGACGGCCGGTCATTAATCCGAATTTTTCCGATTATCAATACCCTCGATCCCTTTATCCTTAAGCACGTCGATTGGGTTTTCTTTACGAGCAAAAACGGCATCGAGAATTTTTTCCGCTTGCAACCCAGGCTGAGCAAGAAAACGAAATTTGCCGTCATTGGTCGCGGTTCGGAAGAGACGCTCAAGATGCACGGTTACGTCCCCGATTTCACGGGCGAGAAGCTCGGTATCGACATGCATGGCATTGCGAAGGAGTTTGCCATGATTGCCGACGGTACGACCGTCCTAATACCGCGTGCTAAGGAATCGCTCGAAACTATACAGAAGTCGCTGACTGCCAATACCAAAGTGGTCAATTTGCCGGTCTACGAGACTCACATCGAATCGGGCGTTGCCAAGAGCAATGCGGAGGTCCTCATATTTACCAGCCCCAGCAATGTGGAAGCGTATTTCGCCGACAACTTGGTCGATCCAGGCCAGCAAATTATCTGTATCGGGCATTCGTCAGGCAAAAAAATAGAAGAACTGGGCTTACGCTACCACTTGCCTTTCTCGCCAGATGAAATCGGTTTGGCGGAAGCGGTATTCGCACTGGATTACGAAAATTAAGGGTATACACCGGTCGGAGTTCAGCCCACGTCCCCTGTTGGGGTGTAGTAACACACAATATAACGCAACACGCAAACATGCTACAACGTCCTAGAAGAAATCGAAAATCTGCGGTTATCCGCGATATGGTGCAGGAGACACGCTTGCATGCGTCAAACCTTATTTTTCCCATCTTTATTGTCGATGGCGATAACCAGAAAACCGAAGTGGCTTCCATGCCGGGGATATATCGGCTTTCGATCGACAATTTACTGCGTGAAATAGAAGAATGCCTGGAGTTGGGCTTGCACGCTTTTGATTTATTCCCCAATATTGAGGAATCGCGAAAGGATAAATACGCCACCGAAGCTACGCGCGAAGGAAATTTGTATCTGCGGGCGATCGAGGCGGTTAAATCCCGGTTTCCCGAAGCTTGCGTGGTGACCGACGTGGCGATGGACCCCTACAGCAGTGACGGCCATGACGGTATAGTCGAGAACGGCGAAATCCTGAACGACGAGACCCTCGAAGTACTCGGCGGCATGGCCCTGGCGCATGCCCGCGCAGGAGCGGATATCATCGCTCCCTCTGACATGATGGACGGACGCATTGGCTATATTCGACGCCTGCTGGATGCTAACGGTTTTGCCAATGTTTCGTTAATGTCCTACACCGCCAAATACGCCAGTGCCTTCTACGGGCCGTTTAGGGATGCCCTCAATTCGGCACCCAAGCACGGTGACAAAAAAACCTACCAAATGAATCCCGCAAACGTACGGGAAGCCTTGATCGAAGCACGGCTCGACGCGGAAGAAGGCGCGGATTTCCTTATGGTAAAGCCCGGATTGCCCTACCTGGATGTCATCAAGCTATTGCATGATGAGTTCGACTTGCCTATCGCGGCATACAACGTCAGTGGCGAGTATGCCATGATTAAAGCGGCCGCTCGGAATGGGTGGCTGGATGAGGAGCGCGCCATCATGGAGGCCCTACTTGGTTTTCGCCGAGCCGGCGCGAGCGCGATCCTGACGTACCACGCCAAGGAGGTACTTAAGAATGGCTGGCTGTAGGCTGCGGCGGGCCTTTTCTGGTTGAGATTAATGTATTATAACTTGTTGTTGAAATGACTGATATATCGCGTGCGGCTTCCGCCAAACTCTACGAAAAAGCTAAAAAATATTTCCCTGGTGGAGTAAACTCACCCGTTCGGGCTTTTAAGTCGGTGTATGGTACCCCGCTGTTTATTGAGAAGGGCGACGGATGTCGGCTTTGGGACGCTGATGGCAATGAGTTTATCGATTTTTGCTGCTCGTGGGGGCCGCTGATCCTTGGCCACAACCATCCGGTCATTCGTGAGCGCGTGGTGCAGGCGCTGTCTAACGGTTTGAGTTTTGGTGCACCCACGGCCTTAGAAAACGAATTGGCTGAGCTCATGCTTAGCCAAAATCCCTATATCGACAAAATCCGATTTGTGAGTTCGGGTACCGAAGCGGTGATGTCTGCCATCCGGTTGGCGCGTGGATACACGAAGCGCGACAAGATCATCAAATTCGATGGGTGCTATCACGGCCATTCGGACTCTTTATTGGTTAAGGCAGGATCAGGCTTGGTCACGTTTGGCGAAACTTCCTCAGCCGGTGTGCCCGCTTCCTTCGCGGCCGAAACCATCGTGGTTCCGCTCGACGATATCGAAGCGGTACAGCAGGCGTTTAACCAGTTCAAAGGGGAGATTGCCGCGGTCATTATCGAAGGCATTCCGGCCAATAATGGTCTCCTTCTACAAACTAAGGAATACATCCACGCATTGCGGGAACTGTGTACGACCCATGACGCCCTATTACTTTTTGACGAGGTCATTACGGGGTACCGACTTGGTCTGCAAGGCGCGGCTGGATACTACGGTGTCAAACCCGATATTGTCACGTACGGTAAGATTATCGGCGGAGGTATGCCGGTAGGGGCCTATGGCGCTTCGGCCGAATTGATGGGTCATATTTCTCCCGACGGAGGCGTATACCAGGCTGGCACGCTATCGGGCAACCCCGTGGCCATGGCCGCGGGAATCGCCCAGCTGACCGAATTGTCGCGCGAGGGCTTTTACGACGCGTTAGCGGTTAAAACGGAAGGATTTGTTGAAGGTACCCGCCAGCACGTCGCCGAGCGGGGCTATGCAGTTAAGCTCTTTTCGGTTGGGTCGATCTTCTGGTTTGCCTTTACCGAGC
Organism: uncultured Sphingobacteriaceae bacterium; assembly: GCA_964423925.1. Lineage (GTDB taxonomy): Bacteria > Bacteroidota > Bacteroidia > Sphingobacteriales > Sphingobacteriaceae > CAYRGQ01. The sequence continues at coordinate 10,367 of CAYRGQ010000008.1, read as the reverse complement.
AAGAAACGATACGGCAGGCTGCGGCCATCGATCATGAAAGCATGACTTATTACAAGACTATGCATCGCGAATTGCTTAATCGTGGCGTATATCTGGGACCGTCGGGCTATGAGGTGGGGTTTGTCTCAGATGCGCATACCGTAGCTGATTTGAAAAAAGCTCAAGAAGCGATTTTCGAAAGCCTAGCCGTTGTCTTTCGCTAGGCCGTCGACGGCTTTTTCTAATACTGCCGTCGGAATTTCCGGTACAACCTTTACCTTTGGTACATGGGTACCGAGGAAACGTTGAGACGGTTTGACCGCATCGTCGCCATTTACATCCAGCTTCAATCCAAGCGGTTGGTACGTGCTGAGGACTTGGCTGCGCGTTTCGGTGTCAGCGTACGCACCATCTACCGCGATATTCGGGTGTTGGAAGCAGCGGGCATCCCGCTTATCGGAGAGGCCGGAGCGGGTTATTCCTTGGTGGACGGTTATCGGCTGCCTCCCATCATGTTCACGCGCGAAGAGGCGCTGGGCTTCGTGGCTGCGGGCAAGTTGATGGAGGCCTTTGCCGACAAAAGTTTGGGTGCGCATTACCAAGCAGCGTTGTACAAGGTCAAAGCGGTCTTGAAGGCTGCGGATAAGGAATGGATCGGTACGCTCGGCGCCAACCTCCTTGTCAACAAGAAAACCAGCCCCATCAACGAAGCCATCCCAGATACGCTTGAAATTCTACTGGAAAGTATCGCCAACAACCGGCAGGTGCTGCTCGTTTACCGCTCGTTGCGGGAGGACGTCCCTGTGGAGCGGGTCATTGAACCGGTCGGTGTATTCCACGAAAGCGGTTTTTGGTATGTCATGGGGTATTGCCTGCTTCGTGCCGACTATCGGCAATTTCGGGCCGATCGCATCCTCCTCATTCGCCGCACACCCCATCGGTTTGCGGAGCAACATCCACCGCTGGAGACGCTCCGTGAGGCTAGCCGCAAGGCGTCCGTCAAGCAAAAGGTCGTCATCCGGTTCCAACGCGACATGGTACGCTATATCCGTCGCGACGCCCAGCACTTTGGTTTCGTCAGCGAAACCGAAGTAGGAGATGAGGTGGAAATGACCTTTCTGCATGACGAAAATGATCATTTCTTTGTCCGTTGGTACCTTACTTGTGGCGATATGGCGCGTATCGTAGAGCCAGTAAGCTTTCGGGAGCAAGTTGAAACGCTCGTGAGGGATATCCAGAAAAACCTGGCTTGGAAGGCCGTTTCCGCCGGGGCGTAGACCTTCCAAGCAAGGGATTGCTGAGGAGAGGGCTGCGCTTTACCGTTCCCAAAAATAAGGCGGTTCGATGTCTAGTGCGCGGAGATAGGTGTATCCTTGGCCGCGGTGGTGTACTTCGTTGTCAATAAAGTAAAGGATTTGCTCGATTACTGGCGAGGTGTATTGTCCGAATAGCGTGACCGACTCCGCGAATCGCTCGGGAGACAGCTGCGCCCAATAAGAGTCGACTTGAGCGGTTGTTTCATCCCATTTGACGAGTACTTCGGCCTTTGATGCGAACTTCGATGCATCCTCGTCGAGTTCAGTGACTTCGCCCGTCACAATTTGTTTCAAGCCCGGTCCGGCGATGGCGAGCAGTTCCGCCACGATAGCCGCAAAGGGGCGCATGCCACCCACACTAAATTCAAAAAATGCTTTTTCCGGAAATGCTTCAATAACACGTCGCGTTAGCGCGCGGTGTCCCTGCCAGTGTTTTCTTAAGTTTTCAGGCGTGATGATTGGTGTTGCTGTGGTGTTGTCCATAATACGTTTGTCTTGTGTTAGGGTACGAAAGTACAGGCCGACAATGACAAGGGTATGTCAGGAGCACCCGACGCAAAGGGAAAATATTCGAAAAAGATGCGAAGCCCGGCCGAAATCCGGTTGTCGCTCCCCGTTACATTCCGAGACTCTTCAAACGTAATCCGGTTGTTTCCGCTAAGCCAAACATCAAATTCATGTTTTGTACGGCTTGTCCGGAAGCGCCTTTCAGTAAGTTATCAACCGCCGTCAGGATAAGTAGTTTGTCGCCATGCTTCTCGAGGTGAATAATGGCCTTATTCGTATTGACGACCTGCTTGAGATGGATGTTTGCTTTGCTGACGTGTGTGAACGGATGCGTTGCGTAATAGGTCTCGTATAGGCGGTAGGCCTCCTCCTCGGACAATGCGGAGTTGAGGTAAATCGTAGAAAATATGCCTCGGGGAAAGTCCCCCCGCTGGGGCACGAAGTTAATCCGTTGCATGGCTCGTTGCAACAAGGAGCCATCGGTGGTGGGCAAAAAGCCGGGCTGCAGTTGGTCGAGCGATTCAGAAACCTCCTGCAGATGCTGGTGCTCAAAACTCTTATAGGCCGACAAGTTGTTGGCGCGCCAGCTGAAATGTGTCGTTGCCGTAGGCCGCTGTCCGGCACCGGTAGAGCCGGTCGTGGCATTGATGTGGATTTGATCCGGCAGGAGCCCTTTGGCCGCTAGGGGCAACAAGGCCAGCTGCAGGTTAGTGGAGAAGCAACCGGGGTTGGCGATGTAGTCGGCGCCTTGGATCCGCTCGCGTTGCAGCTCTGGTAATCCGTAGATAAAGTTTTTGCCCTGGTACTCCGTGTTCGCTCGTAGTCGGTAATCTTGGGAAAGATCAATGATTTTAATGTGGGGCGCCACGGTGTTGGCCTCGAGGTATTTGCGGGCGTCGCCATGTCCCACGCAGAGAAACAGTACGTCAATGTCGTCCGAGACGTCGGCTGAAAAACGCAGGTCGGTATCCCCGAAGAGATCTTCATGCACGTCCGAAACCGAATTTCCGGCGTTACTCCCGCTCTGGGCAAACACGATGTCCACGGAAGGGTGGTGTATCAAGATACGTAACAGTTCCCCGCCGGTGTAGCCAGCTGATCCGATAATGCCTATTTTGATCTTTACCATGTTATATTTGTATGTTTTTTCAGGCTCATCGCCCGTCTAATTTTTCCTCGTGTTCCTTCATAAAGCGTGCAATCGCTTGGGCACTGCCGTCGTCGCTTGGCGCCAAGGTATCCATGATCCGGGCCCGCTCCGCACTCTTTTTGTTTTGGCTTAGCTTGTTGATGGCCGTATAGTGGTCTGCCACGATTTCGAAGGCTACGATACCTTTAGCCATTTTCGACTTGTAGTCGGCCGGCATGGTCGCCCAGTGGGCTGCGTAGTCCCGTTCGAAGTGGCTAACCATATCATCGAGGGCGGCTAATGTCGCTTTCTCACCGTCAACTAGCCGAACCTGACCATACAAATGCACGGCGATGTAGTTCCAGGTTGGCACGCTAAGGGCGGAATCGTAGTGGCTTGGCGAAATATAGGCGTGCGGCTCCGAAAAAACGACCAGCACAGTTTGCCCTTCCATATCCGCCCACTGCGGGTTTGCCCGAGCGAAATGGGAGGTCAATTTGATAGGCCCGTTCGCAGCGTCCGCTAAGACAAAGGGGAGGTGCGTAGCCAAGGGAGCCTGATCTTTAACGCTCACTACCAACCCAAAGCTGTATTGGCGGATAAAACCGCGTACGTTTTTTTTCATTGATGTCGGCAAAGTGCGGTGGCGTATACATCAGTTGACGTTTTTGCGATACCGTAGGAAGTCGTTGTCCGGTTCTTGCTGCTCAAAACCGACTGCTTCGTAAAGGTGCTGTGCGTTGACATTGTCCACGGCTGTTTCCAGCTGAACAAAGGTAGCTCCTTGCGCTTTCGCAAAATCCATGGCGATGTGTATCAACTGCCGGCCTACTCCTTGTTTTCGGTAGGCCTCATCCACAAACAAGTCGTTCAGTATCCAGTTTTTCACGGCCCGGGCAGATGAATATTTCGGATATAACTGCGTGAATCCCACAGCTACCTCCTGTTCATCATCTTCTACGAATGCCACGAATATGACCGATTCGTTATTCTCCAATCTCGCCTTGATGAAACGTTCGGCGAGCGCAATATCCGACGGCTGTTTGTAAAATACCCGATATTTATCGAAAAGCGGGATTACCACGCCATATTCTGCCGGATATATGCGCCTGATTGGCATTTTTATTCTCCGTTTACCTTATGCCAGATAATGGTCTGATTGCCAAATATTTTGGAAAACCCTTTTACATCGTCTCCAGACCAGGTGTTGTTCATTTCGCCGTAGCTGCCAAACTTGTTTGACATCAAATCATGCTTGGATTCGATGCCAATCACATTAAAGCGGTACGGATGCAGCTCCACGAACACCTCACCACTGACGGTGCGTTGCGATGATTGTAAAAATGCTTCGATATCGCGCATGATCGGATCGTGCATCTGGCCTTCGTGCATCCAGTTGCCATAAAACGCTCCCAATTGGTCTTTCCAGCTCAACTGCCACTTGGTCAGCGTATGCTTCTCTAGCGTGTGATGTGCCTTGATAATGATCAGCGGTGCGGCGGCTTCGAATCCGACCCTGCCCTTGATGCCGATGATGGTGTCGCCCACGTGAATGTCGCGGCCGATGCCATAGGGCTGGGCAATTGCTTGCAGTTGCTGAATAACGTTCACGGGGCCGATTTTCTTCCCGTCGAGGGAGACAGGCTCCCCTTTTTCGAAGCCGATGGTGATGCGGCGTGGTTCGGTTTGCGTCACGGGCGTAGGCCACGCTACCTCGGGCAGGGTCTCATGTGAGGTCAGCGTTTCCTTGCCGCCTACGGATGTTCCCCAAATGCCCTTGTTGATGGAATATTTTGCCTTTTCAGCGTTGTATTCTACGCCGTGCTTGTGCAAGTATTCAATTTCCGCCTCGCGGCTCAGTTTCAGGTCGCGTATTGGTGTGATGATTTCCACGTCTGGGATGATCGTATTGAAAATCATGTCGAAACGGACTTGGTCGTTGCCGGCGCCGGTACTGCCGTGGGCCACGTATTCCGCACCGATTTTCTTGGCGTATTGCGCGATGGCCGTTGCCTGGCTTACACGCTCCGCACTTACCGACAGGGGATAGGTGGCGTTTTTGAGCACGTTGCCGAAGATGAGGTATTTGATGCTGCTGTCGTAGTAATTTTGAGTTTCGTCGACGACGGCGTGCGATTTGACGCCTAGCGCGTAAGCCCGGCGTTCGATTTCGGCCAACTCCTCCTCAGAGAAGCCACCCGTGTTGACGATAACCGAATGAACTTCAAGGTTGAGGTCCTTGGACAGATAGATACAACAAAAGGAGGTGTCAAGGCCTCCGCTGAATGCTAAAACTACTTTCTTCATGATTTAATATTGCGTGTTGGGCTAGGTGCCACCGCCGGATGTGGGCCGCCGGTGGCCTGACCCTGTGTTTGTAGATTATCGTCAGCGCGTGCCTACATCGGCCGCGCGTGCTGCCGGTCCCATACGGAGGCGATCATTTTCCGGGTGGATTTCCATAGCCGGGCTTCGATGCGCTTGAGCAGGGACGACTTTTTGGTAATGGCCTTAAGCCGTTCCTTGGCCTTGGCCTTTTGTTCGATGCGCTGCCGCAGCTCCTTCTCCTTCTCTACCGGATCCCAGAGCATGGCTGTGCACATGCAGTTTTTCCGCCCTTTCGACATCAGGATGTCGTAGTTGACACAACTCTTGCAACCGTCCCAAAACTCTTCGTCTTGGGTGAGCTCGGAGTATGTGACCGGCTCGTACCCCAAGTCGGAATTGATTTTCATGACGGCCAATCCGGTCGTCAATCCAAAAATTTTGGCTTTCGGGTATTTTTCCCGCGAGAGCTCGAAGATACGTTTTTTGATCGCTTTAGCCAAACCGACCTTCCGGAATTCGGGGTTGACGACCAACCCCGAGTTGGCGACAAAATCCCCGTGACTCCAGGTTTCGATATAGCAAAATCCCGCCCAGCGCCCATCACGGTGCAGTGCGATTACCGCTTTGCCTTCCACCATCTTTTTCGCAATGTAATCTGGCGAACGACGCGCTATACCCGTACCCCGCGCTTTGGCGGATTCCGCCATTTCGTCACAGATTTGCTGGGCATATTCGGTATGCTTCTCCAGCGCTGGTACAACAATGAAATCTGAAATTAACATTGGTTTATACGACCCAAATTTTCAATACAAATGGTCCAAAGGACTCCATTAATAAAACACATTTTGTGAATGCAGGGTAACCGCGGACGAGGGCTACCTCTATTAGCTGTACGATGCTGCCCACCTAATTAAGCCCGGGGCAGAATGGGTCGTCGAAGGCGTAGGATAGGTCCTTGGGGTTTGAAAAAAGCACACAACACGCTCCTTACCATGCCGCTGAAGGCCTGGGTCTGCGTGATGCCGATGATGCGTTTCATTTTCATTTCTTCAACCCTATATTGCCCATAGGGCAATGGAACACGCAAAGGTACAAATTTATTTTGCGTACATGCAAGAGATGTTACAAAAAGTGCGCCAAACGACCAGGGGGGAAGGCCGGGAAGACGTTGTTCGTGTATGGCGAAGAAAGGGAGTTCCTAAATAAGTTTGGACGATCGTGCAATTCTTCCGACCTTTGTGGCCTAATTCATCGCGAAATGGTTCCTACCAGTTGGTTTTTTATCCTGATTTTTGCGTTGCCCCTTATCGCGTTTTTGGTTTGGCTTATGCGTCAAGACAAGCGCAAGGGGATTTGGGGCATCATCATACTTGTGATCCTGCTGGGATTGGCGATCTACGGCTCACGCCTTGGAAGCAAATCGGCTATTCAGAACTACGAAAACCGTAAGCAGGACGCCGAAAGCGTCCGCTAAAAGGGGCTGGCCCTACAACACGTTTAGTGATTCGCAAGCCTTTTCAGCCGCGATTTTCTCTGCGCTTTTCTTATTGTAATCGCGTCCGGTACCGAACACTTCCCCGTCGATGACGACGGAAATGGTGAAGATTTTCGATTTGGCGTCTTCAGGATTATCAACGGGCATAAAGGTGATGCCCTTGCCGGTTTGCTGGCACCATTCAATCAAGCGGCTTTTAAAATTGGTTTCCGTCTCTTCCAATAGATTGATGTCGACGTGCGGCTTGATAATGCGCGATATGAGGAAATTCTTTGTGAAGGTGTAACCTTTGTCCAAGTAGATGGCACCCACCAGCGCTTCGAAGGCGTCGCCGAGCAAGGAGCTTTGCTTGGTGGGGAAATGGGTCATGCGAGCGTCGTATTGGATTAGTTCGTTAAGTCCGATTTTGCGCGCAAGTTGGTTGAGGTGGGCACGGCTGACGATTTTCGAACGCATTTCCGTCAGGAACCCTTCGTCTTTATAGGGGTATTTCTTGAAAAGAATCTCGGCTACGACTGACCCGAGGATAGCGTCGCCCAGGAACTCGAGCCGTTCGTTGCTGTTTTTGGCGCCCTCCTTGATGGGTACGGCAACGGACTTGTGGCGGAATGCGAGCTGGTAAAGCCGCAGGTTGCCTGGTACGAAGCCTAGGATATTCTTAAGTGCTTTGACGTAATTCCGGTCTGATGACAGATAAAGTTTGTAGAGGTTTGAAATAGGCATGTGGTACTGACTTGCTGTGCCGATACTTCATACAAAATGTCAAAAACACCGATTACCTACCCAAACAAACCACAGCATCGTCTGGAATTAGTCCTGGTATTTTTTGAAGATAACCGAAGCGTTGTGTCCGCCAAACCCGAAGGTGTTGCTCATTGCGGCTTTGACAACACGTTTCTGAACCTTATTGAACGTGAAATTCAATTTAGGGTCTAGGTTAGGATCATCCGTAAAGTGGTTGATCGTGGGCGGAATCACGTCGTTCTGCACAGCGAGAATCGAAGCGATAGATTCTACCGCGCCGGCTGCACCAAGCAGGTGTCCGGTCATGGATTTGGTTGAGCTGATGTTCAGCGCATACGCATGCTCGCCATAAAGGTCGAGGATGGCTTTCGATTCGCTGATGTCTCCAAGTGGAGTGGACGTGCCGTGGACGTTAATATAATCGATATCCGCGGGTGACATCAGGGCATCGCGCAGGGCGTTGCCCATCACGAGTCTCGCGCCTAGGCCTTCGGGATGCGGCGCGGTGATGTGATTTGCGTCTGCACTCATGCCACCTCCTACGATTTCAGCGTAGATTTTGGCACCACGGGCTTTGGCGTGCTCCAAGCTTTCGAGAATGATCGTGCCAGCGCCTTCGCCCGCCACGAATCCGTCTCGATCTTTGTCGAATGGACGAGACGCAGTTTGTGGGTCGTCGTTGCGTGTAGACAGTGCGTGCATAGCGTTGAAACCGCCGATGCCCGCTTCGTTAATAATCGCTTCTGAGCCGCCGGAAATAATGATGTCGGCATATCCGGTACGGATGTAGTTAAGCGAATCGATCAACGCATTGGTAGACGAAGCACAGGCAGAGACTGTTGAAAAATTGGGTCCCCGCAGTCCGTAACGCATCGAAATATGTCCCGGCGCAATGTCCAGGATCATTTTCGGAATGAAAAAAGGATTGAAACGGGGCGTGCCATCGCCCATCGCATAGCCCTGTACTTCGTCTAGGAAAGTCTTTAGGCCACCGATACCTGATCCCCAAATAACACCTATGCGGTTGGTGTCCAGTTTGTCGAAATCAAGCGCGGCGTCTTTGACCGCTTCTTCTGTTGAGGCCAGGGCATAATGTACAAATGGATCTAGTTTTCTTGCTTCCTTACGATCCAGGAAATCCTCAGCATTAAAGCCCTTTACCTCGCAGGCGAACTGCGTCTTGAACTTACTTGCGTCGAACTTCGTGATCGTTTGGGCGCCACTTACCCCTTTTAGCAAATTCTCCCAGTATTCAGGGAGGGTATTACCAATGGGGGTAAGTGCGCCTAAGCCGGTTATTACAACTCTTTTTAGCTCCATGTACAAATGACTGGCTCCGTGGCCTTAACTAATATTTCTTAGCTAACGTTTTTTTCCAAATAGCTGATTGCTTGTCCAACCGTGCTGATAGTCTCAGCCTGATCGTCAGGTATAGCTACGTTGAATTCTTTTTCAAACTCCATAATCAACTCTACCGTGTCCAATGAATCGGCGCCCAGGTCGTTGGTGAAAGAAGCTTCTGGCGTAACTTCGTTTTCGTCTACGCCCAGTTTCTCAACGATAATAGCTTTAACTCTTGAAGCGATGTCTGACATGATCTTATAATTTTAATTGTTAAATAAATCTGTGCAAAGAAAACTAAAATTCATCAAATATCAAACCTTTTTGATTTTTGCAGTAATCGATTAGGTTGGCTTGTTGTTTTTAAGTAGTTGACTAAAGTACGCTTTTTTCTTTTAGTTTGCCACCGAAACGAAAAATTCGCCAAAAAAAAGTAATTACCGCCCCTTGCGTCGCGCCGCCGGCGATGGCGCTGCTTGCCACCGGCTTGTTTTTGCCTGATATTTTTTGGATTTTTGCAACGCCGGGCGCCCGGATAAGGGGCGGCTTGATGCAAACACACAAAACGTGAAAGAAAGCCAAGTACCACAGGACAAAGGAAGCCTCGCTTCTAAAAATATCACGGAGCTCTGCTACGTGGTGGACGAGGCGGGAAACTACACGACAGCCAAAAGCGCGGGATGGGAAGCCAAGAACCTGGCCATCAATGAATCGATCAAGCTGATCGAGGAGCGCGTGGCTGACACCAAGCAAAAAGTCCTCGCTGGCGAGCTGAGCCCCATCGCGTACTACATGGAGCTGAACCGCATGGACCTGCCCTTGCTGGCTAGCTACGTGGGCATCCATCGCTTTTTCGTGAAGCGCCACTTCAACCCCAAGCGCTTTCGCAAGCTCGGCGCGAAAACCCTGGCCAAATACGCCCAGGTATTCGAGATTGCCCCTGAGCAGCTCACATCGTTCAACCCCCACGCCGCCGAATGAAGATAGACTTCCAGCACAAACAATCCGCCCATTGCGAAAATGGCGTCATATCCAACCTGCTTGCCCACCAGGGCGTTTCCATCTCGGAGCCGATGGCTTTCGGCATCGGATCTGGTTTGTTCTTTACTTACCTGCCCTTTATCAAGGTCAATTTCGCGCCTGGGTTTAGCTACCGGCCGATGCCGGGCGCTATCTTCAACCGCATGGCGCGCCGGTTGGGCATCAAAGTCAAGCATCGCCGCTTTTCCAACCCGAAGCAAGCCCAGGAGGCCCTTGAGGAAAAACTGCGGGAGGGCATTCCGGTAGGGTTGCAAGTCGGCGTGTTTAACCTGACTTATTTTCCGGACGACTACCGATTCCATTTCAACGCGCATAACCTGGTGGTCTACGGCAAGGAAGGGGATGAATACCTCATCAGCGACCCCGTCATGGACTACACGACCCGGCTCGACGTGGCTGGGCTGGAGAAAGTGCGGTTTGCCAAAGGCGCGCTGGCGCCCAAGGGGCACTTGTATTATATCGAGCGCATGCCCAGCCAAGTCGAACT
>CAYRGQ010000007.1:15431-86916 GCA_964423925.1 uncultured Sphingobacteriaceae bacterium | reverse complement strand
GCTATTCCGGAAGGGATGTGGGATGCGCTGGAGCAGATGACGCGTAACGCCAAGAGCAAATAGGCCGCCCGATTTGCTGATTTTCCACTTAAAGTGGATTATGTATAAGGTCTTTTTCCAAAACCTATGGTGTGCTCGAAAAATATAGTTTTTGTCGATATACTATCGAAAAAACTGATTGTTTTCTAACCCCTGAAAAGGGTACCTTTGCGTGGAATTAAGAAAGCAGTTATTTTATATTTTAAGCGCATTATTATGAGTTTTACAGGGAAAAAATTTCCAAACATTGCCGTTGACGCAATCGACCACATGGGTGACAACCTATCTATCAATATTTTCGAAGAGGCTACGAAGAAGGGAAAAAAAGTTCTGTTATTTTGGTATCCAAAGGATTTCACCTTTGTGTGCCCAACTGAATTGCACGCTTTCCAAGAGGCTGTTGTAGAATTTGAAAAGCGGAACACGCTCGTATTCGGCGCTTCTTGCGACACCAACGAGGTACACTTTGCCTGGTTGAACACACCAAAGGACAATGGTGGCATCGAGGGCGTTGAATACCCCATTTTGGCTGACACCAACCGCAACCTTTCCCGCATCCTGGGCATCTTGGATAGCGAGGAAAAAGAGCATCCCGAGTTTGGTTATATCGTGGAGGGTTCCAGCATTCCTTACCGTGCCACGTACTTGATCGACGAGGATGGCCGCGTGTTCCACGAGAGTGTGAACGACCTGCCATTGGGACGAAACGTGAAAGAATACCTTCGTCTGATCGATGCGTACGCACACGTGCAGAAATTTGGTGAAGTGTGTCCAGCAAACTGGGAAGAAGGCAAAGAGGCGATGAACGCAACCCGCGACGGCGTAGCTACCTATTTGGCTAGCCAAGTGACGTTGAGCTAATCGCTATGTTTTAACGGCGCACTACTCCTTAGCGCCTTCTATCTCTAATCCATACGGCTAAGTCGCGCCTCGCGCACCGAACGCTTTGCGCGATTTAGCTTGTTTTAATCTCATTGCCATATGTTAAAAGAACTAGAAAATGATAATCTGGATGCGATTGTCCAGGAAAACGAAGTGGTTGTAGTCCAGTATTCTGCCAGCTGGTGCGGCAATTGCCGGATTATGAAGCCAAAATTCAAGAAATTGGCAGCCGAAAACGAAGGGGTTTCCTTTATCATGGCGGATGCTGAGCGCTTCCCCGAATCAAGGAAGTTAGCGAACGTCAGCAATTTGCCCACGTTTGCCGCGTTTAAAAATGGAAAGTTGGTGAACCAAGTGCAGACCAACAAGATGGACGCTCTTACAGATTTGATCAATGAAGTTACCCATAATTAAGCATCTGGTCGGATTTATCGGCGAGAACGACGAGGATTTCGTGCTGGAGACCGTGGAGACGCTCGAGTCACTTACTGAGGTGCCCTCACTCAAGGACGAAGAACTTGACGTCATCGGCGAATTGATTTCCAATATGTACGGCGCTATTGAAGTAACCAAGCTGATGAATGAGGAAGGTCTCTCGCAGAAAGACGCGTTGAACGCGTTTATGAAGCGTGTGATGGGTTCCATAGATTCTTAGTCCGTACTAAAGGTGGCGGGCGCCCGCGAGGTTCATGGGAGTTGTCCACAAAAACGTGTTTAAAACCCGGGTTTATGTGGAAAACTTGTGTCGGTGCTCATCGGGTTATCCTTTTATTTTGTCGTAACTTTACTAGCGTTAAAGGTTAGTTTCTTAAAGCTAATGTATGCACGGTTGATTCTTATTGGTTAAAACAAGTATTGGCCTCGGTTAGGGCCACGCGCAAAACAGGTTTTAAGGAAGAAATGATTTTTTAATTGTTAATTTACAAAAGGCCGTCCCGAATATCGAGACGGCTTTTGTTTTACCGAACGTTATGGTATATATGTGTCGTTGGTGCTCGTTCGAGCGCCTCTGCCTTGTCTGGCCAATAGGCTGGATACTTGTTATTTCAATAACGCTTTTTGCTAGCGCCGTTTCGGCCCAACCCCTGCCGCCTAAAAATTCGGCCGATATCCGGCTGGGGATGGACAAACTAGCGACGCTGGGTTCGGTATTGTATTTTGCAGCCCATCCCGACGATGAAAACACGCGGCTGATCGCTTGGCTGGCCAAGGAGAAAAAATACCGGACGGCCTACCTCTCGCTTACACGGGGAGATGGCGGTCAAAACCTAATCGGTACGGAGCAGGCGGCTGAGCTGGGGCTTATCCGCACGCAGGAGTTGCTCGCCGCGCGCCGCATCGATGGTGGGGAGCAATATTTTTCTAGGCTTAACGACTTTGGTTTTTCGAAGACGGCGGAAGAAACGCTACGGATCTGGGATGGGAAGCAAGCGCTGGCAGATGCGGTATGGATCATTCGGCAGTTTAGACCCGATGTCATCATTACGCGTTTCCCACCGGATGAGCGCGGCGGGCACGGTCACCACCAGGCATCGGCGCAATTGGCCATCGAGGCGTTTTCAGCAGCAGCAGATCCCACGCGTTTCCCCGAACAACTGGCTTACACGACCGTATGGCAAGCCAAGCGGCTGCTTTGGAATACTTCGTCCTGGGCGCGTAGCACGGCTCGAGAAGATGAGCTCTTTACAGTCGGCATAGGCGATTTTAACCCGCTCGTGGGGCGTTCCTACGGTGAGGTCGCCGCCGAAAGCCGATCCGAGCACAAAAGCCAGGGTTTCGGTGCTGCACGCCAGCGGGGTGAGTCTTCCGAGACATTTGAGGCGCTGGCCGGCGAACTACCTGTCCACGAGCTGATGGACGGGGTAGACGTGTCGTGGGGGCGCGTGGCGGGCGGAGCACATGTGCAGCCGCTCGTGGAGCAGTTGCGCGCAAACTTTGATTTCCTGCACCCCGAACGTTCCATCCCCGCTCTTCTCGAGTTGCTTTCTGCAGTGGAGGCACTGGAGGACGACTATTGGCGCGAACAAAAGACCAAGGAAATCCAAGATCTGATTTTGGCATGTGGAGGGATCTGGTTTGAGAGTTATGCCAGCAGACCGCAGTTTGCCGTGGGCGAGGAGTTATCCGTGTCCAGTTCGTTTATCGTGCGTCGTCCAGGGGTGGAAGTCGTGCTCCAGCGCATTGAGAGTCCTGATGGAGTAGGTGAGTATGCGAAGGAACGCGTGTTGCCCTTCAACCAGGTGGTAAGCGAGCAGGTAACGATCCGGCCCAGCGGTACTACCCAGCCATATTGGTTGGGAGAGCCCGGCACGCTGGGCGCGTATGCCGTCGAAGACCCGCTGGACATTGGCCATGCTGAAAATCGGGATAATCCGCGTACGACTATCACACTAGCCATCAACGGCAAATCCATTACGTTTGAACGTACCGTCATGTATAAATATACCGATCCCGTACGTGGCGAGGTGTATGAACCCCTGGCGGTCGTGCCACCGGTTACCGCAACGCTCAGCAAAAAATCGATGGTTTTCAATGGGGATGCGCCCAATACGCTAAGCATCACCTTCGTCAACCATACCTCGAGGGCCGTCCAGGCGCGCGCCCACGTGGAATTGCCTTCGGGCTGGCGTGCGAACGAAACGGAATTTTTGCTGGGTTTTGAGCGGCCTGGAGCCGAGATCGTCAAGCAAGTAACGGTCTATCCCGGTGACGCCCAATCTACTGACGCTTTGCGTATAACGCTTGATATCGGCGAAGGGAGAGAACCCGCTCACGGCATGCGGCAAATCGCTTACGACCATATATCGCCGATTACGTGGTTTCCGGAAGCTCAGGCCACGCTTCACCGCGTTGAAACGGGGGAGAGCGCACAGCGCATCGGCTACATTCCCGGCGCCGGCGACCTTATCCCGCAATCCCTGCGCGACATCGGGTTGAGTGTGGACGTGCTTGGCGAGGCCGATATGCGATTGAGTGTTCTTAGCCAATACGACGCTATCCTCACGGGCGTACGGCTCTACAACGTCAATCCGTCCATGGCCCGATTCCAGCCCCTGCTGATGGATTACGTAGCGCAAGGAGGCACCTTGGTGGTGCAGTATAACGTGAGTGGCGGCTTGGTCGTTGATGACCTGGGTCCATACCCGATGACGTTATCGCGTGGGCGGGTGACCGAGGAAGATGCGCCGGTGCGATTCTTGAAACCTGAAAGTCGTGTGCTCAATTATCCCAACCGCATCACGCAGGAGGATTTTGAAGGTTGGGTGCAGGAACGGGGCCTCTACTTCGTAGAAGAAGCGGACAAGCGCTACGACCGGCCCTTGTCGATGAATGACGCGAACGAGTCGCCCCTATCGGGATCCTTACTCGTGGCACGGCACGGCCAAGGTAACTTTGTTTATACATCCCTGTCTTTTTTTCGGCAACTGCCGGCAGGGGTGCCGGGGGCATATAGATTATTTGTAAATTTGCTAGCTAAACCCAATTAGAACGAAACGCGCGACCCAGCGGTTGGGAAGCGTGGCTTTTATTGAGAGAACGACATGAAACAAACTGAAAACCATCCTGCCGAAATCAAGAACTTTGAGAGCTACTTTTATTTCATTGGGGCCATTTTTGGCGCGCTGACGGGGTTCGTGGCCCGTGAAACCGTATTGGGCTTGCTGATGGGCCTGATCATCGGACTGGTGTTTGCCGCTTTCTTTGTGAAGGCACTACTGCCTGAGCGTGCGCACGACAGATAAAGGCCTGCCGCCATTTATCAAATCCTGGCGGCGATTTTACGGCCTAGTGGTCATTTGGCTGCTGGTCTTGATTGCCCTATTCTATATGTTTACTAGGTATTTCGGATGAGCGTAGCCGACTGGATAGTCCTTTCCGTGACCCTGCTGCTGATTATCTCGTATGGGGTGTACAAAAGCCGGGGCATACGCAATATCGATGGGTATCTGCTTGGGAATAAATCCCTGCCCTGGTATCACATCGGATTTTCGGTAATGGCTACCCAGGCGAGCGCCATCACGTTCCTTTCGGCGCCTGGTCTGGCGTATTCGTCGGGAATGAGCTTTGTCCAGTTCTATTTCGGGCTGCCGCTGGCGATGATTGTGCTAAGCATTACGTTTGTGCCGATTTTTCATCGCTTGCGCGTGTTCACCGCGTACGAGTTTCTGGAAAAGCGGTTCGATGTGCGAACACGGGCGTTTACGGCGTTTCTTTTTCTCATCCAACGGGGCATATCAACGGGTATCACGATTTACGCACCCGCCATCATCCTTTCCAGTATTTTGCAGATCAATGTGACGTATACGACACTGTTCATTGGTACGGTGGTGGTGCTCTATACCGTATACGGCGGCACCAAGGCGGTTTCCTATACGCAACTGCTGCAAATGAGCATCATTTTTGGTGGGCTGCTGGCGGCTGGCGTCATGGTAGTGTACATGTTGCCACAGGACATCGGCTTTGCCAAGGCGTTGCATATTGCGGGTAAATCGGGCAAGGCGAATGCGATCGATCTATCGTTCGATTGGAACAATCAGTACACACTGTGGAGCGGTCTGATTGGGGGATTTTTCCTGCAGTTGTCTTATTTCGGCACGGACCAAAGTCAAGTAGGGCGTTACTTGACTGGTTCTTCGATCCGTGATAGCCGCATCGGCTTGTTGATGAACGGTTTGCTGAAGGTGCCGATGCAATTTGCCATTTTGCTGATCGGTATCTTGGTATTCGCCTTCTACCAGTACAATAGTCCGCCAATATTCTTCAACAAATACGAGCTAAATAAAATCGAGCAGAGTGCGTATGCTGCTCAAGTAGACGCGCTGAAGGCACAGCACGAAGAGATTTTTGCGCAAAAGCGCGTTCAGGTAGACCGTCTGACGGCCGCATTGGAGGAGGATGATCAAGCCGTGGTTGATGACGTGCGCGTGCGGCTGCGCGACAGTGACCTCCAAGCGAAGCAAGTGCGTGCCGATCTCGTGGCCCTCATGCAGGAACATGATGCCACGGCCGACACGAATGATAACAACTATATCTTTCTGTCCTTCGTGACTGAAAACTTCCCGAAAGGCTTGATAGGACTATTGGTAGCTATTGTTTTTATGGCTTCCATGGGTGCGACGGCCAGTGCGATCAATTCGCTGTCCTCCACGACGGTGGTCGACATTTACAAACGGTTTTTGAATAAAGAGGGAAGCGATTCGCGCTATTTGGATGCTTCCCGGCTTTTTACCTTAGTGTGGGGAGTGTTGTGCGTGCTCGTGGCGCTGTATGCGAGCAAGCTGGGCAACCTGCTTGAGGCGGTCAATATCCTTGGGTCACTGTTTTACGGCACTATCCTCGGTATATTCGTTGTGGCCTTTTACGTAAAACGTGCCGGCGGGAAAGCGGTGTTATGGGCGGCGGTCTTGACGGAAGTTATCGTCGTCGCGCTTTGGTGGTTTGACGTAATGGCCTTCCTATGGCTTAATCTCGTAGGATGCGTGCTGGTCGTTTTATTCGCGCTGTTGTTGCAGGCTTTCATTCGCCAGGATAAAGTCAAGGTTTTGCCACCTACTCAGTCCTAATGTTTCAAGTAGAGATTGTAGAGCACGCTCTGGTCGTATAAGGTGAGCGTGGGCGTCAGGTCATTTTGGATGTATCGCCGTTTAAACGCAGCGATGGCGGCGGGAGGATTGCTGGTATCGTAACCGATGATCCGCAGCGCGTCAGTGGGGTTAAACCCTTCGGGCGGCGTAACCAGCTCCTCATCCGGCCAAAGTCCAAAGCCGTACGCAGCCAGGCGTTTCCACGGAAAGTGCGCGCTGGGGTCCACCTTACGACCCGGCGAAACGTCTCCATGTCCGAGAAAATTGGGGGTCGGGATATTATAATTCGATTTCAGGGTGTCAAGCAGGGTGATTAGGCTGTTGATTTGGGCGTCTGGGAACGGCTCCTTGCCGTTGTTGTCGAGCTCAATGCCGATCGACACGGAGTTGAGGTCCGTGAGGCTTCCCCATTTGCTGGCGCCGGCATGCCAGCCACGCAAGTAATCGTTTAGCATCTGATATACCTGGCCATCGCGGCTAATGACGTAATGCGAGGAGACTTTAGTATGGGGTAAGGTAAAGGTGCGGATGGTTTGCGCTACGCTGTCCTGCGCAGTATGGTGAATGATGACGTAATTGGGCTTGCGTAGGTCGAAATGGATAGCACCTACCCAGTCTACATCCTTGCGCAGTCCCTTGGTGTCGCCGAGGACGTGCGGGCTGGCGGGACTGCCCGAAGGGAGTACCGGCACAACGTCTTCGGTCTCCGTGGGGAGCTCTTTCGGCGCCGGGGGTGTTTCGGGAGCGGGAAGGGGTTGGCGGATGGTTTCGGCTACCTCCTTGACCTGCTGCGTATAAATCTTATTCGTGGCTGCGTATCGATTAGTCGAACAGGCGGCCAACAGCGCTATGCCCGCAACGAAAATGAAATTGCAACAAATAATTCGTCTCACGTGGACCCTCCATATGGTTTACGCATTAGGGAATACGGTACACCAGACCCACGGCCAAGCCCTGGCTATACTGTACCTCGGACCGGGTTTTTCCTTCCGCAATGTAATCGCTGTCGTACAGCATGCGTCCACTGAGCGTGACGTTGACAAATCGCGCCACGTTCGCCGTCAGCGTAGCCTCCAGGTTGTGGCTGGGGTTGTTCAGCTTTTCATAGTTCGCAAACAGCATGTACCTGCTCTTGAGGTTGAGGTTACTGGATAAATTGCGGTCCAAGTTGGCCACCAATTCAAAAGCGAGGTCGTTTTTGACGCGTTTTCCTTCCTCGATGTCATATCGTACGGGGTCGATGCGGTCGTCAAGCACAAACGTTTGCCGAGCCGTACCCGTACCGAAACGCAAGGAGAATGTCTTGTCGGGTATATATTGAATACCAAACGATTCGGTGAGACGAGCAGGCGCCAAGAAATTGGAAATGATGCCAGTGATCGTATCACGTCCGTCGGCCGTCCGCCCGTAGCTATGGCCTAAGTCAAACTGGCTTTCAAAGCGGAGCGACGTGAAGAGTGACCAGGACTTCGAGATGCCGAGCGAGAAGCTGTTGTCCCAAAAGATCCGGTCATTGTTCTTGCGGGGCAGCTGGTCCTTGTTTTTGGCTTTTCCGTATTCCAGGGCGATGTCCGTCACAAACCGAACATTATTGCGATTGTACTCCGATTTGTGGTTGATGTTGCCACGGATGGACACGGAATTGACACCCCCTGCTGACCAGTTTTCGCTGAATGACGCCTGGTTGGTGTTAATGCCTAGCGAGGTCCAGTGTCTCCAATAGATGATGCGCAAGTCAAGCGCGGAGGCCGATAGCCCGATGGGGTCCACCGATAACGGTGCCCGCTCTACTTCCAGAAGATTGGAGTCTGGCTTGACGCGTAGGTCGTTCAAGTCGTATATTTGGGCGTTGGCTAGGAAGGCACTCAGCAATAGGGTCAATGTCAGGCAAAGGTAGCGGTGTATACTCATGTCGTAAACCTAAATTTAAACCATCTTTTGTGTGATTCGTGCAAATATACTGCCGTTCCCGCACTATCCCTAAAAATAGTTAGGGTTCTTCGGCGATTTCCTCGAGTTTTGGCAGGGGCGGTAGCCTGCGCAATGATGGGCGTTGGCGGAATTGCGCATAACTAGACCGGATATAAAACACCATATTATAGTCGGTGGCGCTCAGGACGAAGAAATAGGACGGTCGGTATTGTCGCATGAAATCCCGCAATGCTTCGCCCGTTAAGCCGGTTGCGCGGCTGACCAATTCTGGAGTAAAACGATAGTCGATAACCGACTCGCGGTAGTCCTCCTCGATGATCTCCTGTAGGCGGCGGGCATTTCGCCCTTCGCGACTGATGAGTTTGTACAGCGCATCGATGCTGACGCCCGCTCCGGTCGGCGCCACGGAAAGGATGGAGCCCGGGTTGCCTCGGGAGTACGCCGTACTGTATTCCCGTTGGTTTTCGCGTAGGCGTTCTTCGGGCGAGCGGCGCGCAATGACCGATACCTCCTCAATCCGGATGGACGAGCGTTCTAGCTGAAAGACGACTACCTTGGCGTCTGCCACACGCAGGGTGTCGGCGTGATAGCCCGTAGCGGCAGCGATGAGCACGTCGCCTGGCTTGGCGAGGATTTCAAACTCCCCGCGCGTATTGTTGTAACCGCCCGCGTCGTTGGCAGGATTGTAGACGAACACGCGCGAAACACGTTGCTTGGTGTTTTTGTCGAATACCAGCCCTTGAATGGTGTCTTGCGCGGCGACAGGCCGCACGACCAAGGCCAATAGCCCAACGATGGTTAATTGCACGAACTGTTTCACTGTCGTAAAACTACATTTAAGTTAGCAGTCGGCGAAAAAATTAACATCATTTAAGATTTAGCAAAGGGTGCTGGGCGCCTCTACGCCGACGAAACCAATGAAGATACAGCCTCAGCTGAAGTTTTGCATGTCAGCCCAAAACTGTACCTTTGCGCAATGATTAATGTATCGAATCTATCACTTCGCTTCGGCAAGCGTGTCCTGTTTGAAGACGTCAACCTAAAATTCATCTCCGGCAACTGCTATGGAATTATCGGCGCCAACGGTGCCGGCAAATCTACGTTCCTGAAAATCATCTCAGGCGACGTGGATCCGACCACTGGTTCGGTCACGTTCACCCCGGGGGAACGCATGGCTGTGCTAAGCCAGGACCACTATGCCTTCGACGAGTTTACCGTACTCGAAACCGTCATGATGGGCCATAAGGAGCTCTACGATATCATGAAGGAGAAGGACGCGATTTATATGAAGGAGGATTTCTCGGACGCGGACGGCGAGCGTGCGGGGGAACTGGAAAGCCTGTTTGCGGAGATGGACGGATGGAACGCCGAAAGCGATGCCGCGTCGTTGCTAAGCAACCTGGGTATTGCCGAAAGCCTACACGGCAAGTACGTGAAGGAGTTGGACGGTAACCAAAAGGTGCGCGTGTTGCTCGCCCAAGCGCTGTTTGGCAGTCCCGATATTTTATTGCTCGACGAACCTACCAACGACTTGGACATCGATACCATCGCTTGGCTGGAAGACTTTTTAGCTGGTTATGAGGCTACCGTCCTCGTGGTTTCGCACGATAGGCACTTCCTCGATGCGGTGTGTACCCACGTGGTGGATATCGATTTCGGCAAGATGACCATATACACGGGTAACTATTCGTTCTGGTACGAGTCGAGCCAGTTGGCCCTGAAGCAGCGGGCGGAGCAAAACAAGAAGATGGAAGACAAGGTCAAGGAGTTGCAGGAGTTCATCCGTCGTTTTAGCGCCAACGCCTCTAAGTCGAAGCAGGCCACGAGCCGAAAGAAAGCGCTCGATAAGATCAATCTCGACGAAATCAAGCCCTCGAACCGCAAATATCCCGCAATTATGTTCAACAACATGGAGCGCGAGGCGGGCGATCAAATTCTGCAGATTGAAAACCTAGGCAAAAAGATGGGCAACGAGGTTTTGTTTGGCCATGTGGACCTCATGGTCAACAAGGGAGATAAGATTGCCGTTTTATCCCAAAATAGCTTAGCCACCACGGCCTTCTACGACATCCTTACGGGGCGAGACACCGACCATGAAGGATCTTTCAAGTGGGGTGTCACGATAAGTATCGCCGATATTCCTATGGACAATAGCGCCTACTTTGACGGGAAGAATGAAAACCTGATCGATTGGTTGCGCGAATACTCGGAAACCGAGAAAGACGAGCAGTTTGTGCGGGGATTCCTCGGCAAGATGCTGTTTTCGGGCGAGGAAGTTCTCAAAAAATGCTCGGTGCTGTCCGGGGGCGAAAAGATGCGCTGCATGTTTTCACGTATGATGTTGCAGCAAGCCAACGTGTTGCTGTTTGACGAACCCACGAACCACTTGGATCTGGAATCGATCACCGCCCTAAACAACGGGATGACCGACTTCAAGGGAGTGATACTGTTCACCTCGCGCGACCATGAGCTGACCCAGACCGTAGCTAACCGCATTATCGAATTGACGCCAGCGGGTGTAATCGACAAACTGATGAGCTATGACGAGTACATAAGCAGTGAAGCGGTTAAGGAACAGCGTGCCGCGATGTACGCCTAGTGTCTTTATCTAACATGATTTTTTGAAGCCTTGGACCCGCTAACCGCGAGCCATGGCTTTATTTTTGTCCCCGCTGCTAGCGGACGAATAGCCCAACGCTGATAAACGCATTGTGTTGGCTAAAGGGAGCGATGGAAAAGCGTGAGTCGAACTGCTGGAAACCATATCCCAGCGAAAACAGTAAGTCGGAACGGTCTGCCAGCGTGTGCCCATAGGCCAGGCCAGCCTTGCCCGTAAACCCACCGAAATATTCAGCGCCCATAGGAGGGGCGTAACCGGCCTGAGCTCCGGCGCCTATCGACCCCAACATGCCGATGTTGGCCAGCGGCACGCGCGCTTCAGCGAATATCGGCAGCGTATTGATGCGGCGGGTAGAGCGCCTTCCGTCGGCAAGGGTTGACCTGCCACGGTAGACATCTTGGCTAAGCCCGATACCCGCGTACACACGGTCTTGAAAATTTCGCCCAAACGAGAGCTGTACTTGATAGCCATGCATGGGGCTGTGTGTGGACGTGCTAGACAAACCGAACAAGCCACCCGCTTGGATGACCGTATAGGTGCGGCCCTGGGCGTTCGCGGTGGGCGACGCGTGGGTCCATAGCCAGGCGGTGAATAATCCAAGCACGAGAAATCGGGTGGTTTTAGCGCGCATATCAGTCTGTCAGTTGGGATGAACGTTAGGTGCTTAATATCTTATAAATCAATTCGCGCCACAGGTCGCGCGGATCCAGGTTATAGGCATTTACGCCTTTCGATTTCAAGTCGTATTCGCGGAGGTAGCTGATGACTTGTACGGTTTTCCACTTGTTGTAGGTACGGGCGCCCGTCTCGTATTCGCGAATGAAAAACGGATTCACGCTGAGATCTTTCGCCGCTTGATTGGGCGCTTTGTCTGGCAGGTAATGGTACTTCAGCAACTTCGAAAAATAGTTGTTTAGGGCAGCGAATACCAGTGGAGGGGGATTACTTTTTGGATTTGCGCCGAAGTAGTCAGCTATTTGCAAGGACTTCACGACATTTCTGGAGACCAAAGCGGATGTGAGCTCAAAGGAGTTGAAGTCCTTACTGATACCGATGTTGTCCGATACGTCCTTGACGGAAATCTGCTGCTCTTTCGGGACATTGAGAATGAGTTTTTCAAGCTCATTAGCCACTTTCGACAAGTTGGCGCCTAGGTGTTCGCCAATCAGGGCGGCGGCCTGTGGATGAATTTTTCGGCCTTTTTCGCTCAGGTAAGCGGTTACCCATCCAGCCAATTTGTTATCGTATACCTTAGCCGACTCGACGATTGTGCCCGCTTTGTCAATGAGTTTGTATAGCTTCTTGCGCTTGTCAAACTTAGCGAACTTATACGCTAAGACCAGAATCGTCGTGGGGGTGGGCTGCTCGACGTAGCGCTGGAAGAGCTCGTCGTTTTTCCAATCGAGGTTTTGCGCTTCCTTGACGATGACAACTTGGTAGTCGCTCATCATCGGGTAGCGTTTTGCGATGTTGATGATGGTCGGGAAATCGGTGTCTTTTCCGTAAAGCACGGTTTGGTCGAAGCCGCGCTGGCCTTCATTCAGTATGTTGTGCTCGATGTAATCGCTGACGATGTCGATGTAGTACGGCTCCTCGCCGTGCAGGAGATATATGGGGCTCGGTTTGCCCGCTTTGATAGTCGCTATGGCTTTATTGCTGTCCATTCTCGGTGAATCACCCTTTCTTTTTTCGCCGACCAAGATAAAGATTATTTTTGCAAGATGTTCGTTCCCATGCCGCTCAATTTGCCCCCATTCGATGCCAAAATCGTGAACAAAGGCGGGAAACTCTATATTTTCGACGCGTTGCGAAAGAAGCTGCTCGTGCTGACACCTGAGGAGTGGGTGCGGCAACATTGGGTGCATCACCTCACGCGGGCGATGAACTATCCGA
Organism: uncultured Sphingobacteriaceae bacterium; assembly: GCA_964423925.1. Lineage (GTDB taxonomy): Bacteria > Bacteroidota > Bacteroidia > Sphingobacteriales > Sphingobacteriaceae > CAYRGQ01. Next base: position 73,965 of record CAYRGQ010000007.1, on the reverse strand, counting down.
AGTCGCTGATTTCGCTCGAAGGTGGATTGCGCCTGCACGAATTAAACAAACGGAGCGACCTCGTCATCTTTGATCCCGCTGGCAATAAGATCTTGATGGCCGAATTCAAGGCTCCGTCGGTGAAGATATCGCAGCATGTATTCGACCAAATCGCCAACTACAATATCGTCCATCGCATCCCCCTCTTGTTGGTCAGTAACGGATTGGCACATTACTATTGTCAAGTGGATTTCGATACGCGGACGTTTCGGTTTCTGCCCGAGTTACCCCCTTATCAAGGATAGGCGCGTACAAATTCGGTGGAGCATCCCGACAGGATGTCAGCGAATGCGTCGGCTATTATGACAGGTATGTAAGGGATGGTGCCTGACCGCATCGCCGTGGCTTGATGTTTGAGGCATTTTAAGGACGACTTTTTATATTTTCGACGGAATACGCTAACTTAGTAAAAATTACAGCAAATGAGTACAAAAATAGATAAAAACGAATTTCGGAAATACGCGATCAAGCACCATCGCATCGGTAGCCAGCACGTGGACGGGTTTATCTCGCGGGTGCAGCAACGGATGCCCGTCGCACTGACGCCCTACATCATCGAGGAGCGGCAGCTTAACGTGGCGCAAATGGACGTATTCTCCAGACTGATGATGGACCGCATTATCTTTATGGGGGATGCGGTTACCGATCAGGTGGCCAATATTATTCAGGCGCAGTTGCTGTTTTTGCAGTCGGCAGATGCGCACCGCGATATCCAAATTTATATCAATTCACCCGGCGGAAGCGTTTATGCAGGGTTGGGCATCTACGACACAATGCAATATATAACGCCAGACGTTGCTACGATTTGTACGGGCATGGCGGCGTCGATGGGTGCCGTATTGCTTTGTGCCGGAGCCAAAGGTAAGCGAGCCGCACTGCGTCACTCGCGGGTGATGATCCATCAGCCTTCCGGTGGTGCGCAAGGCGTGGCAGCGGATATGGAAATCAACCTTCGGGAGATGCTGAAACTTAAGAAGGAACTGTACGAGATCATTGCGCTCCATTCGGGCAAAAGCTATGAATGGGTAGAGAAATCGTCCGACCGCGACTACTGGATGACTTCCTCCGAAGCGAAGGATCACGGAATGGTTGACGAAGTGCTGACGTCGACGAAAAAAGTAAAATAACATGCCGAAGTCGACAAATAAAGATATCACCTGTTCGTTTTGCGGTATCCGCAAGCAGGACGCGATGATGCTCATTGCGGGCGACGGAGCGCACATTTGCGATCGGTGTATTACGCAGGCCGGCGAAATCTTGACAGAGGAAATGAACCTGCGCAAGAGCAAGGTGTTGCAGACCGCGCTGAAGCTAATCAAACCTGTTGAGATCAAGCAGCATTTAGACGAATACGTAATCGGCCAGGACGAAGCCAAGAAAGTCATGGCGGTGGCCGTTTACAACCACTACAAACGTTTGAATCAAAAGGTGGAGAAGGACGAGGTGGAGATCGAAAAATCCAACATCGTCATGGTGGGGGAGACCGGAACGGGCAAGACGCTGTTGGCTAAAACTATCGCGAAGATTCTCAATGTGCCGTTTTCGATCTGCGATGCTACCGTCTTGACGGAAGCCGGCTACGTTGGTGAAGACGTCGAGAGTATCCTCACCCGCTTGCTGCAGGCAGCCGATTATGATGTGGCCGCAGCCGAGCGCGGAATTATCTACATCGACGAGATTGACAAGATTGCGCGCAAAAGCGACAACCCGTCTATCACGCGCGATGTTTCTGGCGAGGGCGTGCAACAGGCTCTGCTTAAGATTCTCGAGGGTACCGTGGTAAACGTGCCGCCGCAGGGCGGGCGTAAGCATCCCGACCAGAAAATGATCGCGGTGAACACCAACAATATCCTCTTTATCTGCGGAGGGGCGTTTGACGGCATCCAAAAGAATATTGCAAAGCGCCTGCGTACGCAGACGGTAGGGTATAAGATGAATACTGACGAAGAAGACATCGACGTCAACAACCTGTATAAGTACATCACGCCGCAGGATTTGAAGAATTTTGGGTTGATACCGGAGCTCATCGGACGCTTACCGGTACTCACCCACCTCAATCCGTTGGATAGGGAGACGTTGCTGAATATCTTGACTGAACCGAAAAATGCGCTAGTCAAGCAATATAAAAAACTGTTCGAATACGAAGGTGTAGAGCTCAAGTTCGAAGAAGATGTATTTGAGTTCATCGTCGACAAAGCCAACGAGTACAAACTCGGCGCGCGTGGTCTGCGATCGATTTGCGAAGCCATTATGCTGGACGCGATGTTCGAAATACCGTCCAGTGTGTCGGACGAACAGCAGGAGGAGCTGACCATCACCCTCGACTACGCCAAGCAGAAGCTGGAAAAGTCGGACTTGAAGAAGCTCAGGGCCGCCTAACGAAACTCCCTCGCCACTTCGGCGGGGGATTTTTTTACAAACGAATAGCTCACGGAGTATGAAAAAGAAAGAAGACAAATCAATAAAGAGTCCTATTAAACCGGGGCTTAAAACCAAGGAAGACATTGTTAATAATTGGCTGCCTCGCTATACGGCGCGACCCTTGGACGAGTTTGGCGAATACATCCTGCTGACGAATTTCTCAAACTACCTGAAGCTTTTTTCGGAAATGCACGGAAATGCGCCAATCTTGGGGTTGGACAAACCCATGCAAAGCGTCACCGCGGAAGGAATAACCATCATCAACTTCGGTATGGGCAGCCCGATGGCCGCGACCATCATGGATCTGCTGTCGGCAATATCGCCCAAAGCCGTGCTGTTTCTCGGCAAGGCGGGAGGGCTGAAGCGCAAAAACAAGATTGGCGACTTCGTATTGCCTATTGCCGCCATCCGCGGCGAGGGAACCTCAAACGACTATTTTCCATCGGAGGTGCCCGCATTACCCGCGTTCGCGTTGCAAAAAGCGATTTCTACCACCATCCGCGACATGTCGCTGGATTATTGGACAGGCACGGTCTATACCACCAACCGGCGGGTATGGGAACACGACAAAGATTTCAAGAAGTACCTGAAGACTGTCCGAGCGATGCTCGTTGACATGGAAACGGCCACCATTTTCTCGGTGGGCTTTGCAAATAAAATTCCTACCGGGGCGTTGCTTTTGGTGTCCGATCAGCCCATGATTCCAGAGGGAGTCAAGACGGTGGAAAGCGACTCGAGTGTGACGGCCGAGTTCGTCGAAACGCATCTGCGCATTGGGATAGAATCGTTGCGGCAGCTTATCAATAACGGGCAAACCGTCAAGCACTTGAAATTCTAAAGCCATTAGGACAGCTTGCCGCCTGTGTAATGTGGCATAGGAAACGAGATGACTGGTTAAAGCATTTTATAGGGGGATCGTTGCGCGCCCACCACTATCTGGAAGGACGTGGGTCTGCCTAGCCTAAAAAAAATTATGTGGTATAACAACATACTGGAAACGATCGGGAACACACCCCTGGTCAAACTCAACAACATTACCAAAGACGTCAGCGCTACGGTCCTGATGAAGGTGGAGACGACCAATCCGGGCAACTCCATTAAGGATCGGATGGCGTTAAACATGATTGAAGACGCTGAGGCTGCGGGCTTGCTCAAGCCGGGCGGTACTATCATAGAAGGAACGTCGGGCAATACAGGCATGGGCCTCGCCATTGCGGCGGTGGTCAAGGGCTATCGTTGTATCTTCACGACGACGGATAAGCAGTCGAAGGAGAAAATCGATGCGCTGCGTGCCTTTGGAGCGGAGGTGATCGTATGCCCCACCAATGTGGAGCCTGAGGATCCGCGTTCGTATTACTCCGTATCCAGCCGGCTGGTAAAGGAAACACCTAATTCATGGAAAGCTAACCAATACGACAACCAATCGAATACGCAGGCGCACTACGAACAGACCGGACCCGAGATTTGGGAGCAAACGGAAGGTAAGGTGACGCATTTGGTCGTGGGTGTCGGTACGGGCGGCACGGCGAGCGGCGTGGGGCGCTACCTCAAGGAAAAGAATCCGAACGTCCAGGTGTGGGGCATTGATACGTACGGTTCGGTATTTAAGAAGTACAAAGAGACGGGGATATTTGACAAGAACGAGATTTATCCCTACATCACCGAGGGCATCGGTGAGGATTTCTTGCCTGAGAACGTGGATTTTGGTGTAATTGACTTATTTGAAAAGGTCACCGATAAGGATGCCGCGCTAATGACGAGAGAGATTGCTCGAAAAGAGGGTATATTCGCGGGCAATTCTACGGGTGCAAACATCGCCGGCTTGCTCCAGCTTAAGGCACGCTTGAAGCCCGACGATTTGGTGGTGGTTATCCAGCACGACCACGGTTCGCGCTATATGGGCAAGATGTTTAACGAAGACTGGTTGCGCGAACGGGGCTTCCTCGAAGACGAAAAGCTGACTGCACAACGCATCCTACGCGCTCGGGGCGACATCGCCATCGTTACGGTCGACGCCGAGCAAACGGTGCTGGAAACCTTCAATATGATGAAATCCATGAACATCTCGCAGGTGCCTGTCACCCAGCAGGGAATGGTTGTGGGCAAGGTCACGGAATCGGATATTTTGGAAGCGCTGCTAGACAGACCTTCGCTTAAGTCTGCCACGGTGAAGGAGATTTGTACGGCGCCATTCCCGTTTGTGGATTTGCGGACTTCCATTGACAAGATTTCCTCCTTAATCAATAAGGATAACCAAGCTGTACTCGTAGAGGATGAGTACGGGCGAATCGCCATCATTACGCAGTACGACATCATCAACGCAATCGCAGAATAGGGCATCCGTCTAATGCCAATAAAAAAAGCCAGTCAGACGACTCCGTCTGGCTGGCTTTTTTTGGTCTGGATACGTGGCTTAGTTGCCCGCTACCAAATCAATTTTTACGTTGAATTCTTTGCTGATTAAGTCGTCGGCTTGTCCGGCATAGCTTACACCCCAATCTTCACGGGCGATGTTAAAGTCAGCCGTTGCACGAGCTGAGGTATCCGTCAACTCGGTTACGTTTGCGTTGAAGGTGATGTTTTTGGTTACGCCACGCATCGTCAGGTTGCCTGAGATAACGACTTCGCCGTCGGCCGCACCGTCAGCCACGTTGGTGATCACGAATGTTGCTTCGGGATGGTTGGCTACGTCAAAGAAATCTTCCGAGCGCAAGTGGCCGTCTAATTTGTCTTTGTATTCGCCTTCCATGTCTTGCGTATTGATCGTGTTCACGTCGACAACGAAGTTGCCACCTGTCAGCTTACCTCCGTCGACGAGCAGGCTGCCCGACTTGATGCTCACTTCGCCGTAGTGCTCACCAGTCACTTTCTTGCCCAGCCATTTGATGGTTGATGCCGCCGGATCGACGGTAAGCTCTGTTCCTGCCGCATCTACTTCCGCTACGCTATCGGTTGTCTCGGCGCGTTGGCCTTCAGGATTGCCCACGCAGGAAGTGAAAACTATTGCTCCTGAGATAAGGAATAATACTACTTTTTTCATGGTGTTAATTTGATTAATTATTGATATATGGTTAAACATGTAGTGTGTGCTTTCTTTCTGTTTGCCTACTTAGATGTAGATTGTCGTCTGTATGTTGGGTTGTTTATCTGCTCACTGGAGTGGGCTGGCGTCTACCCGTTTGATTCGGGCACCGAGAGCGGACAGCCGCTCTTCGATATCTTGGTATCCGCGCTCGATTTGCTCAATGTTATATATGGTTGACTTACCTTGTGCCGACAGGGCTGCGATAAGCAAGGATACGCCCGCACGGATATCCGGGGACGTCATTTGGATACCCCGCAACTTCACGGACTTGTTCAGTCCGATCACGGTAGCGCGGTGCGGGTCGCAAAGGATAATCTGTGCGCCCATGTCGATGAGTTTGTCGACGAAGAAGAGTCGGCTTTCAAACATTTTCTGATGGATCAGCACATTGCCCTTGGCCTGTGTGGCGACTACCAGTACAATGCTGAGCAGGTCAGGCGTGAATCCTGGCCAGGGAGCGTCTGCAACGGTAAGGATCGACCCATCGATAAAGGTTTCGACTTCGTAGGATTGCTGTGCAGGGACGTAGATATCGTCGCCTCGGCGTTCCATTTGGATTCCCAGCCGCGAAAACACTGTTGGGATCATGCCTAACTCATCGTAGCGGACATCCTTAATCGTAATTTCGGACTCGGTCATCGCGGCCAGGCCAATAAACGAACCAATCTCGATCATGTCGGGCAGCATGCGGTGTGTGGTGCCACCTAGGCGGTCTACGCCCTCAATGGTCAACAGGTTGGATCCGATGCCCGAAATCTTGGCGCCCATGCGATTGAGCATTTTGCAGAGCTGTTGCAGGTAGGGCTCGCACGCGGCGTTGTAGATTGTGGTGGTTCCTTCGGCCAATACGGCCGCCATCACCACGTTGGCCGTTCCGGTGACTGAGGCTTCGTCCAATAGCAAGTAGGTGCCGCGAAGCCGCGTAGCGTCTACTTGGTAGAAATGCGAATCTGTATCGTACTCAAACGTTGCGCCTAGCTTTTGAAAACCCAAAAAGTGCGTGTCCAGCCGCCGCCGGCCGATTTTGTCGCCACCGGGCTTAGGAATAGCAGCTTTGCCAAAGCGTGCGAGCAAGGGGCCGACAATCATGATGGAGCCCCGCAGGCTGCCCCCTTTAGCCTTGAATTCGTCGGATTGGAAGTAGTCGATATTGATGTCCTTGGCGCAAAAGCTGTAGCTGTCTTTAGACAGCCGATTGACTTCCACGCCCAGCGAGCCAAGCAATTCGATCAGCTTGTTGACGTCTTTAATGTCGGGGATGTTGCTGACTACGACTTCCTCCTCCGTCAATAACACGGCCGAAAGGATTTGCAGGGCTTCATTTTTGGCGCCCTGAGGAATAATTTCTCCTTTCAGTGGAATCCCACCCTCTATTTCAAAAGCATTCATGGTCGTGTGTACGGTATCCTTTCTGTCTTTTTTGCCAACGTACGCGCCATCGCGTGTCCTATCGGCATGTTTGAAGCCACGGGTTGTTAGTCTCGGGCTATCGTTTGCCGCCAATAATCCGTTTCTTTTGGCCTTTCTTGTTTTTTCCGTTGTTAGAACCCTGTTGCTGCTGGGTTGTGCCGCTCTTTGTCCGGCTGCCGGGAGGCGGGGTTTTGAAGTCGAGCTTCGTGAGCACAACATCCGGATTAAGTGACAGGTCGCCGTTAGACAGTTCGCGAAGGTCTGCGATAATCGATTCGTCTGCGACCGAGTCCTTATTCCACGTCACGTACGCCATCTTCATGAAGTTGGCAATCGCTTCGGTCATTTGCTCCCGCTTCTCGCCTTGCGGCAACTGACGGGCACGCGCAATCATCTGTTCGATGGTGTGTCCGTAGTGCTTGTACTTGATGCGATGCTGGGGATATTCTAGTGTTTCCGGTTTGGGGTGGATCGTGTTTGGGTCGGGTACCGGATACGGCGAGTCCACCTCGATCTTGAAATCCGAAATGATATGCAAGTGGTCCCACAGCTTGTGCTTGAAGTCGGACACGTCGCGCAGGTGTGGGTTTAAGAAGCCCATCATTTCAATCACGATCTGCGCAAGCCTGTTGCGTTCCTCTTTGGTGGGTAATGTGCAGATATAATCTACCATGTTCTGCACATTTCGCCCATATTCCGCTAGGATTAGCTTCGGGCGGGTACTGTTATAGTCAAAATCCATAGTTACTTAATGTGAACCGCATAGGGCGTTTCTTACCCCTAAAAAACGGAATGGGCAAAGATACGGTTTATCAGTGTGATTGGCTGTATCGTATGCGTCATTTTTAGTTAACAATCCGCAGTTTGGCAAACTTGAGTAGCAGTTGTTTCTGGCCCGATTCGCGGAAAAATACCGTGGCTTTTACGTCGCCTTTGCTGCCCTCCATGTTGATAACTTTACCAAACCCAAACCGTTCATGCTCAACTTCCATGCCGACTTGCAAGGCGGAGGTATCCGAAGGGGTGAAACCAGGCGTGGGTGTGTGCGCCTTGGGTAGGATCGCAGTCGTGCGCGGCTTGCCTTTGGGCTTGGGCGAAGTGAAGGTATCGCGCTGTTGCCAGGCCACGCGTTCATTTTCGAACGACTTGCCCGCCGAAGCTGCTGCCTTGGGTTGGATGTCGATATCCAAATAGGCAGGGTCGATCTCGTCGAGGAAGCGGCTGGGTTCGCAGTTATTGAGTGTGCCCCAGCGGTAACGCGAGGTAGCGTAGGTCAGCGTCAGCTTTTTCTCCGCGCGGGTGACGGCCACGTAAAATAAGCGTCGTTCTTCCTCTAGGTCGCTGCGGGAATTGAGCGACAATTGCGAGGGAAAGAGGTTCTCTTCCATGCCGACGATAAATACGTTGCTGAATTCAAGTCCCTTGGAGGAGTGTATGGTCATGAGAGACACCGTATCGGCATCGGGCGTTTTGTCGTTGTCGTCGTTGGTCAATAGGGCAATGTCCTGCATGAAAATGTCGAGCGACTTCTCCTCGATGTCTTCGCGTTCGCTGAAATCTTTGATCCCGTTGAGTAGTTCCTGGATGTTTTCGTAGCGGCTGACGCCCTCGACGGATTTGTCGTCGTATAGTTCGCGGAGGATGCCGGAATGCTGGGCAATATGCATGGCCGTGTCATAGGCATCGTTCGTTTTGGAAATGGCCTGAAAGCTTTGCACCAGCGTGGCAAAGTTGCCCACAGCGCCTGCGCTACGCCCATCGAGGTAGGTGGTAGGCTGGCTGATGATATCCCAAAGGGTCTTTTGGTGTTGGTCGGCCGCGATGATGATTCGCTCCAATGAGGTGTCTCCTATGCCGCGACGCGGGTAGTTAATCACGCGCTTGATGGCTTCTTCATCGTTGGGGTTAAACGTCAGACGGAAATAGGCGATTAAGTCCTTAATCTCCTTGCGTTGGTAGAACGATGTGCCGCCGTAAATCTTGTAGGGTATGCCTAGTTTGCGCAGGGCCTCTTCCATGGCGCGCGACTGGGCATTGGTGCGATAGAGTATGGCAAAATCGCGGTATGCCAGGCCATTTAAGGAGCGGTCCTGCGCAATGGCCTCGGCCACGATCTTTCCCTCCTCGTTGTCGCTGAATGCGCGGCGTATCTTGATTTTATCGCCGTCTTCGTTGCCGGAGAATACCCGCTTCTCGAGCTGGTTTTTGTTGTTGGCGATGATGCTGTTGGCTACACGTACGATATTCTGGGTGGAGCGGTAGTTTTGCTCCAATTTGAATACATGCAGGTCTGGATAGTCCTTCTCAAAATTGAGAATGTTCTGGATATTGGCCCCCCGGAAGGCGTAGATACTCTGCGCATCGTCGCCCACCACGCAAATGTTCTCGTTGATGGCGGCCAGTTTCTTGACGATGAGGTACTGGGAGAAGTTCGTGTCCTGGTACTCGTCTACCATTAGGTATTTGAACTTGTGCTGGTATTTGTGCAGGATTTCGGGGAAATCGCGCAGCAAGACATTGGTCTGGAAGAGCAGGTCGTCAAAATCCATGGCGCCGGCCTTAAAGCAGCGCTGCACGTAGGTCAGGTAAATCTGCCCGAGCTGTCCTCGTCCGCTGGAAAAATCCTCGGCCTGTATCTGCTCATTCTTGTTGTACTCGGCGGCCGAAATGAGGTTGTTTTTGGCCGATGAGATGCGATTGTATACGAAATTGGCGTTGTAGAGCTTGTCATCGAGTTGCATCTCTTTGAGGATGCTGCGCACGAGGCTCTTGCTGTCGTCGGTGTCGTAGATGGTGAAGTTGCGCGGATAGCCGATGTGTTCGGCTTCCACCCGCAGTATCTTGGCGAATACCGAGTGGAAGGTACCCATCCAGATGTTTTTTGCCTCCAGACCCACGACGCTCATAATCCGTTCGCGCATCTCGCGTGCCGCCTTGTTGGTAAAGGTAAGCACCAGGATGTTGAAGGGGTCCACGCCGTTGCGAATCAAATGGGCCACCCGATAGGTGATAACCCGGGTTTTGCCCGAGCCTGCGCCTGCTACAATCATTACGGGGCCTTCGGTGTGTTCTACTTCTGCGCGCTGCGAAGGGTTTAATCCTGCTAAATAATCCAACTTCTTACTCCTTGATTTGCTATGTTCTGATCGAGGCGTAAAGGTACGGATTTGTAGGGAGATGCGGAGTGGAGTGTTGGGAAAAGGGAAGCGAGGTAGTGCAGCCTTGCAGATCGCACTGGCGAGGTCCAGAAGCCGTTAGAGATTTTTGCTCACGCAATCAGCACGTTACACGATATGGACGGTCGGGACGTTAAACCTTTAATGCATTGAGCCGTCAGACCCATAGAAGTAATACGTTTAAGTACCAGAATATGAAGAAAAAAAACGCTTCGACCGTTGTCCCCACCAAATCTGTACTGTTTGTGGCGGCAATCGTCTTGTTGGCCTCCTGTGCGGTACGCAAGGATAAGGCTACGCCCGACAATTCAGGCATCCCGCTGCAAGGCACCTATTGGAAACTTGTGGAAATCAACGGTACACCCGTGGATACGGGACTAAACCGGGAGCCGTTTCTGCAGCTTGATGCCGAAGAGAATCGTGTGAGCGCCTCGGGCGGATGTAATGGGATGGGCGGCACCTACGAGTTGAAGGCTAACAACCGCCTCTCATTTTCCGAGCTGATCGGCACGATGATGGCCTGTCCGAACATGGAAGTTGAAACGCAGCTCAGCCAAGCCCTAGGTCGTACGGATAGCTATGCCATCCACGGCGACACACTTTCCTTGTTTAGGGCGCGGATGGCCCCCTTGGCACGCTTTGTCGCTGTTTCTGAAAGCGAGCGTGCGGCAGCGGCGCTGAACGGCACGTGGCGCTTAAATCACATGGGAGGCACGGCGGCTACGCTAGACGAGTTGTTTCCCAACGAAAAGCCGACCATCACCTTTGACATGGCCGCGCTCCGGGTGTCAGGCAGTGGAGGGTGCAATCGCTATACGGGCGATTTCAGTATCGACAACCATACCATTCAGTTCGGCCAAATTGCCACTACCCGCATGTTTTGCCAAGGCGTGCAAGAAGATGCGTACTTCCAGACGTTGGCCAAGATTAATAAATTCAGTGTAGGCGAGGGGGGCAGAACGCTGAACCTGATTGTCGGAGATGTTGCGACGATGCGGTTCACTCGGGAATAAAAGCTCCGAAGCGTCCCGAAATAACGCCTGTATGTGGGGTGGTGTAAAAGCGAATGGATGGCAAGTTCTGCCATCCATTCGCTTTTTTTATATCGGATGTAGGGAATTCGAATCCCTAAATCGATGCCTTGTTAAAATGGTGAATCAAAGTCGTCTGGCATATCGTTCATGCGCGACTGGCGAATAATGCTGCCGGGCTGATCGAACGAAGATGACGGGCCGATGTTGGCTGCGAAGGACGGCCCGTTTGCACCGCCGTCAAAGCCGAATCCATCTTCCAGATCCGTAAATTTAACATATTTACCCACAAACCGCAATTTGACGGTACCTGTCTCCCCATTCCGGTGCTTGGCGATAATAACTTCGCCTACGCCGGCAGTAGGTTGACCCTCTTCGTCTTCTTGCAATCCGTAGTACTCGGGTCGGTAGAGGAAAAGCACCATGTCGGCGTCCTGCTCAATCGAGCCCGATTCCCGAAGGTCTGACAGCATGGGCCGTTTACTCGCCCCCGGCCGGCTTTCCACCGCCCGGCTGAGCTGCGAAAGCGCGATGACAGGGATGTTCAGTTCCTTGGCGACAGATTTAAGCGACCGGGAGATACTGCCGATTTCCTGTTCGCGGTTGCCGCCTTTTCCATCGTTCTTGCCATGCATCAGCTGCAAGTAGTCGACGATTACGAGTTGGATGTCGTATTGGGCTTTCAGCCGACGGCACTTGGCCCTGAACTCGAAGATATTCAGCGCGGGCGTGTCGTCTATGAGCAGGGGCGCCTCAGTGAGGCGACCGATGCGGGAGTGCAACTGCGTCCACTCGTGGTCTGCTAAGTTCCCTTTCCGTAATTTCTCCTGCTCGATTTCCGTTTCGCCAGAAATCAAGCGGTTGACGAGTTGCACGGAGGACATCTCTAGGGAGAATACCGCTACGGGCTTGTCGTGCAGCACTGCCGCGTTGCGAGCGCAGCTTAGTACGAATGCGGTCTTACCCATGGCGGGTCGAGCTGCGATGATTACTAAGTCCGAAGGTTGCCAGCCCGAGGTCATCCGATCCAGGTCAGTGAAGCCCGAGGGTACACCCGTGAGGGAATCCGTACGGTCGCGCAGGATTTCTAGTGCGGTCACCGCCTCACGCATGATGTCGTCCACCTTACGCGTATCGCGACGCAAGTTGTTTTGCGCAATGTCGAAAAGGCTCTTTTCGGCATGGTCAAGCAGATCGAATATGTCGGTAGTTTCCTCGTAAGCGTTATTGATGATCTCGGTCGATACCTTGATTAACTCACGTTGTATATATTTCTGTGAGATGATGCGCGCGTGGTACTCGATGTTGGCGGCTGACACTACGCGGTCCGTAAGCTGCGTGATATAGTAAGGGCCACCTACGAGTTCCAAGGCACCCATTTGACGCAATTCGGCCGTTACGGTCAGCAAGTCTACTGGCGAGGTCTTTTGGAAAAGGTTATGGATTGCTTCAAAAATCTTCTGGTGCGCGTCGGAATAGAAGGTCTCAGGCTTGAGGATGTCGATCACGGAGGAGAGCGCGTTCTTTTCCAGCATCAAGGCACCGAGCACCGCTTCCTCCAGGTCTACCGCTTGGGGGGGCAGCTTGCCCAGTCCGCTCACCATATTACTTAATCGTGCACGCCGTTCTGAAAGTGAACCCCGCTTGGACGCGTCCGCCATAAAAAGTTCGTTTTCCTTATTCATTCCTCCAATTCAAAAAGGTTATCGGTAGTTTTTAAGTTGTGTCGGTTTCATTTGTAGGGCCGCGCCTCGACGACAAGCGCAAAGATAACTATTTATTGATTGGGTGACGGCGCTAGTTGTGAACACGGTGTCAACAGGGTGTCGCCATGCGTCGCCTTAACGATTGAAAAGCGTGGAGTTATCCATGTGGGTTATTAACATTTTATGTGTAAAAATTGTTTACTGTTTCTGTATCCGGCTCGTTTCAAGTGGATTACGATAGTGTGGATAACTTTAGCGGGTGTGGATTTTAATGTCGGATACCTATTGGGGGTAGGAAAAAAAGTGGACGCGCTAAGATTGGTGTTGATTATCAATAGGTAGTGCCTGGCGATTGAAGTATTACTATATTGGTTCGGGGCAATTGTTACCGACTGCTAGGTGCCCGACGCCCCGATGGGGGTACGTGTCTTTTGCTATTTGGCTGCGGTCTTTGACGCGCCCGCCACGGGCTGGGAATTGTGATTTTCTGAGGCGCGCCGGGGCGCGTTGGCCGAAAGAAAACGTATATTTGTTGCCTATGACGAGGTCCGACACCCTAAAGCCGTATAACGAAGCCGACGGCACCAAAAAGGAGCAAGTAGCCGATATGTTCAACAACATTTCGGGTACGTACGATTTCCTGAATCACTTCATGTCGATGGGAATCGATATCCTATGGCGTAGGAAGGCGATTCGCTTGCTGAAAACGCTTCAGCCTAAGCAGTTGCTAGATGTAGCAACAGGCACGGGCGATTTTGCGCTTGAGGCGATACGCATCCTGAATCCGGAAACGGTCGTAGGGGTCGACATCTCGGCAGGGATGCTCGAGGTGGCGCGTAAGAAGATATCAGAGAAGGGTCTAGAACGACAGTTTTCGGTACAGCTTGGGGACAGCGAGCACCTTCCCTTCGCCGACCACTCCTTCGACGCGGTGACGGTGGCTTTCGGCGTCCGAAATTTCGAAAATTTGGAAAAAGGGCTGGCTGAAATGCAACGCGTGCTTCGACCTGGCGGCAAGGCGGTGATCCTGGAGTTTTCCAAGCCCCGCAACGGTTTGGTCAAGGGCTTATACAATTTTTATTTTCACAAAGTCACGCCGTTTATCGGACAGTTTTTCTCCAAAGACCGACGGGCTTACGAATACTTACCCGAGTCGGTTAATCGTTTTCCGGACGGTTCGGACTTTACCGCAATCTTGGATAAAGTCGGCTTTTCGGAGAGCCGGGCCATGCCCCAAACTTTTGGCATCTGCACCATATATGTTGGGACGAAATGAGTGCAGTGAGACACATCCTGCGTGGCATAATGTCCGCGATCGTTCTATGGCCTGTTGTCGTCGTGGCGCAGCAGCCGTATCAACGGTGGGCTGGTGGTGTGGATGACGAAGTACTGCACTATGGTTTTAGCTTCCATTACGTGCATGCCGATTACAAGATTAGGTTAAAGGAACGCTGGCAAGAACGATTTGTGGATGCTTCGGGTAGCGTTATGGGGCAGCCAACATCCATCCATTCGCCGTTCACGCACGGGGTGGGATTGGGGCTGTTGGCTGATGTCAAGGTAAGCGATAATGTTAATTTGCGGTTCACGCCGAACATTGTGTTTTCCAACAAGCGGGTTGTTTATAGATTCGACCCAGACGAGGAATCTCCGCACGAGAAGGAGATTTCCAGGTTAGTTCGGGCCTCATTCGTCGATCTTCCGGTATTTGTCAAGCTGCGATCTGACCGCAAAAATAATTATCGCGGATATTTGATTGCCGGGGGCAAATATTCCCTGAATGTCGTTTCCAAAAAACGTTACGATGATAGTGCCATGCCGACCCATGGTAAGCAACTGAAAACGAAGCCGAACTATTTTGCGTATGAGGCGGGGATTGGTTTTGAGCTTTACTTCGACTTTTTCAAGATGTCACCAGAGATCCGCTGGAGCCAAAGTGTAGGGGACTTGCTGGACCGCCGGGAACCGAATATGTTTAACCATCCCATTGAACGGTTGATGCTTCGGAATCTGCAGGTCAGCCTCGTTTTCGAATAAGGCATCCAGTCAACGACGCAGTAAAGAGAAATCAAATGGCGAACACAAAAAAGGTCACATGCATCACAGGCGCTAGCGCTGGCATTGGCTACGCCTGTGCAGAAGTATTCGCCCGGGAAGGATACGACTTGCTCCTCTGTGCGCGTCGCTCGGAACGGGTTGACGCACTGGCGGCACGTCTTCGGGAGGCACATGGGGTGGAAGTCCACGTCTTTTCCCTCGACGTCCGAGACCGGGCGGCCGTGGCGGAAGCTTTTGCATCGTTGCCGGAACGTTGGGCGCGCATTGACGTACTGATTAATAATGCCGGTCTGAGCCAGGGCTTAGATCCGGTTCATACCGGCGATATCGACGGTTGGGAACGCATGATAGACACAAACCTCAAAGGCCTTTTATACGTGAGTCGCGCGGTTTCGCCGGGGATGGTTGCCCGCCAGTCGGGACATATTATCAACATCGGATCTATCGCGGGCAAGGAAGTTTATCCCAACGGCAACGTTTACTGCGCGACCAAGCATGCCGTCGATGCGCTTACCCAGGGGATGCGGATCGATTTGTTGCCGGCTGGTATCCGAGTGACGGCCGTGAACCCCGGTATGGTCGAAACGGAATTTTCGGAAGTTCGTTTCAAAGGAGATAAAGGGCGTGCGAAAGCCGTATACCAAAACCTGACGCCGCTTTCGGCCATGGATGTGGCGGAGGCTGTGTGGTTTGCGGCTTCCCGTCCACCGCACGTGACCATTAATGACATGCTCATCATGCCTACCGCACAGGCGTCAGCGACGCAGGTAGTGCGGCGGGGTAATCAAAGCAATCAATAGTAATACATACGATAAAATATACTTATGGCACTTCAAACAAAAATAGACCAGGATATCAAAGCGGCCATGCTGGCCAAGAACGAGGCGAGCCTCCGTGGCCTGCGCGCCATCAAAGCGGCGTTGTTGCTAGCCAAGACAGAGAAAGGTGCGGCACAGGAGTTGACGGAAGATGCGGAGATCAAGGTGCTGCAGCGGTTGGTGAAACAACGCAAGGAATCGGCTGAGATTTATCAACAACAAAACCGGAGCGACCTTTTCCAAATTGAAATGGAGGAGATTGCCGTCATCGAGGCTTACCTGCCCCAGCAGCTAGACCGTGCCGAAATCGAGGCGCTGGTAAAGCAGCTTATCGTCGAACACCAAGCGAGCGGCATGCAAGATATGGGTAAAATCATGGGCTTAGCCAACAAGGCGCTCGCCGGCCGGGCGGATGGAAAAACAATCGCTGAGGTCGTGAAAGCAGCACTTGCAGGCTAGCAATTGGCGTCGCAGCACGGAACCCGAAATGCAATCCGTTGCTCGGGCGCGAGAATTAGACTAAGATTGGGTTTTTTAGATAGTGAGTTATGTACCAATATATAGAAGAAACCGTAGCGTTTATTAAGAAGCGGACAGACGATTTTCAGCCCGAAGTAGGTATTATCCTGGGCACGGGTCTAGGCAACTTGGTTCAGGAAATCAAGGTGGAATACCAATTAATGTATTCCAATATTCCGAATTTTCCCATTTCCACGGTCGAATTCCATTCCGGCAAGCTGATTTTTGGCACCTTGGAAGGTAAGCGCGTAATCGCCATGCAGGGACGCTTTCATTATTATGAGGGCTACAACATGCAACAGATTACCTTTCCCGTTCGGGTGATGAAGGTGCTGGGCATCCATACGCTGTTCGTTTCCAACGCATCCGGATCCTTGCGCCCCGGTATCGGCAAGGGTGACCTAGCCATCATCCACGATCACATCAATCTCTTGCCCGACAATCCACTGCGGGGACGGAACAATGAAGCGTTTGGGCCCAGATTTCCGGATATGAACGAGCCGTATGACAAAAAGATGATCGAAGCGAGTCTGGAAATCGCCAAAAAGCACGGTATCGTTGCCCATAAAGCGGTGTATGTTTCCGTGCCTGGGCCCAATTTAGAAACTCGCGCGGAGTATCGCTACATGCGCATCATCGGAGGCGATATCGTCGGCATGAGTACGGTGCCCGAAGTGATCGTTGCGAACCATATGGGCGTGCCGGTATTCGCGATATCGGTGGTAACCGACGAGGGCTTCCACGACGAATTGGCACCCGTTTCGTTGGAGGATATCGTGGCCGTTGCCTCAAAGGCAGAGCCTTCGATGACGCGGATTTTAAAAGAATTGATAGCTTTGTGCTAATGTTCAAAGGGATGCGGTTTCTGGCGTTGTTTTTTTGCATGTGCTTCGGCTGGCCAGCTGTGCATGGGCAAGTAGACTTTAGTACCGCCTTGGATTCCGCCCGTGCCGCCGAAGACGAAAAGCCCGACACGGTAATTTATACAGCGCGTTACGTGCGTTATACCACGTTGGAGATGATGAAGCTCGGCACGTTTACGTACCAAATCGATACCACGCACCAGAATTTTCATTATTATAATCCGCAAAACCTGCCGAGCCGCCCCAGCATCAATTTGGGGAGCTACGGATTGGCCACCCGCGACCTGCTCTTCGAGCCCAACAAGGCAATTGGTTTCCAGCCTGGCTACCATGCCTTGGAGCGCTACCTGTACCCGTCGGATTCCATCAAGTATTATCGGGCTAGGGCGCCGTTTTCCGAACTGTATAACGTGGGTTTCTTCTTTGGTGACCAACTCTTGCGGGCTAAGGTGACGCAGAATATCAATCCCCAACTCAATGTGGGAGCCGAGTTTCACACGGCCCGCGCGGATGGATTCTACTTTAACCAGGCCTATGGCGATTTGAAGGCGTCGGTGTTCTCATGGTACGAATCGCCCAATCATCGATACAACTTGTTGGTAAACTACGTAACCAATCGGCTAACCTCCACCGAAAACGGTTCGGTACTGAACGACACCCTGTTCAGGGTGGAAGACCGACAACCGAGCGAATCCGAACTGACCCGTCTGCGCGGACAGCGCGATAACCGCCCTCGACATACCTGGCGCGACCAGACCTTTTTCTTGCGTCAAAGTCTGTTCGCAGGTCGGCTTGACACCATTCATCCCGGGGAACCGGAACAGCAAATTCTTCCCACTAACCGTATGTCGCACAGCTTGCGATTGCGCAAGCAAGATTTTCAGTTCTTTAAAAATGAGGCGGACGCTAACGACGCTTTTCCTCTTGCAAATCACACGCTCACCCAGGACACAACGCTCATCCATACCATCACCAACGATTTTGGGTATAGCTTTTACGTGCGCGGCAACTCGGTGGCATTCGTCAAGAACGAAATCAAACTTGATCTGGGATTCCAACATGACATGGTCTGGTATGACGATCCGGACTACAGTACCTTCATGCAAAACGGGATGTTGAAAGCAGGCCTAGGCTATCGCTTTAGCGATCGTGTATCATTGACCGCGGACTTGAACCAAATCGTTATGGGGCGACACTTCGGGGACTATCTCTATGAGGCGCGGGCCGATATCTTATTGAGTCGTTCCGTCGGACGGATCGTGCTCAACGCCTACACCCAAAACAAATCGCCCGAGATGGTATTTCAACGAATGAATTATACTTACCATCGGTGGGTCCATGATTTTGATAAGACCAAAACCACGAATTTCTCTTTTAAGTACGAGAACCCGATGCTCGGATTTTCGGGGAAGGCTGAGTATTACCTAATTGCAAACCACATGTATTTTCGGGAAGTGGCCAACGAGCGGCAGGATCCCAGCCTCTTCCGCGTCATTGAACCGGCCCAATTTAGCACGAACATCAACTTGCTGAAGATATCCGTGGGGCAGAACTTCCGGCTGGGTAACTTCCGTCTTCATAACCTAGCCGTGTATCAGCAGTCGGACTTTAACGATGTGCTTGCCATTCCGCAGCTTTATACCTGGCACAGCTTGTTTTATTCCAATAAGCTTTATAAAGTAGTGGACTTCAGCATCGGGCTGGACACGCGATTCAACACTCCCTTCGTGACGCCGTCGTACGCCATCAACATTGGGCAATTCTACAATGACAATGCAGGGATTGAGTTTTCGACGTATCCGATCGTGGATGCCTGGGTGACGGCCACCGTCAGCCGGATGAACTTATTCCTAAGCTACAACTTCGTCAACCAGCACCTCAATTATCCCGTGGGCTATTATACCGTGCGTCGTTATCCGATGAATAACGTCAACCTCCGTATAGGCGCTGCTTGGAAATTCTATGATTAACCAATTGGTTTAGCCGATACTCCACCTTAATCCGTTGCCAACTTTGCATGGATCTCTAGGTCCAGAAATCCATCCGCCTTTCGTTCGCACTGGCGAAGTGTGCCCTCGTATTGGAATCCCATGTGGGCTAGTACCCGTCTGGATGCTGTATTGGCCGGCTCTACAGAGGCAGCGATGCGATGAAGCGCCATGGTTTGGTAGCCAAAATTGCAGACGCTTACTAAGGCTTCGTGCATGAAGCCTTGTCCCCAATAGGGGGGAAGGAGCCAATATCCGATTTCCGCCTTGCGGTGTTCCTGATGCCAATCATTGAAGCCTACCGCGCCTAGGAAAGTTTGGGTGTCGTGTGCGCATATCGCCCACCATCGGCCCGTTCCTCGTTGTTCGAGTTGCGTGTACCAGTCCATTTGGATGGTCGTAGCGGCTAGGGAATCGTAGCTCACCCCGTAATACTTGATTACGTCAGGGTGCGACAAGCCCGCATAGATATGCGCGATGTCGTCGGGCTGGATCTGACGCAGCAGCAGGCGGGCCGTGCTAAGCGTTGGGAAGGCGGTCGGGTTCATGGGCGGTTACTGTCGGGCGTTCAAAGACACCTTTTTTCCGCGGTTGCGAAGGCGCATTAGAATTCGTTTTTCCACATCATGCTTTCGACGGGACGCGAGGTTTTGGCGTTGTATTTTGCGTTACCTTTGGTGTTGTAGAACGTCTCGATATCGCCCTCGACCACGAAGTAGATCAGCTGGCCGATCGGCATGCCGGCATACACGCGCACGGGCTGGGCTACCGAGATTTCCAGCGTCCAGGTGTTGCAAAAACCAACATCCCCTTTGCCCGCGGTGGCATGGATGTCAATACCTAAGCGCCCCGTGCTCGACTTGCCTTCCAGAAACGGCACGTGCCGGTGCGTCTCGGTGTATTCCAGGGTAACTCCTAAATACAGCGTATGGGGTTCCAACACATAGCCTTCTGCCGGAATTTCGAAATGCTCGATTTGGTTGTGGCGTTTGGCATCCAGAATGCGGTCCTGATAGGTGGCAAGGTACTTGCCTAAGTGGACATCGTACGAGTTCGTCCCCAGACAAGAGCGGTCAAAGGGATCGATTACGATGTTGCCTTTGTCAATCTCTTCGAGGATACGCTTGTCGGATAGAATCATGTGTGTTAGGATTAATCGATGCCAAAAATACGGTAATAATTTAAAAGCGCAATTTTGGTTTAATGTGTTATTTTTGAGGCATGGCACTGGTATATCTCCGCGAGTTGGATAGTAAGACGCGATTCGCGATTTGGCGCATCGAGGAAACGGCCGCGGAACTCATCGGCAGCGTCCAGCTCAACGGACGCGAGAAGGCGCTCGTGGAGGGGCTTAATAAAGGCAAGCGCACGCTGCACTGGTTGGCTACGCGGGTATTGCTTCGGCATATGCTTAACACGACTGAATACATTGATTGTCCATCGGACGAAAACGGAAAGCCTTATCTCGCTAATTTTCCCCAATACATATCGCTTACTCACTCCTACGAATACGCCGCAGTAATGATGAGCGATGACCGCGAAGTAGGCATCGACCTGGAGATTATCAAGCCTAAGATAACACGTATTGCCGACAAGTTTATGAAGCCCGAAGAGTTGGATCTCATCCATCCCGACACCCGGATTGAACAGCTCTATGCGTGCTGGTGCGCCAAGGAGGCCGTCTACAAGCTACAGGGCAATAAGGGGGTGTCCTTCAAGGACGATATGACGGTGCATCCCTTCGACTTCCAAGACCAAGGGGTGTTGATGCTCGACCTCAACTCGCCAGTGCGCACGGACACCTTCAAAGTATACTACGAGCGCTTTAACGAATACATGCTGGGCTACGTCTCAGATAATTGATCGGATGCCATGCTGAAACGCGATTCATTGACGGCACAAATGCAACAGCTAAGCCATACCTTGGCTAAGGTGAAACGTCTGATACTGGACAACGAGCCTGTTGAAGCTGGGCAAGCAATAGAGTCCGTGTTGGGACACTCCTACGGAACGCGTGTAGCCGACCTAGTCACTACGCCGAACGACGCTTTCGAACAGCAGCTCATCGAGCAGGGTTTTGCCGCCGAAGAACTGGCGCGACTTGCCGACTTTATTGACCTGGGCGCCCAGGTCCATGCTGCGCCCGCCAGCCGCCGATCGTTGTGGGAAAAGGTTATTCGGGTGTACGACGTGTTGGAAGAAGTGCACCAGGCCGTTTCGTTCGACCACATTATGCGGCGGACGGAGTTGCTCGCGCTGATAGAAAATGACGGCGAGCGTTAGCCCAGCGACGAAGTAATCAGTTTCAGAAACTCGCTTCGTGTACGCTCGTTGGCAAACTCGCCGGTAAAGGCCGAGGTCGTGGTCATGGAGTTTTGCTTTTGTACACCACGCATAGCCATGCAAAGGTGCTTGCATTCAATCACGACCGCTACGCCCGCGGGGTTTAGCGTATCCTGTATACAGTCCCGAATCTCATTGGTCAGGCGCTCCTGCACCTGCAAACGGCGTGCAAAGATATCGACTACACGAGGAATTTTGCTCAAACCCACGATGTGTCCGTTAGGAATATAGGCGACATGAGCCTTGCCAAGGAACGGCAACATGTGGTGTTCGCACATGGAGAATACTTCGATATCCTTCACCACGACCATCTGGCTGTAGTCCTCTTCGAACATAGCGCTGCGCAGCACTTCAGCGGCATCCAAGTCATAGCCGTGCGTCAGAAACAACAATGCCTTAGCCACGCGCTCGGGCGTTTTTACAAGGCCGTCGCGGGTGGGGTCTTCGCCCAGCGCACGGAGTACATCGTCGTAGTGCCCTGCGATGCGCTCGGCAATCGCTGGATTGTATCGGTCTATCTTGACGTAACCATCAATATCTTCTTCGTTCGGTGGCAAGTGAGTGTTCATGTGATGACGAAAATGATCATTCTCCAAAATATTCGACATAATTGTTCTCGGTCTCATGCAAGCGGATGGCATGTAACGTGACGCCGTGGTCCTCAATGGGGGCCTTCAGCTCTTCGAAAATGGCCATAGCCAATACCTCGGTAGAAGCCATTTTCCCCTTCATGAAGTCGACGTCCAGATTGATGTTGCGATGGTCGAGTTTTTCGATTACGTGTGTTTCGATGATCGATTTCAGTAACTTGAGATCAATCAGGAACCCAGTTTTCGGATTAATAGTGCCTCGAACCGTCACAAATAACTCGTAGTTGTGCCCATGCCAATTAGGATTGGAGCACTTGCCGAAGATGCGTTCGTTTTCCTCTAGGGTCCACTCATCGCGGTAGAGCTTGTGGGCTGCGTTAAACCGTTCGCGTCTGGTGATGTACATCATAGGCGCAAAGGTACGGATAATATACAGATGGTTGCCTAGAGAAGGTGTTTTTCCCATGCCAAACACGAACTTGGCATCCGTAATACTCGAGCAGAAGTTAGTTTGGTCAAAATATTGTGACAATTGGGTGGGCAGAACTTTATTGTTGGTTAATGCTAATTTAAATTTAAATTTGCTTGCGCTTGGTAAATAGCTAAGTCCAATAAGTTTCACTGTCTCATTTTATGATGCGTTTATCAATTAGGCCAGGCCGGCTGGTCGCTTCCGTATTTTTTTTAGGGGTATTCGTTCTGTTCCAATTAGCTGGTTGCAGCAAAAAGCGCAGTGGCCCCCCGAAAGTGCTCGTTTTTAGCAAGGCCGAAGGCTTTGTGCATTCGTCCGGCAATGCGGGCAATCAGGCGCTGATGCAACTCGGCCAAGAAAACGGGTTTGTGGTGGATACCACGACCCAGGCGACCTGGTTTCATGAGGATAGCTTAGCGCAATATGCCGCCGTTGTTTTTCTTAATACCAGCGGTGACGTATTGGACCACGTGCAGGAGGCTGCTTTTGAGCGATACATCCAAGCTGGCGGTGGCTTTGTGGGCATACACGGCGCGAGCGCTACGGAATACGATTGGGGCTGGTATGGCCGGCTTGTAGGCGCCTATTTCCAGGATCATCCTGAGCCGCAGCCTGTGCAATTCCGCGTGGTGGATGGCGACCATATCTCCACAACGCATATGCCGGAGAGTTTTTCCTACGATGGGGGATGGTACAATTTCTATAATGTAAATCCGGATATCCAGGTGCTGGTGGCCCTTGATCCATCCAGCTACGAAGGAAGCGAGCCCGAAGGGCAGCACCCCATGGCGTGGTATCACGAATATGACGGGGGGCGCTCTTTTTTTACCGGCTTCGGGCATTCCGAAGCGGCTTTTTCCGACTCGCTAATCTTACAACATATCTTAGGTGGCATCCAATACGCCATAGGCGAAAACCTGAAGCTCGACTACCGCAAGGCGCATACTTTGCCCGTGCCCGAGCGCGAACGCTTCGTGCGCACGCAACTGCTGACCGGGGGGCTGTTTGAGCCGACGGAACTGGCCATCTTGCCAAATTACGATTTGCTTGTCGCCCAACGCCGCGGCGAACTGATGCTGTTTAAGCAAGAAACCGGCGAAGTGGAACAAGTGGGCTTCCTTGAGGTGTACCATCAGTCCGGCGTACCGAACGTCAACGCCGAAGAAGGCTTTATGGGGCTGGCGCTCGATCCCGATTTTGAGCGGAACGCGTTCCTCTACGCGTTCTACAGCCCAGTCGATACATCCGTGAACCGATTGTCACGCTTCCGTTTTGAAAATGGGGCTTTGGATATGGAATCCGAGAAGGTGGTTTTGGAGTTTTATTCGCAACGCCAGATTTGCTGTCATACGGGTGGTTCCATCGCGTTCGGACCGGATGGGCTATTGTATTTGGCAACAGGCGACAACGCAACTCCGTTTGACCAGCCCACGACGTACCAGAATAAAGGCTTTGCGCCTATCGACAGCCGCCCGGGATTTGAGCAGTACGATGCACGACGTTCGGCCGCGAACACCAACGACCTACGGGGAAGCGTACTTCGCATCCGCGTACTGGAGGATGGTAGCTACGAAATTCCTGAGGGCAACCTCTTCCCTGAAGGAAAAGAAGGTACGCGACCTGAGATCTACACCATGGGCACGCGCAACGCTTATCGGATTTCCGTAGACCAAAAGAATAGCTATCTCTATTGGGGTGACGTGGGGCCAGACGCTTCGAATGACGACGAGCAGCGTGGCCCGCGTGGCTACGACGAAATCAACCAGGCCCGCAAGGCCGGGTTCCATGGATGGCCGCTCTTCATTGGCGATAATTATGCCTATCGCGCGTACGACTACGAAACCGGGGAAAGCGGAGATTATTTTAATCCCGAAAAGCCCCTCAACGAGTCGCCAAACAACACAGGCCTGCGCGAATTGCCGCCGGCGCAACCTGCCTTCATTTGGTATCCGTACGCGCAGTCGGAAGAGTTCCCTCAATTGGGTAGCGGTGGCCGTAACGCCATGGCGGGACCGGTGTATCATACGGATCTGTATGACAAGAAAACCCGCTACTCCGATTACTACGACGGAAAGCTCTTTATCTACGATTGGATCCGTGGTTGGATTAAAGTAGTGACCTTGCGCGAAAATGGCGATTACGATAAAATGGAGCCGTTTTTGCCCGACGAGTCCTTCGCCAACCCGATTGATATGGAAGTGGGCAAGGACGGCCGCCTGTATATTCTTGAATATGGCCGTGGCTGGTTTGCCAAGAATGTGGATGCGGGGTTAGTTCGAATCGATTACTATGCCGACAACTTGCCTCCGCAAGTGGGCGAATTGACCGTGGAGCAGGCTAACGGAAGCTTGCCATTCACCGTGCAAGCTGCTGTCGATGCGGTCGACCCCGAGGGTAAAACGATGACGTACACGTGGCGAATCGGTGATCAGGAAATACAAACCAAAGAGCCACACATAGCGCATGAGCTGACCGTGGCCGGTGAGTACCAGATTTCCGTGCGGGTTGCTGACGACAGTGGAGCCGAAATCCCGGCTGACCCCATTGCCGTATACGCCGGCAATACCACACCCGAGGTGGACATCAAGTTGGGCAGCAACGCCACCACGATTGCGCCTGGGGACCGTATCGCATACGAAGTCGTCGTAGATGACCACGGACGTGATTTTGATCCGGACAATCTTTTCGTTTCCGTCAATTACATCAAAGGGAGCGACCAGAATGCTAACCAAGGTCACCAGCAGGTGTCCGAGATTGTGCTCGGTCGCAACTTGATATTGGCGTCGGATTGCCGCTCGTGCCATACCGTCAATACGCCCAGCGTAGGGCCCATGTATTCGGAAGTAGCTAAACGATACGAGGGACGGGCGGATGCGGTGCCCTACCTAGTAGACAAGATCATCAACGGGGGGAGCGGCGTGTGGGGCATGGTGGCCATGTCTGCTCACCCAGACATCAAACCTCAAGAAGCCCAGCAGATGGTTCAATGGATCATGTCGCTAGGCGAGGATGCGTCCAAGCGGAGCACGTTGCCAGGAAAAGGGGAAATCGTTGCCCAGCTCCCCGCCGACACCAAAGCGGATGAGGAGGTCACTATGCGCATTACAGCGCAGTATACGAATGCGCCCGAGTTAGGAATAACGCCGTTGACAGGTACAAAGTCGGTAGATCTGAAGCTGAAGAAAGACTAGGCGCGGGATAACCCGTGCCTAGCCCGGCAACTTCTTGTTTTGCAATAAAACCTGGAACGCGTCCTTGGCTTGTTCGATCAACCAGCCGTAGATTTTCCCTCCGTGGCTGATGCGCTTGACACCGAGCGCGCCCAGTTCATCGTAGGGTGGCAGGTTGGGAGTGAGGAACACATTGAGCGGCAAGGATATCGCATCCGTGAAGGAGCGGATGTCGTCGGCCTTCTCGATTAAAGGGACGAATATACCGTCGGCTCCCGCCTCTTGGTAGATACCCGCCCGGTCGATTGATTCGGACAGGGCGTCAGGATGCTTGGTGGTGTATGTGTCGGGCCGTGCATTCACGAAAATATCCGTAGTGTCTTTGATCGCTTTTATTTTGTCGGCAAGAATCGTTGCCGCGCCAAGCTGGCGCTTCCCGTTTTCGACGGTGCCGTCCTCGAGGTTGATGCCCACCACGCCTGCATCCGCCAATTGTTTGACATAGTTGGCGACCACCTTGGGGTCATCCGAATAGCCCGCCTCCAGATCGACTGATACCGGGATGTTGGATACCTTCACCACTCGTTGTATGATGAAGAAATGCTCCTCAAAGCTCATGTTTTCTCCGTCCTCGTAGCCCAATAAATTGGCAATGGCATGGCTGGAGGTGCCTAACGCCGCGAAGCCTGCTTTCCCGGCCAGTTGAGCCGAATGTGCGTCCCAGACATTGCCCAGCAAGAAAGGAGACTCTTTTTCATGTAATTTCTTAAAGTTAGTTACGGACATGGTTTGTCGATTTAAATATATAGTGTTTCCATGAAACAGATTGGGAGGTAGAAAGTTTGGTTTCGGTTGGGTTGCGGTTCCGCGCCGTGGGGAGCGCGGGTGAATTTTAGGAGTATTGGCGAAATAAAAAAAATAATTCCAATCAGATAGCCAAAACTACGGGAAGATACCGTATAATTGTTATTGCCTTGTAGCGACGCGAGAGAAGTGGGTGGCGGACGGCTTCGACTGCGGTGTCTCCCGACGTACTCGCCAGCAGGCATGCACGCTTCACCTGAGTAACCAAACCAGTAACCAATATAGACCGATAGGACATGGACAAATTTTCTAGACGATCATTTTTGCATGCTGTCACCTTGTTAGCAGCAGGGTCAGCCATCCCGTTGCCGTCTCATGCTTTTGGGCTTGGACGCAAGTTGCGCATCGTATTGGTGGGCACCGGCGTGCGGGGCATTTCGTTTTGGGGTCGGCGGCTGGCAGAGCAATATCCCGAGCAATTGGAGTTTGTAGGCCTCAGCGACATCAATCCCGGAAGACTGCAATTCGGCAAGGAATATATGAAGGTGGATTGCCCCACTTTCGTTGATTTCGATGCCATGCTGCGGCAGACCAAACCCGACTTGGTGATCGTTTGCACCACGGATTCTTCGCATCACGAGCAGATTATCCAAGGCTTAGCCGCCGGCTGCGATGTGCTCACCGAAAAGCCCCTGACCACCGACGAGACCAAGGCTCAAGCTATTTTAGATGCCGAGCGCAAGTACGGTAAGAACTTGATCGTGGGATTCAACTACCGCTGGAGCCCCTACGCCACAAAAATCAAGGAACTGCTCATGAATAGCGAGATTGGCGAGATAACCTCGGTCGATTTCAACTGGTACCTCAATATCCATCATGGGGCATCCTACTTTCGCCGGTGGCACGGACTGATGGAAAAGGGCGGGTCGCTTTGGGTGCATAAAGCCACCCACCATTTTGACCTGCTCAATTGGTGGCTCGACTCGGAACCGGACGAGGTGTTCGCCTATGGCGCGCTTGAGCATTATGGCAAAAATGGGCCGTTTAGGGGAGCTAGCTGCCGCACTTGCGCGCACCAGCAAGAATGCGATTATTACTGGGATATCACCCGCGATACCCATGCCATGAATTTATATGTAGCCCATGAGGCCCATGACGGCTATATCCGCGATGGTTGTGTCTACCGTCATGAAATTGACATCTACGACAAGATGTCGGCGCAAATCAAGTACGCCAACAACGTTATCGCGAATTATTCCCTCACTACCTACTCGCCCTTTGAGGGATGGCGGATTGCGTTCAATGGCCATAAGGGGCGCATCGAAGCTTGGCTCGATATCCCCTGGATGAAAAATGAAAATCTGGACCAAGCCAGCCTGCATGCCGCCGAGATGCAACAGGCCGAAAGCGCGGACGTTATCCATGAGCCCATCGTCCTTTATAAAAACTGGCAGGATTATAAAATTATCCAGGTGGCGAGCGAACGCGCTGGGCACGGTGGGGGCGATCGACGACTGCACGACAATATTTTTGCGAATACCAGCGGGAAGGAGGATCCCTTTGGGCGGGCTGCGGGCGTACGCGATGGCGTCATGTCCGTTTTGGTCGGGGTGGCCGCTCGCCGAAGCATCGAGCAAGGCAAAGCGATCAAAATCGACTCACTCACCGATTTGAAACCTATGGCTAAGCGCGTATAGAGGGCGTACGAGCCGGGACCTCCTCTATTCTGTTGCGGTTTCCCCGTATTGGGACACGCTGCGTTAGCGAAATCGTTTTCGAAGAATCTTGGTAGGGAATGGGGCATCAGTCCCTACTATTGATATATTTGACTATTCTTTACCATAAGCCTTTTACGAAACCGACCACGAGTTAGCCTAATTATGACTGCAGCATTCCAACAAGCGACCAAATACCGGTGGAAGATATGTGCCCTATTGTTTTTCGCCACGACCATTAACTATCTAGACCGCCAGGTACTTTCGTTGACGTGGACCGATTGGATTCAGCCCGAATTTCATTGGACGAATGAAGACTACGGCAACGTGGCGGGGATTTTCTCGCTCGTATATGCCATTTCCATGCTTTTTGCGGGTAAGTTTATCGATTGGATGGACACCAAAAAGGGCTTTTTATGGGCAATCTTTATCTGGTCTGTGGGGGCCTGTATTCACGCGCTTTGCGGCATTGCTACTGCGGGCATCCTAACCGGCGATTGGTTTGTCAGTTTTGAAGGGGCACGCGAAGTGATTTCGACAATCGGGGATACGGCATTGGTGGCGTCCACGAGCGTAACGCTGTTTATCGCCGCGCGCGTGGTCTTGGCAGTCGGTGAAGCAGGCAACTTTCCTGCGGCCATCAAGGCCACGGCCGAGTTTTTTCCCAAGAAAGATCGGGGTTTTGCCACCAGTATCTTCAATGCAGGCGCTACCATCGGCGCTTTATTGGCACCACTTACGATTCCTTTTATCGCAGCGGCCTGGGGATGGGAAGCGGCTTTCATTATTATCGGTGCATTAGGCTTTATATGGATGGGGTTCTGGATCGTGATGTACGAAAAGCCACACAAGCACTCCAAGCTAAACCAGGCGGAGCTCGCGTATATCAACCAGGACTATGAAACCCAAGCCAATGCGGAAGACGCGGTTGTCGTGGAAGGTCCAGCCAAACCGGCTCCTTTCACCAAGCTGTTGCGATATCGCCAGACATGGGCTTTCGCCGTAGGCAAGTTCATGACGGATGGCGTATGGTGGTTTTACCTGTTCTGGATACCGGCGTACCTGCATTCGGTCTACGGCCTGTCATCGACCGAAGCTGCGCCCATGATTTTCGTGCTCTACCTGATTACCCTACTTTCAATCATAGGCGGGTGGCTGCCTACTTTTTTTGTGGAGAAGAAAGGGATGAATCCCTACGCAGGGCGGATGCGCGCCATGCTGATTTTTGCTTTTTTTCCGTTGGTGGCACTATTGGCGCAGCCACTGGGCTCCATCTCGGTGTGGTTTCCGGTACTTATTATCGGAATCGCCGGTGCCGCGCACCAGGCGTGGAGCGCCAACATTTTCTCAACGATTGGCGACATGTTCCCTAAGTCGGCGATTGCAACTGTCACCGGTATCGGCGGCATGGCGGGAGGTATCGGCGCCTTTTTAATCAATAAGGGTTCGGGCGCGCTGTTTGACCATGCGGCGCAGACGAATATGCAGTTTTTTGGCTTCGAGGGTGTCCATGCCGGCTATTTTATCATCTTTTCCGTTTGTGCGGTTACGTACCTCATCGGATGGGCCATCATGAAAGCCTTGGTGCCGCGCATGCAACTCGTGGATTTGGATAACTAAGGGAAGGGCGCGCGAAGGTTTTTTAGGGGGCTAATGGACTCGCCCGCCTTACGATTTTCTTGCCTTCGGCCTCGATAGGATGACATAAGCGAGCAAGCCGAGTAGAATAGCAGTCAGCCCGGCGAGTAGCGTGCTGCCCACCAGGTACTGGGCCAAGTGGTTTTTGGCGTAGAGCCAATAG
Organism: uncultured Sphingobacteriaceae bacterium; assembly: GCA_964423925.1. GTDB lineage: Bacteria > Bacteroidota > Bacteroidia > Sphingobacteriales > Sphingobacteriaceae > CAYRGQ01. The sequence goes on along the minus strand of CAYRGQ010000007.1, from coordinate 43,956 downwards.
GCCATGGCATCGCCGTCACGAGGCGGCAGTGTCAACGGTGTGCCGAGCACAAACGCCCCTACGACCAGCCCGGCGTATATGATGAGGGGTATCATGGGCGGGATGCTGACATTCGAACAGGCGAAGGCGATGACCTTATTCAGCCGCAAAAGATACGCCAGGAAAAGCACGGTAATTGTGTGAAGGCCCCACAAGGGCGACATGCCCACCAGTATGCCCAACGACACTGACAGGGCTTTCTTAGCGGGCGCATCCGCACTTTGGAGTAAGTCCTCAAAAAAAAAAGCGTTTAATTCCTTTTTTTTTTAACGAACGAAAATGGTTGCGCGGCCGGATGTAAAACAGAGAAACCAGCACCAACCAGGTGTTGAGTACGCTAATGCGCGCAAAATCACGGAATGGACGGAAGTGTGATACCCGTTCGGCAGGATCGTATAGCACGCGCACAGGCACATTCCGCACAGGCACCTCGCGCCACGCCGCCTTGACGATTACTTCGATTTCGAACTCAAATTTTCGAGTGTAAAACCGAATGTGCTGCAGGGCGGCCAACGGGTAAAGGCGATAACCGCATTGGGTGTCATGAAGGCGTATGCCCGTTTCAAACCAAAACCAAAAATTGGAAAAGCGATTGCCAAAGCTGCTTTTCCCGGGTACGCCTGCCTGTTCCATATCGCGGCCGCCAATCAGCAAAGCCACGCCATTCGCCAGGATTTCATCAACGAAAACAGACAGGTCTTCGGGGTAATGCTGACCGTCCGAATCAATGGTGATGGCATATTGGTAACCCGCTTTGGTTGCCTCGGCGAACCCAGTTTGCAAGGCGTAGCCTTTGCCGCTGTTCTCGAGCAGTTGGATAGTGCGTATATCGGGGTATTGGGTCAGGATGCTGGCGGTGGAGTCTGTAGAACCATCATTCACCACGATGATGTGTGCGGTGAGGGATTTGAGCCCGTCCAGCACGCGCCGCAGCGTTGCGTCGTTATTGTACGTGGGAACGATTACGCAGGCCGCAATGGGTCGCAGCACATCGGTATGCGGATTGGCTGGCATGCCCAGTTATTTGGAATACTTCTCGAAATAATGGGTGATCATCGCGTGCAGTACGTCATCGTCAACGGAGGGGAGGGCATCCTGTATGAACGCTCGGTCTTCCTCGATGTGTTGGTTATATCGTACGATTTTCGGCAGGTGTTCTTGCACGCTTAAGCGGATCAGGCGCAGTTCGGTTTGTTTGGGCGCGCGCGCAATAGCGTTTTCAATCCATGCCGACGCTTCGCGTACCTTGGTACCCCGCTCGGAGAGCTTGGTGTAGCGGGCGAGCAACATCAGTCCAGCACCTTTATAGGCGGAAAATACGGGCTTGCTGTCTTGTGAAAAGTCCTTTACTTTTTCGTAAAACGCTTCGGCGGCAGCTTGTGATTCGGTCGCATCGCGGTAGAGTAAACGGATTTCATCCAGCGACTGTGCGGACGTCGGAACGGCCCAAACAGCTATCAAGCAGGCGATAAATAAGCATCTCATGACATTTGTTTTTGGAACACGCCGCTAAATTTGAGTGCCGTGGTCTCTGCGAAAGTGGTCGTGCTCTTAATGGATAGCCCTTCTTCCACCTCGTCGAATTGCAGGGCGATGTCGATATCGGACGTTTCGAACGGGTTGATGATGGCCATGAACTTGACATTTCGGGCCATCCGCAGCTGTAGCGGCATCTCGGCCCATTTCTCACCCAACTCCTTGATGATTTGCATCATGCACACGCCGGGTGTCACCGGCTGCCCAGGGAAATGGCCTGCAAAGACCGGATGGTCCTTGTTGAGGCGTAATGACGCCTTGGCCGTGTTGTCTTGCGCTTTTTCGAATGATAGGATCGTATAAAAATCTTTCAGCAGTGGCATAGGGTGTGTCTTTTTTAACGAGCTTCCGCATCGGTATCGTCGAGAAGCAAAAATAGGAAAATATTTAACTTCCCACCCCGGCGTGACAGCGTAATGTCCGGAAAGGCCCGACTGCGATAATCGTACGTTATCGATGTATGTTCGCGCGCACCGACCGCTCTAATCGTCCTCATCAACTCGCCATCTGATTTTCGCAGGTAATGGTAAGCGCGTTCATCGCCGATTGAGGTTTCGTATACGTATTGGTCGCCATGAACGTATTGTTTTTGTATCAACGCATTGTCCTGAAAGAGCAGCGGAAAATCCTGTTCCAGTAGGGCAATGACCGGCCTTCGGCGCAGCGGTTCGATGGCCTGGTGCAAGTTAAGTTTCCCGTCCGCTAACTCGAATGCCAGGAGTGTTCCTCCCAACTCACTGAGCAGTGCGACACGATACTGGTTGTCAGCTATTTTTTTTAGGACTAAAACCCCGGTCATGCTGTTCCCGTAGGCTTCGATTCGTGCTCGGAACGTATGTTCAAACTGCGCCGTGTCTAGGAAGGTTGGTGTGAACGATTCGATAGCCGGTTTAATCGGCGTAAACCGGTGTGTATAACTGCGGCATCCAGCCAGCATCGCGCACACAAGCAGGCTAGCGAGCCAGAAATTTTTCATCCGGGATGGGCGTGTTTCGCTTCTGCCTCGAAAAGTTAATTTCGGTGTAGTCCAGCGAAGGTTCGACAATTTTGATTCGAGTCACTAAGTAGGAACTTGGATCAAAGGTCATCTCGATGTGCTTGATATACCGAGCCATCGCCTTCTCTTTCGGTGTGAAGGTCGTTCGGTACTTGCCTTCGACACGTTGGTAAGCAATGTCAAAACGCTTGTCGTCGAATATGGCGTCACCTTGTACGGTTCCGGCAAGCAAGCCGTTTATTTCGCGGAGCAAGGCGTTGGATGCCAGGTTGACGTGCTTGGTATTTCCCCCGTCATTGACAAACATGCGTGTGTCGTCAAATACAACGTAGTAAACAAACGGTGAGGTGTACTCCCATCGGATGCGGTGGGGGCTCTTGAAATAAAGCTTACCCTCCGATTTTATGGCGTTGTCGACGAAATCCAGGTGCTTTAGCTGCACGAAATCGCTCTCTAGCGACTGCATGCTGGATGCCTGCGTTGCCACCCGATTCTTGAACTCCTGGATTTCCGAAGCTGACAGGGCAGCGGGTTGCGCGCCAGCCGTGCCGATAAGCATCGCGGCGGCGATAAAGCCCAGTAGGAATGTGCTCAGCCAACTAGGCGTCGCGTGCGAGCGATTCGACCGTAACGAATTTATATCCATGTTGTATTAATGTAGGCAACAACTGTTCCAAAGCGGGTAAAATGTGTGCATGGGTGTCGTGCAACAGGATGATGTCGCCAGGTTTCACGCGGGCCAGAATGCGCTGTACGATCTGGGTTGGATTTTGTACGGCCGTGTCGAACGGACGTACCCGCCATCCGACAACCGTGTGCCCCGTTTCTCGTAGGGCTGCTGCCAAATGTGGCGTAGTGACGCCATAGGGCGGGCGGAATAGCGTAGGGGGCTGCATGTTGGTTGCCAGGGCGAGCGCGGCGTCGGTCCGCCGTATTTCCTGCAACCAGCCTTGCTTGCTTTTAAAATCGATCCATTTGCCATGGCTATACGAATGGTTTCCGACCTGGTGACCACGCTCGTGTACTTGGCGGATGAGATCGGGTTGACGTTCCACCCTATGTCCGATACAGAAAAACGTTGCGCGCCCCCCGTACCGTTCAACGAGTGAGGCTACGGCTAAGGTAAAGTCAAGATCCGGTCCGTCGTCAAAGGTCAACGCTATCTTCTTTTCCGGGCACGGATAACTGGTGACAGCCGGAAGGAAGAAGCCCGAATCAATACGTGAAGCGCCCACGAAGACGATCGCTATGGACACAAGGGGTACGAGGACCAAAAACCCCCAATGGACGAGACCCAGCCAGACGCCTGCGCCTAAAACGAGCATCGTCACGGTGACTGTGTATAAAAAGCGTCTAAATCCCATGATGGCAGCGCGGTCCCGTAGTCCCGGCATGGGTAAAAATACAAAATGATTCTACTTGGACCGCGATACCGCTATTTTTTACTGTGGGGAGGAAAAAGCCGAGCATAAAAAATCCCTGCATCGCGCGCGATGCAGGGATTCAATAAAGGCTTGATTATGCAATTAGTCGCGGCGACCGAACAGGATGCTCGCGTAGTAAAGCAGTGTCACTAAGGACGACAGCGCAGCCACTACATAAGTCATTGCGGCCCACCAGAGGGCGTCTTTAGCGCCTTCGTGTTCGGTCGTGCTGTGGGTAATGTTTTTCGTATTTAACCACGCCAAGGCCCTGCGAGATGCGTCAAACTCCACAGGTAGGGTGACGAACGTAAAGAGCGTCGTGATGGCTAGGGCTGCAACGCCTATGGCCAGTATCCATATGTGCCCGGAAAAGGCCATGATAACACCAATCATCAACACCCAAGTCGTCATCTTGGAAGCCACGCTTACGGCGGGGACCATTGCCGAGCGGAACTGCAGCCAGCTATACGCCTGAGCATGCTGCACTGCGTGTCCGCACTCGTGGGCAGCTACCGCTGCCGCGGCGACGCTCCGGCCTTCGTACACTTCTGGGCTCAGATTGACGGTGCGGTCCTGCGGATTATAGTGGTCGGTCAGCTGACCTTGCACAGAAATAATCTGCACATCATAGATTCCGTTGTCGTGCAGCATCTGCTGGGCGATATCACGGCCGGTCAGGCCGCTGCTCAACGGCATTTCCGAGTATTTCTTAAACTTGCCTTTAAAACGCCATTGGACAATCATGCTGACCAGCATTATTCCAATAAAGATAATCCAGTATCCCATAATATTTTTTATCCGTTGTTAATGTTCATTGTTACGCTAAGCCGGTTGCAAAAAACGTACCGTGCGTATGAGCAACTTGCCGTAAAGATAGCGTTCGAAGAGATATGTGCCATAAAGGTTACAATTTTATTACACGAAAGGCGATCGGATTCGTGAATGACGACTGTTTGGCAGGTGCGCGACAAAATTGCAGTGACCGGATCCTGCCCAGTCTTAGTCTCTTAAAGGAGCCGTTTGTAATTTAGGGGTACGTTGCTATGAAGACGGTGTTTCCTTCAAACCGTCGACCAACCGCCCGTCCTTGACGTAGGGGAGGGCAGGCGATGTGTTTTCCTGCAGGCAAAATTCGATGTCCCGGCTTACGTCAAGCCGTCTCATCCGTTTAGCGTGCGATGCATTCCGAAGAAATCCGGGCACGTCGTTCGCCCCGGTTTGGTAGAGGCTAAGCGCCAGTTGGGCAGCGTCGTCCAATACCGTGGTTTCATTGCGAAGCCGAGCTACCATGGCCCCTGCAAAAACGGTGTCCTCTAGGTTGACATGGTTTTTCCATCCCGAACAGACGAGGAGTACGTCCTCGTCACGGTGGCTCAGCCAGTTCGATAGGGTGTCGATATTTCCAAAGGCTCCGATGACGATATGCTTGGCTTGATGGCAAAGCTGTATGGCGCGGGTCCCATTGGTGGTGGTCAGTACGACGGTTTTGCCTTTGACATGGTCAGCGGCATACGAAAAGGGTGAATTGCCGAAGTCGAATCCCTCCACGACCTTGCCATCGCGTTCTGCAGCCAACAGGAAGCCATGCTCGCGATACGCAAGGCATTCCTCTACTTCCGCAACGGGAATGATGGCGGTCGCCCCGTTTGCGAGGCCATAGCAGATAGAGGATGTAGCGCGGAAGATGTCAATGACCACGGCAATGGTGTTGCTCAAGTCGAAAAAAGGCAATAATGCGGGGCTGAGACTGACACTGATTTGTCTTTCGGACATAGCAGGTTGCGGGATGATGTACGTTTTTTACGGTATGTATGGGTAACAAAGACACCCCCTGCCGCGGTGCGGACACGGGGCGTCGTAACGGTTTTCTTATTTGACGAAAGGAGGCTTGGTGACCACGGCTTTGAGCTGACGGTCGCGGATATTTATGTATATCTCCGTCCCTGGCGCAGCGTGTTCGTTGGTGACGTATCCGAGCCCGATCGATTTTTTCAGCGTAGGCGACTGTGTCCCGGAGGTAACGCGGCCGATAGCGTTGCCCGCCGCATCTTCGATGGTGTAGCCATGTCTTGGAATACCGCGGTCGATCATTTCAAAGCCAACGAGCTTGTTTTTCACCCCTGCTTCCTTCTCTTGTTTTAGGTTTTCCGAATTGACGAAGTCTTTGGAGAACTTGGTTACCCAGCCCAACCCGGCTTCTAGGGGCGAGGTCGTGTCGTCGATGTCATTGCCATATAAGCAGAATCCCATTTCTAGGCGTAGGGTGTCGCGAGCGCCCAAACCCACGGGCTTGATACCGTATGTTTTTCCGGCTTCAAAGATGGAGTCCCACACCGTCTTGGCGTCCTTATTGTCGACATAGATCTCGAAGCCGCCAGCACCTGTGTAACCCGTAGCGGAAATCAAGACGTTGTCGACACCAGCGAACGTTCCCTTTTCGAACGAATAATACGACATGGTGCCCAAGTCAATGTCGGTCAGCGAAGCGAGAGCCTCGCTGGCTTTGGGCCCCTGAACCGCAAATAGGGCGGTCCGGTCCGAAATGTCCTTCAACTCGACACCGTAGGTGTTATGCTTGGTAATCCAATCCCAGTCTTTTTGGATGTTGGACGCGTTAACCACAAGCATGTAGGTCGTTTCGTCGATGCGGTATACCAAGAGGTCGTCAACAATACCGCCGGTTTCGTTAGGGAAATAGGTGTATTGGATCTTACCGTCGTATAGTTTGGATATATCATTGGAGCAGATGTGTTGCAGCAACGCTAAGGCATTGTCCCCTTTCAGGATAAACTCGCCCATATGGCTCACGTCAAATACGCCTACGCCGGTCCGAACGGCCTCATGCTCGTCGTTAATGCCAGAATACTGAACCGGCATGTTGTAGCCGGCAAAGGGAACCATTTTAGCCCCTAAAGCGATGTGAACATCAGTTAGCACAGTGTTTTTTGTCATAGCTCGTTGCTGTTAACTAAGGAGGGGCCCATCCCTCGCTCTTTTACTGCAAAGCTAATGAAAATAAAAGAGACTTATGTCGGCCGGCGGTGATCCCAGTGACGTCCATAAGTCTCTTGTTATGACGATTGCCGTGGCGAGGAGGACGCATTTTCGCAAGGAAAAGCACTCCTCTTGGCAGTAGGTTATCTTCGCCTCACACTTACTTCTCGTTGTGCTGACGGTTGAGGATCAGTACTTCATTGACGGTGATTTCCGTGCTGTAGCGGGTGTTGCCGTCTCTGTCGACGTATTGTCGATTGACTAGTTTACCTTCGATGGCTACTTCGGTGCCTTTGAAGAGGTTTTCGGCCGCGAATATGGCCTTCCTTCCCCAGAACACCAAGCTATGCCACTGGGTGTCTGTCATCCATTCGCCTTCCTGGCTGCGGTAGCGCTCGTTGGTCGCCAGCGAAACGCGGGCTAAATTTTTGTCGTCGCCAAAGGTTTTCATTTCTGGTGCGCTGCCCAAGAATCCTGTCAGGCGTACGCTGTTTTTCAGTGTGTTCATGATACGTAAAATTTGATCATTAGTGATTAACGAACGATGGAGTCTCCTGTCCACCGACGATGCAAAACTGGCAAGCATCGCAAAGACGAGTCGGAAAGTAAACGGCTAGTGCTGGATATATCCGAATATATCCGGTTGTAATCGGCTATGAGTTGGATTTTTTGTTAGAAATTGGAGGGAAAGGCCCGTATTACTAGCCAAACCCCTCACCGACAAGGAAGGGCGAGCCTGGTCACGCAGTTTCGGAGTTTGTCATCGGAACGTACGCATGGGCTGGCACGGGCTACATAAGAAGCGCCCGGCCCCAGTGTTCTTTGGGGTCAGGTGCTTGCTAAAAATCAGTCGAATGCGTTAGTGTGTGTGCTAATGTCAGGTACGTTAACGGACTTGGCCATCACCGATGACATACCATTTTTCGGTTACCAGCTTTTCGAGGGCAAAGGGGCCTCGGGCGTGTAGCTTTTGGGTGGAAATGCCGATCTCGGCACCCAGTCCAAACTCTCCGCCGTCGGTAAAGCGAGTCGATGCATTCGCATATACCGCAGCGGCGTCCACCAGGTGGAGGAAGCGCTCGGTTTTATCGGTGTCTTCGGAGACGATGCATTCTGAGTGTTTCGAAGAGTATTGCCGGATGTGCCCGAGCGCCTCGTCGAAACTATCGACAACCTTCACGGAACATTTGAAGTCCAAAAATTCACGTCCAAAATCGGACGCGCTGGCCCGTTGGAGGTATGGGTATTCCAATTGTTCGAGGATGTTGTATGCGCGCTCGTCGGCAAAAACTTCAACGTTCGCGTCTTCTAGGGATTGGCTGACCCGACTCAAGAACTCCGTCGCTACTTGTCGGTCCACCAATACCGTATCCAGCGCATTGCACACGGATGGGCGGCTGGTCTTGGCATTGTGTACAATTCGCGCGGCTTTGTCGAGGTTTGCAGTCTGCTCGACATAGGTGTGGCATACGCCGGCTCCAGTCTCGATGACGGGGACCTTGGCGTGGTCTCGCACGAAGTCGATTAGCGATTGCGAGCCGCGGGGGATTAAAATATCAACATAGCGGGTAGCCGTCAGCAATTCGCCAACGAACTTACGATCCGTAGGCAACAATTGGACAACGTGCTTGTCTACGCCAGCATCTTCCAGCACAGACTGGATAATGTCGACCAGGATCGCGTTCGTATACGCCGCGTCAGATCCACCTCGGAGCACGCAGACGTTGCCGGATTGGATGCAGAGTGCGGCTACGTCGAGTGTGACATTTGGGCGCGACTCATAGATAACTCCCACCACGCCCAGGGCGACGGTTTTCTTCTCTACCCGCAACCCGTTGGGCAGCACGCGCGAGGATAATACTTGTCCCGTTGGATCGGGCAATTCGGATACCGCGATAATGCCATCCGCCAATCCTTGCAGTCGTTCGGAAGACAGCAATAGGCGGTCGTATTTGGGGTCGTTTTGATCCATGCGATCCAGATCGCGTTGGTTCTCCGACAGTATTTGGGTCTGGTTTTCCAGTACGGCGGACGCCAGCCGGCGCAAAATACCGGTTTTCTGATCAAAGTTAAGGGCTTTGACAGCGTTGGTTGCGTGCGATGCAGCTTCAAGGATAGGTTGAATGCTTTCCATGGTCATAGTATTCAGGTTATAACAGTACAATATCGTTGGCATGGGCCACTTCCAGGTTTTGCGGTTTTTCGCCGTTGCCTAGTAGCCGGCTATCGATTTTTGCTTTTGCAACGGCGAGGATATTCGAGGCGCGATCCAGAATGCGGAATACTTCGCCAGCTTCGAAAGGTTCGAGCACCTCTGATACGCCGACGGCAAGTAGGCTTCGTCGCTTGCGCAAGGCCGCGGCGGCGCCTTCGTCCACCACAATCTGTCCCTTGATGAGGCTGCCGCTGGCAATCCATTTGTTTCGCGAGGAAACTTTTTTCGCTTCCTGCGCACGGCATAACGTGCCGATTTGGCCCGCAGCGGCGCGCACCAGCGCGTCTTGCTCTTTCATGCTGAAAATCACGACGGGAATGCCGAACTGATTGGCTAATCGGGCAAAGTTGAGCTTGGAGGTCATCCCGCCAAGACCGGCCTTGCTTTTTTCCGAACGGGCCAGCCCGAGTATTTGCTTGTCAATGACGGGGATGTTGCGCACCACCTCGTTGTTGTGGTCCAAAACGCCTGGTGCTGAGGTGCTAAACATCAGCAGTGTAGCGCCAAAGCCCACCGCGATGAGCGTGGCAAGTTCGTCATTGTCCGAAAACTTGAGCTCGTGGTTGCTCACTACGTCGTTTTCGTTCGCTACGGGGATAATATTGTTCTTCCATAGCTCCTGGTAGGTCTGTTTCAATTGCAGGAACTGGTCGCGATTAGAGAAGTGATGGCGTTCGCAAAGGCTTTGCGCCAACGCGATTTTGTACGGACGGAAGTAGGCGGAATAAATGCCCAACAAAAGGGGATTGCCGATGGCTGCTGCGGCTTTGCGCGAGGCTAGAGACCCGGTGTAGCGGGATAGGTACCGTTTGCCTGCCGCCACCGCGCCAGACGATACAATTACAATGTTATATTGGGACTGGAGCGTGGCGATTTGGCGTGCCGCCTCCAAAATGACGATTTCGTTTATTTCACCGTCATCCGTGGTCAGCGCCGCAGATCCAAATTTAATTACCAGTATCGGCTTCTTCATGACGTTAGGTTGCAAAAAGCACAAATGTAATAATTCCACGCTGTATGCCTGATAATCTCCATAAGATTCGTCGACAAAGCGCTATGGCAAGGCGATGGAAGCTACGGATAGGGCACTGGAGGAGCGCATCTGGCGGACCGATACCTACCAAATTCCCCTATAATTCCGTATTATTGCGTGGCATTTTAGTGGCTGTCCCCCTACACGGGGCATACGAAGAAAGGGAAAGACAAATTATGACGACATATAACGAAGACAGTATACGCTCTTTAGACTGGAAAGAACATATTCGCCTACGTCCGGGGATGTATATTGGCAAACTCGGCGACGGGTCGGCTTATGACGACGGAATCTACGTGCTGCTCAAGGAGGTGGTAGACAACTCGATAGACGAATTCGTAATGGGCGCCGGAAAAACCATCGATATCACGGTGACCGATCAGAAAGTCGCCGTGCGCGACTATGGCCGGGGCATCCCTATCGGTTCGGTGGTGGACGTGGTCTCTAAGATCAATACGGGGGGCAAGTACGACAGTAAGGCCTTCCAAAAGTCGGTAGGACTCAATGGTGTCGGTACCAAAGCCGTCAACGCACTTTCTACGTCGTTCGTCGTTCAGTCGTATCGGCAAGGCAAAACGAGAATCGCCGAATTCAGCAAGGGTGAACTGTTACGCGATGAGCAAAAAGACACCTCGCAGCGCAACGGTACGGCCGTAACCTTCTACCCGGACGAAAGCATCTTTCGAAACTATCACTACCGGAAGGAGTTCGTCGAGAACATGATATGGAACTACGTGTTCCTCAATTCGGGCCTGACGATTAACTTCAACGGTCAGAAGTTTGTGTCGGAAAACGGGCTCAAGGACTTGCTCGAGCGCAACGTCGCTTCGGAGAGCATGCGTTATCCGATCATTCACTTGCGAGGTGAAGATATTGAGATCGCGCTAACGCATGGACAGCAATATGGAGAAGAATATTACTCCTTCGTCAACGGGCAACACACCACGCAGGGTGGAACGCACCAAGCTGCTTTCCGAGAAGCCGTGGTTAAGACCGTGCGGGAGTTTTTCAAAAAGGATTTTGACGCGTCCGACATCCGGTCGTCCATCATCGCTGCCGTAGCGATCAAAGTGCAGGAGCCCGTGTTCGAGTCCCAAACTAAAACCAAGCTTGGCTCGCAGAATATCGGTCCTGAGGGACCCACCGTCCGGACATTTATCAACGATTTCGTTAAGAAGGAGCTAGATAATTATCTCCATAAGCATCCCGATACCGCCGATGCACTGCTCAAACGGATTCTTCAATCTGAGCGTGAACGCAAGGATATCGCCGGAATCAAGAAACTCGCCAACGAGCGCGCGAAGAAGGCTTCTCTCCACAACCGCAAGTTGCGCGATTGTAAAATACACTACGACGACAAGAACGAGCGTGCACAAGAGACTACCTTGTTTATCACCGAGGGCGACTCGGCCAGCGGATCAATCACCAAGTCGCGGGATGTGCAGACGCAGGCGGTATTCAGCCTGAAAGGAAAGCCGCTCAACGCGTTCGGCCTGACCAAGAAGGTGGTATACGAAAACGAAGAGTTCAATCTTTTGCAACATGCACTCAACATCGAGGACGGCATCGAAGGTTTGCGCTACAACAATATCGTCATCGCCACCGACGCCGACGTAGACGGCATGCACATCCGCATGCTGCTGATGACCTTCTTCCTCCAGTTCTTTCCCGACCTCGTTAAGGCTGGGCACGTTTCCATTTTGCAGACGCCGCTCTTCAGGGTGCGCAACAAGAAGGAAACCATCTATTGCTATAGCGATGAGGAGCGCCAGCGCGCCATTATAAAGCTGGGCGGCAAGCCAGAGATTACTCGCTTCAAGGGCTTGGGCGAGATCTCTCCCGATGAGTTTGGGCTATTCATCGGTAAGGACATGCGCCTTGATCCCGTCATCCTGTCGAAGGATCAAAAAATCATGCAGCTGCTGGAGTATTACATGGGCAAGAACACACCTGATAGACAGAAGCACATCGTCAATAACCTGCGCCTGGAGGTAGATATTGCCGAGCAGCAGAAAGCGAAAGAAAGAGCCGAAGACGAAGAACTAGTCGCCTAACAACATAGATGACCAACCAAACCCTTATTTTGATCCAATGCCGCGATGCTGTCGGCTTGGTCGCCTTGATTGCTAACGTCGTAGCCGAACATGGGCTGAACATCGTGACGATGCGTGAATACGTGGACGAAACTGCCGATCGTTTTTACGTTCGGATCGTTTGCGCGGGAAAGCCTGAACACCCCGAACGACTTACCAACGAATTGACCGACAAGCTGCCCTACGGCGCGTCCGTTATTCTCAATCCGCCGCAAGTGAAGAGGCTGGCCGTCCTTGTCACCAAGGAGCACCACTGCCTGGGCGATATCATCGTACGACATTTCTTCAATACCCTCGACGCCGAGGTCTGTTGCGTGGTGGGCAACTATGACCTGCTGCGGTCATTTACGGAACGGTTTGATATTCCCTTCCATTACGTCAGCCATGAAGGCAAAAGCAAGGCCGATTTCGAGCAGGAGCTGCAGGACACGATAACTCCCTATGCACCCGATTACCTTGTGCTGGCCAAGTTCATGCGTATACTTTCTCCCGATTTCGTGGCTCGGTTCCGCGGACGTATGATTAATATTCATCATTCGTTTTTGCCGGCCTTCGTGGGCGCCAATCCTTACAAGCAGGCGCATGAGCGCGGCGTGAAACTCATTGGCGCCACGGCCCATTTCGTGACGGAAGACTTAGATGAAGGGCCCATCATCGCGCAGGATATCCGGCCCGTCAACCACAGCTATACCGTCAAGGATATGGTGCGGGCGGGCAAAGAGATCGAGAAATCGGTATTGAGCAAAGCGCTTTCCCTCGTCATAGAAGACCGCGTCATCATCACGGGCAATAAGACGGTTGTATTTGAGTGAAGTCGGACACCACCCTGTTGCGGATCCGATTACTTGTTGATTTTCCTGAATTTGCCGAACACGCCCAGCGGCAGTTTGCTGCCGGCAGTGGCCTGCAGGCACAGTTCACCCGTTTCCAGGTTTTTTACGGACGGCATAGCCGAACGGATGAGATTTTCGACGATGACGGACGAAAAGCCCAAGGAGTAGGTGTTGAGGATCAGGAAATGCTCATTCGGATCCAGCAACTGCACCACATCTTGCATCATCTCGTCGATGTGGTCTTCGAGTTTCCATTTCTCGCCCTTGGGACCGTGGCCGTAGGCCGGCGGGTCAAGGATTATGCCGTGGTATCGGTTGCCGCGCTTCAGTTCCCTTTTCACGAATTTTAGCGCATCTTCCACCACCCAGCGTATATCGCGAAGCCCCGAAAGTTCCTGGTTTTCATTGGCCCAAGTTACGACTTGCTTGATGGAGTCAACATGGGTGATGTCCGCTCCGGCTGCCTTGGCCGCCAGCGAAGCACCACCCGTATAAGCAAATAGGTTCAGGACTTTCGGAGTAGGCGTAGAAAAGGAACGAATCGTCTCGGAAATATAATCCCAGTTGACGGCCTGCTCCGGAAAAATGCCCACATGCTTAAATGCCGTCAGCCCCAGACGAAAAGCGATGGAAATGTGGTTGTTTTGATACCTAATGTGCCATCGGTCAGGAGTTTTCGGCGATTTTTTTACCCAGTCGCCGCTGGTCGCCGACCGCCCCTTAAAGCGGATATCCGCGTGGCGCGTCCATTCGCTGTCGGCTAATCCCTTTTTCCAAACCGCTTGGGGCTCCGGACGAATGAGTATGGTGCTACCAAAGCGCTCGAGTTTCTCAAAGTCGCCACAGTCGATCAGTTCGTAATCTTTCCAATGCCGTGGAGTGAGAAGTTGTATGCTATTTGTTGCCAAAGTCGGTGTCTTTTCGGCAAAGGTACGGATATCGATTGTAAATTACGGCAATGCCGGTCTGGCCATGCCGTCCGTTTCTCAGCACGGGCGTCCGGACGGCTTACGGAGTTCTTGCTGCAGAAATAATCGTTAGAATTTTGTTTTCGCTGCCTGCATGAACTGGCTTGCAAACACAAAATCATTCAGCTCTTTTACCTCCGAATGCGCGATGTCCTTGCTAGAGCCTTCCCACCATTTTTGTCCTTTATATAGGAATAGGATGTACTCGCCGATGCCCATTACCGAGTTCATGTCGTGCGTCACAACGACCGTGGTGCAATTGTATTCCTTGGTGAGTTCCTGGATCAATTCGTCAATCAGAATGGCTGTTTCCGGATCAAGCCCCGAGTTGGGCTCGTCGCAGAAGAGGTACTTGGGACTCATGCTGATTGCTCGCGCGATACCCACGCGCTTCTTCATGCCGCCTGACAACTCGGCGGGGTAGAGCTTGTTCTTTCCCGGCAGGTTTACCCGCTCCAAGCAGTAATTCGCTCGATCGAGTTTTTCGGCTTGGCTCATGTCCGAAAACATTTCCAGGGGGAACATGATGTTTTGCTCCACCGTCATGGAGTCAAATAAGGCCGAGTTTTGGAAAAGCATGCCGATCTCTTTTCGGATAGGGATGCGATCTTCGAAGCCCAAGCGGGTGAAATCCTGCCCGTCGTACATGACCGTGCCGATTTCCGGGCGGTGCAGCCCGACCATGCATTTCAAGAGGGTACTCTTTCCCGAGCCTGATCCGCCAATAATCAAGCTGATTTTACCCGGTTCAAAGGTGGCGTCGATGCCGTTCAACACGTCGTTTGAGCCAAAGGACTTATGAATGTTTTCGATGGTGATCATGGAGACAGGATAGGGATAGAATTAAAGCATGAGAGCGGTTATGAGGTAGTCGGCCGCTAAGATACTGATACAGCCAATAACTACCGATTTCGTGCTGGCTTGGCCTACTTCTAATGCACCCCCGCGCACGTAGAAGCCTTTGTAGGCCGGGACGGAGGTAATGATAAATCCGAAAGCCACGGCTTTGACCATCGCTACGGTAACCGTGAAGCCGTTGAAGCCATCCGTAATGCCTTGCGTATAAGCCGCCGGCGTGACTGCACCCGATAGCGCGCCCCCAACTAACCCGCCGATGATCGCGCAGGTAATCGCAACTATGACGAGTACGGGGATCATCGTCACCCCCGCAATTATTTTCGGTAAAATCAGGTAGCCCGGTGCATTGATTCCCATGATTTCAAGGGCATCGATTTGTTCGGTTACCCGCATCGATCCTATCTGGGAGGATATGGATGAACCCACCTTACCCATAAGTACCAAGGCTGATACGGTAGGTCCCAGTTCCAAAATGTTTGAGTCGCGGTTAATCTGACCGATTACGGAGGTAGGAATCAAGTCGGATACCAGTTGAAAGGCAATTTGCATCGTCATGACCGCCCCGATGAAGGTGGAGATAATCATGATCAGGCCGAGCGATCCGACACCGATCTCATTCATCTCGTGTATGATCTCCTTAAAGTATATTCTCCATTTTTCCGGTCTTTTGAAGACTGATTTGAGGAGCAGCAAGTACTGGCCAAAGTAGGTGAAAAACATAAACGTTCGTTCGATTATCCGGATAAAGATACACTTTTCGCCGAAAAAGCTGGCGTGCTTGCATCGTGCGCGACGACAGCAGCGTGGCGTGGTTGTCTCTCTCCAAAACGCTCGAGCCGCTACTTTGTTTTCGGCTAGGTCCGCAAAAAGAGCTAGTTTTGGCTGACAAATCGACACAAACATGGAAGTACATGCAAATGGAGCGGCGTTGGTGACCGGTGCCACTAAGGGTATGGGGCGGGCCATTGCACTGTCTTTAGCCGAGGCGGGCTACGACTTGCTACTGGCCGCGCGCAGTGCGGCGGATTTAGATCATATGGCGAAAGCGATTACGGAACAACATCCCGATAGGCAGGTGGATACCTGCGCGTGCGACCTAGCCACCGATGCGGGCTGTGCGCGGCTGCTGGATTGGGCAAAACCCCGTGGGGTGGCCGTACTGGTCAATAATTTGGGCATCTACCTTCCCGCAACCGTATTGGCGGAGACCGAGGAGGACTTTATGCGGCAATGGCAGACCAATTATGTGACGCCCCATCGGCTGGCCCGCGGCATTGCGCAGGAGATGGTCTCACGCGGACGCGGCCATATCATCAATATTACCTCCATCGCCGCAAGAACGCCCGTAGTGGCCGCGGGTACTTACAGCGTAACAAAAGCTGCGCTCCGCAGTCTAACCCATGTATTGCGGGAGGAGCTCAGGACGCATGGGATACGTGTCACTGAGATTGTCCCCGGCTCTACCAAGACAGCGTCGTGGTCTGGAACGGATTTGCCAGACGATCGGTTCGTCATGCCGAGCGATGTGGCGCAAGCCGTACAGCTAGCCTTAGCGGTGAGCGATGGCGCCAGTATTGACGAAGTGGTAGTGACGCCAAAGCAGGGCAATATTTAGCTAACAGTGTGGAGCAATGGAAACGAACAAAAAATTGCAGCGGATACCCCACGAGGGGGCGGTTGCGGGCGTTTGCGCAGGTTTAGGCGAGTATTTCGGAGTAGATAAGACCTGGATTCGAGTCGGGTTTATCGTGACGGTTTTTTTCGCAGGCCAGGGGATTGGATTCGCCGGGCCCCTACTGTACGTCATTTTGTGGGTCGTGTTGCCCGTCAAGTCGTTGGCCCAAGTATTCGACCCGATGAATGTGGATTATCGCGTGAGCGATACGGACCCCACCCATTCCATGGTTGGCAATGAATCTGCGGGTGCTTATGCGCCCTACACGCCGCCGGTTATGCGGCAGCCTAAGCGCAAGTCCAACAATAATGACAAGGCAACGGCAGGCATCATTCTCCTCAGCATCGGTATCGTCTTCCTGTTGATGCAACTGGATATATTCCATTGGAGGGATTTGGGCAAATATTGGCCAGTGTTGCTGATTTTTGCCGGATTGATCAATATCTTCACCGCGTTTCCCGACCGTCGTCGCCAATCCGAGCCGGTATATGAACCCACCAAACCGCCAGCTGAGGAAGCGAATAACGCCCCTGCCGGCTCGCAAACCACTGGGCTCGACGGAAACGAACCTAAAAACTAATTCACATGGACAAGGAAAAAATGAGTTGGGGGCTGATCCTACTGGGTGTGGGTACGGTCATCTTACTGAGCAACCTGGGTTATATCGATTTTTATTGGCGTTCGGTAATCAATATGTGGCCGGTAATCCTTATCGTGGTGGGGGTCAACCTTCTGGTGCCCCGTCGGGGAGTCGGCAACGCCATCTCCATTTTGGTGACGCTGGCAGCGCTCGCTTTCTTACTGTACAAGGGCACGATGCCACCGGACACAAATTGGTGGGGTTTGGGTAAAAAGAGCCGCACGGATAGGGTGGAGGCAAGGGCTAGTGGCGACAGCAATGCGCGGACGGCACTTACCGAAGAGCGGTTTGCATTTGACTATGACGAAGCGGTCAGCAAAGCCAGTTTGCACATCCGAGGGGGTGCGATCGAATACGAAATAGATGGCACTACCGAAAAGCTATTCGAAGCGGAAACGAAAAGCTCGGTGGGAACACATACGGTTGACATGGTTGAAAGCGGCGACTCCACCGCTCGTGCGGTTAAAATCAATTTTGTGATGGAAAGCAGGGACAATAACACCGTCCTAGTACAGCATGATAATAAAGCAAAGATCCGGCTGAACCAAACACCCATATGGGACATTCAGCTCGATTTTGGTGCTGGCGTGGCGGATTTCGATCTTTCGGATTTTAAAATCGGAAGCCTGCACGTAAAAGGGGGCGCTTCCGCGGTTGAGATAAAGCTGGGCGAGCCATTGGAGACGTCGCATGTGAATGTGAGTGGGGGCGTGTCTAGCATCGAAATCGAGATTCCCGAATCGGCGGCATGCCGCATCGTAAGCAAGTCGGGACTTTCAGCGCGCAAATTCCGTGGCTTCACCGAGCAGCCGGACGGTTCGTACACCACACCCGATTACGAGCGTTCGGAGAAGAAATACGACATCCACCTCGTCGGTGGACTCAGTTCCTTTGAAGTGAAACGCTACTAATCCGCCCCGATGGATCCGCAGGGACTTCACTATTTTGTGGTTGTCGATGGCAAGCCCGCCGGTCCGTTCTCCTTTCAGGAGATACAGGCACTCGGCTTGAAGCCTACGGATTTTATAAAGCCCCAAGGCGAGAAGGACTACAAGGAGGTGCGTGAGTTTCCGACGCTGAGCGAAGCGTTGCACATTACGCACCAAGCTACCTTGCCCCAGTATTTTGCCACGCTAGACGTACGTTTGCTGGCGCTGGGCATCGACTACTTCGTAGCCGCGTGCGTATATGCATTAATTGCCCTGCTCTACGTAGCAGGCACAGCAGCCACCGAAGATCGTATCGCCACCTTACTCCTTGGGCTGGCGATTATCCCGGTTATCAAGTTTATCTTTAGCGTGGGCTTCGAAGGCTCGAAGCGCCAAGCGACGATTGGCAAAATACTGGTGGGGGTGAAGGTGACGGATACCAAAGGGCGACCTATCGGCTATAGCATGGCCCTTGTCCGCAATATCGCCAAGCTTGTCGGCGTGATTACGTTAGGACTTGGATTTCTGAGTGGTTTTTTCGACCGCAAACAACAGTGCTTGCATGATAAGATCGCTCACACCTGGGTGGTCAAAGAACGCCTGATCTGACCTATTTGTTAAACTGCGTCATGGTGAGCTCGAGCCCAATGTGGACGAAGCTGTGTGCCATCTGCACGGCGCGTTCGATGAGTTCCGGCAAGTGCAACAATTCGTCGTTGTTAAATCCGCTCAACACATAATCGACCTGTCGGCCCTTCGGAAAATTGTCGCCAATGCCAAACCGAAGCCTTGGATAGTTCTGTCCCCCGCACAGTGTTTCGATACTGCGCAATCCATTGTGGCCAGCCGCGCTTCCCTTAGGTCGTAGACGCACCTTGCCGAACGGAATGGCTAAATCATCGACAATGACGAGTACGCGTTCGATGGGGATCTTGAGCTCATGCATCCAGAAGTTGACGGCTTTGCCGCTGAGGTTCATGTAGGTTGTCGGCTTGATCAGGTGGACGTTGTTTCCACGATGCTTATATTCGGTGTAGTAGGCGTGCCGCAGGGTAGAGAAGGAGGCCCCGGCCTGCTTCGCCATTTCGTCGGCCACCATAAAGCCGATGTTGTGCCGTGTATCGGCATATTCCATCCCTATGTTGCCTAATCCTACGATAAGGTATTTCATGCCGTCTCTTTGTATTGCCAGGGGGCAAAAATATCAAATTGCCCCCAATAAAAAAGCACCCGCCCAAAAAGGGTGGGTGCTCGCTTGTTTACTGTGCAGTAGATTATTTAGACTTTTCCGCTTTGGCTTCTTGCTCCGCTTGACGCAATGCACGCGACATGACCACAGAAACGATCGTGTCGTCCGCGTTGTTAAGCACTTTGGCATTTTCCAATTTAATTTGGGCAACGCGAACAGAGTTGCCGACGTTGAGTTCACTCAAGCTCACCTCGATGTGTTGAGGCAAGTTAGCTGGCAACGCTTTTACGCGAAGTTTACGCAATTTCTGTACGAGTTTACCACCCGCACGGACGCCTGGTGACGTTCCAGTAAGTTTCACAGGAATGTTGATCGCCACTTCTTTCTTGTCAGAAAGCTCCAAAAAGTCGATATGACGGAGTTGGTCGGTCAATGGGTGAAACTGTGTTTCTTGGACGATAGCCTGAAATTTGGCACCATCCAGGTCCAAGTCGATGAAATGAACGTCCGGCGTATACAAAACCGGCTTCAAATCAGCTGCGGACACGGCAAAGTGGTATTGTTTTTCACCACCATAGAGCACGGCAGGGACTTTTCCCTGGTAACGAAGCTCTTTCGCGTCTCTTTTCCCTACGTTCTCCCGAAGAGAACCGCTAATAGCAATTGATTTCATTTTTTATAAATTATAGTAATTTTTGAGCGTGCAAAGGTAAGTAATAAAAGTGATTGTTCCCGCTTTGTGGGTTAATATTTTAGCGGAAAGGATGTTCCTGGCACAAGAGAGGGCAATGGCCCGCTGTGCCCCGGGTCTTTAAAACTGATAATCTACCCCAATAGCTAACCCCGCTACGTTCAGCTTGGCGGGATGTCGCTCGTCACTAAATGAGATAATTGCGTGTTGTTTGACAAAGGGATTGACCCACAGTGATACGCTCGATATCTGGTATTTAGCCCCGATACCTGCTGATAGGCCAATGCCGTTCTGGCGTGAATGATGGGCGTTGTCGGCCCGGTTGGCTTCAAAATCCAACGATGGGCCAGCGTTTACAAACAGAAACTTACCCAGATCGAATCGGGCTAGTAAAGGAATCGAAATCAGCTCGACTTGCCCGTTTGTTTCGGTAGCGGGGGAGCCGCCTGTCGCTGCGGGGCGTGCGATATAGGTGTGGCGCGAGTATGTCAGCCCACCACTTACGTAAAAACGTCGGGTTAATTGACGCTGGTATGCACCGCCAGCCATGACCGATGTCTTTCCGTTGTGCGAGGACGCTCCGTCCACTTCGGAAAACCGAATATGGGAATTGCCACCGAATGCCAGTTGTGCCACGATTTGATTCGGTTTCTTCGGGGACAATTGCGCGTCTGCCGATGAAAACGATACCGCGATGAGTAATCCTAAGAATACAGCGTGAAATCGAATCTTGCGCAGCCTACTGCACGCGCTCCGTGTCAAACAATGCACTGATGGAACCATGTTCGTTGACGTTTTTGATTGCATTTGCAAACAGCGGTGCGGTGGAAAGCACGCGGATTTTCTCACTCTCGCGCTTCAACGGTATAGTGTCGGTGATGATAAGTTCGGTGAGCGCAGACTCCTCAATGGTATCAATAGCCCGTCCGCTCAGCACGGGGTGGGTACACACGGCGCGCACGCTAGCCGCCCCGTTGTCCATAATAAGGGAGGCCGCTTTGCTCAGGGTACCCGCCGTGTCGCAGATGTCGTCGATCAATACGATGTCCTGGCCTTCCACGTTGCCGATAATGGACATGGACTCGATCTCGTTAGCCCGCTTGCGCCGCTTGTCGCAAATGACAACCTCTGCATTGAAATATTTGGCAAAGGTGCGTGCGCGGTACGATCCGCCCATGTCTGGCGAGGCGATGGTGAGGTTGGGTAGATTCAGCGACTTAATATGGGGTACGAAAATTACCGAAGCGTCTAGGTGGTCGACAGGAATATCGAAAAACCCTTGTATTTGGGCAGCGTGTAAATCCATGGTCATGATGCGATGCGCGCCGGCGGCCGTCAGGAGGTTGGCAATCAGTTTGGCGCCGATAGCCACCCGAGGCTTGTCCTTGCGGTCTTGCCGAGCAAAACCGAAATAGGGTACCACCGCTATGATGTAGTGGGCCGAAGCACGCTTGGCGGCGTCAATCATGAGCAAAAGCTCAAAGAGATGGTCGTTGGGCTGGTATGTTGACTGGATAAGGTACACGTCGCAACCGCGCACCGATTCGTTATAAGAAGGCTGTATCTCGCCGTCACTGAAGCGGGCGATCGTCATCTCGCCGAGATCCTTGCCGTAGTTTTCTGCGATTCTTTCTGCGAGGGCTACAGAGCCCGAACCAGCAAACAGTTTGACCGGATTGAATGACAGGGGCATTGTGGTATGTTTAATGTATTAATCGATGGAGATTAGTTCGTCGGCATCTCGCCGTGGACTGCACAATAGAGTTAAAGATACACTAAAAAATAACGGATTGCCAAATGACAATCCGTTTCTTTTTTTGTTGCCCGACCAGGATTCGAACCTAGACAAACAGAACCAAAATCTGTCGTACTACCATTATACTATCGGGCAGTTTCTTTGATGAAAGCCCTCTGCAACGGGACTGCAAATATAGGCTGATGTTTCAATTGTTGCAAAAAATTTTTACTTTTTGATGTAACCGGCAAATAAACAATGAATTGTATGGGCGGCCTGACGTATCGGTCGTGATGTTAGGGGTGTGCCGCGGCCTCTGGCGACGGACTTTAGCGTCGGATTTTGTTAAAAAACCAAATATCCTGCCCGCCATATCGTAGTATTCCTTATTTTCGAAGCGGCTTTTGCGACAGCAACAACCCCCTGGCGCGCTAGAGACGCTTACCGCCGGGCGCAGCAGGCCAAAGCTTGGTTTAACGTTATCATATTAATATTATTCATATTGCCTACAGGAAAGGGCCGAACATTTATGAAGTACAACAAACTAAACAATATTGCAGGATGGGCATGTGGAATCCTAGCGACACTGGTGTATGTGATGACCATGGAGCGAACCACCAGCTTTTGGGATACCGGCGAGTTCATTGCGTCCGCTTACAAGATGCAAATCGTACACCAGCCCGGGGCGCCCCTGTTCCTTATGCTGCAGAATGTATTCTCCAACCTGGCATTCGGGGACGAGATGCGTATTGCGTTCTGGATGAACTTTGGTTCTGCGGTGTCTAGCGGCCTGACGATACTTTTCCTGTTTTGGACGATTACGGCCTTGGTGCGAAAAACCATCGTGCCACGTGGCGCAGAGCCGACCGACGGCAAGCTGGTACAAATCCTTGGAGCGGGTGCAGTCGGTGCCTTGGCGTACACGTTTTCGGACACGTTTTGGTTTTCGGCCGTCGAATCCGAGGTGTACGCTATGTCATCCCTTTGTACGGCGGTTGTATTCTGGGCGATCTTGAAATGGGATCACCATGCCGATGAGCCTAGGGCAGATAAATGGCTGATTTTCATTGCCTACATCATGGGTTTGTCCATTGGGGTGCACTTGCTCAACCTGTTGGCCATTCCCGCCATGGCGTTGGTTGTGTACTTTAGGCGCTCGTCCAATGTCACTACCGGTGGCGCGGTCAAGGCGTTGCTCATCGGGTGTTTGGTGGTGGCCATCGTACTATGGGGTATCATCCAGTACCTGATTAAAGGAGCAGCCTACTTTGACCTGTTTTTCGTCAATACGTTAGGCCTTGGATTCGGATCCGGCGTTTGGGTGTTTGCGCTGCTGGTTATCGGCGGCATTGTGTACGGCATCTGGTACTCCATCCAAAAAGCCAAGCCCCTGCTCAATATCATTTTCCTGTCGGCAGCGTTCATTATATTTGGATATAGCTCCTTCGCGATGATTCTCATTCGCGCGCACGCCAACCCTACCTTGAACAATAGCGATCCGGACGAAGTATTCGCTTTTTTGAGCTATTTAAACCGTGAGCAATACGGCAACGAACCCAAGTTTAAAGGTCCATATTTCGACTCGCGACCCGTCGATATCAAGTCTGGAGGCAAACAATACCGCAAGGGCGCCGAGCGCTATGAGGTGGCGGGCCAGAACTTCAGCTACGAATATGATCGCGAAACAATCTTCCCGCGCATCTACAGCACCGACCATGAAGGGTATTACCGCGACTACCTGAACCTAGGAGAAGGCGAGCGACCCACGTTTGGCGACAACCTGCGTTTCTTCTTTAGTTATCAAGTGGGACACATGTACGGACGCTACTTTTTGTGGAACTTTGCGGGACGGCAGAACGACGAACAAGGCCATGGTGACCTCACGGCCGGCAACTGGATAAGCGGCATCAAGTTTATCGACCAGATGCGGTTAGGTGGTCAGGACGCCTTGCCCGACGCCTTGAAGACGAACCCCTCGAATAATAAGTACTATTTCTTGCCCTTGATACTGGGTCTTTTGGGGGGCGTATGGCATTTTTCGCGCAACCAACGCGATGCCAGCGTGGTGGGCTTACTGTTCTTCTTCACGGGGCTGGCCATCGTATTGTACCTTAACCAGAATCCGCTTCAGCCACGCGAGCGGGATTACGCCTACGCTGGATCCTTCTACGCATTTGCCATCTGGATAGGCTTGGCCGTGCCATGGGTGGCCGAAAAGTTTGCGAAAAAGATAAATGCCAAAACCGCCGGCATAGCCGCCACCGCGCTGGGTTTGCTCGCCGGACCTGTGATTTTGGCCAGCGAAGGTTGGGATGATCATGACCGCTCGGAGAAGTTTCTGGCGCGCGATATCGCCCGTAATTACCTGGAATCCTGCGCGCCGAATGCCATCCTATTTACCTACGGCGATAACGACACCTATCCCCTGTGGTATGTGCAGGAAGTGGAGAACTTCCGTACGGATGTTCGGGTAGTCAACCTGAGCCTGCTGAGCGCGGATTGGTATGTGCGCCAAGTGAAGGAGAAAGTTAACGACGCGGAGGGCTTGCCTATTGATATTCCGGATGAAAAGTACGTGAAAGGCGTACGCAACGTTATCTATTACCAAGACGCCGGGCTGCCCGGGCACATCGATCTAGATCGCATCGTGGCCGTCATGCTGTCGGACGACCCGCGCGACAAGCGGCCCATGCAAATGCAAGGCAGCGAACTGGAGAACTTCCTGCCCACGAAAAACCTCCAGTTGCAGATTAACCGCGAGGACGTGATCAAGCACGGGGTCGTACCCGAAAAATGGCACGAGTACATCGTTGATACCATGCGGTGGACCTATCCGCAGAACTATGTGACGCGTTCGGAACTGGCCATTATGGACGTACTCTCCAACAATAACTGGGAGCGCCCGATCTATTTCGCGACGACGGTGCCCAGCACACACTACATGGGGCTGGATAATTACTTGGTGTCAGAAGGCTTCGCGTTACGCGTGATGCCGGTGGCCCTCCCGGACAGCCTGAAAATCATGCAACGGGATATGGTAAACGGTGACGCCGTGTACGAGCAGGCGCTCAACAAATACCAGTGGGGTAACATCAAGAATTCCCGGTACGTGGATCCTGAGTCGTATCGGATGATAAGTTTGATCCTGAACAATATTTATGCGTCGCCTGCCGAGCAACTGATTGCCGAGGGCAAGACCGAGGAAGCACGCGCTTTGCTGCTCGATCTATTTGAGCACATGCCAGAGCGTTTGTTCCGCGTGTTAGATGCTTATGGCTATGCGTTCGTGGTTGAACAGCTCTACAGAGTAGGGGAAACGGAGAAAGCGAACGAGGTCGTAGAGAAAAATCTGGATTACCTCGAGCAGCAGCTTCGATATTATGCCGCGATTGCGGAAACGAAGCCTAACCTCGAATCCCAGAACATCCAGGCGGCCATGGTGTCGTTAAACCGATTCGCCCTGGCAGCCGACCAGCACGAACAACTCGACCTGCACAACCGGGTGATGGAGGTGTTCAACCGCTATGAAGCTCGGTTTTTTGGTGGCATGAACCCCTAGGTTCGACGCCTCCCCAAGCATAACAAACGCCCTAGGATTCCTGACAGCGGGATGTTCCTAGGGCGTTTGCGCGTTTGCACAAGCGCCCGAGCGTAAGCCTATACGAATTTTGTCCCCTCCCATTGCCCCCGTGCTGGGAAATTTCTGTTATCTTTGGCGCGGCATTGAGGGCGTTTTGGGCTTGCATACACGCAATATTGCCACGGGACACTTTTTTATTCATTTTGATGAAATACAAACGGATTTTATTAAAGCTTAGTGGCGAGGCCCTGATGGGCGACCAACAGTACGGTATAGACATAGACCGAGTAAACCAGTATGCCAACGACGTGCGCGACTTGCACGCCACCGGTATTGAGATTGCCATTGTTATTGGCGGTGGCAACATCTACCGGGGCCTTAGCGCCGAAAAGGCAGGTATGGACCGCGTACAGGCCGATTACATGGGCATGTTAGCTACCGTAATCAACAGCATGGCTTTGCAGGATGCGCTGGAAAAAGTCGGCATCAAAACCCGATTGCTCACCGCCATCAAGATGGAGCAAATCTGTGAACCCTTTATCCGCCGGCGGGCTGTCCGACATTTGGAAAAAGGTCGTATCGTCATCTTTGGGGCCGGTACTGGCAACCCGTATTTCACGACGGATACGGCCGCCTCGCTGCGCGCCATTGAAATCAATGCTGACGCGGTACTGAAAGGAACGCGCGTGGACGGCATCTACTCCGCCGATCCACTGAAAGACCCCAACGCCACACGCTACGACGAAATATCCTTCCAGGAGGTGTACAACCGCGGGCTCAACGTCATGGACATGACGGCATTCACCCTGTGCCAGGAAAATAAATTGCCGATCATCGTATTCGACATGAATAAGCCCGGCAACTTGATGCGGCTGGCAAATGGGGAGCCTATTGGAACTTTGGTAAGAGAATAATTATATTTGCCAATCTAGAAACGAATATCGTAAATCATGAACGAACTTATCGCCTTACAGCTAGAAGACGCCGAGGAGCAGATGCGCAAAGCCGTGTCGTTTACGGAGGTGGAACTGACCAAGATACGTGCAGGAAAAGCAATGCCGTCCATGTTAGATGGCATTTCTATCGACTATTACGGTACGATGACTCCGCTGTCTCAAGTAGGGAATATCAATACACCCGATGCGCGCACCTTGGTGGTGCAGCCGTGGGAAAAAAGTTTGCTGCCGACCATCGATAAGGCCATCGTGGATGCTAATATCGGCTTGACACCCCAGAACGATGGCAATGTCATTCGCCTGAATATCCCGCCCTTGACGGAGGAGCGTCGCCGCGATCTGGTGAAGAAAGTAAAAGAGGAGGCCGAGCGTGGTCGCGTGTCGGTACGCAACATCCGCAAAGACGCCAACGAGTCGATCAAGAAACTGAAAAATGACGGTGCTTCGGAGGACGAGATCAAAGTAGGCGAGAGCGAGGTGCAAAAGCTGACCGACCAGTTTATTGCAAGCGTGGACAAGTTAGCAGAAGCGAAGGAAAAAGACATCATGACAGTCTAAACCAAGACGCGCATGAAGATATATCGGCCGGTTGCAACACAGCATCCGGCTTTTTTTGTGGCCTATAGCAAGGGTGAGAACAGACGTGCCGTTTTTTCGATAATCTTACGGTAGGCTCTTTTCCGTTTCCACATCATGGGATCAATACGTTCGGCATGCTGTGTGTCCTCGGCAAACAGTTGGGCCAGCTGTTCGGATACCGCCTCATCGTACACCACCGCGTTTACCTCAAAATTCAGGTCGAAGCTGCGTTGGTCCATGTTTGCGGTCCCCACGATCGAAAGCTTGCGATCCACGACCATCGTTTTCGCGTGGACAAACCCTTTCGTGTAGCGGTAAATTTCGACCCCGGCACTGAGGAGGTCCTCGAAGTAGGACTGTGAAGCCAAATTGACGAAATAGGAGTCCGATCGTCTTGGCACGAGCAATTTCACGCGCACGCCACTCATCGCAGCAATGACCAAGGCGTCCTGAATGCCTTCGCCCGGAATGTAGTAAGGCGTGGTGATGAGGATTTCGTCTTCGGCGTGGTGGATGGCCTGCATCATGGAATACAGGATGTTAGGCCGTAGAGAATCGGGGCCGCTCGTGGCTATCTGCACGATTTTATTGTGTGGATTGGCGACGACTTGGTGGTCTGGAAAATACGTTGGATCCACTTGCCACGGTGTTTTCGAAGTGAAGTTCCAGTCGAAGAGGAACGTATACTGAAGCTGCCGCACACCGGGTCCCTCGATGCGCAAATGCGTATCGCGCCAAAAGAGCTCGTTCTCTGCACCGCGGTTGATATACTTGTCCGCCACGTTGATGCCGCCGACAAAACCTACCTTGCCGTCGATGACCACAATCTTGCGGTGGTTACGATAGTTGAGTCGATTCGCTAGCGCCAAGAACGTGATTCGATGAAACGGGTAGGCTTGCACGCCGTGTGCGCGAAGGCGGCGAACCAGCCTGCGGTGGATGGTGTGGCTTCCGAAATGATCGTAAATAAAACGAACGATGACTCCTTCTTGGACTTTGGCGATGAGTAGGTCCGCGATCTGCTGTCCGATGTCGTCATTCTCGTAAATATAGTATTCGATATGGATATGGTGTTCGGCTTGCCGCAGCGCAGCCATAAGCTCGGGGAATTTTTCTTCTCCGTTTACCAAGACCTTGACTGCATTGCCGCCGGTCAGCGGACTCTCGATGGCGTGAAGCAGCAAGGAGCTGATTTTTCTGCTTTCGGTGAGCTGCGCTTCGTTCAGCTGGTAGGTGTGCAGGGAATAATCGCGTATGGCTTGGCTAATCCGCCGTCCTACAGCTTCGTCCTCCACCAGTTTTTTACTGTACAACTGCCGCTTCCGATAATTGATGCCGAACGAAAAATAAATAAAAATGCCCAGTATGGGGAGGAAGATAACCAACAACAGGTATGCAATCGTCTTGGTGTGGTTGTTTGTGTCGTAGATAATCCGAAGACACACTGCCACAATGAGGGCGATATAGGCTATTTCAAGCAGAATAAGCCAGTTCATGAGCGAGGCAAGTTAATAGGATGCCTAAAGATAGAAAATCTTTCGCGACGTGATGCCTGTCGTGA
>CAYRGQ010000007.1:0-15331 GCA_964423925.1 uncultured Sphingobacteriaceae bacterium | reverse complement strand
CGTGATGCCTGTCGTGAAGCCGGCGGGGATCATCGCGGTATTTGAATCCCCGCAATCACCTGCTGAATCACCTCGCGCGTGGTGATGCCCTCCATTTCCCGTTCGGGCGTGAGCATGACGCGGTGGCAAAGCACCGCGGGTGCTACCTTGATGATGTCGTCTGGCGTGACGAAATCTCTGCTATCCATCGCCGCTATAGCCTTGGCGCCATTGGCGATTGCCAACGACGCGCGTGGCGACGCACCCAGGAACAACGCCGGATGTTGGCGTGTGTCGTGCACGATGCGCGCGATGAACTCCAGCACCTTAGGTTCGATGTGTAGCCCCTTTATAGTCTTTCGGAAAGCCATGATTTCCGCCTGGCTGACCACCGGTCGGACGTGGCCAAGCTGCTCGCTGAGTTGTCGCCCATGATGGCCAGATATGATTAGGATTTCTTCCTCCAGCGTCGGGTAGCCCACGTCGATTTTAAACAGAAATCGATCGAGTTGCGCCTCCGGTAGTCGGTAGGTGCCTTCCTGCTCGATGGGGTTTTGCGTAGCCAGTACCATGAACGGTTCTTCCATGCGGTGTGTCGTTCCATCCATGGTTACCTGCCGCTCTTCCATCACTTCAAAAAGGGCGGCTTGGGTCTTGGCAGGCGAGCGGTTGATTTCATCCACTAAAATAATGTTCCCAAATATCGGTCCCTTACGGAAGCTGAATTCGCCGTCTTTCGGACTGAACACGGCCGTGCCCAGCACATCCGAGGGCATCAGGTCTGGTGTAAACTGTATCCGCGAAAAGCTAGCATCGATGCATTGTGCCAATAGTTTGGCGCTTAACGTCTTCGCTACACCGGGTACGCCCTCAATCAGAATGTGTCCGTCGGCCAGCAGGCCAGCAATCAATAGGTCAGCCATTTCCTGCTGCCCCACGATCAGGGTAGATAATTGATTTTTAATCGCGTTGATCGCTGCGTTCACCGCGCGCAGGTCGGTCCGTTGCTCAAAGCTTGCTTCTTCCATGGGATTCATTTTGATGGAATTTTTCGATATCGTGATTAAACGCCAGCAACTCACTGTCGCTGGGTTGGTTGTTTGTTTCGCGGTAGTCCCTTATCTTCTGCAGGATACGCCTGATGAGGTGCGGATCAATACCTGACCGTTCGGTCAATAGCCGGGTTAGGGCTTCATCAGGCACGTTTGTCTGGATGCGGTACGATGTCCGGATGTGATCCAGAAAAAAAGCAGATCTTTTGCGGATAATGTCCAGATGGTCGCGTTGTTGATAATACACGGAGCTGACTACTCTGGTAAACTCGATGCTCGTGTTTTGTAGGGGTTCGATAATCGGGATGGGGCGTTGCCGCCGCTTGATACCATACACCACATAAGCCAGCACACCAATAAGCGCCAGGAGGTAGGATGGACGCAGGTAGGGGTCGTTCAGGAAAAATCGGAAAGGGGAATCGGCGGCGGGGGGACCCAGGGCGTTGTAGTCGTCCCAAATCAGCGACCGCTTTGGCATCAGGTAGGAAAAAGCCTTCGCGCTGAACGCCTCGCCTGCATCGTCCAAGAGGGTGGCATTGATAAAGTAGTCGGCAGAGGCCACCAGGTAAAGATTTCCCTTGGTCAGTTCCTGTCGAATGAAGACCGGGTGGCCAGCGCCGTTTGTCGCCAATACGACGGTACGTGCGGTGTCGAATGCGGAAAAATAACACCCTACAATATCGCGGTCTAGGAAATGGTGCTCTTCGGGCTGTAGGGATGGGCTGGCAAAGTGTACGTAGCGCCGTCGTTGGGCAATCTGGTAGTCAAAGGACGTTTGTATGCCCAGACTGTCGCGCAATATCCGGCCCAAGTCGCTAGCCGCGATAAATACGTCATTGCCGGCACGTAGGAAGTCCAGTACCCTGGTGTAGTCTACCGTATCCATGGCCAAGGAAGGGTTGATGATGATGTAGTTGGCCGATGAAGCGCCTTGTTCGGTCAGCGTGTTATAAATGCGTTTTCTGGATTGGATTACTTCGGACGCCTCCAGTAAGCCTGCCAGTTGTTTATGCAGGATATACGTGCCATAGGGGATTTTGTCTGTCCGAGCATACGTAGGGTTCCAGTCAACGTGGCTTTCTTGACCGAGCTGCAGGTACAGATACACGCCTCCCAGGAACAGCACGCCAATGATATAACGCCATAACCCTTTCATGCGCGCACCTCCCGTTCAACCTGTTCGAATGCTGTACGTACGGTTTCGAAATGCTCGGCATCCACAGAGAAGTCTCCATACCAAACATATTCAAATTGGTAGGTGAGCGTTTTGAAATGTTGGCTGTGTGGTCCGCCAAGCAGCTCCCGTTGGTAGTCGGCGTTGGTTTTAGTAGGCTTCCAGGCGATTAGTTTGTGGTCGCTAAGCGCCTTCAGGTACTTGAGGTAGAGGAGCCGGATAGCTGAACGATACTGCCCTTGCTCGATCGAATGTTGTAATTCGGCATAGAAATCCAACGTATGTATATTCTCGTCTATTTCCGTATGGGGGAGGACGGGCGAAGCCGATCGGGAAAAAACATTTCCCTTGTCCATGCCGGCAAGCTTGATTATAATGTAGAGTAGCGCCGTGACGCCTAGCGCGACGAGGGCGTAGTTGAATAAGGGCCGCGAATCGCTGCTTTGAAGCATGGAGCGCCAGATGGCGCGCAGCCACTGCTTAAACCGATCCCATGCCGACAGTTCCAGCTCAGCCTCGCTATATTGGAAGTCCGGATCGCTTCGGTACCCATCCATGCTCGCCGCATCGAATTGCCGGCGCGCCACCTCCGCTGAATCGTAACGGACGGGCGTAGCCACTACCATGCCCACGCTGTCTGACTGCGCCATCAGCATAGGTGGCTGCAACCCCCATGTGACGCAACATACGATGACGAAAACTAATCTGTACACCGGCCTCTCCAATCTGCTTAATATTCTTCTTCCGGGCGCTGTGTGTCGGCGCTTTTTGCGTCGTCAAATGCGTCGATACGTGCCATCAAGCCAACACCTTCTTTCTGCTCCTGCAAGTTAAAATAACAGAGCGCCGCGGCGACTACAAAGAGTACATATAGAAATATAGCGAGCGACTGGATGATGACATTGAGTATGCCACCCGTCAGCACTAGGCCGCCCGATTCGCCGACGAACAGAGACGATAGCATGAGCACCTGAGCGGGAAGCGCCAACAAATAGCTGCTGGCGGAAACGATGATGGACACGACAATCAAAATTCCAAACGTTCGCCACCAATTGTTGCGCACCAAATCTGATGCCCGGCTCAGCGCATCGCCCAGGCCTCGGCTGTCTAATACGACGGCCACAAAGGCTAAAGAGATAATTGGTATAAGATAGAATCCGGGAAGTAAACATAATGCAAACCCGAGGATCTGCAGGAACGTGTATACGAGAGATATCACGCAAAACGTTAATATCCGACTCTTGAATGATGCCCAGACGGCTTCCTTGGTCGGCACTTGGTGCCCACCTTCGTAGTAGAGCTTGATGTAGCAAAGGGTGACCAGCACCACACTTGTGTAGGCCAATATGTAGAAAAACAGGTAGATGCCTATACTGGTAAACGAACTAGTCGGCCACGATAACAGCTCGGGGTTGAAATTGGCCATGCTGACTCCCCGATCGAGGCCATACAAACGGATCATGTGCGTTTGATGCAGTATCCCCGTGATGATGCTTAGCACGATAAAGGCTGAGCAGATATAAAGCAACGGCGTGAACAGCGGCTTGAAATGCTGTTTGATGAAGAGGATGCTGTCACTAATTATTTCCCCGAAACTGCGTTCGCAGGCGAGCTCGATTTTACGGTGTTCCATGTGGGTTTTTCGAATGGGATTGAATGATATAATTGGTTAGGATATAGCACGACGTACCAAATAATGAAGGCAAGGGAGCCGCTTAGAATGGAGCAGCTAAGCCAAACAGGCATGTGGGTGTGCCGCGTGACGTAACCTTCCAACAGCGCGGCGGTCAAAAAGATAGGGATCAGACCGATGATAATCTTGAGTCCGTCCTTGGCGCCTTGTTTGAGTGATGTCAGCCGAGGATACGTGCCCGGAAAAAGCAGGCTATTGCCCAGCACCAGTCCGGCCGCGCCAGCGATAACGATGGCTGAAATCTCGAGCGTACCGTGGATCCAAATCACCAAAATCGAATCCCAACCCAGTCCCTGGCTGAAAAAGAAATACTGAAATGATCCAACCATAATGCCGTTTCGGATCAACACGTAGACGGTGCCTACCGACAAAAAAATACCCAACACAAAAGCGATGATGGATACGCGTATGTTGTTAATCGCGATCATGAAAAACATCTCGAATGAACCCATTTGCTTGTAGACGCCGAACGGATCGCCCTTTTGAATGTTATTTAACGTCATGTTGACGTAGGAGTCGCCAAGGATGAGACGTACGAACGTGTCATCGAAACGCGCGGATAGCGCACCCATCAGTCCAAAGGCAACGAAAAAAAAGAAGGAATACAGCAGGAGCTTCTCATGCTTCTTGAACAGCAAGGGCAGCTCAGTTTTCCAAAACCGGATAAAACGATCGCTCTTCTCGCGTTTGTTTTGATAGATGGATAGGTGGAGCTTGGCCGAAAGCCCGTTGAGATACGCCGTGGTTTTGGATTGGGGGTAAAAGGTACGCGCATAGGCCAAATCGTCCATGATGTCGATGTACCGCTCGGCTAACTCATCCGGCGTGCGGTGCATGATCTGCTCATAGGTCCGCCATTTTTCCGAATTCTGTTTCACGAAAAGAGCTTCACGCATGGTCTTTGACGGTTTTAATCCGTATGGGTGGGGCGGTTATGGTCATCTTTCCCGACGTTGCCCGTCAGGAAAGGGAGCCGTCTTCCCCAAGCGTTTAGGTCTATACAATGGGCCTAATGCGATAAATATATTTATTTTATCGGGAATAGCGACGGGGAAAAAAATATATTTGCTTAGTATATGAGCACGGTTAAGGTAACTACTACCCAACATATTGACATCGAGTACGAGGCGGCGGATGTCGGCGATCGGATAGTGGCCTATATTATCGATTTGGTAATTTGGATTTGTGTATTCCTCCTGGTTTTTGTCGTAATGACAAGCTCAGCTTTAGGGAGTGGACGCAACAGTGTGATAGTCATTTTCGGCATCGTCTACTTACTTTACGCTTGTTATGATTTGCTTTGCGAAATATTTTTCAACGGCCAGAGCGTGGGGAAGCGGGCGATGAACATCCGGGTTGTCAGCGTGGACGGCAAACAGCCTTCGTTGGGGCAATATTTGTTGCGGTGGGTGTTCCGTATCGTTGACATTTTGTTGACGTCCGGCGTGGGCGCCATCGTCGCGATATCCGCTACCGACCGTAAGCAGCGTATTGGCGACTTGGTGGCCCATACCACGGTCATCAAGACGACGACGCGCGTGTCTTTGTCCGCTTTGGCCGTTGCACCGCCCTTGCCAGTCGACTACGAAGCTGCGTTTCCAACGGTTACCCAATTAAGCGATGTACAGGTGCAGCTCGTACGCGACGTACTGGCCAATTACGCCGAGTCATATAACTACGATTTGATCATCAGTATGGCCCGTCGAATAAAAAGTCGGCTTGACGTCGCCGTTCCTCCCCAGATGGACGATCTTACCTTTTTGAAACGTGTGGTACAGGATTTTACCTACCTCACTGCCCGAGGCTAGCCCCGCGCCGGGTTGGTGATTGGGGCATCGCGTATGCGACCGCCTCGCGATCCGTTACCGGGGGGATTTCTCTCCGAGAAAGTTGGACAGCCTATTTGGTTTTGGTACCTTTGCAGATAGTGTAAAAACCAAAAAAGACAAGATGTTAAAAGGATTTTTTCATGTTCCAACGCCTGTAAACGAGCCGATTTATAGCTATGCGAAGAACACGCGCGAACGCCATTTGTTGCAACAAGCGCTGCGGGATGCTCGTGCCACGCAGGCAGACATTCCGATGTATATCGGTGGGCAGGAGGTGCGGACCGACACAACGGTCTCGCTGCATCCACCACACGACCATAAGCATGTGCTGGGCAAGTTCCACCTCGGGACGAAGAAGCACGTAACAAACGCCATTGAAGCCGCGTTGGCCGCCAAGGCTGACTGGGAAGCCCTCGCCTGGGAGCACCGCGCAGCGATATTCCTGAAAGCGGCAGATTTGATTGCTGGACCCTACCGCTACAAGCTCAACGCCGCAACCATGTTGGGCCAGTCTAAAAACGCTTACCAAGCCGAGATTGACTCCGCGTGCGAAATTGTTGACTTTCTGCGGTTCAACGTGAGCTACATGTCTGAAATCTACGCGCAGCAGCCCCCGGTTTCCCCCCTAGGAAGCTGGAACCGCGTAGAACAACGACCCTTGGAAGGGTTTGTATTCGCATTGACACCGTTCAACTTTACGGCCATCGCGGGCAACTTGCCCGCATCGGCAGCCATGATGGGCAACGTGGTGGTCTGGAAGCCGGCCAACACCCAGATATACAGCGCGCAGGTGCTGATGGAGGTCTTCGACGAGGCGGGCGTGCCCCCTGGCGTCATTAACTTGGTGTTCGTCGATGGGCCGGCAGCAGGGGAAGTCATCTTCAATCACCCCGATTTCGCGGGTATTCACTTCACCGGCTCTACCGGCGTATTCCAAAACATCTGGAAGACCATCGGTGAAAACATTCATAAGTATCGGTCGTATCCGCGAATTGTAGGCGAGACGGGCGGCAAGGATTTCATCCTCGCGCACCCCTCAGCCCATGCGGCGGCATTGTCGACGGCCATCATACGCGGCGCCTTCGAATACCAGGGGCAAAAGTGTTCGGCGGCTTCGCGGGTCTACGTACCCCGCTCGCTGTGGCCAACGGTTGAGAAGCAAATCAAAAAGGATATTGAGTCGTTTAAGATTGGGGGTGTCGAAGACTTCACCAATTTCATCAACGCCGTTATCGATGAGAAATCGTTTGATAAGCTAGCGGGCTACATCGATCGCGCGCGCGAGGATGCGGATGCGGAGATCATCGTCGGGGGTACCTACGACAAGAGCGTGGGCTATTTCATCCATCCGACGGTCATCTTAGCCAAGAATCCCGATTACGTGACCATGGTAGAGGAACTGTTCGGTCCGATACTGACCGTGTACGTGTACGAGGACGAGAAGTGGGAAGAAACCCTCGATTTGGTGGATAAAACGTCGATCTATGCCCTTACAGGCGCTATCATCGCACAAGACCGGTATGCGATTGAGCAGGCCACGTATGCCCTGCGCAATGCCGCTGGCAACTTTTATATCAACGACAAGTGTACGGGTGCAGTGGTCGGACAGCAGCCCTTCGGCGGTGCGCGCGGTTCGGGGACCAATGATAAGGCGGGCTCGATGATCAACTTGTTGCGTTGGGTATCGCCGCGTACGATTAAGGAAACATTCCATCCGCCCACTGACTACCGTTATCCGTTTATGGAAGCGGATTAGTTCGGGTATCAACTGAAAACAGAACGGGCAGTCGCATTTGCGACTGCCCGTTCTGTTTTGGCAAGTAACTCTCGGCTAACGAAAGGCAAATACATTTGCCATGTCGTCCGTTCCGGTAAAGTGGGTGTTCAAGTCGACCAGTTCGCCGGTAGCGATATCGATTACTACGCCGTGTACGGCCAGATCCGCCCGTTCTTTCCAGGCATTTTGGATGATGCTGGTAGTGCAGAGGTTGAAGACCTGTTCTTGTACGTTGAGTTCCACCAGGCGGCTTATTTTCGTGGTCATTGATGGCGTCGATCTCTTGGGCATGCAGGCGGTAAACGTCCTTGATATGGCACAGCCAATTGTCGATAATGCCATATTGCTGGCGGCTTAGCGCCGCCGCCACGCCGCCGCAGCCGTAATGCCCTGCGACGATGACGTGCTTTACTTTCAGTACGTTAACGGCATAGTCGAGTACGCTAAGCATGTTCATGTCGGAGTGCACGCAGACATTGGCGATATTGCGGTGTACGAACACCTCTCCGGGTTGGGTATTGGTAATCTGGTTGGCGGGTACGCGGCTGTCAGCACAGCCAATCCAGAGGATCTCCGGATGTTGGCCGTGCGAAAGTTGCTTGTAACGACCTGAAGTGTCGCTGTTTACAAATTTTACCCATTCGGCATTGCCGTCCAATATTTTTTTAAACCCGAGTTTAAGCGTTTGATTTCCGTCTAATTTGCTGTTTGGCATGTGTGTCTGTGTTTTTTTGATGGCTTTGTTTTAGTTCGCGGATATGCTGCTGCGGTCGTGCGCGCTGGCAGGTCGATGGGTTCGCGTACCCGTTGTAGGCGTCCGTGGCCAGGCGTGCGTGTCGCTTACTGCTTGGTTAAATTGTCGGACGCTCGGAATGTTCTTCTTGTTGACGATCCCGATGAGTTCCACCATGCGGCCTTTGCTTTCCGCGTTTTGGCTAAACGCGTTGATTACTTCGATGACGTCCTTGTCGATATATCGGCTGTGCGAGCCATCGATGCGCACCGCATTGATTCGCTTAGGGAGGGCGTACAGCGATTTTTGGATGGCCGCTTTGTTGAGGAAGGAAACCTCCTCGGAGAGCGTTATCGTCACTTTCGTGCCATCTTCTTGCTCGGCAATTTCGTATTCAAAGGTGTTGGACATATTGTTGCGCAAGATATAAAATATACCTACAACCAAGCCGATACCCACGCCAGTTAGTAGGTCCGTCAGCACGACGGCAACGATGGTGACCATGAATGGAACGAACTGGTCTAGCCCTTTGCGCCACATCTGCTTGAATATTGCGAATTTAGCAAGTTTGTAGCCAGTCAGCAAAAGAATTGCAGCCAAGCATGCCAAAGGAATCAGGTTAATCAGTCGCGGAATTAGTATGAGTGCCAATAACAGCCAGATGCCGTGTAATATGGCACTCTGACGCGTACGGGCTCCCGCATTGGCATTGGCCGATGAGCGCACGATCACCGAGGTCAAGGGTAGGCCCCCCAGCAAGCCGCTGCCCATATTGCCCACGCCTTGGGCCAGCAGTTCGCGGTTTGTCGGAGAGACGCGCTTAAGGGGGTCGATCTTGTCGACGGCCTCGATGCTTAGCAAGGTTTCGAGGCTAGCGATAATTGCGATGGTGAATGCGACGACCCAAACATCGCCATTCAGCACTTGCGAAAAATCCGGGAATACAAACAGCTCCATAAATTCGCTTACGGACCCCACGATCGGTATGGCCACGAGCTGGTTTGCAGACAGGGCGAAGGTCGTATCACGAAAAACATAGCCGAGCATGACGCTTACGACCACCGCCGCCAAGGGTGCCGGCACCATATTCAGCCGGGGCACTTTGGACCAATACAACAAGATGGCCATGGATAGCAGGCAGATGAGCAATGCGCCAGGGTTGATGCCCTGAAAGATGGCCATGATTGCCGCGAATGGGCGCTGCTCGTCCGATGGGATAGCGCTTTCTCCGGCCCCACCGGCATCGTAGCCAATGGCTAATGGGATTTGCTTCAGGATAATCAATATGCCGATGGAGGCGAGCATACCCACAATGACCGACGAAGGGAAATAGTCGCCAATCATGCCTGCCCGGACGATTCCCAGCACAACCTGGATGACGCCGGCGATAACGACGGCCAGCAAAAAGGTTTCGTAGGCGCCTAATGATTCGATCGACGTGAGGACGATGACAGCCAGTCCGGCTGCCGGCCCGCTGACGCTCAATTGGGAACCGCTAATGGAAGCGACGACAATGCCGCCGATTATGCCGGTGAGCAAGCCGGAAAATAGTGGTGCACCCGACGCCATCGCGATGCCGAGACAGAGGGGTAGAGCTACTAGAAAGACGACAAGACTCGCAGGTAAGTCGTGTTTTAAGTCTCTTTTCGATAATTTTAAGAATGCTGATATACGTTTACCATTCATATTTTTTCTGCGTAAGGATGAGTGAAAAATTATCGTGATGCAGGGCTTGGGTTGTCAGAACCCAGCCGTCACGCATGCTGGAAAAAAGGCATCAGAAAGCCAGCACCCAGTAGTACAAACTTTGCTACGGTGCGGATCTAAGGCAGGGAATGCGAGTTAAACGTTAGGAGGCGGGGTGGGCACCGAAGGGTAATAGGCAGGAATATGCCCACCGTCATCAGCGATGGCATGTAGTGCGTTGAAAAGTTCGAGGGGCGGAACGTAGGACAGGTGCGTGGTCGACTTGGGGTACTCTTTGGCGAAATCCTTCGCTTGGTCTCCACCCGAACCACCGTTGTTTTCGATCTCCAACTGCAGCACCACTTGGAGGATGGTTTCTTTGTCGATGTAATTAGAAAAAAATGGGGAGCAGGAAATCAGGATCTTCATGAAGAAGATTCCAAAAAATAGTTTGGCGTATCGTATTCTTCCCGTTTCTATCGACATCGTTTGGGTCGTTCTGAAGTTATTGCAGACCGAACACACGTTGGGTATAGAGCGTGTTTATTGAGTGTGGGTCTAGCAATATTCATGACGTAAAAATATAAAATTGATATGTTTTATTCTAATTATCTATAAAATTGTTAAAAAAAATAACAGTAAGGTAAAATATTGGTAACTTGTTTGCGTCGGTAAATAGCCTAAAAAATAGGATGTTAGGGTCTGTTTTGGAGGAGGAATGCACTGGGCGAAACGCCGAATTGCTTTTGAAAGTTACGTCCGAATTTTTTACGGTATACGTCAATAAGGTGCGGCGACGCCCTTCTACCAACCTACCTGCTTTGGAAAATAGCGCATTTAGTGGTAGTTTGGTCTCGAAAGATGCTTTCTTGAAGCGTTTGCAGATGGAGCGGGCGTTAGAACTGTGTTTCGAAGTTTGGCGCTGGGCCGACCTAAAGCGTTGGGGACTGGTGGATACGCAAGCCGGTATCGGCGAGCTGAAGTTGGGGGATCCAGATTTCAACAATTTCGTCCTCGGCAGGCACCACCGTTTGCCGATTCCGCAAATCGAAGTCGACAATAGCGAAGGCGAGTTGACGCAACATTTTGAGTATTAACAAAGGACGGGCCGAGCGAGGGCGCTTCAAGGCGCTGGCACGGCTAACCCGCACGTAAATCATTGTGCTGATGTCTAGGACGGCGTCAGCGCATCAACACGCTGATAGCCTATGTTAACCTATAAAAAAGCAGTAACAGCCATGACCGTTGCTGCGACACTGCTACTGATGGACGCCACTCTGACGGTAGCCCAACAACCGGATCCTCCCGGACAGGTGGAGCCCGGCGAAGCCGCCGTCAACGAGGCCTACTTATTCGCCCATATGGTACGCGGCGACTACGGCCGGCTTTATTACAGCGTCAGCACGGACGGCCTGCATTGGAAAACGCTGAACGGCAGGCAACGGATTAGCGATGCATACCAAGGACATCCCGATATCTGCAAAGGGCGCGACGGCAGGTACTACATGGCCGGCAATGCCAGCGATGACTCGCCAGACATCGTGATTTGGGTATCGGCCGACTTGACCAGTTGGGAACCTTTTGCTACGTTTACCCCCGATTTGAAAACGACACCTGGTTATGGCCATGCCCTGCAACGGATCGGCGCCCCGAAGCTGTTCTTTGACGAGGCAACTGATCAGTACATGCTGACGTGGCATACGCCACACCTGGATGGCACGCCCGACGATGCCGAAAGGTATTGGGCGAGCCAGCGCACGCTGTACGTGCTGTCCAAGGACTTGAAGTCGTTTTCCGAACCGCCCGCCAAACTGTTTGATTGGAACATGGGCACAATTGACGTGATCATCCGTCGTGTAGGGGAGCAATACTTTGCCATATTGAAGGACGAAGCATACCCAACCTTATATTGGCCCACGGGCAAAACGATCCGGGTCTCGCGCGCGCCATCCCTGACCGGGCCGTACTCCGAACCATCGGTACCCGTCAGTCCCAATTTCCGGGAGGCGCCCATGCTTATCCCCTCGCCGGACGATAAAGCGTGGTACCTGTACTACGAGCAGTATCCGGGAGTATCCTACGGACTGTCGATCGCCGACAACCTCAACGGACCGTGGTACCAGGCATCCGGATATACGTTCCACTCTACGTGGGATAAGTACACGGTGCCCGAAGGCTTACGGCACGGATGCATGATTGCCATTTCGAAGGCGGAGTATAACACGTTAGTGAGTAAGTTTGGCATAGACGACGAATAGATGATTAGAACAATAATATACAGTATCTTAGCCTTAAGCTTTAACGTGCTTGCGTGCTCCTCGAGTAAGTCCGGCGCGGAAGCCGAGCCTCCTGCGCAGTCGGTGGAGATGGAGGTGCCT
This sequence comes from uncultured Sphingobacteriaceae bacterium, assembly GCA_964423925.1. Lineage (GTDB taxonomy): Bacteria > Bacteroidota > Bacteroidia > Sphingobacteriales > Sphingobacteriaceae > CAYRGQ01. The sequence goes on along the minus strand of CAYRGQ010000007.1, from coordinate 3,030 downwards.
TTTGGCGATCCTTTCATACTTCTACACGAAGACACCTATTACGCCTACGGGACGTCGGAAGAAGACGGCATCGCCGTCTACATATCGGACGATTTACGGGTGTGGGAGCGTGTCGAAGGCAACCGATTGGCGCTCCATAAAGCGGATTCGTGGGGCGATCGCTGGTTTTGGGCTCCTGAGGTCTACGAGGTGGACGGCACGTTTTATATGTATTACTCCGCGGATGAGCATATCTGTGTGGCCACCAGCGACAACCCCTTGGGGCCGTTTCGACAAGCCGAACAGAAGCCGATGATTGCCGGGGAGAAATGCATCGACAATTCCCTGTTTATCGACGACGACGGCAAACCTTATTTGTTTTTTGATCGGTTTAATGACGGGTTGAACATTTGGGTAGCCGAACTCGAAGACGACCTCATCACGGTCCGCCCCGAGACAATGGTTCCCTGCATCCACGTATCGCAGCCTTGGGAAGAGATTTGGCCGCGCGTCAACGAAGGCCCGTACGTGTTGAAGCATGAAGGCACCTATTATATGACCTACTCTGCAAACAGCTACGAAAGCCCGTTCTATGGTATTGGATATGCGACGGCGCCACACGTGACCGGGCCGTGGACCAAGTATGAAGGAAACCCCATCCTGCAAAAGCCCGGCGAGCTGGTTGGCGTAGGCCATAGCGCGATGTTTACGGACAAGGAGGGCCAATTGCGCGTTGTTTTTCACTCTCACCGAAGTGAGTCGGCCATTCATCCCAGGTACATGAATATTAGTACCGTAACGTTCAGCCAGCGGGATGGCAACACGGTGATGGAGATAGACCCTGATTACATGACGCCGGTGTTGTTACAGTGACGCCAGTGAATTACGAATAATATGATGAAGATGAAGAAACCCATGCGATTTTTTTCCAGCCTGTTCCTTACCACTGCACTATCATTTCCCGGAATGGCGCTTTTTGCGCAACAACCCAAGGAGATTTTTCTTGCTGACCCGACTATTTTTGTCGAAAATGGCACATATTACCTAACCGGAACAGGAGGAAGCGGTAGGACGGCGTCCGGTTTCTCCGTATTGGAATCGAAGGATTTGAAGTTTTGGTCAGTACCTGGCAATACCGGAGATTCAGTGGCGATGCTACTCATCAAAGGCGGGGGAGCCTTCGGTACCGAAGGGTTTTGGGCGCCTCAGCTCCTGAAGGACGCCGGAACATATTACCTGACCTATACCGCCAACGAGCAAACCGTGTTAGCGCGTTCGGCCAGATTGACCGAGCCTTTTACGCAAGCGAAGCCTGAGCCCATTGATGGATCCGAAAAGAATATCGATTCCTATATTTTTAAGGATGAGGATGGTAAATATTACCTGTATCACGTTCGGTTTTCCAACGGTAATTACCTTTGGGTAGCCGAATTTGACCTGGAGAAAGGGCGAATCAAGCCCGAGACGTTGACCAAGTGCTTTGACCAGACGGAGCCCTGGGAGGCTACGCCTGCTTACGAATCGGCGCCGATTATGGAAGGGCCGACCGTCATCCGGCTAAACGACAAATATTACATGTTCTATTCGGCCAATCACTTCCGAAACATCGACTATGCGGTAGGATACGCCGTAGCCGACTCGCCATATGGTCCCTGGGTTAAGCACGAAGGCAACCCCATTATACACCGTAACATCGTGGGCGAGTATGGGTCTGGACACGGCGACCTGTTTGAAGGACTCGACGGGCAACTATACTATGTGTATCATACCCACTATAGCCAGGAAGCCGTGACGCCAAGACGAACACGCATTATCCCTGTCAATAAGCGATGGAATGACCAGACCGGCTTATTTGAGTTTAACGTTGATGGCGATAAGGTCATCGTACCCGTACAGCAGGATTGAAGGCGTAAGCGCGCCACGAATAAATTATAAGGTTTTCAGTTTAATCATGCATCACCATGCTTAGTTACACCGTTCTCATAGCGTCTCTTTTGTTAAGCAGTTGTTCCGTTTCGGATAGTCGTCCAAACCATGGGGGCGAAGTCACCCAACCGGATACCATTCCCGCCGGGCATTATCTTAATCCCGTCTTCGAGCCTATTCTGGCGGACCCGTCCGTGGTACGGGATCCGCAGACGGGCGACTTTTTTGCATATGGCACGCAAGACAACTGGGGCGATGGGCAAGGAAGCCGGCTGATGCCGATTGTTCGGTCCAAGGATTTGGTAAACTGGACGTTGGAAGGGCAAGCCTTCGAAACGCGGCCCTCCTGGAAAAGCGAGGGTGGCTTGTGGGCGCCTGACGTCAGCCTGGTCAATGGCAAATATCATCTCTACTACTCCTTTTCCACGTGGGGAGACCCGAATCCGGGGATTGGCTTGGCTATTTCCGATACGCCCAAGGGACCGTTTGTAGACCAAGGCAAATTGTTCGATAGCGCCGATGCCGAAGTTCCCAACTCGATCGATCCGCATTATGTGGAGGACGGAGGTAAGGCGTACCTGTTTTGGGGCAGTTTCAGCCAAGCCGTTACCCAAGGAACTTACGGTGTGGAATTGGCTGCCGACGGGTTATCGGTGCTCGACCTGGACCGCAAATTCAAGATTGCGGCGGGCGATGTGGAGGCAGTAATGATCCACAAGCGTGGAGATTATTATTACTTTTTCGGCTCCAAAGGGAGTTGCTGTGAGGGTGCAGACAGTAAATATCACGTTGTGGTAGCCCGCGCGAAAAACTTGCAGGGCCCTTATCTCGACCGCGACGGCAAGGACATTGCGGAGCGCGGCAATGGCACCTTGCTACTCCGAGGTAACGAAACCTATGCGGGGCCGGGGCACAATGCGCGGATCATCACAGATGATGAAGGGACTGACTGGTTTCTATATCACGGTATCATACGCACCCACGGCAAGGTTTCCAGCGGGGCTAGCCGCCGAGCTTTGATGCTCGACCGATTGGAATGGGTGGACGGTTGGCCCGAAATCAAGGACGGCGTGCCCAGTACCACGCCTCAACCGGCTCCCGTATTTTATTAATACTGGTGGTAGG
>CAYRGQ010000006.1:0-89144 GCA_964423925.1 uncultured Sphingobacteriaceae bacterium | reverse complement strand
TTGGCGTTAGCTTCTACTTCTAAGCGAGAACCTTTTAGTTTTGTAGTTAAGTGGATTTTTGCCCCGGCCTCTGTTATGGTGGTCCGGGGCAAAATGCGTTAAGCGATAGCTAGGATGCTCGGTGCATTTTGCGTATAATTGGCATTGCCGTTGTAGTTGATGATATTTGTACATGCGGATTAGATTCCCTCTTAAAGAACTGATTAGGTATAGCCTAGCCCTTTCGGCGTCTATCGCCGTGTTTGTGGCGCTGATCATCTATTCGCATGACTTAAACCTTTGGTCGAGTATTGCCCCCGCGTTGGTGAGTGGGTTTGTGTTACTTTACACATCGGCCGTAAGTATCGCGCTAATTGTCCTCTTCAGAAAACGCGGATACGATGACTCGGCACGGCTGCGGGGGGTACGGCTTGCAATCGGTAGCGTGGTCAGCATCTTCATTATGCTTTCCTACCATTTTTTGCGGACATGGGGTGAGCGCCACGGCCTGGTACCTGAAAACCTGCAAGTATCGGCCGAGATGCGCGAATTGCAGAACTGGCAATTCTTGTTGCTGATATCGCTTCCCTCGCTGATGGTGTACGGACTGGTGCACCTGCTCCACAACTTCATCCTCCTGCATTACTTGAAAACCCAGCGTGAGCTGGAAATCTCACTATTGCGATCGGCCAATGCCGAAACGACCAATGAACTGCTTCGCCAACAAATACAACCCCACTTTTTGTTCAACGCGCTGAACGTGCTGAAGTCGCTCATCAAGCAAAACCCCAAGACGGCCGAGGCTTACCTCCTGCGCCTGTCCGATTTTTTGCGTTCGTCGCTGAGCCAGCAGAAGAAAGGGCAGGCTACGGTCCGCGAGGAAGTGAAGTTGTGCCAAGACTATTTGGAGATGCAGAAGATGCGCTTCGGCGACGCACTGTCTTACCGCTTTGACGTGCCGGACAAGTATTTAGATGGTATCTTGCCCTTTTTTTCGCTGCAGCCCCTGGCTGAAAACGCCATCAAGCATAATCGGTTGACGGAGGAGGCACCCTTGCGTATCGAGGTGGAAGTTGACGATGGGCAAATTACCGTCAAAAACAACCTGCAACGGCTGGCTAGCGTCGAGGGGTCTACCGGCAGTGGCTTGGCCAACCTTTCTGCACGTTATCGCCTGTTTTCGGGCGGCGAACAGATGAAGATACGCGAGGACGCCGACACGTTTTGCGTCACCCTAGGCATCAGAATGAAAGCCGCTATGTCCAAAAATCGCTAGACCACGGCACGCATGATGCGTCCTTCAACACATATTAATCTCTTAATTGGCTGATGAATATCGTAATCATAGAAGACGAAAAGCTAACCGCAAAGGACCTAGAGGAGGTGATCTTGGAGGTGGCGCCCTCGGCAAGAATCGACGCCACGCTGCACTCGGTCAAGCAGGCGGTCGACTACTTCAGCAAGAGTCCGGCTCCGGACCTGATTTTTAGCGACATCCAATTGGGCGATGGCCTAAGCTTCGAAGTTTTCGACAAGGTAGCTATCAAGACGCCAATCGTGTTCTGCACGGCCTACGACGAGTACGCCCTCCATGCGTTTCGGCTTAATGGAATAGACTACGTGCTTAAGCCCTTCACACAAGACGCCGTCAAGGCTGCACTCGACAAGTATAAGGATCTTTCTGAAGCCTTTTCGGGTGGCAGCGATTCGGTCAGTGAGATACAGCGCATCCTCAAGGAGATGAAGCCGACCGCCTCGACAAGCATATTGGTCAACCACCGGGAAAAGATCATCCCGATAAAATTAGCGGACATCGCGATATTCTACATCGAGAACCAAGCTACCCGCTTGCTGACATTGGACGGATCCACTTACTATCTGAACAAAACACTGGAGCAGCTGGAACAAATGTGTGGCGACGACTTCTTCCGCGCCAATCGGCAATTCCTCCTAAACCGCGAGGCGATCAGCGAAGCCTCACACCACCTGTCTCGAAAATTCTCCGTACACTTAAAAGTTCCCTTTGATCACTCGATTACCATCAGCCGCGATAAGCTGAAGGAGTTTTTGGAGTGGTTGGCTGGTTAATTTTTGAATAATCACAAGTTCCGAGCATCTACTGCAGTTTTTGGTGGGTCTTCCACCACAGGTCGGGCATTTCACCATCCACGGCTTGTTTGTAGTCCTCGTAGCGACAGGGCACCAGGTAGTAGCGTTCGTTGACGGATTTTGACCCAAAATAAGGTACCTGCATCCACCACCGATCAGACTTTTTGCTCTTGATGAAGACCAGTTCGTAAGCGTCGCCCTCCAGGGTGGCGCGGTAGGTGATGTACGATGATTTGGGGATCGGCGGCGCGTCGTTCTTGCGGCTATAATACCCATCAATGAAGCACCAAACCATCTGCGCGATGAGCTGGGCGGTCATTTCCCGGGTGTCGTGAGCGGGGTTGTATTCGTAAAAACCAATTGATGTGAGCTTATCGCTTATACCCGCGTAGCGGCACAGTTGGCACGCGTCGTCGCCATACAGGCCGTTGGGCGCGGCGTTGCCATTGCCGGGCGCATCCGTGGCACGAATAGCTCCAATGTCGAAACTAACGAGGTCCGCCGCTCGAATCAGGGGCTCGGAATGGTCGATCTTGCCCGTCATCATTCCGAGGCGCAGCGTATTAAAGTAGAGCTTGTCGTACATGTTGACGGCCTCGGGGCTGACGAAATAGGACTGATATGCTAGGTTGCTTAAGGAAAAGAGGTAATCGGGCTCGTGCAGGATGACGTGGTTGAGGAACGTCTGCGACGTCAGCGGCGCCGATTCGGTATTCGTCTGGTCAATGTCGATTCGCGGGTCAATCACCGCTATTTCCACTTTCTGTTCCAGGCTCTCGTATGCGGTATACTGCGCATAAGTAATGTCTTGACCACCGCCTAACACGACAGGGATAATGCCGGCTTTCATGAGTTCTTCGCATACGGTTTTGACGGCTACATGGGTGTCCTTGACGGTGCGTCCGGCCCGAATATTTCCGAGGTCGGCGATTTTTACACGATAGTCGCCGGCATAAAGCAGGTAAAAATGTTTGCGGATTACATCCGGGCCGGCAGCGGCTCCGGCGTTGCCGACGGCATTGCGGTCTTCGAGCACCCCAAAGATGCCGATATGGGGCGTGTTTTCTTCCAAATCGGGGAATGAGGTGGCGTAAATGTCCGCGACCGCACCCATTTGCGTGTTGAAAAATCCGGATTCGGGTTCGTAATCGCTAAGCTGAACAGGCGAGAAGAAATCTGACAATGACATGGTTGTTGTATGTTACGCGTTGTGCATCCTGGCGGGACATTGCCGGCCAGCGCCTGGCAAACTTACATAAAAGCCCTTGCATTGAACGATGAGCGGTAAAAAAAGCCTAATGGCATCCGTTTACATCCGTGGCTATGCCTCTTCATCCGGCAGCGGCGCAAGGCCAGGTTACGGGCTTAGTCAATACCGGTAGGCAAAGCGAAATTTTTCCCACAAATCGGTTTATTTGCCTTATTTTTGGGCGCATCCTTAAATCAACGGAGTCGTTAGCAGTGATTTTAGTAACAGGCGGAACAGGTTTTCTCGGGTCCACGCTGATCAGGCAACTGGTCAATGCCGGGCACCGTGTCCGCGCGACCAAACGGTCGTCTTCCACGATACCGGATATGCTGAGTGGTTTCGGTTCTGCCATCGAATGGGTTGACGCGGATATCACGGATTACTTTGCCCTTTCCGATGCCTGTCAAGGGGTTAGTGACCTGTACCATTGTGCAGCCATGGTGTCGTACCAAGCCGCAGACAAGGCGGCCATGATGCGGACTAATGTGGAGGGAACGGCGCATATCGTTAACATCGCGTTTGCGCATGGCATCCGGCTGGTGCATGTGAGTTCGATCACGGCTCTGGGCGAACCCAAACCCGGGCAGGAGACGACGGAAGAGGACTGGTGGGAATATGACCGGCAAAAATCTGGCTATTCGATCGCGAAGCACGCTGCCGAAATGGAAGTGTGGAGGGGTATCGCCGAGGGGCTAGACGCCGTTATTGTCAATCCGTCGCTGATTATTGGTCCGGCCGCCGGAGACAAAGGCAGCGGTGCCGTTTTTTCGTTGGTGCACCGTGGGCTTAAGTTCTATGCTACCGGTTCTGTAGGATTGGTCGACGTGGAGGACGTGGCCCAGGCCATGATCCTGCTAATGTCAGACCGCTCCATATCCGGAGAGCGCTTTATCGTGAGCCACGTAAATAAAACGCACCAAGCGTTATTGACGGAATACAGCCGGATCATTGACCGTCCGCCGCCGCGGATAAAGGCCACTCCGTCGATGCTGGGTGTCGCTTGGCGTGGCGCGTGGGCGGTTTCGCTTTTTTCGGGCAAGCCGCCCTTGCTGACCAAGGAATCCGTCCGGGCCTCCTGTCGAAAACTACGCTTCTCGAACCGAAAGCTCAAAGCGGCCATCGACATCGAATTTACCCCCTTAGAACATACGTTGCGAGCCATCAGTCTCGCATTGACATTGAAAGAAAATAAACGTGGATAACTATTACATCATCGACTTCGACAGCACCTTCACCCAGGTGGAAGCGCTGGACGAATTGGCTCGTATCTCATTGGAAAACCACCCGGCTAAAGGCTTAGTGTATGAGGAAATCGAGCGGCTAACAAATCTGGCAATGGAGGGCAAGCTCTCGTTTCGCGAGAGTCTTTCGGCACGCGTCAAGCTGTTGTCCGCTAACCGGGATCATTTGGCGAAGCTTGTGTGGGTGCTGAAGAAAAAAGTGTCGCTCTCGTTTTCGCGCAATCGGGAGTTTTTCATCAAGAATGCGGACAGCGTGTTGATCGTGTCAGGCGGATTTAAGGAGTTTATCACGCCCGTGGTCATTCCCTACCACATCAAACGCGAGAATATCTACGCAAACACGTTCCTGTTTGACGAGAGCGGTAACATCATTGGCTATGACGAGACCAACCCGTTGTCTGAAGAAGGGGGCAAAGTGAAGCTGTTGCGCCAGCTCCAGCTACCGGGCCGCATATACGGCATCGGCGATGGCTATTCGGATTTCCAGCTCAAAGAGTCGGGACTGATTGAGCGGTTTTTTGCCTTTACGGAGAATATCGAGCGCAGGAGCGTGTTGGAAAAGGCTGACCACGTAACGCCGAGCTTCGACGAGTTTTTGTATGTCAATGACCTTCCGAGGGCGATTTCCTATCCCAAAAATCGGATTCTTTGCCTTATCGTGGGCAATGTGCCCGATGTGGCAGTCGCCTTGTTGAAACGCGAAGGGTTTTCTGTTCGCGTCAAGGACACATTTGAAGAAAAATATACGCGCGACGTGGGCATGCTCCTGCTGGGCAATGGCGAGGAGCTCAGTAACGAGCAGTTGAGGCAGGCTGACAAGCTAAAGACCATCGGTTACCTGGGCGACAGCAAAGGACGGCTAGATCGCGATTTGACTAACGAAAAAGGCATCGTGGTGTTTGATGATAAAAAAGGTAAAAAGCGCAACGCAGAATTTATTCCCCGGCGTATGGCCGAGTTTATCAACAAGGGCGATACGTATATGAGCCGAAATTTCCCCAACTTGATTCTACCCAAGGTACACAGGGCGCATCGCCTTATCCATATCCATAAAAACGTACCGGGCATCATGGCTCAGATTAACCAGGTGTTCGCCGAAAACGAGATTAATATCGTGTCGCAGTTTCTGGTAACGCGCCACGGCATTGGCTATGCCGTTACCGATGTGGAAACTAGCTACGGTCGCCAACTGATTAAGCAGCTCAGACAGATTGAGAATACGATCAAATTCAGGTTGTTGTATTGATTCGGTCGGCAAGTATGCCAGAGGAAAAAAAAGAGGCTGTTTGTTTGAAACAGCCTCTCGTTCTTGAAGACGAATTGTTCTCCCTGGGAAAACATTAGCGGCCTTATAGGTCCAACTTCAAAAATTTCCCGTTTTTGTCAAACTTCAGCTCCAAGCCATTTACGAGCTTGACCTCTTGGCCTTTGTCATCTAGTTCCCAGTCGATAATGTAATGCTCAGGATAATTGGCAGTTACATAAGCGAGTATGGGTTCGGGGATGACACTGTCAGGCAGCTTGGCCGTTCCCTCTACGCCCTTAATTCTTCCTTTGCGGTCAAACTCCAGCTTATAGCCACCGCGTAGGATCACGTCATAGCTAACCGACAGGCCATCGCGGTCTTTCACGATCTGAATGATTTCATGTTCGGGAAAATGTGTTTGTACATAGGTGGACACGTCTTTTGGCAAGCCGTCTTCCGCAATTACGCGCTCTTTGTCGCAAGCCGTGAAGAAGAGAATCAATAGTCCCAGTCCAAATGTGTTTTTAAGTACTCGTTTCATATGCTTCTTATTGTCTAAATTTTAAGATATGACAACTCAACGCGACGGCACCCCTAGTGAAAGACGAAATTTTTTTTTCCTTTCCCGTCCCCGCTTTGCAGCGATTTCGATACCTAGTCCGCATGGACACTCAATTCCCTCCTTTTTTCATTATAAGAGCTTGGTGTTCATAAGAAACTATGTAGCACCATCCGTGTTGAGCAGCATCCTCTGCCGCAAATTAGCAAGGAACGTGCCTCTTTTTTCTTGATAATCGGGAACCCTAAATTCACTGCGCCCACGCGACCTGAAAATTTTGTAGTACAGATACTACGATTCCAGGATCCTAATTGTCGGGTTCGAACCTTTTTGCTTAACTTTGTTTTAATGGGATACGACCTGCAGGTAACGATAGATAAGGATTCGGGTTTTTGCTTCGGCGTCGTCTATGCGATTGACATGGCCGAGGAAATCCTGGAGGAAGATGGCTACCTTTATTGCCTGGGGGATATCGTGCACAATGATGAGGAGGTTGCACGGCTGCGCGCTAAAGGTCTTCGTATCATAACGCACGATAAATTGCCTGCCCTGCGAAACGAAAAGGTGTTGATTAGGGCACACGGTGAGGCGCCTGAGACCTATCGGATTGCCTTGGAAAATAACATCACCCTGATCGACGCGTCTTGCCCGGTCGTCCTTAAGCTCCAAAATCGGGTGAAGGCGTCCCATGATTCGGACGAGCAGATTCTAATCTATGGCAAGCACGGCCACGCCGAAGTTATCGGCCTGACGGGACAAACGGCCAACGAAGCGATTGTCTTCCAGGACCTAGCCGAGTTGGACAACGTGGATCTGCCCAAAAAATTTACCCTGTATAGCCAGACGACAAAAAGCGTTGACAAGTTTTACGAAATACGCGACGAGCTAACCCTCCGGGGTTATGAAGTCAAAGCCAACGACACCATTTGCCGGCAGGTGTCCAATCGCTATGCGGACTTGGGCGAATTTGCCGCACGATTTGATAAAGTGGTTTTTGTGTCAGGCAAGAAATCGTCTAACGGCCGCGTGTTGTATGACGTGTGCCGGGCCAGCAACCCCAACAGCGTCTTTGTGTCTGGCACTGACGAGTTGTCGGCTGATATGTTCTTGCCCGGTGAGACGATTGGCATTTGCGGGGCTACGTCAACGCCGATGTGGTTGATGGAAGATGTAAAAAGGCACCTCGAAAGCTTCTGATTAAGCGCTGTCCTCTTTCCGATTGTTATTTCAACACTTTTTCGTAGGCCCTCCGCGGACTGCCGCGCAGCCGGACGTCTCCGCAGTACGCATAACCCAAGCGATCGAATACTTGCATCATGGCGTAGTTGTCATAGTTGGTGTCAGCGCGCACGCTCTCGATAGACTGTGACTTCGCATACGCTTCGATGTGTTCCAGCAGGCGGTAGCTCAGGCCCTGCCCGAGGTACTCCTTTGCGATGGCTACACGATGGAAAACGACGAAATCGCCGGTTGTTTTCCACGCTCCATCAATGTTGTCATACGCCGGTTCGTCGCTAATCAGCACGGCACAATAGCCCATCACGTGTTCATCGTGCGTCATAACGTATGCAACATCTTTTCTGATGTCCTGCCGGATGGTTTCGGGATTAGGATAACCGTCCTGCCATTGGTCGCTGCCGTCTTCCTTTCGGCGTTGGATGGCATCCTGCAAGATCGCCCAGATAGCGGAAACGTCGGAAAGGAGAGCTTTTCTAAATGGATATTCCATGATGCTAAGGTAACGAAAACACGAGATCTTTTTGTTAATCTGCGCCATCGGTGTACCCCGCGCTGCACCGATCCAAAGCTCCACGTTCCTGCGCTTATCACGGGGCAACTCCCCCGACTTGGTTTTCGTAATTTGCGAAGTCTGAATCAATTGGTAGATTTGGGGAGCATCGCGGACCTGACCGCCTTGCTCATACCGCATACCATGGGCATAACAATCGCCGTCCTATCCTGTTTGCTGCTGTTTTTGGCCTTGCTGCCGTTCATCCAGCACCCGCATTGGGTTTTCCGCGTTCCGGAATTCATGAAGCTACAGTTGTTCATCTTGCAGCTTGTAGTATTTCCGCTAGCATTTTTTTACACGGATACCTATCCGTGGTTGTGGGCCGTCCAGACGGTGCAATTTGCCTTAATCGTGTACCACGCCTACGTGCTGGCGCGCTACACCAAGTTTTGGCGTAGGCAAAAATCGGCCGAGGGGGACACGGCTTCACAACCCGTCCGCGTCCTTTCTTGCAATGTGTACCAATACAACACGGCCTACGACCGATTTATCGCGCTGGTACGCCGCGAACAACCGGACGTGTTCCTAACGATGGAAAGCAACAGCGACTGGGAACAGGCAATGCGCACACTGGAAGATGATTACCCCTATCAACAGAAAGTGACCTTGGAAAACACCTACGGGATGCATTTGTACTCCAAATTGAAGATGCATCGGGTCCAAACGCATTACTTCGTGGCGGACGACCTCCCGAGCATCGAGGCTGAGTTGGCGACCGGCGACGGACACCGCTTTGTGTTTTTCGGCGTGCACCCGCCACCACCGAGTCCCACCGAAGAGGAAAATGCCAAGGAACGGGATGGGGATTTGCTATGCGTGGCCAAGCGCGTGCGCGACTACAAGCTCCCCGTGCTTGTCATCGGCGATTTCAACAATGTGGCGTGGGCGCGGAGCTCGTTGCTTTTCAAGAAGACTAGTCGGCTGATTGATGCGCGTATCGGGCGGGGCATATTGGCTACCTTTCATGCTAAATACTGGTTTTTCCGGGTGCCGCTTGACCTGCTTTTCCACAGCCCCGATATTTTTATCGATGAACTGTCGATCCTCGAATCGGTCGGGTCAGATCATTTCCCGGTGCGTTGTACATTCCGTATCGACCACACCAACACCGAACAGGAAGAAGAAGTGAAGCACCTCGAAAGTGACGAGATGGAGGAGGTTGAAGAGCGCATTGAGGAGGGCAAGGAAGAAGAGAGCGATAATCGTTAGGTGCCGCTAGCGCACCTTCCGGCCTTTCCAATCGTATTTTCCCCAATTGCCTGCCAGCCCGATATAGACCATATACACCACGTGGACGAGGGTCAGCACAGGAAGGTAAGCTAGCAGGGAAGGGCGATCCGCAAATCGAACCAGGGGGTAGAGGAAGATTAATTCGATGAGAAACTTGCCCGCTAGGGCACTCAGAACGATGGTGGTGTATGCCGGGTGAAAGAGTGCCAACACGCCCGTGACCAATAGCATGGCGTTGAAAAGCCAAATACTAACACCGAGCATAACAATAGCTTTGTCCTTGTATTTTGTGCTTTTTGAAGCCCAGCGCCGACGTTGGCTTAGTAAATCTCGCAACGTAGGTTTCGCGTCGGTGTACACCACAGCCTCGGCCGCTTTGCAAAAACCGATGCGGTCGGCGTACTGGGCGGCTACCTTATGCAACAATAGCTCGTCGTCGCCCGAGGCGAGGTCATCAATGCCCGAAAACCCACCCATCTCGTAGAACACGTCGCGCCGATAGGCGAGGTTGGCCCCATTGCACGTGGCGGGGTGTCGGTTGCCAATACCGGCGGCCCCCAGGCCGATGAGGTAAAGGAATTCGAGCGTTTGTGCTTCTTCGAAAGCGTTTATCTCGCCGCTGTATACCACGGGCGACGATACCATGTAGAGCTCGTGCTGTTCATAGTAAGCCACGATGGTAGCTAGCCATCGTGGACCCATCCGGCAGTCGGCGTCCGTAGTCACCACCAATTCGCCCGTAGCGCAGGCAATTCCCTCGGCGATGGCTTTTTTCTTATACGAGTTGAGCGGTTCGGATTCGTTAAGCACGAGTAGTTGGACACCCAGGCTGGCGTATCGCTGAACGACCGCCGAAGTGCCGTCCGTAGAATGGTCGTCGATAACGACGATTTCAAGCAACTCGCGTGGATATTCCTGGGCGAGCAGCGATTCGAGGAGGGTGTCGATGTTGCTGGCTTCGTTGCGCGCGGCCACCAGTATACTCACCCGCGTACGCGGAGTGAAACCGTCAGGCTTTTTCCATACCGGTAACCGGTCCCAACCCATCCGCATATAGGCGACGAGTGCCACATACAGCACAGTGAGAATGGCCAGAAGAAAACTAACGATTTGGATGCCCAAAGAAATTTATTTTTAATACGAACACGGAGCCGAAAATAGCCGGAAGGATCAAGTTTACAAACCAGATGCACGACACAATGGCCATCACCGCGATGTCCTGATCGGTAATGTAGCTATACAAATAACTTGCCGTAACGCTTCGTACGCCAAAATCGAACAAATCTAGCGAAGGAAGTGCGGATTGGACGAAAAATAAAATAAATATCATCCATAGCATCGGAAAGAATGGTAGTTCGGGGAGCAACACCAGCATCAGGAGGCAGTATTGCGAGGTAAATATGGCAAAGCGGGAGAGGGAGTAGCCAAAGACGGTGAGTAGCTGGCGGCGATCATAACGCGTGAGTACCTCAAAAAAGCGGTGAAGCTTGCGCATGAATCCGATCCGCGAAACCAGCGTGTTGATCCAGCGTACGTTGAAATAAAGGACAACGAAAACTGTCGCGTAGGCAATGGCCAGTACCCAAATGCCGACCTTTGCCCAAGGTTCCCAGCCCAAAAATCGGGTTGCAAAACACGCTATGCTGAGTGCACCCGCAACGCTGGTAAGCACCAGCTGCGCTAAGGCGCCCACGCCCATGGCTACTACGCCGAAAATTCGTTTGCGGGGCGACAGGAACATGACCCGGCCCCCATATTCGCCCAATCGGTTTGGGGTGAATACTGCCCAAGTGAGTCCGCAGAAAACAGCCTGCGTAGCGCGGACAAAACTGATTTTCTCGATATGCCGACACAGGTAGCGCCATTTGCCCACCTCGAGAAACCAGTTGACGAACATCAGGGCTACGACCACCCCGACGGTGACGACGACCGTTTCGGTTCCCAAGTGGCGAAGCAAGTGCGTGAAATCCCGCAGGTTCTGGTGGTCGCTGAGTTTGTTGTGCAACACCCACGCTACCCCGAGAAGGATCGCTGCCTTGAAGATTATGCTGAGTGCCTTTTTCGCTTTGCTGGACAATACCCGAAGATTTGAGTGCAATGTTACTAATTTTTTGACGAACGACTGTTCGCCCGCCCACCCCGGTTCATGTCGGGGCCTTGCTTTTTCTTATCTTACATCAACGTTTGTTTAATCAGACATCCTGACCTTTGTATGGTTAAATGATGACAAAAACTAAAAAACAGATTGATATGGCAACGACATGGAACCTTGACCCCACACACTCGGAGGTCAGCTTTAAAGTAAAGCACTTAGTAATCTCAACGGTCACTGGGTATTTTCGCACCTTGAACGGCACGGTAACGACCGATTCGGAAGACGATTTCAGCAATGCGAAAGTAGCATTCGAGATCGACACGGCGAGCATCGACACCAACCAGGAACAACGTGACGCGCACTTGCGCTCGGCCGATTTCTTCGATGCGGAGAAAAACCCTAAAATCACATTCATCTCTACATCCCTGGATAAAAAGGGAGACGATTACGTATTGCAGGGCGACCTGACCATCGCTGGCACGACGAAGCCGGCAACATTCGACGTAGAGTACGGCGGTATTGTCACGGACGGCTACGGTAATGTAAAGGCTGGATTTGAGGTGACCGGTAAGATTAGCCGCAAGGAATTTGGCTTGACGTGGAGCGCGGTTACCGAAGCCGGTGCCATCGTCGTAGGAGACGACATCCGGCTCGCTGCCAGCCTGCAGTTCGTGAAGCAATAGCCTAGGCGTGCGGTTTGTTCCGCCAACCCTCACATATAACACGCATCATTCGCACATCCCGTGGATTCCATGGGATGTTTTTTTGTGACTAAGCGTATACTGCCCGACGGATCAATCCCGCCAATATCCGGGTTTATCACCTGAAAGACGGCAAAATCGTGGAAGCCTATGATCCAAACAAGACCTACCCGCGCAATTTTTCCGTCCGTCAGCCCGGGCAGTATGCTGAGCCTGACACCGGGTACTGGATGCATTTGAACATATGCGGTGTGTTATTGCCGTTATACCCTGCGCGGCATATAGCCGTGCGGAATGCGGTGTTTTAATTTCTGAAAAAGCCGTATAAATTTACTCAAAATTACTAATATTATTAGTAATTTTGAGTAATGGATCACATACAGAATAGCGAATATTTTAAAGGCCGGGGCGCTCAAGTCAATACGCATAATCGCTTTGCCAAACTTCGGTATACCGCCGAACACATCGAAGGGTTGGATGAGCCTTTTCTCGAAAATACGCAGACCGAGCTAATCGATGAATTCCCGAAAAAGGTCATCAGCGAGAGCGATAGCCCCGACTTGTCGTTTATGTATTCGGTGAATCCCTACCAAGGTTGCGAGCACGGGTGCATTTACTGCTACGCTCGCAACGCCCACGAATACTGGGGCTATAGCGCCGGGCTCGATTTTGAGCGTAAGATCATCGTGAAGCGAAATGTCGCAGAAGTGCTCGAGCGTCAATTCAACCATAAGTCTTACCAACCCGCTACCATCATGCTCTCCGGCAATACGGATTGCTACCAACCGATCGAGCGCAAGTTGAAGCTGACGCGGGCGATACTCGCGGTCATGCTCAAATACCGGCATCCGGTAGGCGTCATCAGCAAAAACAACCTGATTCTGCGGGATGTGGACCTACTCCGCGAATTGGCCCAAATGCAGCTCGTCAGCGTGGCCGTGACCTTAAATTCCCTCAATGAAGAGCTGCGCCAGAAGATGGAACCCAGAACCGTGACGGCCAAAGGCCGACTAAAGGTGATGGAAAAGCTTGCCAATGCGGGTATCCCGGTGATGCTGATGTGTGCGCCCATCGTGCCAGGGCTAAATAGCGATGAGATGCCCGCGCTGATTAAAGCGGCGGCGGATCATGGGGCGCGCGCCGCTTCGTATACCATCGTGAGGCTCAATGGGGCCATCGGCAGCATCTTTACGGATTGGGTGCATAAGGCGTACCCAGACCGTGCGGAGAAAGTGCTGAATGGCATCGCGGCCTGCCATGGCGGGCGGCTCAACGATAGCCAGTGGGGGCGGCGCATACGGGGCGACGGCCAATTGGCAGACAGTATCCGGCAATTGTTCAAGATG
Source organism: uncultured Sphingobacteriaceae bacterium (assembly GCA_964423925.1). Taxonomy (GTDB): domain Bacteria; phylum Bacteroidota; class Bacteroidia; order Sphingobacteriales; family Sphingobacteriaceae; genus CAYRGQ01. Next base: position 75,597 of record CAYRGQ010000006.1, on the reverse strand, counting down.
GCCGTCCGGAAATACATGCCCGACGATGGAATCTCGCCCTTGCGGACGGATTTGTTCACACCGCTGAGCGGCAAGCAGACCTCCCTGTTTTGATGGTGTAGGTGATTTCGGGGAGGCAACGCGGCGAGGCTGGGATATTTTTGCTACCTTACACGCCGTTTTAACACACGCTCATGCAACAATACCTTACACAGATGCCGATCGCGAGCCTTATTTTCGCGTTTACGATCGTCACCAGTATCTATGCCTTTTCTAATCCCCATCTTTTTGGCCGTTTTATGCTCCACCCATATAGCGTCAGTCGTGGACACAAGGTCTATACTGTATTGACCAGCGGCTTGATCCATCGCGACTGGATGCACTTACTCTTCAACATGCTGACGTTTTACTTTTTCGGGTTTCCGCTGGAGGCCTTGTTGGCTGGCTTGAGCAGTTGGGGCCATTTGCAGTTTGCGTTGATTTACCTGGCGGGTTTGACGTTGAGCGATGTGACGACTATTTTTAAGCATAAAAACAACCTGTCGTATTATAGCCTTGGAGCATCAGGCGCCATCTGCGCCGTGTTGTTTAGTTTTATTCTCTTCCAGCCAAAGATGATGCTGGGTATCTTCTTCATCATACCCATGCCCGCCTGGATCTTTGGCATTCTGTTTCTGGCCTATTGCTGGTGGGCGGCGAAGCAAGCGCCTAATGGGATTAATCACGACGCGCATTTTTACGGTGCGGTGGTGGGCCTGGCCTTGACCATCTTGTTTTACCCCGGCGTCATCAACCATTTCATCCAACAGTTTGGTTAACCAGTTTCTGCATTAGGAATGTCTTCGTGTTTTTCGGACACGAAGTTAAAAAGCTGTAAAAGAGTGCGAATTGCCTTTAGACGTTGGGTTCGCGCAGGATTTTACCCGTCCTACTATTGATTTTAACCAATTAATAATTACATTCGCTCCGTTATAGCGCTGAGCCAGCAACTGGTCAAGACATAAACCAAAACGGATAAACATGCTAGCATTACAAGATTATGTAGTATTCCTTTCGTATTTTGTTATTATCGCCGTTTACGGCCTCTGGATTTATTACCGAAAGCGTGCGGCCGAGGTCAATACGAAAGACTATTTCCTAGCGGAAGGATCCCTGACTTGGTGGGCAATCGGTGCGTCACTGATTGCGTCAAACATCTCGGCTGAGCAGTTTATCGGCATGAGTGGCGATGGTTTCAAGCTCGGACTCGCTATCGCGGCGTACGAGTGGCTGGCAGCGGCTACGTTGATTATCGTGGCCATTTATTTTATACCGGTGTATCTCAAAAACAAGATATACACCATGCCACAGTTCCTAAGCCAACGCTATAATGGTACGGTGAGTATCATCATGGCGGTATTCTGGCTGTTGCTTTACGTCGTCGTCAACCTCACGTCCATTCTATATCTCGGTGCACTCGCGATTTCGGCTATCTCGGGCATTGACTTTACGGTGTGTATGTATGCGCTGGCGGTGTTTGCCATTTTCATTACCCTCGGCGGAATGAAAGTAATCGGATACACGGACGTGATTCAGGTATTCGTGCTGATTTTAGGCGGATTGGCCACGACGTATCTGGCGCTTAACATGGTGTCTGACCATTTTAATACGTCGGGCGTGTGGAATGGTCTCAAGCTGCTGCACAGCGAAGCGCCGACACATTTCGATATGATCTTTGACAAGGACCACGAGCATTACATCAGCTTGCCGGGGCTTTCGATCCTAGTTGGGGGTATGTGGATCGTCAACCTTAACTATTGGGGCTGCAACCAATATATCACGCAACGGGCGCTCGGCGCGGACCTCAAAACCGCCCGAAACGGAATCCTGTTCGCTGCATTCCTCAAAATGCTGATGCCCATCATCGTTGTATTGCCGGGCATCGCGGCGTGGGTGCTGTATCAACAGGGATATTTCCAAACCGAGATGTTGGAAGAGGGCGCCGTGCGCCCCGATAAAGCCTACCCTGTGTTGCTCAATCTTTTGCCGGTAGGGCTCAAGGGGCTGTCGTTTGCTGCGTTGACGGCTGCGGTAGTTGCGTCTCTCGCGGGCAAGTCAAACAGTATCGCTACCATATTTTCCTTGGATATCTACAAAAAGCTATTGGTTAAGGATGCTAGCGAACGCACGCTGGTAAACGTGGGTAAGGTCACTATCGTGGTTACCATGATCTTGGCCGTCGTCATCGCACCGCACTTGGGTATCGAAAAAGGTGGATTCCAGTATATCCAGGAGTACACCGGCTTCGTGTCGCCAGGTATCTTCGCGATGTTCCTGTTGGGCTTCTTCTGGAAGAAAACCACGTCAAATGCTGCGCTCTTTGCGACGATCGGCGGGTTCCTCATGTCCGTCATACTCAAGTTCCTGCCCCTGTGGATGGACTTATCATTCCTTTATCCGATGGGCTTCGCCGTGCCCAATGCGAGCGGTGTCTACGAGATACCGTTTATTGACCGCATGGGCTTTGTCTTTTTGTTTTGCGTGCTGGGCATGTTTATCATCAGCATGATCGAGACTAAGCGAGGCGTAACGCCCAAAGGGTTGGAGGTGGATTCCAAGATGTTCAGGGTGCATACCTCGTTTCTCGTGGGCACGATCTTTATCGTTGGCTTACTTGTAGCGATTTACACCATGTTCTGGTAGAAGCATGCGATAAGCTTCCGGATCAGCCTAAATCCGTGTGGTGCGCGCAAGGTCAGTGGGTGCGGTTGTTGTCTGCGGTCTATAGGGAGTGGGTATCTTATGGATACTTCTGCCTGGGTTGCAAGACGTGCGCGAGCATTTCTTCCAATTATTTTTGGGCGTTTCAAACCTATTCACGATATTTGCCACAGCTTATAGAGAAAGGCAGAGGGAATGGACCCAATGAAGCCTTAGCAACCTGTTGCTTAACAAGGTGCTACATTCTACGCTAACGCAGTTGGCGAAAGATAAGCGGAGACACAATTTCTTGTGACTTTTCTCTAAACAGCACTTACTTACTCGCCATGCGACACCGGCTTATGCCGTGGTGTGCTTGGACTCAGACGCACACCTCAGCTCTTTGGGCGGACGGTTTGCAGTCGGGATGATGTGTTATGTGTCAAACGAATAAACAGATAAAAGGATGTCATTAACTAACAATTTGGGCTACCCGCGGATCGGGGCCCTAAGGGAGCTGAAAAAAGCAAACGAAGCGTATTGGGCGAAGAAAATCAGTCAACAGGAATTACTTGCCGTAGCGCAATCCATCCGCGAGGAGAACTGGAAGGCGCAGCAAGCCGCCGGGATTGACCTGATTCCGTCGAATGATTTTTCTTTTTATGATCAGGTGCTGGACACCTCCCTAGCTGTAGGCGCTATCCCCGCACGCTATGCCAAGTTGGCAAGCCAAGCAGATAACAGTGGCTATTTTCTTGATCTGTATTTCGCCATTGCGCGGGGCTACCAAGAAGAAGGGGTGGATGTCACTGCCGCCGAAATGACGAAATGGTTTGATACGAACTATCATTACATCGTTCCGGAATTTGTCAAAGACCAGCAGTTTTCACTGAAAAGCAAAAAGGCGGTGAACGAATACAACGAGGCGAAAAGCAAGGGTATCGAAACCAAGCCGGTACTGCTGGGCCCCGTCAGCTACCTCCTGCTGGGTAAGGAGAAAGAGACAGGCTTCGACCGCCTGGACCTCATCGATCGCTTGCTTCCTGTATACGAGCAGCTGATCACCAAGCTGGCCGAAGCTGGCGCACAATGGATTCAGCTGGATGAGCCGTTCCTGGCCCTCGATCTGGATGATAAGGCGGCGTCCTTGTACAATGATGTGTACACCAAGTTGGCGGCCGCCGCGCAGGGTGCCAAGTTGTTGGTAGCGACCTATTTCGAGGCGTTGCGTGAAAACACGAAACTCGCTGTTAACTTGCCGGTACAGGCTTTACATGTCGATTTGGTGCGCGGTGAAGGACAGCTGACAGAAATCCTGCCGCTCGTCCCCGAAGGGTTGATCCTTTCGCTTGGCGTCGTGGATGGACGCAACATCTGGAAAAACGATTACACGCGGTCGCTTGCGCAAATCAAGGAAGCAACCGATGCGCTCGGCCAGGACCGAGTATGGGTAGGGCCGTCCAGCTCGCTTTTACACGTTCCTTACGATTTGGACTTGGAGGATAACGAGACCTCGCTACCTGCCGAAGTGAAAAATTGGCTAGCATTTGCTAAGCAAAAGCTGGCAGAAATAAAGGATCTGGCGGCCTTGGCATTCAACAACGCCGACGCCGACACAGAAGCACGCTACCAAGCAAACAAGGAAGCGCAAGAAAGTCGGCGTACGTCCAAGCTGATACATCGCGATGACGTGAAGGCCCGGGTGCAAAACATTACGGACGAGGATGCAAAGCGAACGAGTTCCTTCGCAGCGCGTAAGGCGAAGCAACAGGCCAAGTTCAACCTGCCCGCGTTTGCAACCACTACCATCGGTTCTTTCCCGCAAACCCGCGACGTGCGGAAGTGGCGCGCGGACCTCAAAAAGGGCACCATCACACAAGCAGAATATGATCAGCTAATTGCCGAGGAAACCGAGCGCGCCATCCGCCTGCAAGAGGAGTGGGGACTCGACGTGCTGGTACACGGAGAATTCGAGCGCAACGACATGGTGGAATACTTCGGCGAACAGCTGTCGGGCTATGCATTCACCAAAAACGGATGGGTACAGTCCTACGGATCGCGTTGCGTGAAGCCTCCGATTATTTATGGTGACGTGTCTCGTCCGAACGACATGACCGTGTATTGGTCTGCTTATGCACAAAGCCTGACGGATCGTCCAGTAAAAGGCATGCTTACCGGTCCAGTCACCATCCTACAATGGTCGTTCGTCCGCAACGACCAACCCCGTTCGGAGACAACGTACCAAATTGCCTTGGCGATTCTAGACGAAGTGCAAGCTTTGGAAAAAGCCGGTATAAAAATCATCCAAATCGACGAGCCTGCTATCCGCGAGGGTCTGCCCCTGCGCAAAGCAGACCACAAGGCTTATTTGGACTGGGCGGTGCGTGCATTCCGCGTATCCTCATCCAACGTTGAGGACGATACGCAAATCCATACGCACATGTGCTACTCCGAATTCAATGATATCATCGAGCATATCGCTGCTATGGATGCCGACGTCATCACCATCGAAACTTCGCGTTCGCAAATGGAATTGCTGGATGCCTTTGCCGGATTTAAATATCCAAACGATATCGGTCCCGGAGTCTACGACATTCACTCGCCACGCGTGCCTAGCACCGAGGAGATGGTTGAATTGTTGAAGAAAGCGAAAGCGGTGATCCCTGCCGAACAACTTTGGGTGAATCCTGACTGTGGGCTGAAAACACGCGCGTGGCCTGAAACGGAAGCCGCATTGCGGTCAATGGTCGACGCAGCCAAGACACTGCGGGCTGCGAACTAGGCCGCATATCTAACCTTTCTAAAGCCACCACGGTCATTTGCCGTGGTGGCTTTTTTGTTAGATTCCTGTGCCTCGGGTACGGCCGAACAATACGGCTGGTTTTTCTATCTTTGTCTTACAGCGAAACCAATGCGTGAGGGGTTCCCGGACTATAAAATTGCGAGCACCGGGCGCATTGCCTACACCCCGAAGACCACGCTTGGTGTAAGACTATACGCGTCAGGGAATTGACATAACGTAGCTTCATGAACGCACTGATTATTGTCGACATACAACACGATTTCCTACCCGGAGGGGCGCTGGCTGTCCCACATGGTGGGGAGATAATCGACGTCATTAACCGCATCCAGGCTGACTATGACCTGGTGGTAGCCACGCAGGATTGGCATCCGGCTGGACATAAGAGTTTCGCGTCTTCGCATCCTGGACGGAAGCCCTACGAACTTATCGATCTCCACGGACTGCCCCAAACCCTCTGGCCCGATCACTGCGTGCAGGGTACGGCCGGTGCAGCACTGAGCGAGGCCTTGGATACCAAGCGGATCGAGGCTATTTTTCGCAAAGGCATGGATGTCGAAATTGATAGCTACAGCGGTTTCTTTGACAATGGGAGACGAAAGACCACGGGGCTTGCCGGCTTCCTGCACGACCGTAATGTTTCTTCCGTCGACGTATGCGGACTGGCGGCGGATTATTGCGTGTTCTTTACCGCCATGGACGCCCTTGATGCCGGTTTTAGCGCCGTCATACTCGACCACGCTTCGCGGGCAATTGATCCTGTCGAATATGAGGCCAAGAAAGCGGAATTTCTGCAAAAAGGCGGTCTTCTGCGCTAGGCTAGTAACGGCCGCGGCCACCACCGCCCTCGCCGCCCATGCCGAACTTGCGAAGATTGTATGTGAAATTCAACAGGAAATAGCGCTGTAACGCGTTCGTCTGCGAGTCTTCGATGAAGCGCTCGCTGATATTTCGGTTGATGTTTGTGTTGCGGTTAAGCAAATCGTAGGCAGACAGGCTAATCTCCGCTTCCTCCCGTTTCAGCAGTTTCTTCCCGATTGACGCGTTCCATAAGATGAAGCTTTGGTCGTACCCGGCCGAGAGTCCGGTGTTGTGGTTATAATAAATCGAAGAAGCCACGCGAATACCCTTCCAGAAGGTATAAGTAATGTCATTGCGGAAAATCTGGTTGTACGAATTGTAATTCCGTTCAGCGTTCATGTTGCTCTTCACGACACTGTAATTGCCCATGTAGCTCAGGCCCACGACCAGGTGAGGACCAAATTTACTGTTGACGCCCACGCGCTGGTTCACCCCATAGGAATTGGAAAACGAGGTGGCGCCATTGAGCAAGCCGATGTCATGGGTATGGTGGAGTCCCGTGTTGAGGTTGAGATTGATTTTCAGCGCCTCAATGGGGATGCCAAACGAGCTGTTGGCCCGAAGGTGGTAATAGCCGTCCACGTTTTCCGGCCGCGAGAATTGTCCGCCGTTCCCCAGTAGGATTCCGGGCAGAATTAGGGTATCCGCCGTAGCGATGTAGCTCGAGTTTACCACGCGATCATTGGAAAACTCGGCGTTGACGCTGGCTGCGAAGTTGCCCCCGCGCTCGCGGTCCACTTGGTTGTAGCGTAGGGAGAAAGAGTGTCGGTATTCCTGCTCCAGATTGGGGTTGCCGGTGCGTATGTAGAGCGGATTCTGGTTATCCACCACGTCTTGGAGCTGGTTAATTGACGGCGCATTCGTCGCCGTGTTATAATTAAAGTTGATGTTCTTTTCCTCGGAGAAACGGTACATGAAGTGGGCTCGGGGAAGGAAACTCGTGAAGTGGCTCGACAGATTGCGTCTCTCGGGGAAATAGCGATGGTTTTTGGCACGCGCGTCTTGGAAGTCGACCCCTATATCGACGTTGAAGGTGTCGCGTTTGGATACTTGGTAAGATATTCCGCCGCTGTGGTAGGTGTAATCGTTCCTAAACTCGTTAGATAATAGCGTGTTAAGTTCTCCAAGCTGGCCCGTCTCGGCCAAAAACTCGAACGTTTCACGGTTGGAGTAGTTGGCGTTATTTCGGATGTTATAGCTCGCTTGTACCCTGCTAATACGCGTAATCGGCTCGGAATACGCCAGCCTACCGCTGATTCCGTTTCCATATCCGCCTGTTTGGTTTTGATTGCTGACCGTGTCGCTCCGGATATCTTGGGCGGCACTATAAAAGTCATTGAGTGAGAAGGTATGCGCCAGTCCCTTGTTGGAGTTGACGGAGCCATTGACATTGAGGGAGAGTGTGCGCCCCGTACGGCTTAGCCGGATACGGTAATCCAGGCTGCCGCCGATGTTGAAGTTGCGGTTGCGGTTGTCATTATTCCGCTCCGAGGCGTTTACCGGGTTGCTGTTTGCCAGCTCCGTTCGGTTGTTTGAGAAACTATTGCTGACCGACTGCTGGAACGAGAAGTTAGGGCTGAAATTCAACCGCTGGAAGGAGTCGATGTCAAACTGGACACGAAAGCCCGCTTGGTGCCGACCAAATTCTGCGCCCGTGGTCTGGCGCTGCACGTTGAACTGGTTTTCGTTTGCCCCAATGAGGTATTCGCGGTTGACCAAGCGGACGACATCGCTTCCGGTGGTATTGTAGCCGTAATTGCCGCTAAACTCCAAACGATCATCGAGCCATTTGTTGCTGTAGTTGCTGGATATACGGTGGCTGGTACTAATGCCACGACCACCACCCGGACCGCCCCCGCCGGGTCCGCCGCGGCGGTTTCGCCCTTCTGATTCCTCAACGCCGGCAATTCCTGACATGGAGAAGTCTTGCTGATTGATGTTGTTAGACAGTGCCGATAGCGTCAGGCGTTCCTTCTCGTTGAAATAATTGAGGTGGCCGCCGCTATTGTACCGCGAATCGGCGCCGTAACCCGCGCCGACGCGTGCCGAATAGCCTTGCCGGCGATCCGGACGCGTGACGATGTTGATCACTTTGCTACGTTGTCCGTCGTCAAAGCCGCTGAATTTCGCCTGTTCGCTTTTTTCGTCTATAATCTGTATCTTGGAGATGACGTCGGCTGGCAAAGACTTGAGCGCCACACGGGGGTCAGAGCTGAAAAACTCTTGTCCGTCCACGATTATGCGCTGTACGGTTTCGCCCTGGGCTTTCACCTGTCCGTCCTCGTCTATTTCCACGCCCGGTATCTGCGTAACGAGGGCATCAGCGTCCGCGTACTTTTCTGTACTGAAGGCGGCTGCGTCAAACTCGGTCGTATCTCCTTTTAACGTCACGGCCTGGACGGGTCGGATGGTGACTTCATCCAGCGCTAAGTACGCCGGCAGCAGTTTGATCACCACGTCCATCTCTTTTTTCTCGCCCGCCAATGACAGGGCTACGCGTGTCGTATGATAGCCTAGATAGTTGACCTCGAGCCGATAATTGCCTGAGGCGAGCGGCGGTAGGGTAAAGTGGCCCCGTTCGTCACTGGGAACTTGGCGGATGAGCGAATCGCGTGTGCCTGCTAACACCCGAACCAACGCGCCCTGCAATCCCGCGTTGTCCGCACTGTCTATTACCTGTCCACGTACCGCGTGCTGTGCATGAGCCTCCTGCACCATGCAAGACGTCAACAACAGCAATAAGGAAATCCAAGTAATACGCATGATCCGTCTGAGATGAAAAACAGTCTATAATGATTAAAAACATGAATATCGCACAAAGGGTTAACATAGTCGGGCGTAGTAACCATAATGTTACGCCCTCCATCCTGAGCCCTCCCGCTGCACGAAGGTTTGCAATGCCGTTCGGACGCAATCTAGGCCAATGTCGGAGCGATAATAGCGATTGGAAGATGTATATTTGTAACAGAAGTTTTTCAACGCGAGAGAGATCGATGAAGCAAAAAAACACAAGCCGAAAGGAGCGGATTATGCGGGAGGCGCAGGAGCTGTTTGCTCAGAAGGGATACGTTGATACGTCCACTAAGGAAATTGCCCAGCAAGCTGGGGTCTCCGAAGCACTGATCTTTAAGCATTTTGGAAACAAGGATAACTTATTGTCGTTTCTCATCAAGTCCGGCTACCGGCGGGTGCTCATGCGGCATCGGGGCATGATGACCTACCGCGATGCCAAGAGCTTTTTGCGAAACATGATTAACCTCCCGCGCGAGCTGGTGCACGAGGATATGCTGTTCTGGAAAATGCAGGAACGACTCTCCCACCACGAATTTTCACGGCAACAGCATGAACTGTTCATGAAGCCCGTATCCCCAATCATCAGTCGCGCTTTCACCGAGCTGGGCTACGAAAATCCGGAGATGGAAACCCAGTTGCTATTGATGATCATCGAGGTGCTCTGGAAAAAGAAGGCGACCGGAGACCTGCAAAATATAGAGGACATAACCAAGGTGTTGGAAAGCAAATATGGTCTGTAGCCTAGCCACGCGTGGTGTGGGCTGGATGGAAAGATAAACAGGTCTTCTACAACTCTTTATTTGGTGTTTCGGTATTCGTGCTGTTCGTCCTCGGCCTGCAGAACTTCAACGTGGTGGTATCGATTTCTGCGTCATGCCGTAAGGACCGGACGTTCAGATACTTTGGCGATGACGCTTTCTAACCTCGCTACGCCCGTGTTTTTCTTACTATTGCTCAATCCTGTCTACCGTTGGCTTTCCTAACACAGTGGTATCTAAATACGTTCGAAAATACTGTACTAACTGCCTCGAAATAACATTTCGCGCGTTAATTTGCGCTATTATTTCGATAGTTTGCATAAACATGCAGGCGCTGTTCGGATTAATGAAATAATTTCTGTTATTTAGGGTAATGCTTGCACCACTGTGCATATGAGTTGTTCACTGTACGGCGGTACAAAAAAATTCGGTTTACATGGTTCGAAAATTCGCAATTGCCATTAGCTTTCTTTTTGTCCAGACTTGGGCGGTACTTGCCCAAGAGTCTAGGGACTTTGTACCATTCATCAATAGCCAGCACGGTTGGGTAGACTCGGTCTTTCAAACGTTAAGTGCCAGGGAAAAGGTGGCACAGCTATTCATGGTCCGGGCGCATAGCAATCTCGGGCAAGGATATATTGATTCGGTGGCGGGCGTGATCGAGCGCGAACAGCTGGGGGGCATTGTGTTATTCCAGGGTGGGCCCGTCCGGCATGCATCAGTGGTTAACCGCTACCAGCGGCTGTCCAAAGTTCCCTTGTTGGTGGCTTTCGACGGCGAGTGGGGATTAGGTATGCGGCTGCCGGATTCGACGGTGTCCTATCCGTACCAGATGACGTTGGGTGCAATCCAAAACGAAGCGTTGATCTATCAAATGGGACGCGAAATTGCCCTGGATTTTAAGCGACTGGGCATGAATATCAACTTTGCGCCGGTTGTCGATATTAACAACAACCCGCGCAACCCCGTGATTAACTTTCGGTCGTTCGGGGAAGACAAGCAGAATGTCACACGCAAGGGACTTGCCTATATGCGTGGCATGATGGATGAAGGGATCATCGTGTCGCTGAAGCATTTTCCCGGACACGGCGACACGGATGTTGACTCACACTACGACTTGCCGCGCCTCCCGTTCACGGCCGGTCGGCTTGATACGCTCGAATTGCACCCGTTTCGCGAGCTGGTAAGCGCGGGCGCTTCGGGCGTCATGGTGGCGCATATGAATATTCCGAGCTTGGATCCCACGCCCAACCTGCCTTCTTCGCTTTCGAAGAAAATCGTGACGGATTTACTGCAGGAGCAGCTCGGATTTCGCGGATTAGTTTTCACGGACGCCATGGACATGCATGGGGTGGTCAAGCACTTCCGCAATGGCGAGGCTGATGTACGGGCAGTCATCGCGGGCAACGATATTCTCGAACTCTCGCAAAACAGCGCACGCGCCATCGACATGGTGCTGCAAGCAATCCGCCAGAATCGCATATCCCAACAGGATATCGATGCGCGTGTAAAGAAAGTACTGGCGGCAAAATACTGGCTAGGCTTGCAAAAGCAAGCTCCCGTCGCGCTTGACGGGCTTTCGGCAGACTTGAACCGCAGGTCATCCTACGCACTGAACCAGCGGTTGGCCGACGCAGCCATCACACAGCTTAAGAGTGATAGCCTTATTCGTCACCTGAATTATAATCGGCGCACTGCTATCATCAGTATTGGGGCCTCGGACATTACGCCATTCCAGCAAGCCCTGGAGCCTAGGTTTGACAATCACCTCCATTATGTACTGCCAGCTAATGCCAGCGCCGACGATATTGCGGCGGTGGCTAGGGAGCTCCGGCGCTTTCCCCAGATTATCGTAGGGCTACACGATACCCGTTCCCGTCCGAGAAGCGAATTGAATTATAACGCCAATGTACGTCTGTTTATAAACGAACTGGCCAACATGAATAGCGTGTTCTGCGTGTTTGCCAACCCGTACAGCCTAGCGGGTCTTCCGGGGGTTGAGGCGACACCGAGTATGCTGATGTGCTACCAAAATGAGCCCGAGTTGCAGCGTGCGGCGGCCAAGGTCGTCATGCGACGTTTGATCCCCACGGGCCGACTTCCGGTTTCCATCAACGCCTTTTTCCAGTTTGGCGACGGCTCATAGATTGACGATTCGCCACTCTTTCGGATAGTAATTGTTGATGCGATTAGGCATGAGCTTCAGCCAGCCCAAATTGATGCCTTGATATCGGGCTAGCGCCCAGCCGCTACGCGCTTCCGGATTGACACTTTGCGTATCCATGGGTGCCTTGTGCAGGAAAGCCAAGGCTTGTTCAAGATCGAATGGCGCGTAGTCCACATCGGGGTGGATGTCCGTGCTCATGGCCAAACCATGCTCCGGCACCAGCGTATTCCGTATTATTTTGCCAATAGGCCTCCCCGCATTTTTGAGGTATAGGACATTGCGCAGGATTTGTAGATCCACTTCGCGGCCCTTGGGAAAGAGAAATAGCTCGTCCTCCAACTGAAAGGTCATAAAATCACTGGGATCACGCACCCAAGGCGCGATTAGCTTTTTCCGATCGGCAAGCGGGTTTAGCTTGATTTTCTTCCGGTCGAAACTTTCCTGATGTTGGGCTTTGCGGAACGCAGCAATAAAAAACCCTTCGCCGCGCAGGCGGTGTGGATAGAAACGATACCCCGGACACTCGTGGCGCCGCGAGGCCGTTTCCTCGATTCCCCAGTCGGGGTCAATCGGTAGGGTAACCGGCTGCATGCCTTGGGTTTCTACCAGCCAGTCGGCGATGTCCTCGTTTTCTTCTTCTGAATACGAGCACGTCGAATATAGGAGTATGCCTCCTGTTTTAAGCGCCGCCAGGCTACTTGCCAAAATCCGTTGCTGGCGCTCCGAGCACAACTTTACGGCGCCCAGCGACCAGTCGTCAATGGTGTCCGGATCCTTTCGGAACATCCCCGATCCCGAGCAGGGCGCGTCGACAACCATCAAGTCGGCATAGCCGGGTAGGCGTTGGAACGAAACGGGGTCGTTTTTGCTGACGACGGTGTTCGTGTTGCCCCAACGGATTAAATTGTCGGCGAGGACCTTCGCCCGCGGGCGTATCAGTTCATTGGCCACCAGTAAGCTGTCAGGGTGGAGGTAACTGTTGAGCAGGGTGCTCTTTCCGCCTGGCGCGGCGCACATGTCGATGGCCACTAACGGAGCGCGGTCAAGGCCTAGCACACGCAGAGCATGAGCAAGGAACATCGAAGAGGCCTCCTGCACGTAGTAGCAGCCTGCATGAAAAAACGGATCTAGCGTGAAAATCGGTCGCTCCGCCAAATAATAGCCCGTGTCGCACCAGGGCACGGGACTGAGGGCTGTGAAATCATGCGAGAATGACTTTTTTGGATTGATACGAATTGACGTAGCTTTTGAACCTTCCGTATGGGTAGCCAAGAAGGCTTCGGTGTCAAATAGCGGGTTAGCGCCCAGGCGTTGGACCAGTTCGGGTGGGATGATATTACTCATTAGGGATGTGTTGCCATGCCAGGCGGGAAGACCGTTCCCCGCCGCTTAAAAATAGTAATCAAAATTAAGGCCATACGTGTATAGTAAATTTTCCCGACCGGTCAGGTTTACCCGGTTGTAGGCCAGCGCACCGGTAAGCGTAAGCCATTCGTTTAGTTTCAGGCCGATGGAGTTAGTTAGTCGAATGCTGAAATCCTCGGAATCGCGCAGCGAGGGCTGCCAAAAATTGGTGCCGCTGACCACCACCAGTCGCCGGATGACGAACCGGTAGGACAGCCGAAGTGAATTGCGTATGGTTTGGTAATCTGTTCGATTCTCGTTGATAATCAAGCTGCTTGCATCGTACAGTAGGCCGTTGCTCAGGTTGAGGTAGGTGCTGTCCGTGTCAAAAAAATTGTAGGCGACGCCCAGGCCTGACAACACTTGATTTCTCACTTGTAGGGAGTAGCTGGTGTTGTAGTTCAATAATCCCCAGTAATAGAAATTGGGGAAGGTCTTGTATAGGTTAACGTCTAAGGATGACGAAAAATCGTTGTTGGTGAGGCGTCGATTCTGTTTGCCATAAAGCCAATTGTTGTTGAAATTAAGCCGGATGTCGCGGTGTTGCAGGGTGTAACGGAGCATGTTGTTAGATAAGTAAGCGCTCCCGTCCACCGTCTTATTGATCGAGTTGGTCGACCCTAATTGAATCCGGTGGTTTACACTGTCGCTGAACTGGCCTTGAACGGTGTGGGTGACGAAGAAAAAGATGGCGAATAGTAAGTACTGCAGGTACATACATGCAAAACTACAGAAAAGCTGTCGATCAGGCCGAAAAGTGGCGCAATAAACTCATTAGAAAGGTGATTTTTCGAGTTTTTTAAAACTGTTTGCGCATTTTGGTTGTATATTTAGCAACAGGCAGGGAATTTGCTATGCCTCATAGAAGAGTTAATGTTTTGTTTAAGAAAAAAAATAGAAAAAGCACATGAATGACAATGGAAAAATTCTGGCAGCCCTGTTAGCTGGTTTGGCCGCCGGAGCCGCGCTAGGCGTACTGTTTGCTCCCGAAAAAGGAAGCGAGACGCGCGAAAAACTTAACGATTCATTGAAAGATTTGGGAGACGCCCTCAAGGAGCGGACAAACGAGCAGCTGGATCAGTTAAACGACTTTAAGGAAAAGGTGCTGGCTACACTCAAGAACAAAGTAGACAAAGCCGAAAAGGATATCGAGGGAGCGATCGAAGAGCACGCCTGAATATAGAAAGGGGCAAGCAGAGGCAAGTTGGCTAGCCCCATGCCAAAGTTAGGCGCTGCTCGTTCCTGCGACCCGCTTGCCCCGGGTTGCCATCCGCAGTTTCCGTTGTAGAATACTGTTAACCGAAACGAACCGAGTGCGGGGTTTGTTATGTCCCTGCGCACTTTTATAAATTGATTTAAGGATATGCCTGTCGACCCGCCAAAACAAGACGAACGCAGTTTTTCATTCAAAGGCACCTTCCAAAAAGGGAAGGAGTATGCCGAGACGCAATTGCAGTTGCTGAAACTGGGCGTAGTGGAACGGTCGTCACGCATTCTCGCGCGGCTTTTACTGGATGTATTTAGGGGCATCTTGGCGGTATTGGCACTATTCTTCCTGAGCATGGCCTTGGGTTTTTACCTCAGCTATTTGCTGGGCAACAATGCCCTCGGCTTTTTGGCTACGGCGGGCATTTTCGTCCTGCTCCTAGTGGTTGCGTCCTTGCTGAAGCAGTCAATCAAGAATAAGATTGTCGATATGTCGATTAAGCGGATTTTTGACGATATCGACGAAGATGAGGAAGAAGCTAAGCGCGACCTCGCTGGTTCGCCGGGTGCTGTACCGCCTCCTCCTTTTGCTGGAGCTGCTTCGGCTGGTCCGGCGGCGGCGGGTGCAGCGGCGGCTCCGGAAGACACAAAAACTACGTAGGCCATTATGGAAAATAGGGTAAAGGTAAACAACTTGGCAGATTTGCGAAGGGAGAAGCAACGGCTCCGCCTATTGGCACGGGAGCAAGAACACTACCTGGCGGATCAATACGACCTATTGCGTCACAAGGTAGCCGCTCCGGCGCGCATGTTTAATACCGTGGCGTCGTATATCCCCGGAGTGGGTGCCCTCCAAGCCCTATTTACCGCAAAGCCCGGCCAAAACAATAGCATTGTAGCCAAAATCGCAAACGTGCTTGTGCCCTTACTGGCTAATCGATTTCTGCCACGCAAGACCGGATTGATGGCTCGCGGACTGTTTTCTTTCCTAGCCAAGCAAGTGACAGCCTTGGTGACCAACGGCAAGTTGGGCGAAACCCTTGCCCAGCTTACCGCTACGCTGCAGGGTTCCTCCGCCAAGTCGCCTCGGCCATTTCCCCGACGGAGAAGACGCAAAGAAACAGACTACGGTATACCACCGGACAGTGAAACGTACTGAAGAGACTGTTCTTCTCGCACTGATCGACTGCAGGACTCCCGAAAAAACATTAAAAAACGGTGTTGGGGGCTCCCCACCTTCTATTCCTACGCGCCGTTATACGCTTGTATAATTAGTACTATCTAATAAATACATGGCTTTAGCGCTCGAAGTGCGTGTTTAGCCACGCGTATCATTCCCATGATAGATGCTCAGGTAGTTATCGTACCGACTGAGTTCGATGGTGCCGTTTTGCACAGCGTCTAGCACGACGCATCCCGGTTCGTTGATATGGCGGCAATTATGGAAGCGGCAATCGTTGAGCAGGACCCGCATCTCGGGGAAGAAGTGGCTGAGTTCCTGTTGCTCAATGTCAATGATGCCCAATTCGCGGATGCCCGGGGTGTCGATCAATTGTCCGCCGAAGGGCAGCATGATCATCTCGGCAAAGGTGGTGGTATGCTTGCCCTTGTCCGACCATTCGGACAGTTCGCCCGTACGCAAGGCGGCCTCGGGATAAATGGCATTAATCAGTGTCGATTTCCCCACCCCAGAATGGCCAGAAAGTAACGTCGTTTTGTCTTTCAAAAGTGCCTTGACGATCGACACGTTTTCTCCTTCTAAAGCAGATACCGAATAGCAAGGGTAACCAATGCTCGTGTAGATCTGCTGATATTCTTCCAGCACTTCGAGCCCTTCCTCACTGAAGAGGTCCAGTTTGTTGAAGATAAGGCCAGCGGGGATGTCATAGGCTTCCGCGGTGACCAAGAATCGGTCGATAAAGCCTAGCGAGGTAGGGGGCGATGCCAGAGTGACGACCAGAAAAGCTTGGTCGAGGTTGGCCGCGATAATCTGGGCCTGCTTGGAAAGGTTGACCGAACGGCGAATGATGTAGTTTCGACGGTCGTGCAGGTGGGTAATCACTGCCGTTTCTTGGTCTGGTTCCAGTTCAAAAGAAACCCGATCGCCCACGGCCACCGGATTCGTGGTTTTGATGTCCTTGGTGCGAAACTTGCCTTTGATGCGACAGCTGTACGAAACGCCATCGTCGCCCAGCACTTGGTACCAGCTGCCTGTTGATTTGGTTACCAGTCCGTCCATATATTCCGCTCGTCTATCTCATTGCGCATTGCGACCATACTTGCAAAAGTCGCAAAATAAATCCAAACAACTTGTATACGCGGCATATTGCTCGGCGTAGCGGTGGTATAGCCATTTTGGGAAGTATTGGCGGATTCATCGGCAAGCTGCCCAACCGGTGCGACTGGGTTGCCGTCCTGCCATCTGTTTTGGCTTTTTTGGTTGCCGCAATGAGTCGTAACGTACCCATTCAATCTCAAATGCGTTGCTCCATGTTCGCAGCTAAATAGTACCTTTGTCTATAGACCCCAAAATAGAAACGCTTGTGAATAAACTATTCTTGCTAGACGGTATGGCCCTGATTTACCGTGCGTACTTCGCATTGAGTAAGACACCTCGCTTTACCTCTACCGGACTCAATACGTCGGCCATTATGGGTTTTGCCAATACGCTGTTGGAGGTGCTCAACAAAGAAAATCCCACCCATATTGCCGTGGCGTTTGACACGGCCGCGCCTACAAATCGGCATACCGAGTTCGAAACCTACAAAGCCAATCGGGAGGCGATCCCCGAAGATTTGGCTGCGGCCATTCCCTACGTCTATCGTTTGCTCGAAGGCTTTAACATACCGATCATTACGCTTGACGGTTATGAAGCGGATGACATCATCGGCACGCTGGCCAAGAAAGCCGAAAAACAGGGCTATACGGTTTATTGCATGACACCTGACAAGGACTTTGCCCAGCTCGTGAGCGAAAATATACTCATTTACAAGCCCGCCCGTATGGGTAACGGGGCTGAGGTACTGGGCGTGAAGGAGGTGCTGGAGAAATGGGAGGTGTCGGACGTGACCCAAGTGATCGACATCCTGGGATTGTGGGGCGACGCGGTGGACAATATTCCCGGCATCCCCGGCATCGGCGAAAAAACCGCTAAGAAGCTGATCCAGGAATACGGCTCGGTCGAAGGAATCATTGCTAACGTCGATAACCTCAAAGGAAAGCAAAAGGAAAACGTGGAAACCTTTGCTGAGCAAGGGTTGCTGTCGAAAAAGCTGGCGACGATTCAGCTTGACGTGCCTATCGACCTGGATGAGGCTGCCTTGGAAGCGAAGGCACCCGATAGGGCATTGCTTGAACCGCTTTTTGCCGAGTTGGAATTTCGCACCTTGGGCAAACGGGTCTTTGGTGATGAGTTTAACGTGCTCGATAGCCGTCCGACTGGCGGGCAGATGGATTTGTTCGGGGCTCCGGAAGTTTCGTCGTTGCCTGCCACCCAAACCGAGGAAGAGATGCCGATAGCTCCTAGCCGGAGCATCGCCGATACGCACCACGATTACCAACTGGTGCAAGAGCCGGTTGCGATGGCCCGGCTCGCCGCCGAATTGGCCAGCCAGCCTGCCGTGTGCTTTGATACCGAGAGTACGGGCATGGATCCCACTACGGCGGATATTGTAGGTCTGTCGTTTGCCGTTTCGCCGGGCAAAGCCTGGTATGTGCCTACGCCTGCCGACCGGGCGGGAAGCTTGGCCGTCCTTGCGCATTTCAAGGGCGTGTTCGAAAGCGAAAGTATTACCAAGATCGGGCAGAACCTGAAATACGATATTTTGCTGCTGGCACGCTATGGCGTCACTGTACGTGGGAAGCTGTTTGATACGATGCTCGCCCATTACCTGCTTGATCCAGATACCCGGCATGGCATGGACGTGCTGGCCGAAAATTACCTTGGCTATACGCCCATTCCCATCAGTGACCTCATCGGCCCGCGGGGCAAGAATCAGCTCAACATGCGCGATGTGGATGTAGAATTGGCTAAGGAGTATGCCGGCGAGGATGCCGACATCACCCTGCAACTGAAGGAAGCGTTTGAGCCCCTGCTTGAAAAAGCCGAAGTGGCCAAACTGGCGCGCGACGTGGAGTTTCCCTTGGTATATGTGCTGGCCGATATGGAACGGGTAGGCGTGCGGATCGATACGCACGTATTGCGCGAGATTTCCCAAAAACTGGACGTGGATATCCGGGAAAGCGAACGCACGATTTATGAAAAAGCCGGCGTCCGCTTTAATATCGCGTCGCCGAAGCAGCTGGGCGAGGTGCTTTTTGATAAGCTCCAGCTCGATCCCAAAGCCAAGAAAACCAAAACAGGTCAATATAAAACCGGCGAGGACGTGCTACTGGCATTGGCTTCGAAGAGTGATATCGTTCAGGATATCCTGATGTTCAGGCAACTGCAGAAGCTTAAATCGACCTATGTGGATGCATTGCCGGCTTTGATCAACCCCGAAACAGGCCGCGTGCATACGTCCTACAATCAGGCCGTGGCGTCTACGGGGCGCCTCAGCTCCACCAACCCCAATTTGCAGAACATCCCCATCCGTACCGAACGGGGTCGCGAGGTGCGTAAGGCGTTCATCCCGCGCGACGATGATCACATCCTGCTGTCCGCGGATTATTCGCAGATTGAACTGCGGCTAGTTGCCGAGATCAGCCAAGACGAAGGCATGCTGGAAGCGTTTGCACAGAACCTCGACATCCACCGGGCTACGGCGGCTAAGGTGTATGGCGTGCCGCTGCACGAAGTGACTGCGGAGCAGCGCCGCAATGCTAAGGCGGTCAACTTTGGGATCATCTATGGGCAGTCGGCCTTTGGTCTTTCTCAAAACTTGGGCATCCCCCGGAAGGAAGCTGCGGAGATCATCGAGCAATATTTCATACAATATCCAGGCATCAAACGCTATATGGCCGACACAATTAATTTTGCCAAGGAACACGGCTATGTCGAGACCCTGCTTAAACGCCGTCGATACCTCCGCGATATCAACTCGGCCAACCAAACCGTGCGAGGCTTCGCCGAACGCAACGCAATCAACGCGCCCATCCAAGGATCCGCGGCCGATATGATCAAGATTGCGATGATTGCGATACATGACGATATCCGCAAGCAGGGGTTGCAGGGCAAGATGACTATGCAGGTGCATGACGAATTGGTATTTGATGTGCCCAAGCATGAGGTAGCCACATTTAAGGCGTTAATCGAGCATCGTATGAAGACGGCCATCAGCGTCAGCGTACCCATCGTCGTGGAAATTGGAGAGGGACTAAACTGGCTGGAAGCGCACTAAGTTTACCCATGAGGTATGAAACAGGTAGTATCCATATGGGCTGGGATTGCGTTAGCAAGCAGCGTGGCCGTGGGCCAACAGGCGGATAGCCTACTATACCATGAGCCCACCGATGACGGTAACTATCGTTTTTATTTCGATGATCGCTATTTCCTAGCCGATCGCGACTGTGAGTTCGTGTCGATTGAGCGGGACGGAGGCTATAATCGGGAAAACAAAACCTGGGACGGCCCCTTTGCGGATTATACCCCTACCGGGCGCCCGCTGATGACCGGCCACTATACCGATGGAAAGAAGCAAGGCCAGTTCCAAGCATTCCACAATAGCGGAGCGCTCAAATGGCAGGGGTCGTTTGAAAATGATATGCCCAAGGGCGAGTGGGAATTTTTCTATCCGGATGGCTTGCGCCTTTGCGTGGTGGAGTACCGTGCAGACGGTCTATATCTTCGGGATTACTGGGACCAACGAGGCCGACAAGTCGTCGAAAGTGGGAAGGGCCGCTATGAGGTGACGATTAAGCTCGATGGGTATCAGGAGCATGGCTACGAATTTGTTCGCCGGCGAGGGCGTGTGGTCGATGGCAAGCCCCATGGCCCGTGGGCCCATCACTACCTGTTGGACGGAAAGGTTGCCGCTGATGCCGGATTTGAACAGTTTGCCAAAGGGGTGCTTGTCCGGGGGTATGATTCGTATGTCGACGAGTGGTATAGCGATTCGTCGCGATTGCCGTTATTGCCCATTGAGCCATTCGTGCGCGCCGAACTCTTCGTGGGAAAGGCCTGTAGTATTGATGCGTACACGGACTTTCTTTCATATTTACAAAAACATGTGGAAGCCTATTTTGAAGGGTACGAAGACGAAGTAGAGGTGCAAACCATTGAGTACGTCATCGAGCTCAATCGGGACGGTACGTCGCGCACCATTCGCCCCGTACGGACTTTTTCGCGCAAAAGCCTAGAAAACGAGCTGACTTGGGCGTTTCAGGTCGTTCCGTTTTGGTTTCCTTCCTATGTGGGAGACGAATACGTGGCCGACACGTTGACCGTTACGGCGTCCGTGTTTCCGGACATTAAAGGACGAAGGCTAAGGTTTTTTGACATGGCCATTGCCCGCGAGAAAGGGTTTTAGTGGCATAGAACCGTTAAGATATGCAGATATCCCCACGTATGAGGTTGGTCGTCGTTGTGGCGTGCTTGGCGCTTCCTGGCGCCGCATGCGCGCAGCCTGCCACCGATAGTCTGGGCAGCGCCATCTATTATGAGCGCATATCGGACAGTCTGGTTCGCTTTTTTTACGATCGCCATTATTACTTGGTGGACCAAGATTGTCATTATAAGGAAATCGAGCGCGAAGGAAATTTTGATTTTGAAAAGCGTCAGTTTGACGGACCCGTGCGCGATTACGACCTGGATGGTTACTTGGTCATGGAGGGGAATTACGTCGACGGCAAAAAGGAAGGGTTGTTTCGGGGTTACCATACCTCCGGGTATGCCAAATGGGAACTTCGTTACGAGGCCGACAGGGCGGTAGATACCGTGCGTTATTTCTACCCAGACGGGAGGCCTTATCTAGAGTACTTGGTGGGGGACGGCGATTTATTGCTGTGGAGTTATTGGAATGCCAAAGGGAGACAGCGAGTTACCGAAGGGAGGGGACGCTTTGAGTTGGTGTCCGAGGCTTCGGATAATTATAACGAAATCGGATACCGGTGGGTACAGCGCCGCGGGAAGGTGCGAGACGGCAAGATGCACCAGGATATTTTCTATCGCTATGTCTTTGAGGACGGTAGCGAATATACGGCGGGCGTTGAGACCTACCATATGGGGGAGTTTGTGCGGGGGGAAGACTACAGTACGGGCGTTTTTACCGCCCAACCCTTGCATCCCTTGGGTCCGCGGATATGGCATGTCCGCTCTGAAGCGTTGGTCAGCAAGCGTTGCAATGTGGATGAGCATGTTGGTTTTACGCATTACGCCGCGGACATCTGGCAGCAGCAGCTGGGCAGGCGCGCCGTCATCAGAACCCTGCCAAGCGGCGAAGTGGAATTCTACCTAGTGGACGGTACGGGGAATTGGGTGTCTGCAGAGATTGAGCCTACTGATGTGGCTCCCCAAACACTGTCTTTTGCATTGCAAGTCGATAAGGAAGGTAACGTGCAGACCGTGGAAGCGGTTCGAAATTTCGATACGCCACTCCTCGCCGATCATATGCTGGCCGTCGTGCGCGATTTTCGCTACTGGGTACCTTCTTGGGATGGTAATGCCTTTATAGACGACGAGTTGACCGTGAATGTGCGGGTGCATCCAGGGCTTGCCAGCTTTTATTTCGTGCTCTACGACATGCACGTCATCCGCGAGCATGGCTCCTAACCCGCTGGTGGAGGCGCTGTCGTACGGCGGAATGCGCGGGCGATGTGCAGGGTTCAAAAAGTTCCTGTATCTTTGTGCCTCAATCAAGAAATATGACGATTCATAAGGAAGGTTATACGAGCATCGCGGTTTGCATATTGGTGATTTTTGTGCTGAACGCGCTAATTCTGTGGCTGTGGCCCGTCAATACGGTAATCCACTGGATCGGTTACGTCATCTCGTTCGTACTCCTTATCACGATTTTGCAGTTTTTCAGAAGCCCTAGGCGCCGCATCACGGTGCAGGAAACTGTTGTTTTAGCACCCGCCGATGGCAAAGTCGTCGTCATTGAGGAGGCTGAGGAGACCGAGTACTTCAAGGACAAGCGCTTGCAGGTGTCGATTTTCATGTCGCCGGTCAATGTGCACATCAACCGGAATCCAGTAAGTGGGCGGGTGAGTTTCTTTAAGTACCATCCCGGCAAATACTTGGTAGCGTGGCACCCCAAGTCGTCTACGCTCAACGAACGTACGACGATTGCGGTGAAGTCGCAGCACGGTCCGGAGATCCTTTTTCGCCAGATTGCTGGCGCGTTGGCTCGCCGCATTGTGTGGTATGTCAAGGAGAATGACGAGGTGAAGCAAGGCGAGGAATTCGGATTCATCAAGTTCGGCTCGCGCGTAGACATCTTCTTGCCACTCGGGACGAAAGTAAATGTCGCCATCGGCGATAAGGTGACTGGCGGCATTAGCCAGATCGCCCAATTTGATTAGGTGCCTGACGGTCAGGCTCGGCTATGAAGTTTAGAACACTCGTATTTATCAATGCCTGTGCGGTAGGTTTAGCCCTGGCTCTGGTCAATTATTATTTCCAACGTCACTGGACCTATTCGTTGGTGACGTTCTTCGTGGCGTTTACCATCAGTTTTACGGTCTTTTTCTACCTGTTCGAACGCTATATTTATAGCAAAATCAGGCTGATTTACAAGCTGATACACAATCTTAAGCTCGGCAAGGACTTGAAAGACGCGATCGGTGAGTATGTAAGTGCCGATCCGATCAATGACGTGGAGCAGGAGGTGCGCGACTGGGCCAAGGCCAAGAAGAAGGAAATCGAAGCGCTGAAAAGCCAAGAACAATTTAGACGCGAATTTCTATCCAATATTTCTCACGAATTCAAGACGCCGTTGTTTGCCGTTCAGGGTTACCTCGACGGCTTGCAGGATGGCATGTTGGAGGAAGACCCCGAAATGGCATCGCAATTCCTCGAAAAGGCATCGCGAAACCTAGACCGCCTGTCTTACCTAATCCAGGACCTCGATGAGATATCCAAGCTCGAAAGCGGGCAGATGCCGGTCAAGTTCGAAAGGTTTGACATCGTTGAGCTTATCAACGAGGTGCTGGAGTCCTTGGAGCACAAGGCCGCTGAACACCAAGTGAGCGTGGTCTTCAAGGAAAAATACCAGGCGCCTACCGTGGTAAACGCCGACAGGGAAAAAACCCGCCAGGTGTTGGTCAATCTTATCGACAACTCCTTCAAGTATGGCAGGGCGGGCGGGCATACCTTTCTTCGCATTTATTCGCTATATGACCAAGTGCTTGTCGAAGTGACGGACGACGGCATGGGTATCGCCGAAAAGAATTTGAATCGCGTGTTTGAACGTTTCTACCGCACCGACAAGAGTCGTTCGCGGCAGATCGGCGGCAGCGGACTGGGCCTCGCGATCGTGAAGCATATCATCGAAGCGCACCAGCAGACAATCAATGTGCGTAGTACGGAAGGCGTCGGCACTACCTTCGCGTTTACCCTTGAAAAAGTAAACGCCTCGCTTTAAGGGCGAGGCGTCGTAAATATAAGTTCGTGTTGCGTAGGAGCGCGCCTACAATTCTTCCAGCTTCTCTGCCGTTACTTCCGACTTGATTTTTTCCTCCAGCTCATCCATCAAATCTGGGTTGTCGAGCAAGAGGTTTTTCACGGCATCGCGTCCTTGTCCCAGGCGAGTTTCTCCGTAGCTAAACCACGAGCCTGATTTTTTGATGATGTTGAAGTCGACGCCCAAGTCGATGATCTCGCCGGCCTTGGAAATTCCCTCGCCAAACATAATGTCAAATTCGGCTACGCGGAACGGAGGCGCTACTTTGTTTTTTACGATTTTAACTTTCACACGGTTTCCAGAGACTTCGTCGGCATCCTTTATTTGGGCCATACGACGGATGTCCAAGCGCACGGAAGCGTAAAATTTAAGGGCGTTTCCGCCAGTGGTGGTCTCGGGGTTGCCAAACATGACGCCGATTTTTTCGCGAAGCTGGTTGATGAAGATGCAGCAGCAGTTGGTTTTGCTGATGGTGCCGGTCAACTTGCGCAGTGCTTGAGACATTAATCGCGCTTGCAAGCCCATTTTGGAGTCGCCCATTTCCCCTTCGATTTCACCCTTGGGCACGAGCGCCGCTACCGAGTCGATGACGATAACGTCGATGGCTCCGGAGCGGATGAGGTTGTCGGCGATTTCGAGCGCCTGTTCACCGTTGTCCGGCTGGGAGATGAGCAGGTTCTCGATGTCCACGCCTAACTTCTTGGCATAGTACTTATCGAAAGCGTGTTCGGCGTCGACGAACGCCGCGATCCCACCGTTTTTCTGTGCTTCCGCGATGATGTGCGTAGCTAAGGTGGTCTTTCCCGACGATTCGGGGCCGTATATTTCTACGACGCGTCCCTTGGGCACGCCGCCGATACCCAAGGCTATGTCTAAGCCGATTGATCCGGTGGAAATAGCATCGATGGGCTCTACCGCTGTATCGCCCAGTTTCATAACCGCGCCCTTGCCGTAGGATTTCTCCAATTTATCAAGCGTCAACTGCAACGCTTTCAGTTTCTCTTGATTGCTCATATTTTTAGTAATTATGATTCAAAAGTAATAATATTTTTTACTTCGTGCTAATATTCTTTTGTTTTTTTGGTTTCGCAAGAGAACAGTGCTTGTCGTAATATTTGCACATCCAGGTGATGGGGCAGCGTTCACATTTCGGCGTACGCGCCAAGCAGATATAACGCCCGTGCAAAATGAGCCAATGATGCGCAATGGAAAGCGTTTCCTTCGGCAAATATTTCACCAGTTGCTTTTCGACGGCCAACGGTGTCGTGGCGTTATGCGTGAGTCCGATGCGGTTCGCCACGCGGAATACGTGCGTATCTACCGCCATAGCCGGCGCATTGTAGACGACGGACGCGATAACGTTCGCCGTTTTTCTACCCACCCCGGGTAATTTTTGCAGGTCCTCGACCTTTTCCGGCACGACGCCTCCAAATTCTTCCAGGAGTTTGTTGGCCATGCCCACGAGGTGCTTGGCTTTGTTGTTGGGATAGCTCACGCTACGGATGTACGAAAACACCTCTTCCACGGACGCCACGGCGAGGCTTTCGGGGTCTGGGAAGCGGGCGAAAAGCGCGGGCGTCACTTGGTTGATGCGTTTGTCGGTACACTGTGCCGATAGGATGACGGCGACCAGTAGTTCAAACGGCGTACTGTAGTTCAGTTCGGTCTGGGCATCGGGATTGTGCGTGGAAAAATAATCGACAAAAGCGCGGTACCTGTCTTTTTTGAGCATGTTCAAACTTAGCGAAACTACGAGGGAATTGCAAAGAAAAAGCAGTCGCCCTGTTCGGGTAGCAAACAATGCGGGATCTTAAGGTGCCGTGAGGTTGTGTGGTTAGTATTGCATATCTTTGGTAGATAACCAAGTTGTTTTCCGAAAGATATGGCAAACTTAACATTGCGGGATATCGCGCATGCGCTTAACCTTTCGGTTTCGACCGTATCCAAGGCTTTACACGACAGCTATGAGATCGGGGAAGAAACCAAACAGCGTGTGCGGGAATTTGCAGCCGCTCATAACTACTCGCCTAATCGGATGGCCAAGAGCCTTAAAATGGGAAAGAGTGGCTCCATCGGCGTGATTATTTGCTCCATTGACAACAGCTTTGTGTCCCAAATGCTGGATGGCATCGACCAAGCGTGCACCGAAGCGGGCTATGACTTGATCATTATGCAAAGTAAGGAATCCCAGGCTAAGGAAACGGCCTGTATCGCCCAATTGGAGGCCCGGGGCGTCGAAGGCATCTTGATTTCGCCTTCCATACAGACCGAAGATTTTAAGCGGCTGAAGGAATTGCAGCGTTCGGGCGTTCCCGTGGTGTTGTTCGATCGGCTGAGCGACCAAATCGATACCGAGCAGGTGGGGGCGGACAATTTCGGCGGAGCCTACCAAGCCACGAAGCATCTCATTGCCAACGGGCACATCCATATCGCGTTTCTCAATGTAGACTCCTCGTTAAGCATTGCCTCCGAGCGGCTGGCGGGTTACCGGCAGGCGCTCAAAGAACGGCGAATTTCGTTGTCCGACGACTACTGCATGTCGTGCGATTGTTCGAGCCCCGCATCGATCGCGGGGGAAGTCACGGACGCTATCCGTCGCCTTATGGAATTTCCCCAACCGCCTACCGCGATTTTGACGGCTACCGACCAAATATCCATGCAAGCGCTGATTACATTTCGGGAACTCGGCCTGCGCGTGCCACAGGACATCGCTATTGCGGCCTTTAGCAACACCGACATGGCGGAGGTGCTGGCAACCCCGTTGACTACCATCCGTCAGCCCGCTTTTGAGATTGGCAAGACGGCGACCCATAAGCTCGTGCACTTGCTCAGACAACAGCAACGCGGTATTCCGCACGAGGACTTCGAACGCGTTATGTTGCCGATGAAACTCTACGTGAGGCCCTCAAGCCTGCGGAGCCGCCACAATGAAGGATCTACGGGGATTGCGTAGAAAGACCTTGTGCGTTTTGCAAGTAGCGTTCAAGCTTGGCGCGCAGCAGCTGTGCGTCCGTGGGCCCAAAGCTTGCGCGGATAGGGAGGTAAAATACCGGAATGCCCTGCGTGCGAAAGAGGTTTGCAAAGACCCTCAGGCGCATGGCGTCTTTTTCCGTCGTCAACACGATTTTGTTTGATCCGCTGACGGATTCGAAGCGCGACACGATGCGTTGGGCGTCCGCCGCCGTAAAGGCGTAGTGGTCAGGAAATGCAAGATGACCGGCAGGGTGGTAATGTTGCGTGGCATGATTGACGAACGGAGTTGGGTTAGCAATGCCGGTAACGAGTAACACCTTCGTTTCCCCATCGGGCTGCAACAACTCGCCGGCGGAGTCTAGGGGTAGGATATGATCGTATTGGATAGAGGAGTAAATCAGCGGTATCGAATCAACGGACAGCTTATGGGCGATCTTACTTTTTTGGTCTACAGGGGCTTCGTTCGGTGTTTTGGTCACGACCAAGATGTCGGCATGCCGTCGGCGACGGAGCAAATCCCGGTAATTTCCGGCCGGGAGCAGTACGTGCGGCCCGCGCAAGGTAGCGGTGTAATCGAAGAGCAGGATCGCGAATCCCGGAACGAGCGCGCGGTGCTGGAACGCGTCGTCCAGCAAAACCAGATCGTGGTTCCCTTGGAGTTCGCGGATCCCCTTTAAGCGATTTTCGCAGACAGATACCGTGATATCCGGAAATTTACGTTTGAACTGCAACGGCTCATCGCCTACCTGCGTGGCATCGTCGCCTACTTCCACTTCGCGATAGCCGTTCGTTTGTCGGCCATAGCCCCTACTGAGTACCGCGATGCGATACTTACTGCTGAACATTCGAATTAAATACTCGACCATGGGGCTTTTTCCCGTGCCACCAATGGCCAAGTTGCCAACAACGATGGTGGGGATGCCCACCGCCGTCCGTTTAAGCCAATCGTGGTCGTACAGGGCGTGGCGAATGGCAATTATCAGCCCATATAGCAACGAGAAGGGGAATAGCAAGAGTCGGATATACCTCATAGAAAAGCCCGAATGGCACAAGTTTACGCAAAGGCGTTTATATACGCAAAGTTTTCCACTGCGGGTACAGGCTGCTAATTGATGGGTAGCCGTAGGCCGATGCGAATGGCATGAGGCTTGTCGGCGACGTCTTTTGTTCCCACGGATTGCGCATACATTACCCGGACGTTGTTCCACTGTAGTCCGCCGTGCACTTCCCCGTAGTGGCCTATGGCGGGGGTATTGAGGTAATGGAATCCGAGGATCTCTTGTAGGCGTAATCGTCGCAATAAGGGTACCTTGCTCGTCAGCATCGTTGCCATGTTGTATTCGGCGTGGCCTTCCGCGAAACGTCCGGCGGTGCTGTGCAGGTAATAGTCCAATAGTAGAAATGAGCTGATGCGTTGATCCGTGATGAGTGATTGTGTTCCCTCAAAATGGTGGAGGTCTGGATAATAAAGCGTGTTTTCATTAAGGAACGCGCCAGCCGAAAGCAGAAACGAGATATTGCCGTAGAGGCCCAGCCGGATATTGTCCTTCCCCAGTTCTGCACGGAGCAAATCATAGTCCACGTCAGAGCCTAGTACCTGGGGTATGCCCTTGGTGTATATCAGTCGGAGTGTGGGGTATACCGACGGCAGGTACACCCGCCGATGGGGATAGGTTTCGTAGGTGGTCCCAAAATCGTAGGCAAGCGCCAGGGAAAGCCATAGGGCTTGGTGTCTTTCCATGAGGGGTGTGTCCACATCTGGCGAAAACGGGTTATTGGACGTGATGCGTGGTCGGTAGCGGCTAAAAAGTACGTAGTCCGTGCTATTCGGCAACCATTGGCGATCTTCCCAATGGATACCCGCCTCCAACTGGACATTCGCCGGTAACGTGAACTGCCCATCCACTCGGGCAAATCGGCGCTCGTGAAGCTTTTGGTAGTTGCGTCCAAACAGCCAGGTGTTGATGGTGTTAAAGGCAACTGGCAGTGATCCCCGGGGGTTGAGGTCGCCTATCTGGCTTCCGCCGGAAACCGAAACCTGACCCCAGTTTATGGGGATGGTGACACCTCCGTAACCGTTGAGGCGCTTATTCGCGAACCCGTAGCGCACGTTGCCCATGACGGTCAATATCTGGCGGCGGAGCGTGTCTATTTGTTTGCTGTAGCGGACATTGTAGTTGAGCGCCAGTCCTTCTACGGTGTTGTACAGCAGGCTGTTGGCCAGCCCATCAAAGGCTAGGGTCGTGCGTCGGTATCGGTTGCCGTGCTGGTGACCCGCCAACAGAAAGTTTGCCGGTTTAAAACGATTCATTTCGCGGTCCAGTGAGTCGAGGTAGGATTTGGATTCCCTCCTTCGTCGAATACTGTCCTTGCGCACGTAGTCAAGCGCCTCCTCCTCGCTGAGCGCTAGCGGACGATGGGCACTCCAGTACGCGCTGTCCTTTTTGTTTACGCCCTCCTCAATGCGCAACACCTCGCGGAAGCCTCTCGGACTGGGTGCGTCGCGCAATGTATAGTCGCTAAATACGGCCACGAAATATCCGTCAATACGAAAGCCTAACAAGCCGCCAACGAAATCGAAGTTTGCCTGTGCAGGGCGCCATTGCGACTCGGATATCGGCACGAACTCCTGCTTGATGACCAGGGTGTCCAATAAGTTGATGCTCGCATCTTTGGTGAGCATGAAGTCCGTGCTGTAAATCCGCCAACTTCCCTCAATGATATACAGGTCGCCCGCGTATACTGGTTCGCCTTTGCGACGTGGAATTACTTCAATTTTATGGATCGACAGGCTATCCGCATCCATCCGTCCCACGTATCTGTACCGATAGTAGGCCATGGCATTGTCGGCAATCGGCGAAACGAAGGGGCGTGGGCTGAGCCCTTCGATGATGACTTGCGTGTTTTCGTAAAAGTTTAGCTGGAGGTCTGAAGCACGGTTAAAGCTGAATGCCCGGTTATTTCCGGATATCTTGGAGCTGAGCATTTCTTCCCGAAATCCATCGGGCGGGTCTACCGTGATCTGGGATTCGGATTCAGACAAGTAAACAATGCCCGTGCGATTGGAATCGAGTCCGATTTCCCGACCGATCCTATCCACGTCAACGCCGAGAAACGACGTGGGAGCCTGCAGGAGTCGCTGTACTCCTTTGATGTATACCTTGGCAGAATACGGAGTCGCCTCTTCCAGGTAAGTTCGCCGGTGCTGCATGGCTAGGCGGATGATGCGGTACGCGGGGTCCTCGGCATTGCCGACCACGACCTCCTCCAACTGAAAGGTCGCCGGACTAAGCACGGCGTCCACATGTTGGTCTTGGTAGATCTCTATCGGTTGGACGGTCTGCTGATAGCCCACCGCCCGCACGAGCAGTCGGTGGTTGCCCGCCGGTACGCGCAATAAAAAGGTCCCCTCGCTGTTGGCCGCCGTGCCAATATTCGTGTGCTGTAAGTACACCGTGGCGAATGGAATAGGTTCGCCGTCCGAATCGCGAACGGATCCGGTAAGCCGAAACTGCTGGGCGAAGGCGGCTTGCACAGTGAAAAAAAACGCCAAGCACGCAAGGATCATTCGGTTCATCACTTTAAAGTACGGCATTATCCGGCAAAAATACGAACGCAGGAAATGAACTAGTGCAGGTGTGGACTGGCTCGCCAACGCGGCGACAGGAGTTTTTAGTCGATGACGCCCAGATGTTGCAAGGCCTTGTACACGCCGTCCTGGTCTACTTCGTCGGTGACGTAATCGGCCACCGCCTTCAGACTGTCGACCGCATTTCCCATGGCTACTCCTACCCCGCAGTGCTGCAACATGGTGACGTCATTGCCGCCGTCACCAAAGGCGATGGTGGTGGCGGGGTCGATGCCTAGCCGTTCGCAAAAGACGTCTATCCCCACCTTCTTACTTTGCCCCTGTGGGTTTACATCGGCAAAGAGGGGTGTCCAGCGCGTGGCGACTGAGTTCGGCATTACGTTGCGCATAAATGCCGGCTCTTCCTCTGGCGGGATAAATACGTTCGCTTGCAAGACGGAGTCGAGCTCCATATTGCGGTAGTCGCCCAGCGGAGGCGTAGCCAAGTTAAGCATGCGGTACATGCTGGCCACCGGGGGCGTCACGCGGTTGATCGTTACCTTGCGTTCGGACATGAACGAGAAGCAGAAATCCGGATTTTGTTCAGCGTGGGCAAGCAAGGCTGCGATATCGCGTTCGTGCATGCTTTTTCGGTAGAGGGTTTGGCCGTTAGCGTCTACGCAGTAACCGCCGTTGAAGGTGATGTATCCGTCAAAGCCAATGTGCTTGATCGATTCCAGGCTATTGATCGAACGGCCGGTTGATACGAATATTTTGATTCCTTTTTTTCTAAGGATGGAGATTGCTTTTTCGGTAGAGGAAGGAACTTGATGCGTCCGGAAGCTTAGCAGGGTCCCGTCGACATCAAAAAACACTGCTTTAGTCATAGCTGATAATATACGACAAAAAAATTGTCAACTGTCGCGCAAAAGTAACCTTTTAATCGGGGATAACTGTCGCAGGCGGGTCCTGAAGGAAGCGGTGACGTTATGGAATGTCCTTTCGCGTAATTTTTTTGAAATAATAGGCAAAAAGCTAAAAATAAACCTGAATTTAGTTGCACGTATGGCCTAATACGGTCAGACTAATCGCTTGATCATCGTTACAAGACCAAATCAGTATCACCACATTTTAATTCGCATTATGAAACAGACTCTGACCCACGTCCTCGGCCGTATGGCTAAAACGGCCGCCGTGCTCATCTCTACGATCGCTTTTGCGACTTTATCGGCAGTAGCGCAACCCGCACAAGGCACGCCTCCGCCACTTGACCCAGTCGTGGAGGCCATCGTGCAAGAAGTCAACGAAAACTCCCAGCTAGAACGGCTTGCGCACGAGTTGCTCGATATTGTAGGCCCACGCTTGGTAGGGACGCCTCAAATGGACCATGCCCATGATTGGGCAGTCAAGACCTTCGAAGACTGGGGCATCCCGGCTCGTAACGAACAATTTGGCGAATGGCGTGGGTGGGAACGCGGGATCTCGCATATCGATATGGTGTACCCCCGCGTCAAGACACTTTACGGCACCCAGCTCGCATGGAGCCCGACTACCAATGGCCAAGCGGTGGAAGGCGAAGTCATCGTGTTGGCTGATGTAGCGGATTCCATTGCGTTCAAAGCATGGCTACCGAATGTCAAGGGTAAATACGTTCTGATTAACATGTTGCAGCCCACGGGGCGGACAGTGGCTAATTGGCAGGAATATGGACGCCCTGAGTCTATAGAAAAAATAAACCAACAGCGCGATTCGCTGAGCAAAGCATGGAATGAGCGCATTATCCGGACAGGTACCAATGCCAACTCACTACCTGGGGTGTTAGAGGATGCCGGCGCTGCAGGTATCGTTATGTCTTATTGGTCAAACGAATTCGGTTCAAACAAAATCTTCGGCGCCAGGACTAAAAAAGTTCCAACAGTAGACTTATCGCTAGAAGACTATGGCGTGCTATTCCGGCTAGCCGAGAGCGGCCAAAAGCCGCGTATTCGGGTGCGTACCGAGTCTAAAGAGCTTGGTCAAGTGCCTATCTTCAACACCCTCGCCGAAATCAAGGGCACGGAGTTTCCGGATGAATACGTTATCCTGTCTGCCCACCTCGATTCATGGGAAGGCGGATCAGGTGCAACGGATAACGGCACGGGAACTATCGCCATGATGGAGGTGGCTCGCGTACTGAAGAAGCTTTATCCCAACCCCAAACGGACCATCCTCGTAGGTCTGTGGGGCAGCGAGGAGCAAGGGCTCAACGGTTCGCGCGCTTTCGTGCTCGATAACCCGAACATCGTCGAGAACACCCAAGCGGTATTCAACTTGGACAATGGTACGGGCCGCGTGTCGCAAATCAATGGATCGGGCTTTCTCCATGCCTATGATTTTATCGGCCGCTGGGTGGGTGCCGCACCGCTTGAGGTACGCCAGCATATCGAAACAACGTTTCCGGGGTCCCCTGGAGGCGGTGGTTCGGACCACGCGTCATTTGTGGCCGCTGGTATTCCTGCCTTTATGCTCAGCGCACTCTCATGGGGGTACTACACCATTACCTGGCACACCAACCTCGACACGTATGATAAGATTGTGTTTGACGACTTAAAATATAACGTCATCCTCACGGCGACCATGGCGTACATGGCTAGCGAAGAGCCTGCACTCGTGAATCGCGAGCGGCGGGTGCTGCCGGCAGGCCGTGATGGCAAACCGGGCGTATGGCCTGCTATACGTCAGCCCAGAAGGTTAGGGGGCTTTTAAAGATCGCGAGCGCTGGGGCGTATCGCATAAAGAATCGGTGCCGATTGCAAGCAGCATATTGCTGCATAGCTGTCGGCACCGCTTTTGTTGGGGCCGTGCTACCGGGACGTAGTGTACGGCGCCAGTGTCGGTTTGTAACCGAATGATTCCTATTTTTGGATGCCTTCACGAAATTATAACGCGGGTAGGGACAAGTATTGCCAACATGAACAGTAACGACACACATATTCTTATCGCACCCAATGCCTTTAAGCACAGTTTAGACGCAGCGAAGGCTGCGAGCGCGATAGCGCGCGGCTTTGCGCAGAGCCGACTGCCGTGCAAAACGACTTGTTTCCCGATTGGAGATGGGGGTGACGGCACCTGTCGGCTCCTCCACCAAGCTTTAGGGGGTAGCTATGTCGAGCACACCGTGCAGAATCCGTTAGGACGGGCTATTGCTGCGGGTTACAGCCTAGTGCACGGCGGGCGTACCGCCGTTATCGAGATGGCTAACGCATCGGGCAGTAGGTTATTGGCCACGGATGCGTTGAACCCGATGCGCACCTCTTCCTATGGCACGGGGCAGCTCATTCGCCATGCCCTGGCTGACGGCGTCGATCATGTCGTTATCGGCATGGGGGGCTCGGCTACCGTCGACGGAGGTTGTGGCATCTTGCAGGCGCTAGGTGCGCGTTTTTACGACGCTTCGGACAATGAGCTTCCTGGTTATCCTGCGGCGCTGGCAAACTTGCATCGCATCGATCTGGGCAACCTGGATCCTCGCCTTGCGTCGTGTCGGATTACCGTATTATGTGACGTCGATAACCCTCTGTTGGGAACGAAGGGGGCCGCAGCGGTTTTTGGGCCACAGAAAGGAGCTACCCAGGATCAAGTAGGCAGGCTGGAAGAATTTTTACGAAAGCTAGACGGGCTCGCCCGCGCGGCTACTGGCCGCTCGATGGCTGAGTCGCCGTACAGTGGCACGGCCGGGGGTGCCGCGGCGGGATTGTATGCGTTGGCGAACGCAACGCTTGTAGCGGGAATCGATTTTTTTCTCGATATGACAGGGTTTGATGCGTTGCTAGACAAAGCCGATTGGCTGGTCACTGGTGAAGGTAGTTTGGATAGCCAGACATTGGAGGGTAAGGGACCCATGGGCGTTGCCCGTCGTGCGCGTGAACGGGGTATCCCCGTAATCGGTTTGGCCGGCAAGTTGCCGTTGCGTCCCGAGGAGTCGATGCAGGAGGCTTTTGACATCTTGCTCGCCATCGGCAATGCGCCTGCACCACTTACGGAAGCTTTTGCCAATACCGAAGCCAATTTGGAACGTACGGCCTGTGCGGTGGGCAACTTGATTGCCACCTGCCGCGCTAAATCGTCAAGCCTGTAGTAGACGGTTCCGACGGATTGAAGGGTATGGCCTCCGTGAAGGGTCGTGTTAATAGTTGGGGCGATTCGCCCGGCTTTTATTGCCTTCGGTAATCTGTTTAATGAAGGCTCCCCAGGCCATGGGGCTCAGTAATGGATTGGCACCACGTTGATTGACGGCCTTGTTGGACAGGTCGATGTGGTTTTGCATGGCGTCGTAGCTCTGTATTTCCGCAGCGCTGCGTGGCGTATTTCTAGCCATAATCGCCAAGGACTCAGCAGTGGTGTTTTTCTTGGCCAGTTCGTATTCGTCGTCAGCAATTTCCAAAGCCATGAAGGCGATGTTAAACTCGTCAATACTTGCCCATGGATATGGGGTCACCATGGGAATTTCGGTAATGACCGCCTTCATGTGTACGCGCGCCGTATAACGGTCGTCATCCACTTTTGGAATGACCAATTGCTGGGGAAGGTAACCCACAGAAGTGAAGCTGATGGTGTCGCCTTCGTGTGCGACAAACGAGAAGTAACCTTGGTGGTTGGCGTTGAATGTTCGGGCGTTGTGCGAAAGGTTTTTGACGGTTACGTAGGGGACGACCACATTTGAGTCAATGTTATAGATAATGCCACTAAATTGCACGAGCTTTTTCTCCTGCGCATGTGACCTTTCTACCCCCGTTAGCGATAGGAAAAGAGCAAAAAATAAAAATACGTAGTTACCTGTCCTCATATGTCTCCTACAAAACTACTCATCTTGGAGGGATTCGCCAGTTAAATAATGTTAAAACGATAGACGCCCCGCTCGTGGCTAGCGTATTTGTGCGGCAGGCAGGGTAGCATTGGGGTCATCCATATTGGTCAGGTTGATGGCTTCGATGGCGGTAATCTCGGGAACGGCCTTTTTAATGGCTTGTTCAAGGCCTGCTTTAAACGTCATGATGCTCATCGCACATGATGCGCACGACCCAAGTAGTTTTAATCTAACGACATTGTCCGCCGTTATCTCAGTCACACTGACATTCCCGCCATCCGCCTCTAAGTAAGGTCGAATGGTGTCCAAGGCCTCTTCCACACGATTCAGTAAACTCATAACAGTGTAATTTACAAAATGTAAAGATACGATTTTTATTTTATTTCAAACCCCGAGCACCCGTATGCGAGGGGTTGGCAGCCGTTGCGCAGGGCGTTATTGCCCTACCATAAAGATCGCGTTGTCCATAATCAGTTTACCGTGTTCCCAAAAACCCCGAAATAGCGGGTTGTCTACCAAGTAAACCACTTGGCCCCGTCCTTTTGGCTGTACACCGAAAACCAGTGACTCGGCCAGGGCGGGCTTAGCATTAGCACCAACAAAGCCAGCGCGGTGATGGGGCAAGCTGGGAATAACCCCCACATTGATTCCGTTCTTAAGGTAGCCATATCGCCGGGCGCCATTTTTTAGTGTGAAATAGGTGCCGGCGGTGCCGTAGCCCAAGGGGTGGGTGTGATCCAGCCGAACCTGGAATACGGCGCCCGCCACTCTGTTCGCAATGCGCTGCCGTCCGCGGTCTTCGTAGGGCGCCAGTCGCTCCAGTTCGGCCTGTCCCGCAATACGTTTTTCAGCAGCCTTCTTCTCCTCGTCCGTTAGGTAGGACGAAAGGCCATAACCGTCCTTGGTACTGAGGAAATCGACGGCCGATTCGACCGCAATGAGTTTGCCACCGTTGCTGATCCACGCCTCCAGCTTTTCAAAACCTGCCGTGCCGATGCTACTATATGAGCCCGACGGGAGGATAAGGACATTATATTTCGAGAGGTCGACGCTACCAAACCAAGCGACGTCAATTATCGAAAGTGGATAATCCAACTCTTGCTCCAAGTGATGCCAGACTTCGCCGAGGCTCAGGGACGACACGCTTTGGCCCGATAGCACGGCTATCTTGGGCGGGATGATCGCCCTAACTGCCGAAGATCCGAAGTCCTTGCCGGAGTCCATGTAGCCCGTTGAGGCGGCATGTAACGTCACGCCATGGGCATTCGCCAGTGCGACCACGGTTTTCTGAAAGTCGGTTTTTCGCTCATTGCCGCTCCGTGCCACGATAAGGGTGCCTGCTGCGTACTCTCTCCCGGCGTGTGAAAAGGCCTTCTCCGCTATGCGCACCCGTATGCCAGCGTTAAGTAGGGAAGAGAGGTAGCGCGCATGCGTTACGGAATTCCACGGTGCGAAAAATGCGAGCGGGATCCCGTCCACAGTGTTATTAGGAACAGGATTACTTATGCGGCTCGTATCCACGGCCAGGCGGCTCTCCGTCGCATACGTTTGTAGGCCATACGCATAAGGAAGTGCCCAACTGGTGATATCATAGGTCATCGTGTCCGACAGTGTAGGGTTGGGTTCAAACAGGGTTTGCACCAGCACGGCTTTGGGTTGGTAAGCACTGACGACTAAGTCATCCTCGTTTACGGCAAACGAGGCAGAGGAGCCCGTGGTGTAGTCTAATCCTGTCAGATTGCCACTGCGCTTGGCCCGTCCGTAGTGAATGCCGTTGCGGTCGAGTAGTTGTTTCAAACGCAACACGCGATCGGGCGTATTTCCGGGCTTGATCACATACGTCCGGTAGCGGCCGGGCGGGTTATTGCTGTTGTTGGCGAAATAGGCTGTGAATTCGCTAATCAGCAGCTGTCCGTGTTGGGCGACCATCTCGATAGTTGCCAAGCCGGCCGTGTGGTGGTGCAGGATGCGCTCGGTCAAGGTGAGCGTGTCGCCTAGTGCGGTCTCAATTCCTAAACCAGCGCGACCCGATCCCGCTTGTTCATAGGTCATCCCGATGGCTCCATTGAAAGTCGGCCACGTATCGCCGTAGCTCGGGTAGAATAGGTCAAAGACCTCGCGTGTAAAATACATCCATGCGTTGGCATCAAAATACTTTGCGTTATTGCGCCCAACGATTTCCTGGAACTCGCGTTGGAAAGGCGATACAAACTCGTGCACCGGTTCGGCGGCCGGCGCGAAGAAGTAGGGCGCATTGATGCCCTGCTCATGAAAGTCCACGTGGACCTGCGGCATCCACCGATTGTAGAGCGCCGCCCGCTGACGCGACTCCTGCTGCACCTGCCAGGCCCAGTCGCGGTTCAGGTCATACAGGTAATGGTTTGGACGTCCCCCCGGCCAAGGTTCGATGTGTTCGACGGATTGGGGATCCGGCTGCAGGCGCAAATGCGCCTTTTGGTTGTACCAATTGACGTAACGTTCCTGGCCGTCGGGGTTTAGGCAGGGGTCGATTACGACGACGGTGTTTTCCAGATATGCTTTTGTCTCGCGGTTCTGTGGGTCGATGAGTGCCCAAAGCGTTTTCATCGCTGTTTCCGACGCTACGGCCTCGTTGCCGTGCACATTATAGCTCATCCAAATGATGGGGATCGCTTCAGTTGGTGTGCCGGCTTCGAGGCCGGTACGCTGCATATTAGACATTCGAATGGCTTCCAGCTTTTTGATATTGGCCGCCGATGAGACGAACAAGGCTACCAAGGGACGGCCTTCGTAGGACTCGCCGTAGGTTACTAGCTGCACCTGCTCGCTGTTGGTGGCCACGTGTTCCATGTATTGGTGTACGCGATGGTAAGGCGTGAAGCGCTCGCCTAGCGTATAGCCCAGAAATTCCTCCGGAGCTAGCAGTTGGGCCAGCGCTACGAAAGGTGTCCATAAACACAGGGTTGCAAAAACGCGCAAGGTCGCGAAAAGCGGTTTCATACGGTCGTTCATCGATTGGTTGCCAGAGCAAAAAAACAAAATATAATTGGACTCTGGGCGAGATCTTCGAAAATGTTATCGCTGTAGTCCGCGCCTCTCCTAGGTATGTTAAACTATGTTAAAAGCACAATCTAGGCATTGCCTCAGGCCTGGGTATATGCTATCTTGCGCCACTAAATATTAATTGGCAAGTAACTTAAATTCACTTATCTTTGCAAAATGTTTTTAAATAGGCGTATAGTGGCATTTGCCGTCGTTATAGTAGTGGCATTGGTGTTTGGGGGGTGCAAGAGCAAGTTTGAGAAGCTTCGGACGAGCAACAACATTGCCCTGAAATACCAGGAGGCGATGAAGCTTTATAACAACGGCAAGTACAGCAAAGCGCTAATCTTATTTGACGACCTGATGAAGCAGTATCGGGGTGCGGCCGAAGCCGAAGACCTCTACTACTATACTGCATACACAAGCTATCACCTCCGCGATTATCCGTCGGCACGGCATTATTTCCGGATGTTCACCGATACCTATCCCAATAGTGCGCGCACGGAAGAATGTCGGTATATGGCAGCCTATTGCTACTACCTGGAGTCGCCCCGCGCCACGCTTGATCAGGAGTATACGTACCGCGCTATCGAAGCATTGCAGCTGTTCATCAACCTGTATCCGGGAACGGAACGGGCCGAGCAGGCGGCGGAGTTGATTCGCGACCTGCGCGATAAGCTGGAAACCAAGGCTTTTACCAATGCCAAGTATTACTTGGATATGGGCTTGCAAGATGATTATCGGGCCGCGGTAATCGCTTTTGAAAACGTGCTTATCGAATTTCCAGACACGAAGTATGCCGAGGAAATGGAATTCTTGAGCATCAAAGCCCAATACCTATACGCTTCCAACAGTACCTTGCAGCGCCAAGAAGACCGCTTCAATGAAGCCATTGAGTTTTACAACCGTTTTGCCTCCTCATATCCAGAGAGCAGATTTATGAAAGAAGCGGACGACTTGCGAAAAGCGGCCGAGAACGGCATTGCGCAAGCGAATAAGCGCATCGCAGAGATTAATGCGGCGGTAGCCGAACGAAACCAAAACTCGACTAATCCGGTTGCGGAATCAGCGGGGACATCCGTTGCGCAACCTTAAAACAACATGAATATGAGTACATCAACAAATAATACACCTGCTGTAGTTCCTAACACCACCGTAACGCGTGACCTTCGCGATTTGGATCGCCAAACGGATAACCTCTATGAGTCGATCGTCATCATTAGCAAACGCGCTAATCAGATCGCCATAGATGTTAAGGAGGAATTGAACGCGAAGCTCGCCGAGTTCGCCACGACGAATGACAACCTCGAAGAGGTGTTTGAAAATCGGGAACAAATCGAGATTTCAAAGCACTACGAGCGCATGCCTAAGCCAACCCTGGTGGCGATTGACGAGTTCTTGAGCGGCAAGGTTTACTTTCGTAACCCCGCTAACGAGGAAGAATAGTCGGGAGCGGCCATGGCGATAGCGACGGCAAGCATCGGTAAGAAAGTGCTGCTGGGCGTATGCGGCAGTATCGCAGCCTACAAGGCAGCATATTTGGTTCGTCTGTTAATCAAGGCCGGCGTGGACGTGCAAGTGGTGATGACCCCTGACGCCACGCACTTTATATCGCCGCTCACGCTCTCAACCCTATCGGGCAAGCCCGTTTTAATCGAATATTTCGACGGCAAAACCGGATTGTGGAACAGTCACGTGCATCTCGCTATTGAGGCAGACCTCATTCTTGTTGCTCCGGCGAGCGCCAACACCATCGGCAAGTTTGCGCAAGGGCTGAGCGATAATCTACTCACCGCCATTTACCTATCGGCAAGGAGTCCCGTTTTCATTGCGCCGGCCATGGACCTCGATATGTGGGCCCATCCGGCTACCAAGAAAAATATAGACACGCTAATCGACTATGGCCATATCGTCATTCCCCCAGGAGCGGGCGAGTTGGCAAGTGGTCTGCATGGCGATGGACGGTTGGCAGAACCCGAGGAAATTGTTGAGCTGATTACTTCCTATTTTGAAGGCCAAGGCCAATCGTTGGCCGGTAAACGTGCGCTGGTAACGGCGGGACCTACACACGAAGCCATTGATCCTGTACGCTATATCGGTAATCACTCGTCCGGAAAAATGGGGGTAGCCGTAGCGATGCAGCTTGCCAAACTAGGGGCTGCCGTGACGCTAGTCCATGGACCGATAGCGTTGCCGATACCGGTGGGGGTGAAGTCCGTCGCCGTACGGTCGGCCAGCGAGATGCTCGACGCCTGCGTGGCTGTCTACGAGGAAACCGATATCACCGTAATGGGAGCTGCCGTGGCAGATTACAGGCCTAAAACGGTTGCCGACCAGAAAATCAAGAAAGATTCCGACAACCTGACGCTGGAGTTGGAAAAGACCACGGATATCCTGCGCGAGTTGGGTAGCCGGAAGAAACCTGAGCAACTGCTAGTGGGGTTTGCGTTGGAAACCGAAAACGAGGAGGCCAACGCCATCGCGAAGCTGAAGAAGAAAAATCTTGATTTGATCGTGCTCAATTCCCTAAATGATGCGGGGGCAGGCTTTGCCGGCGATACCAATAAGGTTACCATAATCGACCGACACGCACGTGTTTATCCCTACCCGTTGAAATCCAAGGAGGAGGTGGCGTCGGATATCTGCCAACATATTTTGACTGTGTTGGGCAAAGCCTAACGTACATTTCTACCCACTGTGGGTGCGACCGCATCTGCGACATTTATCTTATCTTTGGCCGCTATTCAATTGTTAATTACCGATTGCATGAGAAAGGTTTTTGGGTATATCCTGTCGCCAATCCACTACCTCTATTTCGGGTTGTTATTGGTCGTGTTTCACCCCATTCAATGGATGTGCCTCCGCTGGGGGGGGTATGGTGCCCACAAGCGCTCCGTAGAATTGCTCAATGCACTCTTGATTTCGGCGTATTACCTGTTGGGGAATTCCGTGCGTTTCACCAACAAGCAGGCCCTTCCTGTGGGTCGGCCGATCTTGTTCGTATCTAACCACCAAAGTATGTACGACATTCCGCCGCTAATTTACAATCTACGCAGGCACCACGGTAAGTTCATTTCTAAGATAGAGCTGGCGAAAGGCATCCCAAGCATCTCGTTTAACCTCAAGCACGGGGGAGGGGCCAATATCGATCGTAAGGACTCGAAGCAATCCATAGCCGAAATCCTGAAGCTCGCCAATAATATGCAGAGCAAGCGCTGGTCGGCATTTATCTTTCCGGAAGGAACGCGGGGTCGTACTGGGCAGATGAAGGCGTTTAACGTGGGCGGAATCGCTACCATCCTCAAGAAAGTACCCGATACGCTTGTAGTTCCCATAGCCATTAACAACTCGTGGAAGATGGTCCGATACGGAGCGTTTCCCCTCAATACATTTATCGCTATGTCTTGGGAAGTACTGTCCCCGATTGAACCTTCGGGGCGCCCCGTCGAGGAAGTGGTGGCCGAAGCCGAGGCTGCTATTCGCGCTAGGGTCTTCGGATAGGACGGCCCTTATCCGTGTTGTTGCCGTGGCGCGTCCAATGTCCCAAACTCCGAATTATTAGATACGTACTCCGGTACGATGTCCTTGACGAGGGCCACAAGCCGGACGCGGTCGGCGTACGGTTCCGCTTTTGTAACGAATGCGCAAAGCTCCCGTATTTGGGCTGCTTTTTCGTCGAGGTCGTGCGTATTCACTTTAGCGATGAGAATTTTATCGTGGTAGGTCCGCAACGTGTTTTCGTCGTTTGCCAGCAATTCTTCACTGATCTTTTCGCCTGGGCGCAAGCCCACGATTTTGATATCGATATCGTCCGGATAAGATAGGCCCTTTAGCCGGATCATCTTCTGGGCAAGGTCCATGATTCGGACCGGTTTTCCCATGTCGAATACAAACACCTCGCCGCCCCGTCCCATGACGCCAGCCTCTTGCACCAGTTGGCAAGCCTCCGGAATCGTCATGAAGTAGCGGGTAATATCGGGGTGGGTCAGCGTCACTGGCCCACCCGCTTTGATTTGTTTCTCAAATAGCGGTATGACGGACCCGTTAGAGCCTAGGACGTTCCCAAAGCGGGTGACGACGAATGCGGTCTCGGATTCGTTGTTAAGCGCGGATACATAGATTTCGGCTATCCGCTTGGTGGCACCCATCACGTTAGTCGGATTTACGGCTTTGTCAGTAGAAATCATCACGAATTTTTCCACACCGTATTTGTGTGCGAGATCAGCCACGTTACATGATCCTACGACATTCGTCAGAATGGCTTCGTATGGGTTCACTTCCATCAGCGGCACATGCTTATACGCCGCTGCGTGAAACACCACCTGTGGGCGGTGCGCTTCAAAAATTGCCTCCGTAAACCCATAGTCGCGTACGTCGCCCACGACAAATACCGCCTTGTCAGCGAGGTGTTCGCGATGGAGCTCCTGCTGTATTTCATACAAAGGGGATTCGGCTTGGTCGAGTACCACCAGTTGCTGGCATCCCGTGCGAATAATCTGGCGCACCAATTCGGACCCGATGGAACCCGCTCCCCCCGTGACCAGCACGACTTTGCCGTGCATGGCTTCATACACCACCGGGTTGTTCAGTTCAATCGCTTTGCGGCCCAGGAGGTCGTTGATTTTGAGCGTGCGGATTTGCCGCGTAGCGACGGATCCTTCGAGCATCCGGGTCGAATTGGGGATGATTTTTATTTTGAGTGGCAACGGTTCCGCTTGTACGGATATTCGTTCCAGCCGTTCGGGGTCATGGTTGTCAATGGCAATGATCAGCTCCTGTGCTCCACCTACCCGCTTGAGGAAATTCATGTCCAACTCGTCGAGCGGACGTACGGGGATGCCTTGAATTCGCTTGCCGATACGGGTTGGGTTGTCGTCAACGATGGCCACGACGCGGTAACGGTTTCGGCTGCCGGCATGCAACAGGTTAAAGGCACTATTGCCCATGTCGCCCGCGCCAAAGAGCACGACGGATATTTGGTTACCTTTAGTCGTCCAATACCGGCTGTGGTACCAAGCTTTGTAGACAAAGCGAGCGGCGAGCATGGCGGCACACGCCATCATCGCATGCAGCAGCAGTTGAATCTGGGAGGTGTCCAATAGATGCTGCAGGAAAGGCGGGAAACTTTGATTCCCAGAAGTGCCGGCCAACATACCCGCCACGGTAGTG
This sequence comes from uncultured Sphingobacteriaceae bacterium, assembly GCA_964423925.1. Classification (GTDB taxonomy): domain Bacteria; phylum Bacteroidota; class Bacteroidia; order Sphingobacteriales; family Sphingobacteriaceae; genus CAYRGQ01. The sequence continues at coordinate 31,813 of CAYRGQ010000006.1, read as the reverse complement.
GAGACGAACAGCACGGCAAAGGCGGCGGTTATACACTTGGAGATCACAAACAAATCACGCAGTTCCGTACGGCGGATAATGCTTCGGAAGGGTTGAAAAATGATAAAGGAAAGGAAGTAGACGGTTAATGCGAGGAGGGATTGGGACATCATTTCCTCGAGGCTTAATTCCGTTCGAAATTGCGCAATCAGCACAAAGCTGAAAACGAAGGTGGTCCATACAATCACTAAATCAATCAGGAGGACAACCCAGCGGGGATATTCCCGTAGAAACCTGTTCGTTAGAGGTAGCCGCGATTCGTTCATAGCTTAAATCAAGCGTCAGCCTAGCAGGTAGACGCACAAAAGTACAGTTTTTTGTTGTTATCGATATTACAAACGGGTCCGAGCTGGACACAAGTCTTTCTAAATAGACGGTTTGGTAACGGGTTATTGCTCCAGCTTGGGTACGCGTCGGGGCGTGTCTTTACCCATGACGATACTCTCAATACCGATGGCGATGCCCTCGATCGACGACAAAATATTTTGTATGTTCAGCGTTTCTACCTCATCCTTTACGGTGTGGTAGTTTTGGTCGCGCTCGATTTGAACGGTCGAAAACGTATGAGCGGGCACCCCCACCGCCGCCAGGGAGGCGTTGTCACTGCGGTAAAAGAGGTTTTGGGTAGGATAGGGGTCAGGGTGGAACGCAAACTCCGTTCCCGACACATTGCGTTGCATGATTTCAGCCAGATCAGACTGATCAAACCCCGTTACGTACAAGGCATTGGGACCAAATCGAGAATCCTTGCCGACCATTTCGACATTGACCATAGCTACGATGGCATCTGGGTCGGCTTGTTCGGAAAAATAGCGTGAGCCGACGAGGCCTATCTCCTCCGCCGTAAAGGCCACGAACAGCAAGGTACGCTCATTGTCGCCACGACGCTTGAAATAATCCGCAAGGCTGATCACGGCCGACACACCAGACGCATTGTCATCGGCACCGTTGGCAATGGAGTCTTGCCCTACGGCCGGTAGAATGCCAATGTGGTCGTAATGGGCGGAGAAAATAACTATCTCCTCTTTCTTGGAACGCCCCGGCAAGATGCCGATGAGATTGGATAAGGGGAGTTCCTCGATGGTATTCGTAAAGTTAACGCGGAAGGACTGGGGCATTGCGTCGCCAAGTACAAACACGATAGAGGCAGCCGAGGGAGGCGCTTGACCAAGGACGCGAGGGTTTCCCGTAAATCGCTTGTAGCGAGCAAACAAACTGGCAAAGCTTGTGTCCACGCGAACTAACGCATCGCGGCCTCCAGTGGCAATTTCGCGAAAGCGAGCCGCAAAATCTTCGCCTGTCTTAATTTCCAGCATGGCCACGCCCGGATCGTCGTTCCAGGCGATCCCCGGATTGGTGCTTGAGACCATTACCCGGTCATTTTCTACGGCTTCACCGTCCAAGAGCACTTCAGTGTACGCCGGTGTTATACGGGTGACGTGAAATGTTTGCCTATAGCTATCGTCAACATAGTGTTCCAGTCCGATGCGCTCGAATTCACTCGTGATAAACGCTGCAGCCCGTTCGATGCCGGGCGTGAAGGAGGCGCGGCCTTCCATGGCGTCAGCAGCCAGCGTGTGAACGATGCGGGTAACGGTAGCGATATCCGTTACTTCCTGCTGGGTAGCCTTACGGCTCACACAACCCAAAAGGAAGAGTGAAGCGGTTAGTAGGTAAAATATTTTCATTTGTTGTGGGTAGCGTCCTACGCGTCAGAGCCTGTTAGGCCAAATGTAAGCAAACTTTTGATATCGGTCGGCAACGAATTGATTACCTTTGCGCAACTTCAAACGGACTATGGGCAATACCGCGAGCCGGGGGGCTCTGTTTTTCATTGTGGTTACGGTCGTCATCGACGTCATCGGATTGGGCATCATAATTCCGGTGATGCCGACGTTGATTCAAGAGCTGACGGGCGGTACACTCAGCGAGGCTTCCACGTATGGCGGGTGGCTGATGTTCGCGTATGCCTTCACCCAGTTTTTCTTCGCGTCGGTATTAGGGAATTTGAGCGATCGTTTGGGGCGCCGGCCCGTGCTGTTGATTTCGTTGCTTGGCTTTTGTGTCAATTATGCGCTCATGGGCTTGGCTCCCTCGGTAGCTTGGCTGTTCGCGGGGCGCTTGGTGGCTGGTATCACAGGCGCTAGCCACACGGTCGCCGCAGCGTATATCGCCGATGTTAGTCCGCCTGATCGGCGAGCTCAGAATTTTGGGTTGTTGGGTGCAGCCTTTGGAATTGGCTTTATCATCGGGCCGGTTATTGGCGGTCTGCTTGGCCACTATGGTCCCCGGGTTCCGTTCTTCGCGGCGGCGGTGCTGAGCTTGATCAACGGTGTTTATGGTTTTTTTGTCGTCCCCGAATCGCTACCGCCCGAAAAAAGACGCCCGTTTAGTTGGCGAAAGGCCAATCCCGTAGGTTCATTTCGTCACATCCAGAAGTTTCCTGAGATCGGCACGCTAGTGGTCTGTATCGCTTTGGTCAACATCGCGGCACACGCCGTACAGAGCACTTGGTCGTACTACACCATGGAACGCTACGGCTGGACGGAGGGCATGGTCGGGATTTCGCTTGGTTTTATGGGACTACTGGCGGCTATAGTGCAAGCCGGTCTGCTGCGGATTATCATCCCTAAAATCGGGGCCGAGCGTAGCGTATTGCTTGGATTGAGTCTGTATACGGCGGCCCTGCCTTTGATGGCGTTTGCGGTAGATCCGTGGATTCTATTCGTTGCGGCTGTGCCCTACGTGTTTGCAGGCATCGGCGGACCGGCTATCCAAAGCATTATTTCAAACCGGGTACCGTCCAGCGAGCAGGGACAGATCCAGGGTGGGCTTACCAGCGTGATCAGCCTCACTGCCATTATCGGGCCGCCCATGATGACGGCATTATTCTCGCACTTCACTCGGATGGAAGGCATGATTTATTTTCCAGGAGCGCCCTTTTTGTTAGGCTCCGTACTGACCGCGACCAGTGTGGTGCTGGCGATCGGATATTTGCGTAGCAGTAGAAAAATCAGTAATTTAGGCACTGATGAAAACAACGATGACCATAGCGACCAAGGCAGGCGCTAGTTATATAGGGAAGCTCTGCAGGCACTTTGTCCATAAGATCGAAGCCACGTATTCAGGAAATACCGGCAAAGCTGTATTTCCGGTCGGAGTCTGCTTGATGCACGCCGATGACGAATCCCTGACTTTTGAGGTTGACGCGCATCATGCCGAGGGTGCTGAGAAGATTAAAGGCGTAATCGACCGCCACCTGATTAAGTTTGCCTATAAGGAGACCTTGGAAATTAACTGGGAGGACGCGGTGTAATTCCTATTTTTTCTCAATCAGGCACACGGCGTACGCCACTACACCTTCTTTGCGACCAATGAAGCCCATAGTTTCATTGGTCGTTGCTTTGATAGATACATCGCTTTCGTCCAGCCCGGCGGCGCGGGCAATGTTTCGTTTCATTTCCGGAATGTAGGGCTTGATTTTTGGTGCTTCCAAACACAGCATTGCATCGATATTGCCGGGCGTCCAGCCCTTCTCAGCCAGCATTTCGATGCAGCGCCGGAGAAGATCCAGGCTATTAGCACCCTTCCATCGCTCGTCCGTGTTGGGAAAATGGTAGCCAATATCTTCGAGGTTGGCGGCGCCCAATAGGGCATCACAGATGGCATGTGCAAGCACGTCTGCATCCGAGTGTCCGAATGCTCCTGCGGGGTGGTCGAGATGGGCGCCGCCCAGAATAAACGGATGGCCCTCTTTGATCTGGTGCACATCAAATCCAAATCCTACTTTTATCTTCATGTACGAGTAATTAAAAAAAACGAAAAACGGGTGCCCATTCATTTAGGGGCGGTGACGCGTCAGCATCGCCTTCCCGCTGTTCCAAACATAGGCATTCGATGCTACAATCTCAAATGGTATAGTCTTTGTGCGTATTAGATGGCCAGCGCCTGGATTTAGCCGGCCTGTCGGATTTAACATTTTCGCCGGCCGGTTCTTGGCGATTAATTGCTATTTTTGACCAGTCAAAGCCAGTATGTCAAAGCCAGTATATAGAATAACCATCGTGTAATGAAGATATTGAAAACCTGTTGTATCCCACTGCTTTTATTGGTGACCGTGGGTATATTGGCAAGTTCCTGCAAAAACCGCGACGGCGTATCGTCTAAAACCGGCGTGCCCTATAATGATCCATACAATGGTGGATTGCAGATTAACCGTAAAGTTAAAGAAGGCCCCGGCCCCGGACTGGTGGTGATTGAAGGCGGCACCTTCGTAATGGGTGGCAGCTTGACCGAAGACATCACCTATGCGCACGACAACCTAAAAAGGCGCGTGACCGTGGCGTCGTTCTACATGGACGAAACGGAAGTGTCAAATGCCGACTGGCTGGAATACCTGCAATGGTTAAACCATACGTTCCCCGATGATCGCGAACTATACTATAATGCATTGCCGGACACCCTAGTTTGGCGGAATCCGCTTTCCTATAACGAGCCCTACGTAGACTTGTATTTGAGGCATCCCGCCTATCAGGACTATCCCGTGGTGGGCGTGACATGGGAGCAGGCACAGGCGTATGCTGTGTGGCGAACAGATCGGGTTAATGAGCACATCCTGCGTGAGCGGGGCGCGTTGCTCGATTACCGAAGCATGGCCGAGGGGCAGGGTCGTCCCAACGAACCGTTTAATACCGATATCTACTTGAACGGGCAGTATAGGGGCGAGGGCATTGACGGCGAGCGCATGCCGGAGGATAATTCGCCAGGGGCGGCTGATGGCGCCCGCCGTCCGGTACGCATGGAAGATGGCGTGCTCAAGCAGGCTTACCGCCTCCCTACGGAAGCCGAATGGGAATACGCGGCGTTAGGGCTGGTTGGGAATACCGAGTATGGCAATATAGAAAGTGGCAAGGTGTATCCCTGGAATGGACTCGGCGTGAGATCGTCCAAGCGACGTACGCAGGGGCTGATTATGGCTAACTTCAAGCTTTCTGCAGGCGATAACATGGGGGTGGCTGGCTACCTCAATGATGCCGGCGATATTACCGTGCCCGTGACCGCTTACCTCCCTAATGACTACGGCTTGTACAACATGGCTGGCAACGTCAACGAATGGGTCAATGATGTTTACCGGCAACTGTCTTACGAAGACTTCGACGATTTCAACCCGTTCCGAGGAAATGTCTATACTGACAAACAGTATGAGGATCCCGAGCGCGGGATCTTGGCGAAAGACCAGTATGGTCGCCCCATACGCGTGCCTGCCAAAGCACCTCGTAAGCAAACCTGGGAAGAGCTGCAACGCGGCGACGCGGCGGAACAGAGTTCCGATTTCCAACATGACGTACGTGGCTATGGCGATAGTGCACCTGAGGAATTATACGGTGTAACTACCCTTGTCAATAACCAATCTCGCGTCTATAAGGGAGGATCGTGGAATGACCGTGCCTATTGGCTCAACCCAGCTACGCGGCGTCACATGCAGCAAACCGAATCAAGCTCGATGGTTGGTTTCCGGTGTGCGATGACGCTAGTGGGGTCACCCGAGGTCAATACCAAAGGAAAGCCTACCTTCCCCGCTAACCGAAGCCGCGGACAGCGCAACGGCTGGTTTTAATCCTTCACGGACCCTGCCTGGGGCAATGGCCGTTATCCATACATAACTACTGCGGTGCGCGGATTTGCAGGCCTTATGGGGTTGTGGCCTCGTTCTCATTGCCGTATCGCGAGAGTTCGACCCCTATTTCCGCCTGCGCGACGTCAATTGCTGTTCGCTTTCATACAACGAGCGGATAACAGACACAGGGTTCTCCTTTTTTAGTTTACCAGCTCGTTTGTTTTTAGTTTTTGGTGTTTCAGAGTGGCGCCGTGCGGCACTGAGCCAGCCAGGTGCATTCCGGGGATAGCCTGCGGAATGAATAGCTGGATTGGGTCGGGGGCTATCGACGCCCTAGCGTTTGAATATCACCGAGGAGAACAAGAAATAAACAAGTCCGACGGCTGCCATCGAAACCATGGTAAACCCAAAGGCGGTGGCCAGGGAATACTGGTGGGCAATGAATCCTAATAGCGCCGGCCCGGCAAGCTGACCCAGGTAACCAATGGTGGTGATGGCGGGGATACTGACGTTGGGCGACAGGCCCGGGAGTCGTCCGCCAGCGCTGAAGAAAATGGGGACGATGTTGGCAGCGCCCAAACCCAGTAGTACGTACCCAAGCAATACCATGTAAACGGAAGGGCTCCATATCGACAGCGCTAGTCCCACAGTTGCCAGCATACTGCCTCCTAGAACCACCGACTTGCCGCTGAGGCGCTCGACCAGGCCGTCGCCCAGCAGGCGCATCGTAGCCATGGCAACGGAGAATGCTGCGTAGCCCACGCCAGAAAACTCCTGTGAAACGCCCTTCGTATCTCGCAGGAATACGGCGCTCCAGTCAAGGATTGCTCCTTCGGCCAGAAACACGGCAAAACACATGAAGCCAAGAAACAGTACGCTGCCCCGAAGCCACGGCATGCGGTTGCGATGGCCCGACGTCACGGGGGCTTCCTCTGAGAACTTGGCGATGGTTTCGCGTTCGGTGTGATAATCCAAAAAGTAGCGGTACTGGCTGGCAGCGATGATGACAAGTAACAGCGAAATCCCCAATGCGGCATGAAGGGGTTCTAGTCCCGCCTTGACCAATGCCCCGAGGCCTAACGCCCCGAATAGGCCTCCCACGCTGAATAAGCCGTGAAGGGAGGACATGATGGGGCGGCCATATAGATTCTGCACTTGCACGCCGTGGGCGTTCATGGCCACGTCTATCGTTCCCACGCCCGCGCCAAAGAAAAATAGCGCAACTGCCATGAGGGGGATGCTGTGCACGATAATAAGCGTAGGGAGGCTCAACGCGATAATGCCTGCCCCGATGGCGGTGATGATTCGGGTGCCAAAACGGTTGATCAGGATCCCCGAAATCGGCATCATAATCAGTGCGCCGAATCCTAGAAATAGTAACAGCATCCCGAGTTGCCCATCGTGAATCCCCAAACGGTCCTTAGCATACGGAACCATCGGCGCCCAGCTCGACAGACCGATTCCGCACACCAAAAAAATCAGCATCGTAGCCATACGGGCTCGGCGCAAGCTCAGTGGTGGGTTTTTCATGGCGCAAAAGTACGTGAATTTTAGGATAGTGAGCCAGGAAGTTAAGCATGGCGCGTTTTTCGTGGGGATGGAAGGCGGATATTCCTGGAAAAGGGTGCCGCAGGGGGTTGGGGGTGTAGCGAAGTCGGCACCAAAGTGGTTGTATAGGAGCATGTTTTCAGTTTATTGCAGACAAATTGTATCTTGCAATGCTCGTTAGTTTGGTATGGATTTATATATGATGTTGCGAATAGAAGGTATTGGTAGTGATGCAGTTGCATAAGGGAAATTTGTGTTGGGTTAAGACTATCGGCACCGTCAGTTTGTACATGGCCTGTTTCATCCTGCCCTTGGGTCTGAGTGCCCAATGGGTCGTTCGCGGCAAGGTTACCGACAGCGCTACGGGCTATGGGTTGCCAGGCGTTACCGTAGCTTTCGAAAAGATGAGTCACGCTACATCGACGGACAGTCTGGGGCATTACGAATTGCGTGCCAACAAGCTCCCCGCCCAAATTCGTTTCCAATTGTTGGGGTATCACCCCGCGTATCGCGTTCTATCGACCGATTCTACGCAAACCGTAAATGTTACGCTGGAGGAAGATGCCCAAGTCATCGACGAGGTGCTGGTAAGAGGTGGTCGCTACCGTAATCGGGACAACCCTGCCGTGGCATTGATCCGTAAGGTAATCGAATACAAGGCGGTCAATACCCTCGAACGTTTCGATTATCGTACGTACGACGTTTACGAAAAGATCATGATGGCCGCAAGCGATGTGCCCCAATCCCTCGTCAACAGTCCGCTCACTCAAAACTATCGCTTCGCTTTCGAGAATATTGACAGTACCCTCGTGCCCGGACGCCCCCTATTGCCCCTATTCCTTGAGGAAAACATGGCGCGGCAATACGAGCGGCGGGCGCCACGAAGCAGCAAGCGCGTGACGGTAGCTACCAAGAAAACCGAACTTGACAAGCGTTATGTCAACAACGAAAACATCCAGACCTATATCAAGTACCTGCACAACGACGTGGATATTTATGCAGGCAACATGATTATCCTGAACCGACCGTTCCTCGGTCCCCTCGCTGAAACTTCGCCGCTCTTTTACCGCTTTTACATCACAGACACCGTACGTACCCCAGTGGGCGAGTTCATCGAGGTCAGCTTCGTTCCGCGCAACGAAAAGGACGCGCTGTTCTCCGGCAAGCTGCACATTAGCACCGATGGCAACTATGGGGTTCGTTATGCCGACATTCGCATCGACGGCTCCGCCAATATCAACTGGGTAAACGATGTCCAAATAATGCTGCGGTTTACCCGTCATCGGTCGGGCATTTACGTGTTGCAGTCGTCGGATGCGCGCTACAATTTTGGGTTATATGATAGCAAGCGGGGTCTCTTTGGCCAACGCACCGTGTTCTATACCGATCTGGATACGGAAACGCCAATTCCCAATCAGGTGTTTAGCGGTCAGGGTCAGGAGCAGGTAGACGAAGCACCGCACCGCCCCGAGCGGTACTGGGTGGATCGCCGCCCCGTTCCGCTTTCGGCCGCCGAAGCACGCACGTACACCAACTTGGACAGCCTAAACCGCAACAGGTCCTTTCGGCGAGCGTTGGATTTGGGCTATTTGTTAATGACCAGCTATAAGCAGGCTGGCCCGTTTGAGATCGGCCCAGTAGAATACACGTATACGTACAACCAGCTCGAAGGGAGCAGGGTGCGCGTAGGCGGCCGTAGCAGCCGAGCGCTTTCTGAGCGTTTCTATATGCAAGGATATGCTGCCTATGGCTTCGGCGATAAGCGTTGGAAATACTACGTGGGTGCGGCCCATACCCTCAATGGGCGTCGCATTAACGAATATCCGGCCCACTATATCCATGTGTCATATCAGGATGATGCGCGGGAGCCGGGATTGTCTCGCGATTTTTATAATGGTGGCAGCTTCGCTGAGTCGTTCCGGAGTGGCAACCAGGATAAATGGACGTATTACCGCGAACTGACAGTCGACCACGTTTTCGAATTTGGCAACCATCTCATGCTGACCACGACCTTGTCGCGGCTGCATCAAGCCGCAGCCGCTCAGCTGCGGTTTGTCTCCCATGCAGGGGACAGCGAACGTCCTTTTTTGCGCACGGCAATCCTAGGCACCCGCTTGCGCTGGGCGCCAGGCGAAGAGTACCGACAACGCAATCTCGAGCGTACACCCATCATCAACGGGAAACCCGTTTTTACCTTGGGCTACCAACATGCCATTAAGGGGTTTCTCGGCGGCGAATACGCATACCAGAAGTTTAGTCTTGATGCCTTCAAGCGGATTTTTCTATCGCAACTGGGCCATGCCGACTTCAGTTTTGGGGCAGGCTACATCAGCGATGGCGTGCCGTTCCCCTTGCTCGACATACCCAATTCTAACCAAAGCTATGTACTGGCCCCTGATTCCTACCAGTTCATGAATGACTTGGAATTCGTAAGCGACCAATATGTCAAGCTTAGTGTCAACCAGCATTTCCTGGGTTTTTTCCTCAATAAGATCCCTGGAATCCGCAGCCTCAAGTTGCGCGAGGTGGCCACGGTTAAAGCGCTATACGGAGGCTTGCGCCCAGGCAATCGGCCCGAGAATAACCCCAACTTATTCTCGTTCCCTACCGATGTCGACGGGAACCCGACGACATTCACGCTGGAGCACAAACCTTACTTGGAAGCCAGCGTGGGGCTAGAGAACATTTTTAGCGTGCTTCGCGTAGAATATGTGCGCAGATTGTCTTATCTTCATCATCCGGACACGAGGCGCGGCGGTTTCCGATTCAGTATCGGGTTGACCTTCTGATATCTGGCGCTTTGGGGGCTCGGGACACACTAGCTAACGAGATAACCATGGCCTATTCAATGATAACCATCCAGTATGAGGCTCACGCCGCCATAATCACCATCAATCGGGAAAGCAAGCTGAATGCGCTTAACGGCGACACCATGCGTGAACTTAGCCACGCCATCCACGCGGCGCTGGACGATACTGCCGTTCGTGGCATCATCATCACCGGCGCCGGGGAAAAAGCGTTCGTGGCCGGGGCGGATATTTCGGAATTTGCACATTTTGACTCCTCCGAAGGGCGGCGCCTGGCGAAAGACGGGCAAACCATGGTGTTTGACTTGATTCATCAGGCGAATAAGCCCGTCGTCGCGGCCATCAACGGGTTCGCCTTGGGTGGCGGGCTTGAGTTGGCGTTGGCCTGCCATATTCGCGTTGCTTCGCAAACGGCCAAGCTTGGGCTGCCCGAAGTGTCGTTAGGACTCATCCCCGGTTACGGCGGCACGCAGCGCCTCACTCAGCTAGTGGGTCGCGGGCGCGCGTTGGAGATTATCCTCACCGGCGAATTATTGACCGCTACACAAGCAGAGGCGTATGGGCTGGTCAACCACGTCACCGAGCCAGCCCTCTTGCTCGATAAGGCAAAGGCAATCATTGCACGGATCGCCTCGCGCGCTCCCAGCGCCGTGGGAGCGGCCATAAGGGCCGTAAACGCGTCTCTCGATCCCCAACAGGATGGTTTCAGCGTGGAGATTGACGAGTTTGGCAAGCGTTTTGGTACAGCTGAATTTCGGGAAGGTGTAGACGCCTTTTTGGCTAAGCGCCAGCCGAACTTCTGACGATTTTGAACCCTATAATTGGCCCTTAATCTCACCGATGTCCAAAAGCAACATATTTACCGACAAACAGCGCAATGTAATCATCCTCATTGTCATCCTGTTGCTAGCAGGCGTGCTGTTCTATGCCGTCCGTAATATTTTTGGTGCCCTGTTGGGTACGATGGTCATGTATACCCTGTTTAGGCCCATGAATATCTACTTGGTCGAGCGCCTAAAGTGGAATCGTTCTTTCGTGGCAGTGTTGATTATTGTCCTTTCGTTTCATGTCATAATTGTGCCTTTTGTTGGGCTAGGCAAAATGTTGGTTGACAAGGCGAAAGAGATTCAGAAGAATCCTGAATGGATTACGACGGTGGTGGAATCGATTAACCGATTTGCGGGTGACACGCTAGGGAAGCCTGATTTCCTGCAAGAGCAGTTGGAAAGCAGTGCCACTTACCTAGGGGGGGTGCTGACCTCGTTGGTGTCGGGTGCTGCCGGCTTGTTTCTGGACACCATGGTGATGTATTTCCTGCTTTACTTCATGTTTGTCAATTTTCGAGGCTTCGAGCGCGGTTTATTGCGTTACTCCCCGTTTCAGGTAGACAACGCGGTCAAGTTTGGGCACGAGATGCGTAACATCACGTATTCGAACGTGGTGGGACAGACGCTTATCGCCTTGGTGCAAGGAGGAAGCCTATCCTTAGGGTTTTGGATATTTGGCTACAGCGACCCGTTGTTTTGGGGTGTCATTTGTGCGATTTTAGCCTTTATCCCCTTGCTGGGTCCCCCGTTGATTTTTGTTCCTGCGGCGGTTATCGCCCTTACGCAAGGCGACAACGTCGCCGGAATAGGCCTTTTGGTATACGGTTTTGTGGTGGTCATCAATATTGACAACATATTGCGCCTTGTCATTGCGAAAAAGCTGGGCGACATACACCCCATTATCACGGTTGTGGGTGTCATTATCGGTATCCCCCTCTTCGGAGTGCTCGGCTTGGTGTTTGGGCCTTTATTACTTTCTTATTTTCTCATTGCGGTCAAAATTTATGACTTGAAAATGCGCGAGGTAGAGGAACCTAAGGCGGATGATTTGGTCGTAGACACGCCGGAAGACAAGCCGACCAAGCCAATAAATACCTAACAATAGGGATTTATTAACTGGTCAAGTTTGCTGTATCTTTGCAATGGTCTTATCGGGGTGAAGGCGGTTCGCTGGGTCCGTCCGTTTGTCATGTTTGGGCTGGAAAAAACAATGCAAAAAATATGAACGCGACGCGGCAGTATTTGGGCTGTATAGCTGTAATCTTGGGTTGTCTGCTCTTTTCATCTTGTTTCCAATTGGTCGAAGATATCACGGTACGTGACGACGGTTCCGGCAAGGCCGTGCTGATGGCAAATTTTAGCGCAAGCCGGCAAAAGCTCGCATCAGTGATGTTGCTCGACAGCGTGCAGGGGCACAAAGTACCGTCGCGCGAAGACATCCAGCGCGAACTGAAGACTATCGCAGGCGAGTTGCGGCGTGTTGACGGCATCAGCCAAGTGTCACACAGCATCGATTTCGATCGGTTTATTGTGCGGGTGAGTTTTGATTTTTCAGACGTTTCGAAACTCAATGGCGTGACAGATATGATATTTCGGCAATTTAAAATCGAGTCAAAAAACACGTCGTCCTACCGCTTAACGAATTCCGGCGTTTTCTCTCGGGAATACCAATACGACCCCCAGGCAGGAAAGGCGTTTTCCGGTTTGAAGCCCGAAGACCGGAAGGTGTTTGAGGGAGCTTCCTATACCAGTGTTTATCGGTTCGACCGCCCCATTTCGCACGTGAGCCATGCGTCGGCAAAGATCGCGCCCTCAGGCCGTTCCGTTATGTTGCAAACGCGCATTGTTGACTTGATCACGGGCAAGATCAATGTTTCCAATCACATCCAACTAAACTAGCCATCCGGCCCGTTCACGCACATGTAAGTCGGCGGTGCGTGCTCTCTACATTCAAATAAATAAGTTGATATATGATGTTACCTCGATTTTCATTCCTTATTAGTGTACTTTTTCTCCTTGCGAATCCCGTGTGGGGGCAAGACTTGTCAAACCGCATTCCAACTGAAGCTGTAGGCGTGGTGAAAATTAATACACCTCGATTTTTCGAACTCGTCGAGGCAAACGATTTTAACCAGTCTTTGTTAGGGGAAGCCTTCGTGCGTTTATTGCACGATGAGGGTGTCGGACAGACCAGTCTTGCCGAATGCGGGATTGCACTGGATCGTGCGGCCTACATGTATGCACTGCATACCGACAGCGTACGCTTCACTGTGTTTCTTTGGCCCCTATCTAACCCTGAAAAATTGGCGGCCGCGCTTTTTTACGGCAAGGAAATCGCCAGTCTTGGCGAGGGCCGTTTGCAAGCGGTCGACATACCCGATTACGCATACGGTAAAACGACCGTGTATACGTGGGACGAATCCGTATTGACGGTGATTTCGCCCGAGCAGACCCCGGGATATTTTGACGACCCGGAGGTAGCCTCGCGATACGGGATAGCGAATCGTAGCTACTATGATTTTTATAATGACCATAACGACAGTGAGTATTCCGGGCAAAACCCGTATGGCGACTACGATTATTGGGATGAGGCGTATGTCGACACGATCGAGGTGCTGCCCGATTCGGGCATGCGGCGGTCGGACGCGGATATCTCCGATTGGAGTTGGAACGCGGATACCGCTGATTGGAGTTTGGAAACGGACACCTCCGATTGGAATTGGAGCGAAGACAGCGAAATGGGTGTCGTCGTTGAAGAGGAGGAATGGTATAATGTCTACGAGGATTTATCGCAGGAGGACCAGCGCATCAAAGACAGCGTGTTGGTGGTGTGGACGACTGGGTATTCCCATCAGCTATTAGCAGATGGGCTGCCGCGCAGCACGCCAACGAAAACCCCGTATGCGCAGGCACTGGATAGCGATGCGATTATCTCAGTGTGGGTACCCGACGTTAACGCAGTGTACGGGTTCGTATGGCCCGAGATATTCAGTAGGATGTCAAGAGGCGGATTTATGTATACAGGTGCGATGCAGCTCAACGCTTACGCTGAGAAAGATCTGCGTATCACCGCGACGATGGATATTGCCGATTCCTGGTTGCAGCCTATCGAGCGCATGTACGACCGAAAAATTAACCGGAAGTTCTTTCGTTATATCAATAGCAACGAGATGATCGGTATGTATGGTTTTGCGACTAACACCCAGGCCATTGTTGAAGAGCTGCCCGCGATGCTCAGCCATAGTTATAAAGCGTTGGCCGGACCTTACGAAGAGGAGCTCGGGTTGGCCGCTGAAATGGTCAGCTTGCTGTTGGACGAGGAGGCCGTCGGACGCGCGCTTCGGGGCGACGGCTTGTTCGTACTCAATGGGCTTGAGGAGCGGGATGTACCGTTCACGCATTACGACTGGGACGAAGATTACAATATTATTGAGGTCGATTCGGTCAAAACGGAACTGGTACCAGATTTTTTGCTCATGCTGTCGTCTGATGACCGCGCCCTTTACGATCGCTTTACCGCATACGGCGTCACTAAAGGCTACCTCACTGACCACGGCCGATTCGTCGAGGTGAGGAATGACGAAATCCCTTTTGGCATATACCTTGCCCACCATCGCGGCATTCTGTTCGTGAGTTCCTCATTGGCCAAGGTGGAGGAGATCGTACAGAACCGGCATAAGGGCAAGATGGCGAGGCACCATCGGCGTATGTTGCGACAGAATACCGTGGTAGGCGTGTTCAGTGTGGCTAACTTGGGAAAGGAATTTGACAACGAGCAATTCAAGACTTTGGGCGCTTACGGAACACTACGCAATTTATTCGACAGCACGGGCGACATGGAATACAAGTTTCGCAGGAACGGCAGGAAGATGGATCACGAGTTTGTCTCCCGTACGCCGCGCGCGTATCCCAATGCGATTTACCAGTTGATGTCTCTGTTTGATTCCGCGAAGGACGCAATGTAAGAGCCCTAGCACTAGCATATGAGAGGTTTTTTTGTAGCCGTTTTGGTGTTGGCTATCCTGGTGTCGGTGGCGCTGTGGGGGGTAATCAGTTACCGAAACCAACAGTCGTATGATACCGGTATGATTGGAGTGCAGGCCACGCGCGTCATCAAGGTTGACATTGGCTCGCTGACCCGCCATATCGGCTGGAACGCGTTTTGGCACCCAGGGTATTATGCCGAAGAAGAACGTGCCGCGTTTATGGAAAAGAGGAAGATGATCCGAACAGGACTAGCGTCCGTTGCCAAGATTTTCCTTTTCCAATTGGGTGACGAGCCATTTTGGACTACTTTTACCTATGGCATTGTACCGTTGGCGGATGCGGAGAACTTTACGCAGTTCCTACAAACGGAGTTGTACATGCAGGTAGGACAGGATAGCATAAGCCGATTCGGCCGGCACAAACATGCTTTTGTCAGGTATGACGACCGTCAAGCAGTCTTTGCGTTAGGTAACTTTGATTCCGGAAGCGACGAACTTACGGATAGCCTGATAAAGAACCAGCTTGCCTCGTATCTAACGGGCGAACAGTTGGTAAGCATCAAGGCGAGTCCATTTTACGATGCGGTGACGCAGGAAGGACACATCGTTTCCGTGGGGCGCGAACGTTTGTCCATTGAGTTCCTCGAAGGAGAAATCGTGTTTTCGTGTGCCTTGGAGCAGACAACGCGCGCCGCCGTCGCTTATCAGCCCTCTGTATGGGCCGACTCGTCGCTGCTGCGGCTACGGGCCAGCTTGACGGATTGGATACCGAAAGGCGACGTGTTTTCGGTGGGGACTTTCGTCCTGCATAGCGACAGCCTTCGGGCCTATATGGCTGGAGATGTCGTCGGTGAATGGCGGGGCATGGGGACGCAAACCGACAGCGTCATCACCTGGGAATTTGATGATAACTTGGAGATGATGGAGGTCGTAGAGCGGATTGAGCAACCCGTGCCTGACCTCTACCTATCCGTACAGACCCATGCCGATGCCTTGCAGCGCTATCTCGTGGATAATGGTATTTTAGATAGTGCCTCCGAGGCGGTTAACCCTGCTTTCTTTCCCCTCTTTCGGGTGTATTGGCAGCAAGAAGGGAGCTGGCTCACGTTCCACACCCAACACCCCAGGACCGAGTTAGAGGAGGCGCCCAATGCGTCGCCCTTGTATGTAGCGGCGAATATTCGGGCAATCAAGCAGCATGTCACCTTTCCTAAGGTTCGCACGTTCCTCACGCCCTTTCGCGAACTGGTTATTTCGGCCGATCAAGAGCCTCAAGGCATCGTATTGCGCGGACGAATCGCCATGGAGGACAATACCGTTAGCAGCCTCATGCAGTTGCTAGTCCGCGAGCAAGGATAGTGCTTGCCGAATTCGCTTCGTATAGCGCGCGTCGGTGACAGCGGTGCCACGGCCCAGCGTATTCCTCCTGATTTGGTTTAGCGTGTTTTTATTCCTTTCTTTACGACACGCAAGAACGGCAGCGGCGATGGGCTGACGCTATGTTAGCCATGTTTTTTGCTTAAGGGATTACGCTCCTATGGGATGGAGAGGACGAGCAGCACACTTGCCTTGCAATTTTTGTGGTATAAGAGCAACAAAGGCGAATAGATGAAAAAAGGTTTAGCTAGAAACATCGCGTTGTTGGTCGTGATGCTATGCAATGCCGGGTGCGATCAAGTGTCGAAGGCGGTAGTGCGTGAACACATTGATTATCGGCAAGTCATTGAAGTGATTGGCGATACCTTTGTGTTAACCAACGTGGAGAATACCGGTGCGTTTCTGAGCTTAGGAGTGGGGTGGCCGGAGCCAATCCGATGGATGGCCTTGTTTGCTTTGCCCATGCTGATTCTGGCATACGGGCTGTACACTATGTTTTCGGCACGATACATCTCCTATCCCATGGCGTTCGGGTTAGCCTTCGCCATCGGCGGCGGATTTGGGAACATGTATGACCGGCTGGTATTTGGCTCCGTTACCGACTTTATGCATTTGGATTTTGGATTCGTACGCACAGGCATATTCAACTTGGCTGACTTGTCCATAACCGTCGGGGTATTGCTGATTTTTTCAACGATGCTAAGTGGCAGGCGCCGCAGGGAGTCGCACTTTGTCCCCCACAAAACGAAAGGAAGATAACGATATGAGAATACTGATGGTTTGTTTGGGCAACATCTGCCGATCACCGCTTGCCCACGGCATTATGCAGCATCTGGCAGAGGAAAGTGGATTAGGCTGGACGGTCGACTCAGCCGGGACGGGAAATTGGCACGTGGGCGACCCGCCTGACCGACGTGCAGTCGCAGTGGCGAAGCAATACGGGGTGGACATCAGCAGGCAACGCGCCCAACATTTTAATGCGGCGATGTTTGACCAATATGACCACATCCTCGTGATGGATAGAAGCAATTATCGGAATGTGCTCCGCCTAGCAACAACAGACGAGCACCGCGCCAAGGTTAGGTTGTTCTTGGGTGACGACGAAGTACCGGATCCGTATTACGACGATGCAATGTTCGAGCCGGTATGTGCCATGATCAAAGCACGTTGCCGAGCATTGTTGAGTGCACTTAACACGAATAACACCCGTCGTGCGGCGGTTCAAGGCTGAAGCATGTCCGAGCTTCTACACGGATATTGAACGCCAAACCCATGGTGCGAACGTTCGATTGTGGCTGCCAGCCAAATACGCTATCTTTGCACGGTGAATGCATCTCAAGTCAATAAACGCTGGGCCCAATTACAGGAAGAAACGGCCAACCGCTTCGGAATGGATACGCCGGACATCAAGGTTATGCTTTTCTTGATTGGTGTGCAGGAACTGGGCAAAGGCCCCATGCAGTTTTCTAAACGCCAAAAGGAAGAACTCATGCATATCGCCACCTGCCGACTGTTTAGCGCCATGGGTTTTTATGAACTCGAAGGCGTCGACCAAGACGGATGGCCGCACTGGAACCTGATCAAACCCATTCCCAATTATACCCTGATGGAACAGGAGATGATTCTCAAATCCTTGATAATAGACTATTTCGAAGACTATTCATGAACTGCCAACTTATTTCCCGCGTATTCCGGTACGCCGCCCTCAGTTGCCTACTGCTGGTCAGCCATAGTGTGGCATTTGCCCAACTGACGAAGCATAAATATGTGCGCATCAGCACTAATCAAGGTGAATGCGTGGTCAAATTGTACAACGAAACGCCTTTGCATCGCGAGAACTTTTCCAAGCTTGCGCTTGAAGGGTATTACGATGGCCTGCTGTTCCATCGCGTGATCCAGAACTTCATGATCCAGGGAGGCGATCCTGATTCGCGCTATGCAGGCGAGAAACAACGCCTTGGCGAGGGCGGTCCAGGCTATCGAATCGATGCCGAGTTTAGGGATAGCCTATTCCACAAGAAAGGGGTAATCGCGGCTGCGCGCGACGACAACCCCGAAAAATCCTCCAGCGGTTCGCATTTTTACCTGGTACAGGGGCGCACGTTTACCGACGCCGGCTTGGACAGTTTGGAGCAACTACGGCTCGGCGGACGCAAAATACCGCCGTACCAACGCGAAGTGTACAAATCGCTGGGCGGAACGCCGCACCTCGACCAGAACTACACCGTATTCGGCGAGGTGGTCCGGGGAATCGAACTGATTGATCGCATCGCGGCTGTACCCACCGACGGATACGACCGCCCGCTGGAAGATCAGCGAATGGAAATGACCTTAATGACACGGCGCGAAGCCACTAATTTTGAGCGCGAACTGGCCGGCCTACGTCCCAAGAAAGGTCTTTTCGTTCGGTTCAGTGATCTGTTTCGCTCCAAATACAAGTATTAAACATGAGAATTGTCACGTACAACGTCAACGGCATCCGCTCCGCGCTCCGCAAGGATTGGTTGTCGTGGCTGAAGGCCGTGGATGCAGACGTTGTCTGCTTGCAGGAAATTAAAGCGACACCCGACGTCGTCCCCGAAATTTTGATGATTGAGCAGTTGGGGTACGAACATTATTGGTATCCGGCCCAGAAGAAAGGGTATTCGGGTACGGCCATTTTGACCCGTATCACGCCTACGCATGTCGAGTACGGATGCGGACACGAAGTCTACGACTACGAAGGCCGTATCATCCGGGCCGATTTTGCTGAGGTGTCGGTCATGAGTACGTATTTCCCGTCCGGCACCTCTGGCGACATCCGGCAGGAGTTCAAATATCGTTTCCTCGACGACTTCCAATCCTATACCGACCAGCTCCGCGCTGTACGCCCTAAGCTGGTAATCTCCGGGGACTACAACATCTGCCATCGGGCTATCGACATTCACAACCCGATCAGCAATGCGCGCTCTTCAGGATTTTTGCCCGAGGAACGCGAGTGGATGGAGAATTTCATTAACTCCGGCTACGTAGATAGTTTTCGTTGGCAAAATCCCGACCCGCATCATTACACGTGGTGGAGCTACCGAGCTAATGCACGGGCTCGCAATCTGGGCTGGCGGATCGACTACAATATGGTCAGCCTGCCGCTGCAAAACCAGATTCGGCATACGGCCATACTAGCCGATGCGCTGCATTCTGACCATTGCCCGGTACTACTCGATCTGGACGTTTAGTTTTCGCTGGAATCCTCTTTCTTACGAAATATACTTCGGAAGAAATTGCCCGTACGTTCCACTGCATTTTTGGCGGATTCGGTACGGCGTTGCAGTCGGGCTTCGCGTTCTGCGGTCATCCCAACGCTGGGTTTGATTCCATCAAGCAGACTTTTCCAGGTGTAGCGCCAAAAGGTGTACTCCGGTGGGCGCCGGAAGTCGATGGGTCCCGGATGAAACTCGCCATTGGCATCGGGGTTGCTATCATTGAGGATGAAGTGGTTGGCCAGAAATGAAGCTAAGCCACGCGCGGACTGTTGGCCTTCCTCGTCTTCTTCGGTCAACAGGTTTGCTTTTAAATCGGCGTAGTCAAAGCGGAGCGAGCCGCGGGCACGTGTGTCGGTGGCGTTGACATCAAATTGCAATGACTGGATGTTGGCCGATTCGATCTCGATGTTGAGCAGGGGACGCAGCAATTTATTGAGGCGCCGTCCGTCCATTGAACCCAGTTGGCCCTTGTAGGAATACGCACCGTCGCTCGCCAACATATCGAAGGTAAATAAGACGGATAGTTTGCCGGCATCCATCAGGTGCGTGGTCACATCCCACTTCATCTCCTTATTGCGCAGCAGCGACAGGGAATCGTTGGCGACGTTGTACAGAGTGCCGCTGGTTCGGTCGAAGGTGATTTCGCCCTGCTTTCCTGTTTTTTCACCTATCTCCGTATAGCTGATATTAAGCGCGTCCAACCTGAGCGCGTCGATCCGGAAATTCGGGTCTAAACCCATCAATTGCTGGTGCGGCGCATTGCCGATTTGGCTGCTTTGCAGGCGACCATAGCGAATATCGTTGAAGACAGCCACCCGGCCTTCGGGCAGACGCATGGCGCGCGCATGCACACGTTGCGTGCGGGCAAACTGAGGCATGTCGATATCCTGGATGTTAATCGTGTCAAAAGACAGTTCGAGCATGGCTTTGGCATAGCCCACCGTTTGGTAAAAGGTGGAGCGGTTGACGCGCGGAGTTAGCTTGAAGCCCGCTATGGTCACTTCGTTGGATGAGCCCGATGTCCGTACATGTACATGCTCAAAACCGAAGGCGTATAGGCTGTCTGCCGTGTGGTATTCGGCGCCAGGCATGGCCAAATCAATGCTTTTTGTGTGGTAAAACCGCGTTGAATCGTATTGGGACAACGAATCGATCAAGATGTCACGAATGCGCAGGTTGATTTGGTTTAGTGTCGTGCCCTGCGATACGGTGTCCGTGATTTTGGTGAACTGAAAATCGATGTTATTAAACAGCACATCGCCGATGCTCACTGCGTGTAGTACGTTGGAAATCCGTTGGTACAAGGTCATGTCTTCGCGTACCGCCACGGTGTCGTTATAGGCTTGGTACTCGTTGCGGACATGGATCGAGGGTTGGTCGAAAATTATTTCATCTATCCGCAAACGCCTACCCATCACCACTTGCCACGGGTGGAAGTGACGCACACGCAGCCGTGCTACGCGGATGTGGTAGGTGTTGTCGGGTGCCTTTTGTACGGCTTGGAGTCGCTTGTATACCGCGGTATCCGGCACGAGCTCGAAGTTGCTGAGCAAGAGATTCCCCGTCAGTAGGTTGAGATTAAGATCATCGTAGGATACACGATACAAGCTGTCTGATGAACGGACTACCGTTTCTCGTAGCTGCTGGTCCAGCAAGGGTTTCCAATGTCGGCTCAGGTACCACGTGCCAGCCGTGGCGACTACCAGGAAAAAAACTAGGATACCAATGACCCATTTCCAGATTGCACGCATCGGTTAGTAATTTAATCGTCACTCAGGCTCGATCGCTGGCGCGGGGCGCGTGGCGTCCTTGCATGTCGCTGTTAATTTACGCTAAAGTTTTGAAATATAAGTTAAGTGTGCTAAAAAAACGATTGTTTGAGAATAATTTGATGAATCGGTTGGGGGTCCGGTTGCCCAGTTAAGCTACTGCTTTTTCGACTCCGCGTTTGTTGATGGCTGTGAGGGGCCGAATGCCGTGAAACGGAGTTATTTCCGGGTTTGAAGCACCTCCGCGAGAAGCTGCCAGTTCGGCATGAGGCGACCGATTGAAAACTCTCTTTTTGGAAATGCTGTGTGGAACGTGTAATTTGCACAAGAAAACCGTTATTTAGCTAAGCTCCCTTGAGTAAACAGACAAGAGATATTCTCACCATCGGATTTGCCCTATTCGCCATGTTTTTTGGCGCGGGTAACTTGTTACTACCGCCGTATATCGGTATACAGATTGGAAACCACGTTTGGATCACCATTTTGGCATTTGGCCTTACCGGGATTTTTTTACCGTTTTTGGGTGTGCTGTCGGTCGTGAAGGCAGGTGACCGGTTTGAGGACTTAGGCGCTCGGATTCATCCGTTGCTCGCACCCGTATTGGGGTCCATAATTATGCTGTGTATAGGACCGCTGATCGCCATTCCGCGGACGGCCGCCACCACCCACGAGGTAGGCATTATACCAGCTCTGCCTGGGCTACATCCCGCGTGGACATCCGTCGTGTTCTTCGCAGTCACCTGGGGGTTGACCATTCGCCCGTCGCGCGTGGTGGACATTATTGGCAACGTCTTGACGCCGCTTTTGCTGGTCCTGCTGATTGTGTTGATTCTTAGCGGCATTTTTATGCCACTCGACGTGCATCAGCCGTCGGCGCTTAGTGGCGGTGAATCGTTTACGCTGGGCTTCGTTGAGGGGTATCAGACCCTTGACGTGTTGGCCTCGGTCATTTTTGCGGGTATTATCATTTCCGCAACAAAATTGAAAGGATACGAAACGACAGCGGCCAAATCGCGGGTCGTGATTGCCGCCGGGTTGCTTTCCGCTATATTCCTGTTTATCGTTTACGGTGGGCTTATCCAGCTGGGAGCCACATCCGGCATCACCGACATGGAAATCAAGCGATCGGAATTGCTTTTACATATTTCCTTTTCCATATTGGGCCAGTATGGGACGGTGGTTATCGGTGTTGCCATCGCGCTTGCCTGTTTGACCACTGCCATCGCGCTTGTTACCGCTTTCGGCACGTTCTTTTCGTCACTCTTCGGTGGGCGCGTAGGGTATCAGTTTCTGGTCAGCGTCTGTTGTGTCGCGTCGGCCATTCTTTCGGTGACAGGCGTTGATAATATCATCACGTTTGCATACCCCATCTTGAGCTTCGTTTATCCCATCGCTATTACGCTTATCTTGTATTGGGTGTTTTTTGGCCGGGTGGTTACGGCACGGCAGCCCTATATCGCGGCTATCCTGGCTTCTACGGTAGTCGCTGTTTGCTATTTGCTTATTCAGCTCGACATGTTGGGGGAGGGGAGCATTCGCGTACTCTACGCCATTCCTTTCTTCCAGTATGAATTGGGCTGGGTGATTCCCTCGGCTATCGCCTTTTTCGCGGCTTGGGCCTTTTCTCGCAGGACGACCGCATAAGGGAGGCCACGTAATGCTGATGCCGCCGGCCGATGGCGGCTAGATCATATCCTAAATGGGGGATTGTTGCCGAAATTATCAGATTTCCAGTTTGTTAGGAACGTGTGTTAAGGCTAGCCATAGGCATTAGGTTCCCCAGTTTTGCCGACGTATGGTCGGCAGAGGGTTCCATAAAAAAGCACGACAATTCACTGATTGCGTGCTTTTTTTACGTGTATGTACGATTGGAACTACTTACTTCATCGTCAGGTAGTCGGCTACGACTTTGAGCGTTTCGTCAATCATGAAATCATATTCGTCATCGTCGTTAGCACCTGCCGGCACTTCACCCAGTCCCCTGAACGCGCGACTCTCATTAATCCGATCGCGACTACGCTTTCGGTTTGCTTCGCGTTCTTCGCGTAGCTTATCGATATGTAGGGTCACGGAGGTTTCCGACTCCCGTTGCTCGACCAACTCTATATCTTCGAGAATGAATTTATACTCGGGCGAGGCCTGCATCCGTTCCTGGTGGATCGATTCCAGTTTTGCATTGATGGCCGATAGGTCTTGGACCGGCTGGAAGTTAGTCGGTTTAATCTGATCCCAAGGCAGTGCGGACGGCTCTGAGCTCTCACCGTACTTGTCCGATGCATAAATCGAAGGGAAGGCGATGTCCGGGATGACACCTTTGTGCTGCGTGCTGCTGCCGGTGATGCGGTAGAATTTAGCCATTGTGATGTTAATCTGGCCGAATATGGGCGCACCCGCAGGGATGTTTGAATTTTCGGCCCGGGCTTTCAGCAATAAGCGGTCGGTGGGGCTAATCACCCGGCTCATGTCTATGGCGGACTGCACCGTGCCCTTGCCGTAGGTTTGTGTGCCTAGGATAATGCCCCGACCGTAGTCTTGTATCGCCCCGGCAAAAATCTCGGATGCGGAGGCACTAAAACGGTTAATTAATACGGCCAATGGGCCGTCCCAAGCGACCTCCGAATCCGTGTCGCTATTGACTTCGATTTGGTTGCGCGTATCCCGCACCTGGACCACGGGGCCTTCCTCGATAAATAGGCCCGTCAGCTCGATGGATTCTTGCAAGGATCCGCCACCATTGAAACGTAGGTCGACCAATACGGCGTCCACGTTTTCCTGTTTGAGTGTGTCTAGAATTAAGCGTACGTCGCGCGTGGTGCTTTTGTAGTTCGGATCCCGATTGCGGTACGCATCGAAGTCGATGTAGAATTTCGGAATGCTGATGATGCCCACGCGATAGGTTTTGCCGTCAGTACCCGTTACCTCTTCGATACGCTTCTGTGCCGATTCGTCCTCAACGACGATCCGCTCCCGCGTAATGGAAACAATGCGCGGCTCGGCGGAAAGCTCCTGGCCAGCGGGGATTACCTTCAGCCGCACCACCGTACCCTTGGGCCCCTTTATTTTGGACACCGCGTTGTCCAGGCGCCAGCCGATGATGTCTTCAAACTCTCCGTCTTTACCCTGTCCCACAGCGATAATTCGGTCGTCAATACTGAGTGACTTATCGCGGAATACCGGACCACCGGGGATGACCTCCGCGATTTTTACCACCTCATTTTCCATGGTCAGCCGCGCCCCGATGCCTTCAAAGGTGTTGGCCATTCCCTCGTTGAATTGCTGGGCAAAATATGGATTGAAATAGCTCGTATGCGGGTCAATGGCACCTGTTAGCGCGCCCATAATGATCTGGAAAGCCTCGTTGCTGTCCATCTTCTTGGTTTGCGAGATCAGGTTGTTATACCGCGTGCGGATGGTTTCGAGATTCTTCTGGTCGATGCTATCCGCGCCGGAGGTATTGCTCAGCTTGAGGTTAAGCACATCGTACTTCACCCGGCGGCGCCACTGATCGTTGGCTTCTTCCTCGTTGGCAAACCAGTGGCGATTCTTACGATTGTATTCGTATACTTCGTCTTTGGTAAAGTCGTGTGGTTCATCTACTTGGGTCAGTGCATACTCCAGTCGCTCTAGATTGCGCTTCATAAACACATTGTAAATGTGGTACACCGCGCTGAGGTCGCCACTTTTGAAGTCGCCTCCCAATTTGTACCGGTACTGTTCAAACAGGTCGATATCCTCCTGCATCAGGTAGTTGCGCCCTTCGTCGAGGGAAGCAATAAGGTTGTCGTAAATCAAGCTCGAGATGGAATCGTTAAGGGGCACTTTCTTGTAGCTCACCGACTCGAACAGCCCCACCACGTCCTTGGCAATGACAGAATGTTGTGCGGTAGGCCGCAACATTACCCAATCGCCCTCTAGATTCACGCGTGGCTTTGAGCCGCAAGCGGCAAACGCTACAACTGCAAACATCACGATGGCCGCTCGTTTCAACATATTCCCAATATTAGTATTCATGTATTTCTTTAAAATTAGCTTCTATCAGCAACCTTTACCTCCCAGACATCCCGTCGCGCGGCCGGTTTACCTGGCCATATAGTTGCTGTTCAACATGCAAAGGCGGTTAAATTTAGGCATAAAATCCCTAGTTCGCACAATGAAGCCAATTGATAATTAGCAAATCCGTGGCCTTGTTTGGAAATTCGGGTGAAAAATAACAATTTTTAACATATCTCGAGCGTGTGCCGGGAGCCCCGTTTATGGGCTCCCCAACGTGGGTGTGAACAACGCCGGGCCGGATGTTCAGGACGAGGA
Source organism: uncultured Sphingobacteriaceae bacterium (assembly GCA_964423925.1). Lineage (GTDB taxonomy): Bacteria > Bacteroidota > Bacteroidia > Sphingobacteriales > Sphingobacteriaceae > CAYRGQ01. The sequence goes on along the minus strand of CAYRGQ010000006.1, from coordinate 6,293 downwards.
AATTCAACATCCCTGCTGCCGGGCGGAGCTCGCGCGTATGAGGAGTTCGGGCTGGAGCACGATTTTTTCGGGCTGGTGTTGGTAATAGTCGCCTTTCTTCAGCAATTTCAGAAAGAGCCGCGCTACTTGTTCGCCCATTTCGACCGTGCGCTGGTCTACGGTCGAAATCGAAGGGCTAACGAGTTGCGTAAACGCTTCATTGGCGAAGCCGACCACGCCCACATCCTGAGGAATACGTTTGCCGGCGGCCTTCAATGCTTGTACGACGCCCATTGCTGTAAAATCTTCCAGCGTAAAGACCGCATCAAACGGGATTCCGTCTGCTAGGAGCCGACGGACGCATTCCCTGCCGAATTCGATGGAGAAATCCCCGCGGATCAGCAGGCGTTCGTCTAAAGGAATATTGTGTTGTGTCAACGCGTCTTGATAGCCCCGCAGCCGTTCGGTGAAGATGTTGATGTCGCGCGATTCGGTGATGTGTACGATTCGGCGGTAACCCGCTTGGATTAAGTGTTCCGTAGCCATAAAACCGCCCCGATAATCGTCGATCGTGACGGATGGCACATCGATGCCCTGTGGCACGCGGTCGAAGAATGCCAGCGGAATGTTGCGGTGCTTGACGTCCTTATATGCTCCCGCCTGTTCGGTTTGTAGGGAAATGGAGGCGATAATTCCGTCAACCCGTGTTCGTAGGAACGTTTCGATGCCGTTGGCTTCCTGCTTGGCGGATTCTTGTGACTGGTACAACAGGATGCTGTAGCCGTTTTCGTTCATCACGCTTTCGATTCCATGTACGACCGAGCTGAAAAAGCTGACGTCAAGCCTAGGCACCAGCACGCCAATAATCTTGGTCTTGCCGGATCGTAACGAAGACGCCAGCTTATTGGGGCGATATCCCAGCCGATTCGCCGTCTCGTGCACGGCTGCTTTGGTGGAGGCCTTGATTGCGGGGTGGTTGTTCAGTGCGCGCGCCACCGTCGAGAAGGTAATCCCCAGCTCATTGGCAATATCGCGGATGGTGACTTTTTTCAAAACAGGTCAGGAGTTTCATTAAAAAAATATCTGCTAAAATACTGATCTGTTTGGGAAGTTCCGAGTTAACGCCTATATTTATGCCAACGTTAGCATAACCTTTTTAAAAACCTATAAATATGCTGTTATTAGGGATCGATATCGGAACGTCGTCAATCAAGGTGTCGGTGGTGGACGCTCATACGGGGCGCAGCGTGGCATCGGGCCGCTTTCCGGAGCACGAGGAGAATGACATCATCGTGTTGGAAACGGGCTGGGCTGAACAATCGCCTGGCATGTGGTGGGAGCAGACCCAAGAAGCTATCCGCAGCGCGGTAGCCACGGGGCGCTTTGATCCGAAAGATATTAGCGCAATCGGCATAGCCTATCAGATGCATGGCTTGGTCATCGTCGACGAACAGGGCGAGGTTCTGCGCGATTCGATTATATGGTGTGATAGCCGGGCGGTGGCCATCGGCGAAGAAGCTTTTGATCGGATAGGGCACGAGCACGCCTTAGCGCATCTGCTCAATTCTCCGGGCAATTTTACCGCGTCAAAATGGGCGTGGGTCAAGGCCAATGAGCCAGAGGTATACGCGAAAGCCCACAAGATCATGTTGCCCGGTGATTTTATCGCCTATCGGTTGACCGGCGATTATACCACAAGTGTGTCAGCGCTGTCCGAAGGCGTCTTTTGGGACTTCAAAAACAAGGAGATTTCTCGCGATATACTGGACCATTTCGGTTTCGATGAATCGATTTTCCCGGATATCCATCCCGTATTTGGTGCGCATGGACACTTACAAGCTTCCGTGGCTGCCCAGCTAGGACTCAAACCCGGTATTCCAGTCAGCTATAAAGCCGGTGACCAGCCTAACAATGCGCTGTCACTCAATGTTTTCAATCCAGGAGAGGTAGCCGCCACGGCGGGGACGTCAGGCGTGATATATGCGGTTAGCGACCAGTTGGTGTATGATCCGCAATCACGTATCAATACTTTTGCCCATGTGAATTATAGCGCCGAAGCGCCCCGGACGGGCGTGCTGTTGTGCATCAACGGGACGGGCATCCTCAATCGCTGGGTGAAGGACCAATTCGGGCAAGGAATCAGCTACGATCACATGACGAACCTAGCAGCCGAAGTCCGGCCCGGAAGCGACGGCTTGCAAATTCTTCCTTTCGGCAACGGTGCCGAGCGGTTTTTGGGCAATAAAATCCTAGGCGCGCAATTTCTGGGACTCGATCTTAATACCCACCAGCGAGCGCAGGTGTTCCGGGCTGCGCAGGAGGGCATCGCCTACTCCTTCCGTTACGGGCTCGACATCATTCGCGAAAACGGAAGCCACCCCGCGGTTATCCGCGCAGGGCGAGCCAACATGTTCCTGAGCCCGCTTTTCGGACAGATTTTCGTCGACGTAACGGGCGTGCCTGTGGAGCTGTACGAGAATGACGGCAGTGTGGGCGCTGCTTTGGCGGCTGGCATTGGCGCTGGAGTGTTTGCGTCTTCTCAGGAGGCTTTTGCCCAATTGGAAGTGCTCGAAACAATTGAGCCCCAATCGTCGGCGACCTATGAACCCCTCTACCAATCTTGGAAGCAAGCGGTCGTCCGTCAACTGTAAGTTATCATTTGTTCACTTATACCCTTATCAAACTTATTTCAACATGTCATCAGTATTAATTGGAGAAAAAGAATACTTCCAGGGCATTGGCAAGATTGCCTACGAAGGGCCCGAATCAGACAATCCGCTTGCCTACCGCTGGTACGACGAGAACCGCGTCGTGGCCGGTAAAACCATGAAGGAGCACCTGCGTTTCGCGACGGCGTATTGGCATTCGTTTAACGGTAACGGTTCGGATCCCTTTGGTGGGCCGACGTTGATTTACCCGTGGGACGAGAGTACCGATGCAATCCAGCGTGCGAAGGATAAGATGGATGCCGCCTTTGAGTTCATGACCAAAATCGGATTTCCCTACTATTGCTTCCATGATGTTGACGTGGTTGACTATGGAGACGACGTAGCCGAAAACGAGCGTCGACTGGCGGTTATGGTCGAATACGCGAAGGAGAAGCAAGCCGCCACGGGCATTAAGCTATTGTGGGGCACCGCAAACCTGTTCTCGCACAGGCGTTACATGAATGGCGCCGCAACCAACCCAGACTTCAACGTAGTCGCACATAGCGGTGCGCAGATCAAAGCCGCCCTCGATGCCACCATCGCGCTTGGCGGCGAGAACTACGTCTTCTGGGGCGGGCGCGAAGGCTACATGACGTTGTTGAATACCGACATGAAGCGCGAACAGGAGCACTTGGCGCGTATGCTGCATCTGGCGAAGGACTACGCTCGCGGACAGGGCTTCAAGGGCACCTTCTTCATCGAACCGAAACCCTGTGAACCGACCAAACACCAATACGACTACGATGCGGCAACTGTGATCAGCTTCCTGCGTCAGTACGACTTGTTGGACGATTTCAAACTGAACCTTGAGGTGAATCACGCCACCTTGGCCGGCCATACCTTCCAGCACGAACTGCAGGTGGCCGCCGATGCCGGTTTGTTGGGATCCATCGACGCTAACCGTGGCGACTACCAAAATGGCTGGGACACCGACCAGTTTCCAAATAACATCAATGAGTTGGTAGAGTGCATGCTCATTATCCTCGAGGCAAACGGCTTTTCCGGTGGAGGCATTAATTTTGACGCCAAAGTACGACGGAATTCCACCGATCGCGAAGACCTGTTCCATGCGCATATCGGCGGGGCGGATATCTTTGCCCGGGCGCTGATCGTAGCGGATAATATTTTGCAAAAGTCGGATTATCGCAAGATCCGCGCGGAGCGTTACGCATCGTTCGACAGTGGGAAAGGGAAGGAGTTTGAACGCGGGATGCTCAGCCTGACGGACCTCCGCGATATCGCAGCGGCGGCTGGCGAGCCTGCAACCCTCAGCGGTCGCCAGGAGTTCCTCGAGAACTTAATTAATCGCTACATCTAACAGTGGATGTTTCCAGCAAACAAAAATGCCACCCGATAGAGGTGGCATTTTTGTTAGTTGATGTCGAGTACCGCCTTATTGGAATTTTTTCGCGTTTACCTTGCGTTCGTTTTCCGTTAGGTAAATCTTGCGCAAACGGATGCTCTTGGGCGTTACTTCGATATATTCGTCGCTCTGGATGTATTCCATTGATTCTTCCAGCGAAAACTTGACGGCTGGCGCAATACGGGTATTGTCGTCACTGCCGGATGCACGCATATTCGTGAGTTGTTTTCCTTTTACGAGGTTGACAACCAGGTCATTGTCTCGAATGTGTTCGCCAACGATCTGTCCTTCGTACACGTCGACTCCTGGTTCCACGAAAAAGCGGCCCCGGTCTTGCAATTTGTCAATTGAATACGCGGTGGTTTGGCCTTTTTCCATCGAAACTAGCACGCCAGCCAGACGTCCCGGAATGCTGCCTTTCCACGGTTCGTATGCCTTAAAACGGTGCGCCATCACAGCTTCGCCCGCCGTAGCGGTCAACACATTATTACGTAGTCCGATAATGCCGCGCGACGGGATTTCGAATTCCAAGTGCTGCATGTCTCCTTTGGTGTCCATTACCAGCAGTTCGCCCCTGCGTTGGGTAACCAATTCGATGACTTTGCCGGAAACTTCGGCAGGAACGTCAACGACCAGCGTTTCAATTGGCTCGCACTTCACTCCATCGATCTCGCGGGTAATCACCTGCGGCTGGCCTACTTGCAACTCGTACCCCTCGCGGCGCATCGTTTCGATCAGGACGGACAAGTGCAGGATTCCTCGGCCGTACACCAAAAATGAGTCGGGAGACTCGGTGGGAACCACCCGAAGGGCTAAGTTCTTCTCGGTTTCCTTATACAGGCGTTCGTGCAAGTGGCGCGACGTCACGAATTTTCCTTCTTTGCCAAAGAACGGTGAGTTGTTGATGGTGAACAACATGTTCATCGTGGGCTCGTCGATTTGGATAACATCCAGCTGCTCGGGTTTCTCAAAGTCAGCGATCGTATCGCCAATCTCGAACCCGTCTATGCCCACCACGGCGCAAATGTCGCCTGCTTTGACTTCGCCCACTTTGATGCGGCCGAGGCCTTCGAAGGTGTAAAGCTCTTTTACTCTCGATTTGACGACGCGACCATCGCGCTTGACAAGCGATACCGGCTGGTTTTCCTTGATGGAGCCCCGGGCTACGCGTCCAATGGCAATCCGGCCCACGAAGGAGGAATAATCGAGCGAGGTAACCTGCAGTTGGAGGGTACCCTCATTCACCGGGGCAGCTGGGATGTGCTCGAGGATCGCTTCCAAGAGCTCGGTAAAGTCGGCCTTGGGTTGTTTCCAATCGGTCGACATCCAGCCCAGTTTCGAAGAGCCGTATCGGACAGGAAAGTCAAGCTGTTCTTCGGTAGCGTCTAGGTTAAAAAACAATTCAAACACCGCCTCGTACACTTCGTCCGGCCGGCAATTTTCCTTGTCTACTTTGTTGATTACCACGATGGGCTTCAGGCCTAGCGCCAGCGCTTTCTGGGTTACAAAGCGGGTCTGGGGCATCGGACCTTCGAATGCATCGACGAGCAAGATAACTCCGTCCGCCATTTTCAGGACCCGCTCCACCTCGCCACCGAAGTCGGCGTGTCCTGGGGTGTCGATGATGTTGATCTTTACGTCCTTGTATTTGACGGCTACGTTTTTGGAGACAATGGTGATGCCGCGCTCGCGTTCCAGGTCATTGTTATCCAGAATCAGCTCACCTGCTTGGGAGTTATCTCGGAAGAGGTTAGTGAAGTGGAGAATTTTGTCGACGAGTGTGGTTTTGCCGTGGTCAACGTGCGCGATGATGGCTATATTTCTGATTTTCTGCATTGTCCCATGTTTTTTGAGGGCGCAAATGTAGGGATAAAATCCCGAAATCCTGTAGTCCGTGGACAGAAAAACGGCGGGTGGAGCAATTTTTAACCCTTGATTAATCAGCTAGGTACTCGAGGAGTATGCTTAAACCGTATTCGAGGCCGAATTTTGCTTGGAAAGTATGGGTAGAATCGACTTGGGCGAATCAACGGAAAGTGCGGCAAAAACGGTTTAATCCGCTCATATCGGCAGGGATAGCACGTCAAATATTGGTAAACTCATATATTTTGATTATCTTTGTCAATCCGTTTTACTTTAATTTAACAAATACTAAAATTTATTTTGGAGATGGCAAAAACGAAGATTCTGTTTGTAACGCACGAGATGTCGCCTTTCCTCGAATTAAGTAAAATTTCTGAAAT
>CAYRGQ010000005.1:0-94616 GCA_964423925.1 uncultured Sphingobacteriaceae bacterium | reverse complement strand
GGTCTCCCTTTTCTCCCTTGTCTCCCTTGTCGCCTTTATCGCCTTTATCGCCTTTGTCCCCCTTTTCGCCTTGAACACCTTGTAGACCCTGTGGACCGACCTCCCCTTTTTCGCATCCCAATAAACCCATTGTGGCGATTCCTGCCGCAATGAGCATGCAATTAAATAGTTTCATAATGTGTTAGTAGTTTGTTAATTAATATTTGCGATAGGCTTAAATAAACCTTAGAAAGTTCACCAAAACCCCGATCGATCATGGCAACCAACCGATACCCTAGCGACGAGAAGTATGCGAAATGCCACCATTGAATCGATTAAGGCCTGTTACCCGTGTATTGTTCAAAAGACGGGGAAAGAACAGGACAGCACAATACCTAAATTGTGGTATTTGTATCCAATGAATGTGGTAAACTGCTCAGGAAAGATCTGCGATGGGCACAGAGCGTAAAACGCAACGCCACGTTCCGGGCGCGCGATGCCTTAATCACTAGCCGCCGGGCGCGGTACGGATCAAGGTAACGAAGCCTTTGAGCGTCTGCCATTGTCCGCTCTCCAATTTAATTTCCAGGACATAATAGTATGTACCTTCGGCTAATAAACCGCCATCCCAATCGTTTTCGTAGCCCGTAGAAGCGTATATTTCGTTGCCCCATCGGTTGAATATGATGAGCCGATGTTGCGGGAAACGCTCAATGTTTGGGATAACGAACCTGTCGTTTACGCCGTCGCCATTGGGCGTAAACACGTTAGGTACGGTAAGCGCGATGATTTCGACGGTCGCTACGGCTTCGTTGTTCGTCACATTGATGTCCTCCTCCACGCTGGTCACGGTCGACCATTGGGCGGCTAAGCCCTTGCGAGCGGCCATAACAACGATACTCAACGAAGCCACCTCGCCGGGTGCCATGGTACCGTACTCCCACACCAGGTGGCGCGTCGCGGGGTTGTACCTCATGTTCCCCTTATAGTGACCGGATATTTCCTTATACTCTACTTCGGGTGGGAGCCGAACGGTTGTAGTTACACCCGTGGCCGTATGTTCGCCATCGTTATGGACAAGCAGTTGGTACGTGATGGCCTCGCCTAACAAGGCGCTGGGTCGACTGGGTTCATTGCGTATACGCATGTCTACTTGTACGCCTGGCAGGTTATCGTCCACGATGACGTGCACGGGCTCCGACAAGTCCGAATCACAATCATAACCGAGCGCCATGACGGTATAGGTTCCCCCTTCGACAACTGTCAGCTGCTCGTCGTGATGGCCATTGATAGGCTCCCCGTCGTGAAACCATAGGTAGGCCAAAGCGAACGTAGCATTTGCCCGCAACACCACCGAGCTGCCCTGTGCAATCTGAACGGTCTGTTCCTGTCCCAGTGCGAAAAACCAGGGCACACTGAGCAAAATAATGCCTATAAGGGTGCTATATCGCATGTATCTCTGTGTGTAATAGTCACGTTTGTCTACCGAACAGGCTTTCCATACAACAAGCGAAGCACGCCATACGAAAACACACATGGCGTGCCTTGCGGCTGGTTGTGTTGCTCATGCAACTGAACTACCCTGTTCGCTAAACTGGCTTGCAGCCAGGTTTTAGTCAACTACCGTTTGGATTGTGATTGTCGGCCTTCCAGGAACAGGACGTACCACCAGTTCGAAATCGGTGACGGGTGATGACCAGCGCGCATACTCCCGCGTGCCAGGGTCTTTAATGGCATCGCTATATTGCACTTCTACGCTGAAGATGTAGGTACCAGCACCTCGCTCGCCTAGCAGCGCGCTGTAGTCCGTGGTGAATGTGCCCGTCGCACCGTCTGTGGGCGTTATAACACCCGGAGTGAGTTCGATGTCTACGGGCGTGCCGTCTCCAGTGGTAGTGAACGGTGTAAACCTTGCGTACCAACGGTACGCCAGCTCGAAATTTTCCACTGCCGGATTCGGAAAAGTGCTACTACCATACTCGTTGTCGTCAATGACCACGTTCGCGGTGAGCGCCAATTGACCGGCAGGCACATCATCGATACAGAAATCGTCAAGTACGCCTTGCGCGCTGGCGGTAGGCGCGAGCGGCGGGAGCACGAAGAAGACGATATCCTGAAACTCGTCCGACTGGCAAAGCACTTCATCCGTTTCGACCAGGCCATATACCCGATAGCGGTGATAGCCTGGGGCCAGTGCCGTCAAGGTGATCTGATTGCCCTCTTCTACTTCGGTGATGGCGGTACCGTCCCCCTGAATCTCTTGCCAGATATAACTAGTGAAAGTCAGGTCATTTGCGTCCTGCAGAGAGGCATTCAGCGTGATTGAGGGCCCATCCGTAGCCGGATTGTAAAACAGCACCGCCGCCGCTAACGGATTGACGGCAGGTTGTCCATCATCGTACGTTCCGACGGTCAGATCAGCAAAGTCCGCAATCGTAGTGCCGGGATTGGGGACCTGTGCAAAGAGGGTTGTTGCGAGGGTCAAAAATAGGCCTACCAAGGCCATTTTCAACAGGGTAGTGGTTGTTTTCATAGATTTTTGGTATTTGATTTTGTTTTTTTTGCTTAGTTATATTATTGGTTTCCTTACAGCTCAATGTTGCGCATCGCTTATGGACACCTGTGCCCGACGCGGCTTTGGAAGGACCGTGACCGTAATCGGATGGCCGACGCTTTCACAGCCCGTCTCGGTGTTCCTGACCGTAAGCGTACCGTGGTACTCCCCCATCACTGCTGATACCGGTATAGATATCCAAAGCTGGCCGTCGCTTGGTAACGCCGTATACGGTAAGTTTTCGAATCCCTCCGGATTGCCGGCCCATTCAATACGGTATTCGTTAGCACCATTTAATACATTAGAAAATCCTAATGATGCCCCTATATCTCCCTCGCATACCGCTGAAATAGCCGACAACGAGATTTCAGGCAAAGGAGTAATCGTAGCGCTTACTGACACTCGAGCTGATGCACAACCCGTTACGGGATCTACCGCTTCGATATAGTAGGTCCCACTTGATGAAACGAATGAGGAAGGGAGCGGAGAACCCCCTGTCGCTACGGTATAATAGTTATACACGAAATGATCTGGTTGGTAATTTGCAATAGCATTCGATAAATCTACCTCACCGCAATCGGTCAACAAATCCGCAAGTTCGGTCGGATCCTCGACCGTCATCACCCTAGCCGATCGACTTACCTCATAGACGCGGAGCGAGGTAAGCGCGGCAAGTGTATTATCAAATCGTAGTTCTACGCGATCAAAGACGTCCGGCATTTCATAGGCGAGCTCGTATTTGGTAGTTCCCGGAAGCAAGCGTAGACTCAGTAAAGGACTCGTCGCTTCCAGTGGCAGGCCCACCGGCTGATCCCTTAAATAAGGCTGGATGGTGAACGCAGAAAGTAACTCCAAGTTGAGCAGGCCGTTCGGACTCTCCAATACCACGCGTAATTTCTGTCCCGGCGTAGAAGGAGTCTCAAAGATCGTATTCAGGTAAACTGTGTTTAACGCGCCGACACCCACCGTCATGAGTGCATATTCATCTAGATTACCATTAACAGCTTGGTAAGGATTCACAACACCTCCAAGTACCGTCAGCAGATCGAGCCCGGTTGATCTCGTGCCCGATAACACGTCAATCACATTGTCGCGTTCCTCGCAGTTCAGGGGCTCGGCAGCATCTTCCATTACATAAGCATGGAAAAAATCGGCAGATCCTGATAATCCGAGTGCGGAAGTTAACCGAACTCGAATACCTTGATAAGGAACATTGGGCATTATGGTAATCTCAGATTCCCCTGCACCACTCAGTAAGGATAAGAGGCTAGCACCCGAAATGATGGAACCAACTGCATCTCGCTTCCAGGTTGGAAAAAGTCCATCCCGCCTTAAATTTGTTATGGGCTGGATTTCAACGCCCGTCAATACCCCAAGTAGTTGGCTAGGCAAGCTCAACTTAACAGTTATAGGCGTGCCTGCGGGGAAAGTGGGAGAGCCGTTCGCGTTCGTTGCGTCTGGATTAGGATTAAAGTCCACCACTTGCTCTGCGTAGGTCAGCCCTAACGCACCCAATACAAACGCAAGCGTGGAGGCTGTGCGAGGATTGCCGTCAACTACATTTAGCGGGTTATCCACACGCCCACCAAGCCCAACTAACGACTCGGAAAAGTCATGTTGCCTCGTGGCATACCTTCTCACCTTATCCTGTCCATACCCTTGCTCCGCCATGCCAAGCACCAGCACCGTCAGCGCAACCAGAAAGCGGCTAACTCCCAAAAGAAAGGTCTGGTGACGGGCGTAAACGTGATCCATAGGCAGCGTCAGTCTGGCTAGCAGGCGTGTCAACCCACCTGCACAAACTCAAACCCATTAATAGGTATGCCCATGTTTGTCGTTGCAGGCGAGCCTAAACGGCAGCAGATAACACGCTATTTTGGTAGATATAGATGTTGCCGCAAAGTTACTTATTAACTTTTACAAACCCGGGACACCTATCAGGCATGGTAAATACCTGAAACGTAGCTTGTTTTCTCGCTTCCACCGAAATAAAAGGACTTTTCAAACATCGACGCAGTCCACCGATGGTGCGAGGTGGATTCCCTTATGCCCGAGTGTCATCCACGCGTTTTTCAAACCAGCACTTCGAAGCCTACTAATCGTTATATTTGGGACGAGTGAGCAGCACGGTCCGCACAGGACTAACAGAAACCAGCAAAACAACCGCATGGATTTAGTATCGAACAAACCGTTTTGGCTAATAAAAAATGGCTTGGTTAACGCTTACCCAGGGTTACGCACGTCTACCTCATGCGACGTGCTCGTCGTGGGCGGCGGCATTACGGGAAGCCTGATAGCGCACCAATGCATAGCCGACGGCCATGACACCATTCTCATCGACAAACGAGAGGTGGCAAACGGAAGCTCCGCGGCTACTACGTCCATGCTGCAATATGAAATCGACACGCCACTCCATCAGCTCATCGACAAAATCGGCGAAAGAGGCGCTCGGGCTAGCTACGAGGCCTGCGCGGAAGCCATCTGCCGCTTGGAAGCGATTGCGGACCAAATTAAGTCCAAAGCGGGGTTCAAACAAAAGGACTCCCTCTACTTCGCTTCCTACAAAAAAGATACGGCATGGCTGAGACAGGAATTCCTAGCCCGTGAAAAAGCAGGCTTCGAAGTGAAATGGATGGAGGCGAACGAAATCGAAAAAGCCTATCGGTTGCTAGGATCGCAGGGCGGAATCCTGTCGTCCCTAGGCGCCAGTGTCGATGCCTTCATGCTGGTGCACGAATTGCTCGCCTACAACCAACCGAGGGGCTTACGCGTATATGACCGCACAGAGGCGAAATACGTGGAGGCCTACGCCCGACATAATCTCGTGACGCTCTCGACCGGCGCCACCATAAAGGCAAAACGCATTATTTATTGCGTGGGATACGAAAGTGCGACGATGATCAAGGAACGATTCGTCAATCTCATCAGCACATATGCCATCGTGTCGGAGGTAGAGTCGGAATTAAGTGCACCCTATACTGATCTGCTCCTGTGGAACACGACCGCGCCTTATAGCTACATGCGTACCACGGACGACGGCCGGATGCTAATAGGCGGCGAGGACGAGGAATTCGTCAACGCCCAACGGCGGGATGCCCTGATTGCGAAAAAAAAGGAGCGGCTCGCTAATATTTTTGCCAAGCACCTCCCCCACATTCCTTTTCGAACGGATTTTGCATGGGCCGGCACGTTCGGAACAACGAAGGACGGCCTTCCTTATATTGGCAGACATCCAGACTTCAGACACAGCTATTTCGTGCTCGGTTTCGGGGGCAACGGCATTACCTTTTCGGTGACCGGGATGGACATGGCCAGTGCATGGCTAGCCGGGAAGCGCCACGCGCTAGACGAATGGTTCGCGTTCGGCCGTTAGCAACGCGTCCCAAGGGACAACGGTTTCGTGATAGATAGACAATTATTTACCCGAAGGCCGCGGACCGCGTTTGTAAATAATCAGCCCGTTCAGAAAATTACGAAGCAACTGATCGCCACAGGGCTTAAAGTTCGGGTGATCCTCTTTGCGGAAAATAGCGCCCAATTCGGTCTTTGTCACCCGAAAATCCACCAATGCCAATACCTTAATAATATCGTCGTCAGTAAACTTCATGGCGACCCGAAGTTTTTTCATAATATCATTGTTGCTCATGTTGTGCGTTCATTAGCTGAATAACCAATGCCAAAGATAACGAAAACCGTGAAATCGCATACGACACTACAATCATAGCTGCACCGCTGGTACGGGGAACATAAACGGCAATGGTTTTTTCCATCTACCCACACCCTTAAATCTATAGAAACTCGGTAGAAAATAGATTTTTTCAATAACGCATCAAAAAAAACGATTATCTTTCCCAGAATGAATAGCTTACCTTTACAGGAAATACAATAACCCTATACTAAATACCCTGAGGCAATGGACGAAAAAAAATCAAAACTTACTCGGCAGACGGGCGCGCCCGTGCCAGACAACCAGAACGTACAGACGGCAGGTCCGCGGGGCCCTATGCTGATGCAGGACTTTTGGTTCTTGGAAAAGATGGCCAACTTCGATCGCGAGGTAATTCCCGAACGGCGGATGCACGCGAAAGGGTCGGGCGCTTTTGGAACGTTCACCGTAACGCATGACATCACGCAATACACCAAGGCAAATATCTTCAACGAAATCGGAAAGAAAACGGAGATGTTCGCGCGTTTCTCTACAGTGGCCGGCGAGCGCGGCGCGGCGGATGCCGAGCGCGACATCCGCGGCTTTGCGCTGAAGTTCTACACCGACGAAGGTATTTGGGACCTGGTTGGAAATAACACGCCTGTGTTCTTCTTCCGAGACCCCATGAAGTTTCCCGACCTGAACCACGCCGTGAAGCGCGACCCCCGGACGAACCTGCGCAGCGCAAACAACAACTGGGACTTTTGGACGCTCTTGCCAGAATCGTTGCACCAAGTCACCATCGTCATGAGCGATCGAGGTATACCACGTGGCTACCGCCACATGCACGGGTTTGGAAGCCACACCTACAGTTTCATTAACAAAGACAACGTGCGGCATTGGGTAAAATTCCATTTTCGGACGCAGCAAGGCATCGAAAACCTGTCCGACGCAGAAGCCTCCAAAGTAATCGGCACGGACCGTGAGTCGTCGCAGCGCGACCTGTTTGATGCTATCGAACGCGGCGATTTCCCTAAATGGAAACTCTTCGTACAGATCATGACGGAGGAAGAAGCAAAAAATTACCGTTTCCACCCCTTTGACCTAACCAAAGTATGGTCGAAAAAGGACTTTCCGTTAATTCCCGTTGGCGAGTTCGAGTTGAACCGCAACCCGGAGAACTACTTCGCTGACGTCGAACAAGCCGCCTTTAACCCCACGAACATTGTGCCCGGCATCGGCTTCTCGCCCGACAAAATGTTACAGGGGCGCCTCTTTTCCTACGGCGACGCACAGCGCTACCGCCTGGGGGTAAACCATTTCCAAATCCCGGTTAATAAGCCGCGCTGCCCCTACCACGCCTTCCACCGCGACGGCGCGATGCGAGTGGATGGCAACTACGGCCGCACGCTACATTACGAACCCAACAGCTATGGCGAATGGCAGCAACAGCCTGACGTACAAGAACCGCCACTGGAGCTCGAAGGCGCTGCCTACGCACACAACTTCCGCGATGACGACGAGGACTACTACACCCAGCCTGGGGACCTCTTCCGCATCATCAAAGCGGATGGCAAAGCGGAGGCACTGTTCCAAAACACCGCTGCAAACGTCGGTGGCGCGGAGAAATTCATCCAAATCCGTCACATTCGCAACTGCTACAAGGCCGACCCCGAATATGGCGAGGGCGTAGCAAGAGCGCTGGGTCTGACCATGGATGAAGTCAATGGCTTTGACATGACACCTTACGACAAATGGGCGCCACGTCCTTCTAACCGTTAAACGGTGGATATATAATACTGCACACCTCCCGGGATAGCTTCCGGGAGGTGTTTTGCTTAATAGCCATTACATCCGGCTTTCTCCAAGACCATGCACTGCGGAAGCGATGGCCCCCTACCCTCTTTTTTAATGGTATGAAATCCAAACGCACGCCGCTGCTCGGGCACAAGATGGACCGGTGATGATTACCATAACCTTCATTTGGTCTGCGTTAGGGGCATTTTTGGGATAGTTATCAGAACAAAATCACACGGGTGCATGGGAATAGACGAAAAAAAGCGAAGAAAAACCAACTTTTTTCGCATAACTACCTATATATTAAATCTATTTCCATACCTTTGCAGTCCTGATTATAAATCGGGAAAAGGAGATAACTAATTAATGGCAAAAAAACAAGAAGCAGAAAAGGAGCTGGCAGCTAAAACGGCTGAACTCCAAGACACTGAGAACACCTTGGTGAAAGAAAAAGAAAGCATCGAATCAGAAGCTGATTCAGCGCTTATCGACGAAATCAAATCCAACACCTGGATCACGCCCGACGAGGACTTTGACTGGGAAAAGGATGACAAAGGTTTCGGCAATTACAGCGACGATGAACGTGCCAAGCTCGAAGAGCAGTATGCAGGCACGCTAAACTCCATTAACCGTGGAGAAATCGTCGAGGGCGTGGTCGTTTCGATCAACAACAAAGACGTGGTCCTGAACATCGGATTCAAATCCGACGGTCTCGTATCCGCTTCGGAGTTTCGCGACATGCCCGATCTCGCCGTTGGCGACAAGGTAGACGTCTTCGTTGAAGCACAGGAAGATGCCAACGGTCAGTTGGTGCTTTCGCGCAAGCGGGCTAAAACCCAGAAATCATGGGAAGCCATCAACGAAGCGCTTGAAAACGACACGATCATCGACGGCTACGTTAAGAGCCGCACCAAAGGTGGTCTTATCGTTGACATCAAAGGTGTCGAGGCGTTCCTTCCTGGTTCACAAATCGATATCAAACCCATCCGCGACTACGACATTTATGTCGGTAAGACGATGGAGTTTAAGGTGGTTAAAATCAACCACGAGTTCAAGAACGTTGTCGTATCGCACAAAGTGCTTATCGAGGACGACTTGGAAAACCAAAAAACAGAAATTGTATCCAAACTGGAGAAAGGACAGGTATTGGAAGGCACCGTCAAAAACATTACCGATTTCGGTGTATTCATCGACCTGGGTGGCGTAGACGGCTTGTTGCACATTACCGATATCTCCTGGGGCCGTATCGATCACCCACGCGAAGTACTTTCGCTGGATGAGACGGTCAACGTGGTTGTCCTTGACTTCGACGACGAGAAGAAGCGTATCGCGCTCGGCTTGAAGCAACTTACGGAGCATCCGTGGGAGTCGCTTGACCCAGCGTTGGTCGTAGGCTCGCGCGTGAAAGGCAAGGTGGTGACCGTAGCTGACTACGGCGCGTTCCTCGAAATCACCCCAGGCGTAGAAGGCCTTATCCACGTATCAGAGATGTCATGGTCACAAAACCTGCGCAGCCCTCAGGAATTCCTGAAAGTTGGCGACGAGGTAGAGGCCGAAATCCTGACGATGGACCGCGACGATCGCAAAATGAGCCTAGGTATCAAGCAATTGACGCCTGACCCATGGAAAGATATCGCACTGCGCTACCCCATCGGCACGAAACACAAAGCCACGGTTAAAAACATGACCAACTTTGGTGTATTCGTCGAACTGGAAGAAGGCATCGACGGTTTGGTCCATATCTCCGACCTTTCTTGGTCTAAAAAAATCAACCACCCAGCCGAATTTACGAAAGTGGGCGAAGAGCTGGAAGTTGTGGTACTGGAACTAGACGAAGATAACCGCAAGCTGAGCTTGGGCCACAAGCAGCTGGAAGAAAACCCTTGGGACACCTTTGAAACGATCTTCACCTTGGATTCCATCCATGAGGGAACGGTCATCAAAGTAGGCGAAAAAGGCAATATCGTTGCCCTGCCCTACGGTGTTGAAGGATTTGCACCAGCCAAGCACAGCGTGAAAGAAGACGGAACCTCATTGAAAGCTGAGGAAACGGCCGACTTCAAGATCATTGAATTCAATAAAGAAAACAAACGCTTGGTAATTTCGCACTCCCGCATTTGGGAAGACGAACGGGCCGAAGCGCGCGTGGAAGAATTCAACAACCGCAAAAAAGAAGCCCGTGCGGCCTCATCAGCGGTTAAGAAAGTGAAGGACTCCGTAGAGAAGTCTACGTTAGGTGACTTGGACGTCCTTGCACAACTGAAGCAACAGCTGGAAGGCGAAGAGAACAAAGGTTCTAAAAAATAAGCTAGCCAGCACGAGCATACCAAGCCATCCGTTCAACGACGGATGGCTTTTTTTGTTTATCCGAAAACAGCCCTTGCTTCTTATCAATAATTAGTCTAAATTAGCGCAATTATTAAGAAGTGGCTTGTAGTGGATATCAGACGATATTTTTCGAAAATTTTAATATTATTTGTTCCGATACTTTTCTCGGCCGTAGCCTCGGCGCAAACTAATGCGCTCGGCACGATAAACGGTAAGATCACCGACCAGCGGGGAAATGCCCTCACTGGGGTGACCGTCCAGTTAACCGGACCGATCGCCATGCGCCAGGTCACCGACTCAGCCGGTGCATTTACCTTCCGAAATTTGCGTGCTGGCGATTACGCACTTACCGTTACCCATATCGGGTACCAGGCCCTTACGCAGCGCCTCATCGTTGACGGCAATAGCCTCAGCGTCAAAACTGAACTCCTTCCCCAGTCTACGGAATTGGAAAGCGTTACCGTCACTGGCAAGACCGAAACCCAGCAGGCGCGCGAGCAGGCCATCCGCGCGGTCGTAGTCGATACACGCGAAGTAAGGGAGCAGCCGGTTACGCTGGCAGAGCTGATGAATCGGTCGCCCGGTGTTCGGATTAGGCAAACGGGCGGATTGGGCAACGCGGTGGATGTTTCCATCAACGGCTTTCAAGGCAATTCAGTCCAGTACTTTCGCGATGGAATTCCTCTCGAATACCTTGGCGGAGGGTATGGCATCAACAACGTGCCCGTTAATCTGTTGGAACGCGCAGAAGTCTACAAAGGTGTCGTGCCGGTAAGTCTGGGTGGCGATGCCCTAGGCGGCGCGGTAAACTTGGTAACTCGCGACCATACTGGTTCCATGTTGGACATCGCCTACGAGGCCGCTTCCTTCAACACCCACATTGCCAATATCTCGGCTTTTCACACGCACGTTGCCAGCGGATGGTTTATGGGTGTGGACGCGTTCTACAACTATTCTGATAATGACTACCGAGTGGACGTAGAGGTCGTCAATGAAAACGCAAACCTCGTTCCGGCTACCGTGCCTTTGTTTCACAATGGCTATTCGCACTATTTTGTCGAGGCTTCTACCGGCTTACGCGACCAACGCTGGACGGACGAGCTGAAGCTTTCCCTCGCTCGATACGACATTGACCGCCAGTCTCAGCATCCCGCGTTGATGACCAACCCCTATGGCGCGCTCACCACGCATAACCAAGGCTGGGTACCTAGCCTTCGCTACAGAAAAAAGCTTGGCGGCACGTTGGCGATGGATCAATTTATTGCCTACAGTGCGGTAAACCGATCTCGGGTGGATACCGTGCGCGGAACATATGACTGGTACGGCAACTTCACGCCCCGGGAAGGCATCGGTGAAAGCCCAAGGCGCTCACTTTCGGATATTGATTTTACCGGTATCATTAACCGCACCAACCTCTCCTACTCCATCAACGATGTTCACAAACTTTCGGGCAATCTAGTTTATAACTACAGCACGCGTTTGGGTGAGGACCCCTACGGATTTCGCTTTAGTGGTACAGACATTGACATCCTGACAAAAGAAGCTACGTACGCAAAAACCATCGTGGGATTGGCGTGGGAATCGAAGTGGTTGGAAGAGAGGCTCAGCAACGAACTGATTGGAAAATTTTTCCACTTCGGCACAAAGGGAATTAACGGATTCATGGCTAACGCCACTGACCTAGACCATTATACCGAGTCCTCAAACAGCAATTGGGGCATCGCAAATGCGATGAAATATACCATCGGGGACCGGCATCTCATCCGCGGGTCGGTCGAACTGACCAATCGGCTTCCACGCGAAAACGAGCTCTTTGGCGATAACGATACCCGTGCGCCAAACTTTGACTTACAACCGGAACGTAGCTTCAACGCTAACCTCGGCTACCGTTACCAGACCGCTGGTTTTTCGGCAGAGTTGTCTACGTTTTATAGAAAAACAAAAGGGATGATCCTGTTGGTACCGGTGCAGCCCCCATTTGCACAATATCAAAACCTCGATAGCGTGCGTGGCTATGGCTTTGATATCGATCTCGCTTACCTCCTGACGAAAAATCTACGAGTGACGGCAAACGCAACCTGGCAAGACAATCGCATGGTTGATATTGGCGGGCTCCACCAGTGGATAGAGGGCACCCGTCTGCGTAATACGCCTTACTTCTTTGCCAACGCGGGGATCAACGGCTCCTTCGAGGATGTCCTGAGTGTTAACGATGTCCTTAAACCCTATTTGCATTGGAACTTCATCCGGGAGTTCTACCTCAACCACATCCCCCGCGAAAGTGAACCAAGCGGATTTCTTGGGCTATTTGGAAAATCCGGCGTACCGGTCACCAACGTTGTACCTAACCAGCACCTACTTAGCGCCGGACTCACATACTTCTTAAGCGGTCAACCCCTATCTATCGGCATAGAAATCAAAAACCTCGCGAATTCTGAGCTATATGACTATTACAAGATTCAGCGCCCAGGGCGCAGCTTTCACCTGAAAATAAACTTCCACTTATCCAAATAAATATAAGACTAATGAACAAGATTAATCGTAGTATAATCGCACTAATTGTGGCTAGCTCGGCGCTATTAACGGCTTGCAGCGATGACGGTCCTACCCCAGAGCCGCCTACCTCCGAACATTACGTACTTATCACGCTCGCCGACCGGGTCAGCGGTACGAAGGCTGGGTTCATCAGTACCTTCGACCAATTTCCCTCCGGAACGATTTCAAACGCTACGGCCGGATCCCTGGAAGGGCAAGGCATGGGCGGCTGGCGAACGCATGGCAACAACATCTTCAAAATGTTCCGCACTTCCGATTACGCTACGGGCATTGAAAAAATCAGCATCGCGCCCAATGGCCACGTCACCGCTGGCGCTTTCCTCGCTTCAAAAGACCCTTCCGCCGCCGCCAAGTATTTTGGCACGGGAAATTTCGTGATCAAGAACGACGACTTGGGCTACTACTGGGATGCTGCCGAGCCGACTAAAATCCAAAGATTCAACCCCGCTACCATGTCGAATATCGGATCAATCGACCTAACAGCGGCCGTCAACGAACGCGGGGAAGACATCGCCAACATTCGTTTCCGGGCAGTAGGTCAAAAGTTCCTAGCCATCAAAGATGACAAGCTGTATGCAAATATAACCTATGCTAAAAATGCAGAATCCCAAATCGGCTTCTTTGACGACTATTTTCCAGACGTGTATATCGCTGTAATCAACTTAACGGACGAAACTTACGAAAAAACCATTTCAATAAAAAACACAGGAAGTATCGCCTATATCAACGAAAATCACATGTATGACTTCGACGATAACGGTGACCTGTATATCGTAACTCAAGGAAGATCTGCCCTCGGTGGTCAATCGAAAATTGTCCGCATTAAAGCCAACGAAACCGATATCGATGCGACATGGGAATTGGATTTTCATGACGACTTCACAAGCGACTACGGTGGCAAGTTCGTGAACGTATTTGCGAAAAACGGCAAGCTGATTCTAACCCTAAACACGGAACCCCTCACCGGAGGTTCGTCGGGCAACATCAACACGGCTGACATCTGGAAGTTCTATTCGGTTGATATAGCTACCAAAACCTTTGCGCCAATTTCGGGCATTCCGGTCGGCACTAATCCTGGCGCTGCGATGGCTGCTGTGGAAGTAGACGGCAAAGTCCTGCTCCGGGGTTCAACGACCCAGGGAGAAAATGGTTACTATGAGTACAACGCCACAACTAACTCGGCTACTTTAGCGTTTGGTGTAAATGTAGGCGGTGCCGTTTCAGGATTCTACAAAGTAAAAGCGCAATAGCGACATGCTCAACCGGATTGCGTTTGTTTTATGGGTTGCGTTAGGGCTGATTCCCTACGCTAGCACAGCCCAGCACACACTCACGGTGCGGGTAACGGAACTTCCTGATACGCAAGAAGCCGATACCGTTTACCTCACTGGCAACTTCAATAGTTGGAATCCCGCTGAGGACTCCCTCCGCTTGCAGCGTTATCCGGATGGCTCGCTGGGCATCAGCGTGGTGCTCTACGACGTACCGAGCGACCGGCTAGAATTCAAGTTCACGCGCGGCGATTGGCAGCGGTCCGAATCGTCGGCCCAAGGGCGACTGGAGGGTCCCCGTGTGGCCGAGTTGCATCACGACACGACCATTGTTTGCCAGATCGAAGGATGGCGTGATGACTTTCCGCTATCAACTGCATCGCCCAACGTCCATTTGCTGGATTCGGCGTTCTACATGCCCCAGCTAGACCGTACACGTACGGTTTGGGTGTACCTTCCCCAAGATTATCAAACATCAGCGGCGCACTATCCTGTTATTTATATGCATGATGGCCAGCATCTCTTTGACGAAGCCACTTCGCAGGGTCGCATCGGTCCCATCGAATGGGGCGTTGATGAGGTAATCGACACCGCCCAGACCAAATGCATCATCGTGGCCATCAACCATCAGGCAGATTATGACGATCGAGTGCCTGAGTTTTATTTCAGACCGAATACCGAACATGCGCACGTGGAAGGCCCAGCCTACCTCGCATTCATCGTAGAAACCCTGAAGCCTTACATTGATGCCCATTACCGCACCTTGCCCGGCCCTTCCACAACCGGTATGGCCGGAAGCTCCCTGGGAGGGTTGATTACCCTGTACGCCGGATTGGTTTACCCTGAAGTGTTTGGTTCGCTTGGCGTTTTCTCTCCGTCGATCTGGCTCGACTATGGCAATACGGAAAAGGAATTAGCTTCGATACAGGATACGACAAAGGTAGGCAGTCAACGCTACTATTTCTACGTTGGAGCGAGTGAAACGCGCCGCAAGCCGGACATGACCTTCGTACGCATGGATGAAGACGTGCGCGGGGCGACCGAATTGCTTCGCCAAGCGGCGTCCCCTCATATAGCGTTGACCATCAATCCCGACGGACGGCATGGTGCACTCTACTGGCGCGAGGCCTTCCCTGATTTTTACCAGTGGTTTATCAAGGAAGCAACGCCGTCGGCTATGGAAACAAACTAGCAACCCTACCAATACATATTTTAACAACTGTAACACATAACAAACAAGAAAGATGAATTCCATACTAACTCCCCTACTCCGCAAAGCCTGCCTCTTAACGATTGCCACCTGTGCAGTCGCTGGCACTATGCCGGCTCATGCGCAAACATTGGTTAAAACTGAGAAAATCGGCATCAATTCAAACGTATATCAACCTGTTTTCAACCCAAAAGACGGCTTCGTCTATGTGTCTAGCGCAGCCCAACAGGGTGCCACAGGCAAGATATACAAAATTGACCCCAAGTCGCTGAAAGCCGTGGATAGCATCGCCGTGCCCGAGTCGGCTCCCATGGGATTGGGCCTGAGCATCAACACGCAGACGCTTTACGCCACCAATAGCCGAACAGGAATCGTCACGGCCATCGACCTGCAATCCGGCAAGCAAACCCATATCGAAGCGGATGCTGAGGGTCGGTCGCCTCGGGAAATCCGGGTGGACGAGAGCCGCGGACTGGTCTACGCCAGCAGCGTGCGCGGAGGTGGCCTTTGGGTTATTGATGCCAAAACGAATAAATTCCTTGATTTTTACGGAGACCTCGGCGGCGCCATTACCGGCCATTACATTGACGAGGCCAACAACATCATTTACGCCACCGCCATGCGTGACGGCGAAGTTGTGGTAGTAGACGGCGCAACAGGCAAGGTGTTGAAGAAATTCGATGCCCACGGCGAACGACCGACGAACGTACACCACGATGCGAAGGGCAACCGCTTATTCGTAGCTAACCAAACCTCGGAAAACATCACCGTGCTGGATGCGACAACCGGCGCCTTGATCAAGGCTATTCCGACGGGTGCGGGCGCCTTAGGCGTCAATCACGACCCCATCCGCAATCGCATCTACGTAGCGAACCGACACGGCCGCACAGTGACCGTCATCGACGGCGAGACGCTGGAAATCATCAAGAATTTCGAAATTGGCGCACTGCCAAACACGGTGGCAATTAACTTCGAAACCGGCGAGGTATACGTCACCAACAAGGAAGCCGTGAGCGAGCGTGGCGAGGACGCGCCTGAGCCCGTTCCAGCACCGAATGCGGATTCGATTAGCTTGATTAAACCGTAATCAGTCACTTTTGAGCAAGGGGGATAGCGCCGGCTATCGGTGCCTACCCCCTTCTAGTCATTTAATAACATGCTACTATTCATGAATAACACCCTTAAAAAGCGGATTATCCTTACCCTTATCCTTATTTGCACGGCTGGCGGAGCGCTATGGGCACAGCCGATTACTGTGACGGATGTGGTAGGACGCGAGGTAACCATACCGGCTCCGGCCACACGCGTGATCCTCGGCGAAGGCCGTCAACTGGTGACTCTTAGCTTGCTCGTACCCGAACCCGTCGACATCCTGGCGGGCTGGGCCGGCGATTTCATCCGCTCGGGTGGCTTGCTGTACGAGGCATACCGCGAAAAATACCCCGAGCTCGACCAAGTGCCCTTGATCGGGACGTCAGGCAAGGAAACCGTATCGACCGAACAGATAATCGCGCTGAAGCCTGACCTGGCTATTTTCGGGGCCGGCTCGCACGGTCCAGACGCCAAGTCTGGCGATGTAATTCGCCAACTCGAAGCCGCCGGCATCCCCATTGTGTTCATTGACTTCAGACTACACCCTTTCAAGAATACAATTCCCAGCATCGAACTGCTCGGCAAAGTACTTGGAGCCGAGCGTCAAGCCAACGAGTACATCGCGTTTTACAAACGCCGGATGAACTATATTCAGGGTACGCTGGCCAAGCACCCCAATCTCTCACGGCCGAAGGTGTACATGGAAATGATTCGAGGTAATGTCCCCCCCGGTTCTCCGGGCAAAGGGAACTTGGGCGAATTCATCGAGTTTGTCGGTGGCAACAACATTGGCACTATTCTACCCGGAGAAGTGGGTACGCTCAACATGGAATACGTAATTAGCGAACAGCCCGACATATACATCGCTACAGGTATTGCGGTACCCGGCGAAGACGGATTGGTAATTGGCTACGGCATCCGGACTACGCAGACCCAGCAAAGCTTGTCCGAATTGGCCGCGCGCGCAGTTGTAAGCCCATTGACGGCCATCCAAGAAGGCCGGGTGTATGGCATGTGGCACCTTTTTTATGACTCGCCGTTAAATATCGCCGTGGTGGAGGCGCTCGCAAAATGGACGCACCCTACCCTATTCGGAAAACTCCAACCACACGGTGTGCTACGAGAAATAAACAGCAAATTTTTGGCTTTGCCGTTTAAAGGTGTTTACTTTGCGGAATTGAAGAAATAAGACCCAGATATTGTCGGAAACAACAGTACAGTCCATCGCCAAGGGTTACAAGCAACAGTTCGTCAAACGTATCTTACTGCTGGTATCTCTTGGCGTTACTACACTTATATCGTTTTGTATAGACATTGCCGTAGGACCTTCTACGCTGCAGTTTGGCGATGTCATTGACGCTATTCTTTCCCCCGATACCGTGGAACTCGCTACGCGTGTAATCGTCTGGGAGGTGCGCATGCCTTATTCGATCATGGCACTGCTAGTCGGTGCGGCGTTATCCATCGCTGGCTGTGAGATGCAAACTATCATGAACAACGCCATGGCCAGCCCATTCACTTTGGGTGTGTCCGCAGCGGCTTCCTTCGGTGCGGCTTTAGCCATCATCCTAGGCTTTAGCATCCCAGGTATTGGCGGCGAATGGATGGTCATCGTCAACGCCTTTGTTTTTGCGTTCGGTGCCACGTTGCTTTTGCAGGCATTGTCTTCGATGCGAGGCGCGGGCCCCGAAGGGCTGGTCCTGTTTGGAATCGCCTTGGTATTTACATTCAACGCGTTTACTGGCATCATGCAGTATATCGCTAGCGCGGAGGCCCTCCAACAATTCATTTTTTGGAGTTTAGGCTCGTTGACGAAAGCAAACTGGGATAACATTACGCTACTCGCCATTATTTTTACACTTGTACTACCCTTTTCCTTGGCTTCGGCATGGAAACTCACGGCCCTTCGCCTGGGCGAAGACAGTGCGCGGAGCTTCGGTGTCCACGTGTCGCGCCTGCGTTTCCTTTCTCTCTTGCGCGTGAGCATTCTCACCGCCGGATCTGTTGCGTTTGTAGGCACGATCGGATTCATCGGATTGGTGGGGCCACATATCGCCAAGCTACTGATCGGCGAAGACCATCGGTTTTCGTTGCCGGCCAGCATCCTTTCGGGCGCGCTCATCATGTCCCTGGCTTCCATCGCTAGCAAAGCGATTGTGGGTGGGGCAATCATTCCGGTAGGCATCGTCACGTCGCTGATCGGCGTACCGGTATTTATCATATTGATTTTTAACAAACGCAAGCGTTAGTTGTGGTGATATCGGCATCGTTGCATATCGACAAGTTGGTGGCTGGATATCCGGGCAAGCCGGTGTTAGACGCGCTTACGCTCCCCCCGTTCGAAACGGGGCAAGTGACCGTGCTTACCGGCCCGAACGCGGCTGGAAAGTCCACGTTACTTCGGGCCATGGCGGGCTTATTGAAAGCTACCGGGTCAATCCGCTTAGACGACCGTGAACTTCTATCGATGAATGCCCGCACGCGGGCTGGTTTGTTGAGTTTCATGCCGCAGGCCGTGCCTACCGACATCAACCTTTCCGTCATCGAAGCCGTGATCAGCGCACTAAAAGCCTCGCCAATGGACGCCACATCGTCCGGCAATGCGTGGGCGCAGCAAAAAGCGTTCGCCGTCTTGGAGCGAGTGGGCATCGGCCACCTGGCCTTGGAGCCGCTCAACCAATTGTCTGGTGGACAACGCCAAATGGCCAGTTTGGCGCGTACCGTAGTGCGTGACCCAAAGATCCTATTGCTGGACGAACCCACCAGTGCGTTGGACCTTAGGCACCAGGTCAAAGTCATGAAGCTTGCACGCTCGTTTGCCGCAGACGGACGCATAGTGATCATCGTGCTGCACGACCTAAATCTAGCTCTTCGTTGGGCCGATCGGGCGGTCGTGATGGCCAAAGGAAAAATTGCCAGTTTCGGCACCCCCACAGAAGCCATTACCTCGGACGTCATCGCCCGTGTGTATGGTGTTAAAGTCCGCGTTGAGAACTGCTCGGCGGGCCTCCCCCACCTCGTCGTCGAAGACGAGGCATAAAAAACACGAAAACGCCTTGGGCGATTCTCCGCGAACTTTCCGTGCCATTTGCGTGTTCCATTCATGTAACAACCACGATTGGGAGGACAAAGTCATGAGCATGAAAAACGATAAAAAAACAACCGGAACCCAGGATAAAAGCAAAAACCTCGATATGGGCAACCCCACCGCGGATAAGGCGTTTAAAGACACCAAAAATCAAAAGCGCCACCAAGGCTTACCGAATGCAGGCGGCGTACGGACAGGACAGACCAAAAAAGATCGTTAGCAGCACTGCCCGCGCTATTAGGACGTCCCAAAACCGAACACCAACACCTATGTGGGCGTCGTCGTCCTCGTGAAAAACGCTTTCGATCAGGACACTCACCTCTCGAACCGCTCGCTCCTATGAGCAGGACGATCCATGCCAATGATCGAAGGGGGCTTCCTACTCCCTACTTTTTCATATCTTTCAGTATCTTTATCCGCATACCAACCAATTATAGTATGAAAAAGGCGCACCTTCTCTTCAGCTTTTTATTCTTGGCCTGCTGCGCCAGGGCCGTAGCCCAGCCCGCACTCGACGCCCACATACGCTCAGTAATGGAGAAACACCAAGCAATCGGTGCCGCCGTTGTCGTCGTTAAGGATGGTCAGCCTATGTATGCGCAAGCGTTTGGGCACAAAAACCTGGAGGAGCAAACCGCCTTGGGGTTGACGGATCTGTTCCGCATCGCGTCGATTTCCAAATCGTTTACGGCCACGGCATTCATGCAGCTCGTCGAGCAAGGGCGAGTGTCACTGGACGACGATGTCGGCGACTTGATTGGCTTCCCTGTACGCAACCCACACTTTCCCGCTGAGAGAATCACACTGGAAATGATCCTTTCGCACACGTCCAGCATCAGCGACAAAAACGGATATTTCACGCTCGATGCCATCCGGCCCGATGCGGACAGTGATGACTGGAAAAATAGTTACAACGACTACGCGCCAGGTACGCGCTACCAATATTGCAATCTGAACTATAACATGGCCGGCGCTATACTCGAACGCCTGACCGGCGAGAACTTCGACGATTACATTCGTCAACACATCCTCGCGCCCCTGCACCTTGAAGGTGGCTACCGGGTAGACCGCTTGGATTCGTCCTTATTCGCAACGCTGTACGCTCAAGCCGATGGCAAATTCGTGGCCCAGCCCGCGGCATACCACCCACGCGCGGCGGAGTTGGAAGGCTACGTGCTGGGCGAAAGCACTCCCGTATTTTCCCCAACAGGTGGCATGAAAATATCTGCGATAGACCTGGCCCGATACCTGACGATGCATATGAACTACGGTCGCTTTGGCAACAGCAGGATCTTGCAGGAAGCAAGTGCTAAACGCATGCAAACGCCAGTGCTGGCATCCTCAGCATACGGGCTCGGCCTCCTACACAACGACAGCATGATTCCAGGCGTGACGCTTGTGGGCCACACCGGATCGGCTTACGGTCTATATAGTAATATGTTTTTCGACCCCCAGGAGCAGTTTGGATTCGTGGTCATCACCAACGGTTGCCATGCCGTACACGAGAATGGCACGCTGACTTTTTCCAAGGAAATGCTGCAGGTGCTGTACGACTATTTTATAAGGTGAGTTGATTGAGTAGTGCTTGTGCGCGCCCTACGGGCGCAAAAAAACCCCACGGCGGTGAGGTCTTTCCATAATTTATGATGTGTTGGTTTTTAATCGATGTCTAATAAGAAAAATCATCATTTGCAGGAGATTCGCCTTCCGCCACGGGCGAGCCATTGCTTTCAAAGTTGGGGTCGTAACGCTTCTCTACTACGTCTTGGTGAGCTTTGATATAGTCCACTACGTCTTCCAATCCTTCCGCGAATTTCTCGAAGTCTTCCTTGTATAAGAAAATCTTATGCTTGATGAATACCCCGTCTTCAAAACGCTTTTTGCTCTCTGTGATGGTCACGTAATAGTCATTAGACCGGGTTGCCTTCACGTCAAAAAAATAGGTACGTTTCCCCGCCCGCACCTTTTTTGAAAAAACCTCTTCACGCTCTTTGTTGTCAAAATCTCCCATTGTTCTTTTTTTTAATTTCTTATGTACCAGACATTAAAGTAAGGGCTAAATATAAAAGAATTTCATTGATTAAAACAAATTTTTGGATTTAATTTAATATACGCAACAAGTTTACAGCAGATGCGCTGACGCGTTGACCATTCACCGACAAATTGGCGTCGTTCACCGAAAAAACATTGGTAATAGCCTAATTTCATCTTCTTTTATCGATGAACTGACCTACCTTTACGCCTAAACAACACAAAGTCGGCAACACAAACAAAATATTCATAACATGAACACACCCCAAGAACCTCGCAGAAAGAGTACGGACACGGGCCGGATCTGGGCTGGAGCTATCATCCTCGGTTTGGGCATTGCCCTCCTGCTCAATCGGCTAGACATCCATTGGATTTTCTTCCCCGGGTGGATATTCAGCTGGCCCATGGTTCTGATCGTCGTCGGTCTGGTGATAGGTGGCAGCAGTAATTTCCGCAACCCAGCTTCGTACATTACCCTGATTATTGGAGGCTTTTTCTTGGTCAACAACATTTGGGACCTCGATATCAAGCGCTACATATGGCCGGCAGCCATCATTGCCGTAGGCCTGTGGCTGCTTGCAGACCGCAAACAAAAACACATACCGCCGTCGCGACCAGCCCCTGGAAAACCGAATCAAACTGACTCCAGTACGACGTATGCCTGGGACAAGCGCATCATGGACGACCCACTAGAAAGTGCGCCCACCGATAGCGGTGCGCCGCACGCTTCAACAGCGGCAGATCCAGCGCAAAGTGATCAAAACGCCTACGCCGGCTCCGCAGCCTCCGGTCGGCCAACGGCAGACTTTACCGATGAGGATTACGTGAAGATCACGTCGCTATTCGGCGACATACGGCGTATGGTGCTCTCCAAGAACTTCCTGGGAGGAGAAGTCGTGAACATGTTTGGCGGGTCGGACATCAACCTCATCCAAGCCGACATCAAGCACCCGGTCACCATCGACATGTTTCAAATGTTTGGCGGGTCTAAGATTATCGTACCCTCGCATTGGAAAGTCAAATCCGAAGTGGTGTCGGTGTTTGGCGACGTAGACGACCGTCGCTTTATCCACAATGCCCAACAGCACGACGAAAACAAGATTCTTTACATTCGTGGCACGTCGATCTTCGGAGGCATAACGATCAAAAGCATCTAGGATTCTATCAACCTCTAAGCGCATGACGTCTAAATCACCATCCCTTACACCATCTCGGCATCGCCTGGTCAACATCAGCTGCTTCGTGATATTTTTGGGATACTCGATCCTGCAAACGGCACTATTGTGGTGGTTTGGTATCGATTTCCACATTGCCTTGCACGATAGCCTGATCAGCGCGGCAAGTATTACCGTGGGGTGCTTTGCAATTGCCAGCGCGTTGCAATATTATTTACCCCGCAAGGAGCGCTACATCTACATCGTGATTTGGGGACTGGTACTCGCGGCCATTTGCACGTCCATCACCCGCTGGTCCATCCTCTACCTTGTCGGCACCGACAACCACATCGCCTCCGTCGACCGCTCGTTACCGCTTCGGTTTTGCGTATACGCGCTACTAATCGCCTGGGTAGCTATCATGAACATCCTGTGGAACATCCAGAGCGAATACAAGGAGAACGAAGACCGCAAAGCTGACGCCGAGCGGCTGGCTCGCGAAGCGGAACTTTACAACCTGCGGCAGCAACTCCAACCTCATTTCCTATTCAACAGCCTCAACTCAATCATTGCGCTGATCGGCCGCAAACCTGAAGAGGCGCGCAATATGACGTTCCAGCTTTCGGATTTCCTTCGGGGTACCCTGCGCAAAGACGACCAGCAGCTTATCGCCCTGAAAGACGAACTCGAACACCTCCAGCTTTACCTAGAAATCGAAAAGGTACGCTTCGGACATCGGCTCGATACGCGCATCGAATACAACGAGGAGTGTGGGGAAATGTTACTGCCCGCGATGATTGTGCAACCATTAGTAGAAAATGCCATTAAGTTTGGACTGTACGACACCACCGAGCAGGTAATGATAGAAATCGAGGCGACATGCATAGACAATATGTTGCAAATTACCGTAAAGAATCCCTACGACAGCGAGAACAACAACCCGCGGAAGGGCACTGGCTTCGGATTGCGCGGCGTCCGACGTCGCCTTTATTTGCTGTTCGGACGGACAGACTTATTGGAAACCATCGCGACAAAACATATCTTTACCAGCATTATCAGAATCCCCCAGCCCTATGATCAAAGCGGTATTGATTGACGACGAACCCTTAGCGCGCAGCATAATTCTGGAGTACCTAGACACCTACCCCCAAATTCGGGTGATGGCGGAATGCAACGACGGGTTTGAAGGGGCAAAAGCAATCATGGAACATGAGCCCGATTTGGTTTTCCTCGATGTGCAAATGCCTAAAATCAATGGCTTTGAAATGCTGGAGATTATCGACAGACAGCCGGCAATCATCTTTACCACCGCCTTTGACGAATACGCTATCCAAGCCTTTGAGAAACACGCTACCGACTATCTGCTAAAGCCAATCGCCAAAAGCCGCTTTGACAAGGCGATGGAGAAATTCCTGGCTACCGCGGAGCAGGCCAAGTCGCGTGAGACGCAACAAAAAACAACAGAGCTACTGGACAACGTCCAACAGGACCAAACTCGGATTGACCGCATCCTGGTCAAGCATGGCGTCAAGATCAAGATCATTCCTACCGACCAGATCATCTACCTCGAAGCCGACGACGACTACGTCAAAATACACACGCGGGAAGGCAGCTTCCTGAAGAACAAAACCATGGCCGCGTTCGAACGCCTGTTGGATCCGTCCGAATTCATCCGCGTGCACCGCTCGTTTATCGTTCGCGTGGAACACATTACGCGGTTGGAACCTTACGAAAAGGAAAGCCACGTAGCCATCCTTTCCACCGGCGACCGGGTGAGTGTCAGCAAGAATGGCTTGGCGAGGCTTAAACAAATGTTAGGAATGTAGTGGCGATTGATGTAATTTTGCGGCATGACAAGCAAAATAGTAAAAGCTATCGCGTTCGCCCTGTTGGGATTCGTGCTTCCCTCGCTCGCTCAGGACATTACACAGCAACAACGCATCAACCAATCGATATTCAACAAGGTAGAATTCCACTTCAACCAACAAGAGACGGATTCCATCTACGCCATGGTAAGCCCGGCATTTCGCCAGGCCCTTTCCTTGGGCGCGTTTGAAACGGTGCTGAAGCGCCAGCTCTATCCGTTGGGTCAAATCAGCAACGCGCAGCTTATCGATTTTGCCCAGGGAACGGGAACCTACCGCATCGATTTCGAGTCGGCAAGCTTGCAGATGCTACTCACCGTGGATTCCCTCAACCAGATTGGCGGACTCATTTTCCAACCTTACAAAGCGCCGGAAGTAGCGGACACCACCGAGATTGCGCCTTTCGATCCGGAAGCGGATACCGATAAGGCGATCGACGCCCTAGCCAACGCCTTTTTGGCCAATGGCAGCACACGCGCACTCTCGGTAGGCATCATCCACGACAACAAAACGACGACATACTACTACGGCGAGACGGAAAAAGGCAACAACGAGCTGCCTAGCGACACCACGTTGTTTGAAATCGGATCGATTTCCAAGACATTTACCGCCACGTTGCTGGCCTACCTCGACCAAAACAACACCTTACAACTCGACGACCGCATCACCCGGTATTTGCCTGACAGCCTGCAAGACAACGAGGCCCTACACGCCATTACGCTTCGGCACTTAGCCAACCACACCTCCGGCTTACCCCGCTTGCCGGAGAATTTTGACGAAGTTATCACCGATCCGCGCAACCCCTATGCGTCGTATACTACCGAATTGCTCTACGACTACCTGCAATCCTATACGCCGCGGCGCTTGCCCGGCGACGAATACGAATATAGCAACCTGGGATATGCGGTACTCGGCACCATTATAGCCCATGTCGCAGGTGTTGACTACGAGACCATGGTGCGCGACACGATAGCCGCGCCACTGGGCCTGACCCACCTCAAGCAACACACCACCGAGACGGACCAGCTAATCCCCGTGCATGACGCCAATGGTAATGTAACCCCCCATTGGGACTTCGATGCGTTTGCAGGCGCCGGCGCTTTGCGCGCGACGACCAAAGACTTGCTTAACTACGCGCGGGCACACTTCAAAATGCCCGAAAGCGATTTGGAGCATGCGCTGGCGCTGACGCGGCAGTTTACATACTTCAACCCCCCGGACACGGATATCGGCTTGGCATGGCACATGACCTTGGAATACGGAAGCTTGGTATTCATCCACACCGGCGGCACCGGGGGTAGCAGCGCCTATATTGCGATGTCGCCCGACGACAAGCTGGCGGTAGTGGTGCTATCGAATGCGGGAGTCCCGGTTGACGAAACCGGCAATCGAATCTTGGAGTTTCTACTCGAAAAGAATCGTTAAGTGCGCTTAGGGATTAGCGACTGAAATTAATGTCCCGATAGGTGTATCCCCGCTTAAGTAGCGGATGAGCCGGCGATTTGTTGCCGAGAATACGTACGTCGAGGGATACTCTTTGGGGTTGAATTTGTCGATGAACTCATAGTCCGCATCCCGTAGAAAATGGACATTCGGCTTTCCGAGAAGATCTTTTCCATACTGCCGGATAAATTCTTCGATAATCGGTTTATCCTGCATCGCCACGAAATACAGCGAGGCTTGCTTAAAACGTTCGTACTGTTTACCAATGGCTACCGCTTCCTTTTGGCAATAGCCACACCCCGGGTCATAAAATATAATAACCAGCCGCCCCTCCGTCGCCATATCGGCCTGAGTAAAAGCTTTGTCATTCAGGTCATACACCGTGAAATCAGGCAGCACTTCGGGGAGTGCCTGCTGCGCATGCACTCCCACGACGACAAAAAGTAATGCATAGCAAAAAAGTGTGGGGACTATTCGCATGATACTATCGTTTTAGTCATTAGCCCATGCGCTGGTTCAGACCGATTGAAGCGCCTGATCTAAATCAGCTAATAGGTCTTCGATATCCTCGATCCCGACGCTGATCCGAATCAAGTTGTCTACTACCCCAACGCGCTCACGCACATCTTTCGGGATGGAAGCGTGTGTCATGGTCGCCGGATGGTTGATCAGGGATTCGACGCCGCCGAGCGATTCCGCCAGCGTAAACACCTTGAAAGAAGATGCGAATTTGAACGTTTCCTCCAACAACGCGTTCTTCAACACCACGGACACAATTCCGCCGAAACCGCTCATTTGCGCTTTGGCTATCTCATGTCCTGGATGCGAAGGGAATCCAGGCCAGTACACATGCGCTACGCGGGAATGCCCTTTCAGGAATTTGGCCACCGCTTCCGCGTTTTCGCAATGCGCTTTCATGCGCAGGTGCAGTGTTTTGATACCCCGAAGCACGAGAAAACTATCTTGCGGGCCAGGCGTTCCTCCACAGGCATTGTAATAAAAGAATAAATCGTCGTACAGTGCTTTGTCGTTCATCACCAAGGCGCCCATCACCACGTCAGAGTGTCCGGCAATGTACTTCGTCACCGAGTGCATGACGATGTCCGCGCCTAGATCCAGCGGTTGCTGCAGATACGGCGACGCAAAGGTATTGTCGACGGCCAACAAGACGGAACTGTCCTTGGTTAATGCCGAAATGGCTTTAATATCAGCAATTTTAAGGGTCGGATTGGTCGGCGTTTCGACCCATACCAGCCGGGTTTTATCCGAAATTTTCGCACGGATCTGTTCCACGTCTGAGGTATCGACAAAGTGGAATTTGATGCCGTAGGGTTCAAACAACTTGGTAAAAATACGGTACGACCCGCCATACAAGTCGTCGCCCGTGATCACCTCGTCTCCAGGCCGCAGCAATTTTAGAACGGTTTCCGTCGCGGCCATTCCGCTCGAAAACGCCAAGCCATACTGTCCATTCTCCAAGGCCGCAATGCAGTCTTCCAGGGCCTTGCGCGTCGGGTTGGTACCCCGCGAGTACTCGTAGCCTTTGTGGTCGCCAGGCGAGGCTTGCTTATAAGTGGACGTTTGGTAGATCGGCGTCATGACCGCTCCCGTCGTCGGGTCGGCTTCCTGCCCGGCATGAATGGCCTTCGTTGCGAATTTATATCCCATAATCTGCTTCGGTGTTTTGTGTTTGTAACCCGTAAAGGTATCAAACTTTCATCAGAAAACCACACCGACCGCCCTATCGAAACCCTGCATTGATCGCTGCCAGCACCTCGGGACCTGGGCACAGTTCCGCTTCCGAAAACCGGGTCAAGGGCGCCATACTGGTCTTCAGCGTCGCGTGCAATTCGGGCTTTTGTTCCAGATAAATCAATCCCGTTAGGATTTCGTTGCGGGCTTTGGCAGCATAGAGCATCTGCTTGGCAGACAAACGGTCAGTCGGATTCCAGTCCGTCGCTAATTTATTGAGCTGCAGAATAGAGCCGTCATGCAGTTCCACTTGCGTGGAATCACCTTCCCCATAGGACGCGGTGATTTCCTCCTCTTCGGGAACGAAATCCACCGTCGACGTGGCTTCGAGATGGTCCCGCACGTAGTCGTACGACTTGGTCGACCCGGCGTTATTGTTGAAGGTGACGCAGGGCGATATCACGTTGATGAAGGCAAAGCCTTTATGCTTGATGGCCGCCTTGATTAGTGGCACCAATTGGGTTTTGTCGCCACTGAAACTCTGCGCTACAAAGGATGCGCCCAGTTCCACAGCGAGGCTAGCCAGATCAATGCCCTCAAAAGCACTCACCGATCCGGCTTTGCTCACCGACCCGAGGTCAGCGGTGGCCGAGTCCTGCCCCTTAGTCAAGCCGTAGCAACCGTTGTTCATCACGATGTAGACCATGTCCAGGTTGCGGCGGATGACATGCACAAACTGCCCCATGCCTATCGATGCCGAATCCCCGTCGCCCGATACGCCGATGTAAACCAAGTCTTTGTTCGCCAAATTAGCCCCTGTGGCCACGCAAGGCATACGGCCGTGCACGGCATTAAAGCCGTGCGACTTCCCTAGAAAATAAGCGGGGGTCTTGGAGGAACAACCAATACCGGATATCTTCGCAATGCGGTGTGGTGAAATGTCCAGCTCAAAGCAAGCCAGTTGGATGGCCATGCCAATGCTGTCGTGTCCGCAGCCGGCACACAACGTCGATATCGCGGCCTCATAGTCCTTCAGTGTATTTCCGCGTTTGTTTTTCTTCGCTCGAGGATGCCTAAATGCTGGTTTTAGATAACTCATTGGAATCGTGTTGTGTCGTTGTTAAGTAATCGCTGATCTGCTGGACGATGGTGTTCGCCGTGATGGGAAGACCGTCATAGTGAAGAATCGGCACCAGTTTAGCCGACTCAATCCCCGCTTCCATGAGCAACATGCTGCGCATTTGCGCATCCCGGTTTTGCTCGACGACAAAAACCCGGCTATGCGCGGCGATGAATGCGAGAACTTCGGCGCCAAATGGGAAAGCTAACAGCCGAATCGCATCCAATTCTACACCTTCCGCCGCCAAGAGGTCGCGGGCTTCTTCCGCTGCCTGGGTAGTGGTTCCGAAAAAGAGCATACCGAATGGCGTCTCGCTTTGCGAAGGATATACCTTTGCGCAGGGCACTTCCGCTTTGATAGTTTCCCATTTCAGTGCCAATCGGTCCACATTGCGCTTATAGGCGCCACTATTTTCGGTATACCGCGCATATTCATCGCGTGATGTTCCGCGCGTGGTATACGCGCCGATGCTCGGGTGCTCGCCGGGTACACTACGGTAGGTTATTCCGTCGCCGTCTACATCCAAATATCGTCCATAGGACACGACCTCCTCAAGCTCTGCGGCGCTATATACCTTACCGCGGTCGTATTTCCTCGACTCCTCCCATGTAAAGGGCCGCGTCACGTAGTCGTTCATACCCAGATCGAGATCGGTCATGACCATAATCGGGGTTTGGAACCGGTCAGCCAGGTCAAAGCTTAACGCGGTCAGCTCAAAGCACTCCGCGGGATCCGAGGGGAAGAGCAAAACGTGCTTGGTATCGCCGTGAGACGCATAGGCCGCCAGCAACAAATCGGATTGTTGGGTACGCGTAGGCATGCCCGTACTCGGACCGGTCCGTTGTACGTCGATGAGCACGGCGGGCAGTTCGGCGAAATAAGCGAAGCCTAGAAACTCGTTCATCAGCGACAGTCCGGGGCCGCTTGTGGCGGTGAACGCACGCGCTCCCGCCCAGGTAGCGCCCAATACCATTCCCATTGCCGCCAATTCATCCTCGGCCTGCACAATGGCATACCGTCGTTCGCCAGTAACGGGGTCGACACGGTGGGCCCGCGCGTACTGCTCGAAAGCCTCGGCTACGGAGGTAGACGGGGTGATGGGGTACCACGCCACCACAGAAGCGCCGCCATATATGGCCCCAAGGCCGCATCCTAAATTGCCATCCACCATAATCGAGTCCTGCAATAAATTGCGACGCTCGAGTCGAATGGGCAAAGGATGCGAAATATGCTGACGTACATGATCGATACCCAATTGCAGCGCTTTGAGGTTGTCAGCGACTAAATGTGGCTTTTTCTCAAACTGTTCCGCCAACAAGCGCTCAACTTCGTGCACCTCCACGTCGAGCAATATGCACAATGCCCCGACATAGATGATGTTTTTCAGCAATTGCCGAATGCGCGGATTAGAAAACCCTTCGTTGGCCATTTCGGTCATCGGAATGCCTATATATTCGATATCGTTGCGAATGAGGTGGTTTGCCAGCGGCTTCGTGCTGTCGTATACGAAGAAGCCTCCCGGTTTCACGGATGCTACGTCGCTCGACATACTTTGCGGGTTGACGGACACCATAATGTCGACGCCTTCCCGGCGGCCCAGGTAGCCCTTCTCGCTGACGCGTACTTCGTACCAGGTGGGCAACCCTTGGATATTGGACGGGAATATGTTTTTGGGTGAAATAGGAATGCCCATCCGAAAGATTGCCTTGGCAAACAAGTTATTGGCACTAGCTGATCCTGTGCCGTTTACGTTGGCAAATCGAACGACGAAATCGTTGATTCCTGCGCGTTGTGTCATAATGGCCATTGATGTTGGTTGTTAGATGTCGATAGCTTTCGTCGTACGATACAGAAACTTCTGCATGTCCCACGCAGACGTAGGGCACCGTTCGGCACAGAGGCCGCAATGCAGGCATACGTCCTCGTCCTTAACCATCACGCGCCCCGTCTGCAAAACCGTCGACACGAGCAAGTCTTGTTCCGTATTGAGGGCGGGAACGAGCAAATTCTGCCGCAAAGTATCTTCATCCGCATTGGGCGTAAAGGTGATGCAAGACGTCGGGCAAATGTCCATACAGGCGTCGCATTCGATACATCTATCCGTTGTGAATACGGTTTGTACGTCGCAATTTAAGCAACGCATCGCTTCAAGATAGGCATCGTCCACACTAAAACCAAGTTCCACCTCCTGCTTCCGGTCGGCTATGGTAACGGTTTTGTCAACTTGCGGAACGGCGTAACGTGAGTCCGTGATCACATCACTGTCGTAGCTCCATTCGTGCACGCCCATTTTTTGGCTAAACAGGTTGGTTTGCGGAGCGGGGCGGTTTGTAATGGACTGATTTTCGCAAAACAAATGAATGGATACCGCCGCCTCATGACCATGCGCCACGGCGGTGATGACGTTTTCGGGACCGAAGGCAGCATCGCCCCCGAAAAACACCTGGGGTATCGTGGACTGAAAAGTCTTTCGATCGACTTTAGGCAGATTCCATTCGTCAAACTCCAGTCCTAAATCCCGCTCGATCCAAGGAAACGTATTCTCCTGTCCGATAGCCACGAGCACTTCATCGGCCGCGATAAAAACTGGGGGTTCACCCGTCGGCACCAGCCGGCGTTTGCCTTCAGCGTCGTAATGGGCTTCTACCTTCTGGAAAGTCATGCCCCGCAATTTTCCGTTTTCGACTTCAAACGTCAGGGGTACGTGGTTATTGAAAAATGCTACGTCTTCGTGCATGGCATCCTCCTTCTCCCACGGCGAAGCTTTCATTTCCTCAAAAGGGCTTCTAACCACTACCTTAACGTTCGTTCCGCCTAACCGCCTGGCCGTACGGCAACAATCCATTGCGGTATTGCCCCCACCCAGCACGATCACGTTCTCGCCGATATGCGCACGGTGCTCAAACGCCACGCTGGCCAACCATTCGATACCTACGTGAATAAAAGCGTCCCCTTCCTGGCGTCCGGGTAAATGCGGCAAATCGCGCCCTTTGGGAGCTCCGGTACCCACGAAGATGGCGTCATAGTCGCTTGCCAACAAGGACCTGAGGCTATCCACCCGCTGTTTAAAATGCGTATGGACGCCTAGATCAAGTACGTAACCTACTTCCTCATCCAGGACTTCTTCGGGTAGGCGAAAGGCCGGTATTTGGCTACGCATCATGCCACCCGCGGCTGTATTTTCGTCAAAAAGATGCACTTCATATCCCAAGGGGGCCAAATCACGCGCTACCGTCAACGAAGCAGGTCCTGCGCCAATCAGGGCGACTTTCTTACCATTGGGTTGGAACGGCCCCCTAGGCAAGTGCGGACGCACGTCGCTTTTATAGTCTGCCGCCACCCGCTTAAGCCGACAAATTGCAACAGGCTCTTCCTCTACGCGCACACGCCGACAGGCAGGTTCGCAGGGGCGGTCACAGGTACGTCCCAGGATGCCGGGAAATACATTGGACTCCCAGTTTATCAGGTATGCCTCTGTATATTTACCAGCCGCGATCAACCGAATGTATTCGGGTACCGGTGTATGGGCTGGACAGGCGTACTGACAGTCGATGACTTTATGATAGTACTCCGGGTCGTGTACATTAGTCGGTTTCATCATAGCAAGATGGCTTGGTCATCAGACGCCCCAACCTACACGTTTTTGCCGACGTGCAGTACCGGGGCAAGGCGCTTGCCAAACACCCCTACACCACACGCCCTTATTCGGCAGTCGGTGGCATCGTCAACTCAATATTTCTACGTCGTATTTGGTTTATATCGTACTAATTACAACAAATAAAGAGTATACTCTTCAATAATGCAAGCCTTGTCGACAGCTAATTGCAAATTACACCCCATTCACGCTGCCGGCCGAGGGTTTAGGCGGCCTAGCGCGTCGAGTCAGTCCGCTGCGCAGGACGTCCGAAACGCGGCCATACAGTAAGGAATCATACATCAAAAGCTAAAAAAACGACTATTTTCTAAGGCTTAACCCAAATTTGGCTGTATCTTCGCGCTATAGAGCCAACCATCGCCACCGACACGGGGCGCAAACAGATCCGAGGAAAATAGCCATGAGAACCGTAGCAGAACTTCCCCATCCTGATTTCAAGATTACCATCTTTGCGATGAACCAAAAATTCATCATCAAGTTTGAACAAGGCACCCTCGAGCAGACGTACAAAATCGGCGAGATGGACGTCGTTGACGGCGTGAACGGTGTATTTCAGCTGATCGACGACGAATTTACCCAGTCAGTTGCCACCCGGTTTGATGAGATGCGACAGGCTTTTATCGCGACTTATCGGCGGCATGAGTAGCCTCCGCCCATAAATTCCAGCTGGTCCCTCACCGTCCACTCCTATTTTTTTGGTGAAGCAACACGCGCCTTTCCCATTGCGTAGTTTTCAATGAAATAAAAAAGTTATTACCAATTATTCCTTTTTATATTGATTTAATTGAAATTTTTATAAGTTTGCAAGCTCAAAGTCGTTTATTCATTAATGCATGTCGAGTTATTTTAAATCTTTCATGGATTGGGTCACCGAACGCAATCCCCACCAACCCGAATTTATACAGGCCGTCAGAGAAGTGATGGAGGACGTGATTCCCTTTATCGAATCCCAAAACCAAGAACTCATTGAGTGCAGGCTCTTGGAACGCTTGGTAGAGGCAGAACGCGCGATCTCCTTTCGGGTAACGTGGATCGATGATAACAACCGCGTGCAGGTAAATCGCGGTTACCGTATCCAAATGAGCAGCGCCCTCGGCCCCTACAAAGGCGGTTTACGCTTCTCCCCCACGGTTAACCTCAGCATCCTGAAGTTCTTGGCGTTTGAGCAGATCTTCAAAAACAGCCTCACCGGCTTGCCGCTAGGCGCAGGAAAAGGGGGTGCCGATTTCGACCCCAAGGGCAAGTCAGACCATGAAATCATGCGCTTTTGCCAAAGCTATATGACTGAACTGTTCCGCCACATCGGCGCAGAGACCGACGTACCAGCGGGCGACATTGGCGTAGGCGAACGGGAAATCGGGTATCTTTTCGGCCAATATAAACGCTTGCGCAATAACTTCACCGGCGTGATGACGGGCAAGGGTCCCGCATGGGGAGGCAGCTATATCCGCCCTGAAGCTACCGGCTATGGGCTGCTTTATTTCGTGGAGCGCATGCTTTACGAAAACGGCGACACGCTCAAAGGCAAAACAGTAGCCATCTCTGGCGCAGGCAATGTCGCGCAGTACGCCGCACTAAAGGCGATCGCGTTAGGCGCGAAGGTCATAAGCATCTCTAACAGCACCGGAACGATCCACGACGAAAACGGGTTTAACGTCGAAAAATTGGAATACGTGAAGTCGCTTAACCGCGACCTTGCTAAATATACCGAGAAATACCCTGCTGAATTTCTGCCCGAACAGAAACCTTGGCACCTCAAATGCGATATTGCGCTTCCCTGCGCTACGCAAAACGAATTGGACGCCGATGATGCGAAGACGCTCGTGGCTAACGGGTGCCAGTGCATAGCCGAGGGTGCTAATATGCCCTCGACGGACGAGGCCATCAAGGTGATCATGAAGAGCAAAATCCTCTATGCCCCCGGCAAGGCAACGAATGCAGGCGGCGTGGCCGTATCGGGACTCGAAATGTCACAAAACCGCCTCGGACAGCAATGGACTGCCGAAAAGGTGGATAGCAAGCTCAAGAAAATCATGCACGACATCCATGATATATGCGTGCACTACGGGAAAGATAAAAATGGAAAGGTCAACTACCTCCGCGGCGCCAATATTGGCGGGTTCATTAAGGTGGCCCAAGCCATGAATGCGCAAGGCCTGGTCTGACACATCGAGCTACAAGCTGCAAAAATTACAGCGACGCCTTCACATCGATTGATGGGGCGTCGCTTTTATTTTTGAGACCACACAAATGGCGATCATTAAGGAATATTATTCCTGCATCGCGCATTCCACTATTACTGAGAATCAGTCGCTTGAGATTAAAAGACTAAATTTTTACATGCAATACCTATATTTGAAGCTGAACGTAATAATACAGGACGCATGAACAACAAAGTTTTGGAGCACCTTAGCCACGCATTTGAAACACCGCTCTCCAACCCGGTACTCATCTTCGCGCTAATACTTTTCATCATCCTCCTTTCGCCCATCCTGCTACGTAGGATTAAGATTCCAGGAATTATTGGACTTATTCTCTCCGGCGTGTTAATTGGTCCTCATGGGTTGGGACTGCTAGAACGGAGTTCGGCCGTGGATTTATTCTCCACCATCGGTCTGCTGTACATCATGTTCGTGGCGGGTTTGGAGCTGGATATGAACGAGTTTCGCAAGAGCAGGCACAAGAGTGTGGTGTTTGGTATCTTCACTTTTGTCGTTCCCCTCGCCGTCGGCTTTCCGGTATGTTACTATATCCTGGGCTACGACACACTAGCTAGCATATTAATCGCCAGCATGTTTGCCACACATACATTGGTAGCGTACCCTGTAGTGACCAACTATGGCATTTCTAAAAACGAAGCCGTAGCCATCACCATTGGCGGCACAATCCTAACGGACACGGCCGTGCTAATCATCTTGGCCGTCATCATCGGTGCATCGCAGGGGCAGCTCGATCAGCAATTCTGGGTGACGTTGGGGATTTCCTTCGCTATCTTCCTTTCGATTATGTTGGGCATTGTGCCACGCATAGCAAAATGGTTCTTCCAAAAGGTGGAAGGAGAAAAGACAGCGCACTACATCTTCGTGCTGACCGTGGTATTCTTCGCCGCTTTCCTGGCTGAAATCGCGGGACTGGAACACATCATCGGGGCGTTCGTAGCAGGATTGGCGCTAAACAAGCTCATTCCCCACTCCTCGGCGTTGATGAATCGGATCGAGTTTATCGGCAATGCTATTTTCATTCCGTTCTTCCTAATCAGCGTAGGCATGATCGTAGATATCAGCGTGCTGACCCGCGGCCCCATGGCCCTGTATATCGCCGCCGCGCTGACCATTTCCGCCATCGGTACAAAGTGGGTAGCGGCCTGGCTGACGCAACTCTCGTTTGGCTACTCATCAGCTCAGCGGCAGGTAATCTTCGGGTTGAGCAGCGCACATGCTGCGGCAACCCTTGCCGTCATCATGGTGGGATACCAATACGATATTATTGACGAAAACGTACTGAACGGCACCATTGTACTCATCTTGGTGACGTGTATCGTTGCTTCGTTGGCAACCGAGAGCGCTTCGAAACAAGTGGTACTAGCTGGCGATCAGGATGAGGTATCTGAAGAGTATAATATCGCACGCGAGGAGAAGCTCCTCCTGCCCATTGCAAACCTCAACAACATGGAGTCCTTGCTAGATTTCGCCACCCTCATTAAAAGTAAGCGCTCGCCACACCCCTTCACCGTACTCACGGTCGTACCCAACAACGAAATGGCTGAGCAAAACCTAAAAAAAGCTCGCAAAAACCTAGATTCTACCGCCAAATACGCTTCGGGAAGTGAAATTGAGGTAAACATGATGGCCACAATTGACTACAACATCGCCAGCGGTATCAGCCGCGCTACCCGCGAAGTAGGTGCAGATGGCATTATTCTAGGCTGGCCGAGCAAAACGGGGATTATCGAAAAGATGGTCGGCGAAAAATCCGAGAGTATCCTCAACCGGACTGATGCAAACCTCTTCATGTGCCATGTAGATCAGCCGTTGATCGCTCACAAGCGTATCACGGTCGTGTGCCCGCCCCTCGCCGAAGCCGAGCTCGGCTTCCACTTTTGGTTGGAGAAGGTATTCAGCCTGGCCCGGGAGCTGACGGTAACCGTGCAGTTCATCTGTGATGAACGCGCCGAATCAGCCATTACAGAATACATGCAACGTACAAAACAGACCATCCGTACTGTGTATTCGCATTATGACGGGTGGGACGATCTGGTTAGAACCCGCCAATTCATCCAAGATACAGACCTCATTGTGTTTGTTTCAGCGCGTGTCGGGGATATGTCGCACCGACATTCCTTCGAGTCACTGCCCATGAAGATTGTCCGTTGGTTTGGCGATCGAAATCGGCTTTTGGCGTACCCGTCTAGGCGTACTTCCAACTCGTTTGACGACTTTGAGGACGTACCGGCTACGCCGATCCTGCAACGCATCGGCCGCGGCATCGGTAGCCTATTTAACCCCAAAACCGATCAGCAGGAATAAGCCTGCCGACTAGATAATCCCGTGTAGCGGACCTCCTGGCGCGCCCAGCTGGTCTACACGCTTTTCGACGGAGGGATCCTTAATCAACTCCGGCGCATGATGCGGCTTGTGTCGGGCGTCGATAATGACTGGCCCATGGCAGCCCCAATGCTTGAATTCGGTGAAGCTGCCAACCCCATGAATATCGTGCGAAGGATTGCTCCGCGTGAAGGCCACCCACACCAAGTTATGGACACTGGCAGCGGCAAATCCGGCATCATCACACAGCACCAGCATCTGGATTCCGGAGAAATCCACATGACGCGCCGCGTCCGTAAAGGCGTCTATGACGCGGGTTTGGTCTTCATAATCAGTAAACGCTGGCCCTTCTACCGCCACAATGCCAGGCAGCGCCAGTTTGCAATTCACGAAGGGACGGGGCAAGCTAAATCCGGCTGGCAGCTCCGTAGCCAATTCTCGCTTCTTAGGCCCTGCAGCGGCAAACACCACTTTTGACCCCGCGTTCAGTCCATCGCCGGTATAGTCCAACGTGTCGATTGTCGTTTTGGTATGGAAATGCAAGTCCCTAGACAGGTCGATGCGTTCAAAGATGTGCTTAAAAAACGCCGGAATATCATTGATATCCAATCGAGGATCGTCCTGATGAGCAGCGATAAAGAGGTACTTGGCCAGGCTAAGCTGGTTTTTTCCAAGCACCTGGTTTGCGATGGTCAGGATTTCCTGAGGGCGTTCGGTGTCCAGATACGGGGTGTAGCGCTCATTGCCAATTGCAAACAGCAAAGGGTGTACGCCTGCGGCATCCACCGCGTGAACAGCCTCCAGTCCGTTGATTTCCTGCGGGATGGCTGCACCGGTAATTTCGTGAATCAGTTCACCAAAGCTCGTGTCTTCCTGCGGCGGGCGCCCCACCACCGTGAACGACCAAATCGCGTCCTTGCGATGGTACACATTGTGCACGCGCATCAATGGGAAAGGATGCACGAGGCTATAGTATCCCAAGTGGTCACCAAAGGGCCCTTCCGGCTTGTTCTCCTGAGGATAAACCGTCCCCGTGATGACGAAGTCGGCATCCGCGGAAATACAAAAACCTTCTTCGTCATAAAAATAGCGGAATCGCCGATTTCCCAGCGCCCCCGCAAAGGTCAATTCGGAAAGCCCTTCGGGCAAGGGCATAACCGCGGCCAAAGGATGCGATGGCGGACCGCCCACAAAGACACTAACCTTTAACGGCCGTCCCAAGCTATCGGCTTTGGTTTGGTGAATGCCAATGCCGCGGTGTAGCTGATAGTGCAGGCCCACTTCCCTATCCTGCACGTATTCATTGCCGCCCATCTGTATGCGGTACATACCCAAGTTTGAATTCATAACGCCCGGCTTGGTGACGTCTTCGGTGTACACTTGCGGC
The DNA here is from genome assembly GCA_964423925.1 of uncultured Sphingobacteriaceae bacterium. Taxonomy (GTDB): domain Bacteria; phylum Bacteroidota; class Bacteroidia; order Sphingobacteriales; family Sphingobacteriaceae; genus CAYRGQ01. The sequence continues at coordinate 56,204 of CAYRGQ010000005.1, read as the reverse complement.
ATGGTGACGAATGGGCCGCCATCCATCGGCCAATTGACAATCTGGGGCAGCTTGCTGACCTGCGTTCTGCCGTAGCGGATCGGAGCACCGCTTTTCTTCTGCCAGGGTAGTGCCGACAACGCCGTCATCCCCACGTGCGTATACTTGAACGGATTCTTCAGTGCACCCATCGGATCGCCTTTGACGTCGACAAGAACCTTCACCTTGTCCAACGTGTCTCGAAACATAAAGCGCGACCGGTCTAGCGTGCCAAACAAGTTAGAAACGGCAGGAAACTCACTGCCTTTCACGTTCTCGAAAAGCAGGGCTGGCCCTTGGGCTTCATATACACGCAGGTGTATGGCCGCCATTTCGAGATAGGGGTCCACCTCTTCTTTGATCCGGACCAGATGTCCGTGACGTTCCAAGTCGTTTACGCATTCCGCTAGGCTCTTGTATCCCATAAGATCTTATTCAAATTGGCACGGTTTCAACATCAAAACCAGTTTGGCAAAGATAACCTTTCTAGGCAGTCAAATACAGGGATTAACCACAAAGATACGTTACCGCGCTATCGGCTGCGGAACCCATGCTCCCTACCCCTTCGGCCAAGCGAAGCTGCGTTGGACTCCCGTGCCCGCGTATCATTTTTCAGTCGCTAAAGGAATGACCGGCCAGAATCGAATAAGCGGCCATATAATTTCACAAAAAGCCTTGCACAACCGACCTTTGTGCACTATATTTGCCCTGTCGTGTCACACTGCACGCAGATCAAAACCTCCTAACAACGGGTCTTGGTTTATAAAGAAGTGGCGAGAGACTGGCTCTAAGACCCACTGGCAACCAGCTGCATACGGCAGATAAGGTGCCAATTCCTGTCCTTGACGGATAACGTTAGGGAGCATATAAATGGAAAAGACTATGACGATTCATTTTTCGTACGAACAGGACCTCCAGTTCCGTCCAGTAGTGGGCGAGTCCAGGCACATTCCATCAAGCCATGGCTCTTGCTCGCGAATGCGCAAGGCATGTATGGGTTGCCCCGCCTAGTTTGCCCGTCTGTTTTTTCGGGTATGTGCGGTCTCCAGCGCGACATACATGCCGCAATCTTCGACCGGCCAATTGAAGGGCTGGTAATTATCCCTAGTTCATCATTGCATAAAATATTCATCTAAACACATTAAAAATCATGACACTGAACAAGTTGAAATTCGAAACCTTACAACTTCACGCTGGGCAAGAACCCGACCCTACGACAGGATCCCGTGCCCTGCCGATATACCAAACGACCTCGTTTGTGTTTGATAACGCCGAACATGGCGCCAATCTGTTTGCACTAAAAGAGTTCGGCAACATCTACACGCGCATCATGAACCCCACAACCGACGTTTTTGAAAAGCGTATCGCTGCATTGGAGGGCGGAGTGGGTGCATTGGCGGTTGCCTCTGGTCAGGCAGCCCAGTTCATCGCATTGCACAACATATTGGAGAGTGGCGACAACTTCATTAGCGGGGCCAACCTCTACGGTGGAACCTACAATCAATTCAAGGTATCGTTTAAGCGTCTGGGTATCGATGTACGCTTTGCCGAAAATGATTCTCCGGAGAATTTCGAGGCGCTGATCGATGATAAAACGAAGGCAATTTACGTTGAGACAATCGGCAACCCCAGCTACAATATCCCCGACTTTGAACGCATTGCGAGCATTGCCAATAAATACGACCTGCCGCTAATAGTGGACAACACCTTTGGAGCGGCAGGGTATCTGTTTAAGCCACTTGAGCACGGCGCGCACGTAGTCGTTCAATCAGCGACAAAGTGGATCGGCGGACACGGCACGAGCATTGGCGGCGTCATCGTAGACGGTGGCAATTACAACTGGGGCAACGGCAAGTTTAAGCAATTCAGCGAGCCAGCCGAAGGCTACCATGGTTTGGTGTTTTCAGAGGTGTTCGGCCCGGATGGTCCGTTTGGTAACATCCAGTACATCATTCGTGCCCGCGTCGAAGGACTACGCGACATGGGCCCAGCTATCTCACCCTTCAACTCCTTCCTGTTAGTTCAGGGACTAGAGACGCTCTCCCTTCGCGTCCAGCGGCACGTGGACAATGCGTTGGAAATTGCTCAATGGTTGGACAACCACCCGCAGGTAGAGAAAGTTTACTACCCAGGGCTGAAGCACAGCCCACATTATGCAAATGCCCAAAAGTACCTCAAAAACGGGTACGGCGCCGTTCTTTCCTTCACCATTAAGGGGGGGGCAGACAAAGCAAACACATTCATCAATAATCTGAAACTCGTCAGTCACTTGGCTAACTTGGGTGATGCCAAAACGTTGATCATCCACCCAGCGGCTACTACGCACCAGCAATTGAGCGAGGAAGCACAGCGCGCAGCGGGGGCCCACCCGGGCTTGTTGCGTTTGTCGGTCGGCATTGAGCACGTCGACGACATCAAAGCCGATTTACAGCAGGCGTTTGACGCCCTCGGCTAATTCAGCTAAGCGTATTATGCGAAAAGTGGTAAGGCGATCCGGACGCTCCGGATCCCTTGCCCTTATATTACAATAGCGCGACTCATCGCAATCGTAGGACACGCGGCACGCGATATTCGAAAAAATCAAGTAGAACGACGCACGCACGCAGGGCTTGCATGCGTTGCTCACAGCCCAAGTAGCGCCTCCCCATTAAAAACGGGAAATGCGACTTTTCGCGGTCTATTAGAATAAATCAGTAAAAACAACATGGGTAATAAACTCACTTTGGGCATCTTTGGATTTGGTGTCGTAGGTCAAGGTTTGTACGACATCATCAAGACCAAAAGTCTGAATCTTAGTATTAAAAAATTTGTCATCAAGCACAGCGACAAAGAACGGACGCTTCCCGCCGATCTTTTCTCCACCGATGCCAACGCCATTCTGGATGATCCGGAAATCAACACGGTTATAGAACTTATCGACGATGCGGACGCCGCCTTCGATATCGTCTCACGTGCGTTGAAATCCGGCAAGAACGTGGTGTCAGCAAACAAGAAGATGATCGCCTACCACCTCGAGGAGTTAGTTGCCATACAGCACGAATACGGCACGAGCCTGCTTTACGAAGGGGCCGTGTGCGGCAGTATCCCCATCATCCGCAACCTCGAGGAATATTATGACAATGAGCTGCTTCACTCGGTGAGCGGCATCTTCAACGGATCGTCCAACTACATCTTGTCGAAGATTTTTAACGAAGGACTAGACTACGACACTGCGCTAAAACAGGCGCAGGACCTTGGCTTTGCCGAATCCGACCCCACGCTTGATGTGGGCGGTTATGACCCGAAATTCAAATTAGCGATCGTGGCGTCGCACGCTTATGGCCTCTATATCCAGCCGGAGGACATCCTCAATATCGGTATCGATAAGCTGGGTGCATCAGACATTAAGTTTGCCAAAGAGAAGGATTATCGACTCAAGCTGGTGCCTACCGCGCGGGAAATAGACGATAAAAACGTTATCCTGTACGTGCTTCCCCGATTGATTAGCCCTGGGCACATCCTTCGCAATGTGGAGAACGAAAATAACGGCGTGCTGGTCAAGGCGGCATTCGCCGACGAACAGTTCTTCTACGGCAAGGGAGCTGGCGGCCATCCCACGGGATCTGCCGTCCTGTCCGATATAGCGGCGCTTCGCTACGGCTACCGCTACGAGTATAAAAAGCACATTGACGCCGGCAAGCTTCGCTACAGCACCAATTGGGAAATTGCCGTGTATTTGCGCTACGAGGAAGACAGCCTCATCGACCAATTGGCTTTCACGGAAATATCCGAACGCTTCTATTCGCCCGGATTCAAATACGTGATCGGTAAGGTTAATTTGGGAAATATCATTGCCAACAAGGAGCATATCGACAAGCAAGGCGTATTCATCGCCGAACTGGCCTAAAGCATCCGAGCCTCGACAAGAAAACGCCCCGCAAAAGTCAATCTTGCGGGGCGTTTTTATTGCACGTAGCGTGTTATTACTTGCTTCTAATTGCTTCCACAGGATCTAACCGGGCGGCCATGATGGCTGGAATAATGCCCGCTATCACTCCAATACCCGTTGAAAGGGCCAACGTGACCATGACCATGAAAAAGCTTACCACGACCCCGAAGCCTAATGCGACTTTGGCAATAAAGGCAAGCAGGTAAACAATGCCTAACCCCATTAGACCACCAATGACGCACAGGAAAATGGCTTCGATGAGGAACTGGGATAAGATAAAGTAGTTCTTAGCGCCCAGCGATTTCTGAATGCCAATGATGTGCGTACGTTCCCTGACCGACACGAACATGATGTTGGCGATACCAAAACCGCCCACCAGAATGGAAAACCCACCGATGAAAGCCCCGGCAAAATTGATAACCCCAAACATCTGGTCGAGTTGGGCCGTGATGATAGTGGTTTTATTCAACGAGAAATTGTCCTCCTCTTGAGGCGACAGGCGCCGGATGGAACGCATAACGCCCCGCAGCTCGCTTTCTGCTTCTTCAAGGGACACGTCGGCTGCTACATTGACCATAATCGACGGATTAAACCGCCGAATGTTTACTAGATTTCGACCATAGTTTAGGGGAATCATCACGATTTCGTCCATAGAGACATCGATTAGCATCCCCTCCCCTTCTTTTTTAAACACGCCGATTACCGTAACCTTGCGTCCCATCAAATTGATGGTACGTCCCACGGCGTCGCCTCCAGGAAATAGCCCCTCCGCTATCGTGGCACCCACGATGGCGACGTTGGTACCGCGGTTCGACTCGGCATCGGTAAAATAACGGCCCTCAGAAACCTCTAGGTTTCGGATAAAATAGTAATCATGCGTGGCGGCGAGTACCGTTATGCCCGACACGCTATTATTAAGATATTTAACCGTACGATCACCAATATTGATGGAGAACGACACCCCGTCTGCGGTTGTCATCCGGCTTTGAACTTGTTCAAAGTCGCGAAGGGTAGGTTCTGGCCAGTTTGCATAGCGCCACCAGGGATATTCTCCCCCGCCGCCCCACGACCATTTTTCTACATAAATACTTTTGCTCCCGAGCTTCTCGACGCTGTTTTCCAGATTAGCACGTAGGGTGTCCACGGCCGAAAAGACGCCGATGATGGTCATGATACCTATCGTAATGCCCAGCAAGGACAGCAACGTCCGGGTCTTGTTTTCGCGCAATGCCGAAAATGCAAAACCAAAACTCTCGCCTATCAGTTTAAGAAACAGCATATACCATTAAGACTACCAAACTGACCACAAGTTACATCTTTTGGGCAAAATTTATGTGCAGGCGGAACAGATCTACGTGCGCGCAGCCGATTCGTGCGATGGCGCCCTTTTCGGCAAAGCGACGCCTCTCCGGTTCCTGGCCTCTCAGCCACAATCCTTCGACCCCCGTTTTTTTGTCAGCGCGAATGTCGTATCTTTGCACCGTTTTTCAGCGCAACATCATTTTTAAGCTATGGCATTACAGTGCGGCATCGTTGGCCTTCCAAACGTGGGAAAATCCACCTTATTCAATTGTTTGTCCAACGCGAAAGCCCAGGCGGCAAATTTCCCTTTCTGTACGATCGAACCCAATGTGGGGGTCATTACCGTACCTGACGAACGGCTCAACAAGCTGGCTGAGTTGGTCAAACCCCAGCGTATCGTTCCCAATACGATCGAAATCGTGGACATTGCCGGATTGGTCAAAGGAGCCAGCAAAGGAGAAGGACTAGGCAACCAGTTTTTGGGCAATATTCGCACCACGGATGCCATTATCCACGTATTGCGCTGCTTCGACGACGGGAACGTGATCCACGTAGACGGATCGGTTGATCCTATTCGCGACAAGGAGATTATTGACACAGAGCTCCAGCTTAAGGATCTGGACACAGTAACAAAACGCCTGCAGCGGGTTGAAAAACAAGCGAAAACCGGCGGCGATAAAGAGGCCAAGCGTACGTACGAAATCTTATCCGTCGTCAAAACGCATTTGGAGTCCGGCAAATCTGCTCGGACAGCCCCCATCAGCGAAGAGGATTTCGAGTACATCGCAGACCTCACGTTGTTGACGGTCAAACCCGTGCTGTATGTTTGTAACGTCGACGAAGCCTCCGTTAACACGGGCAATGCATACGTCGACCGCGTAAAGGAAGCGGTTGGTGACGAGAACGCGGAAGTATTGATTATCTCAGCACAGATCGAATCGGAAATTGCCCAACTCGAAAGTTATGAAGAGCGGCAGCTTTTCCTAGAGGACCTAGGTTTAACAGAATCGGGGGTAAACAAACTGATTCGCGCTGCCTATAAGTTGCTGGATTTATCGACCTACTTCACGGCAGGCGTGCAGGAAGTACGGGCATGGACCATCGAAAACGGATTCTCGGCTCCGCAAGCCGCAGGCGTTATCCATACCGATTTTGAGAAGGGATTCATTCGTGCCGAGGTGATAAAATATGAAGATTTTATCCACTACGGATCGGAGAGCGCGGTCAAGGAAGCCGGCAAACTGGCTGTAGAGGGCAAGACCTATATCGTGCAGGACGGCGATATCATGCACTTCCGGTTTAATGTCTAACCTCCGATAGCCGATTCGGCTATAACTCAACTAGAACATTATATAGTCAGACCGGCCGCTTTTTTGCGGCCGTTTTTTTTTCTACGAGCCACACAAAAGGTATCCCGATTTGTTATGTTCCAGGATAACCACACTAGCGCCACCGTAGACACCGTCCCTGCGCGCCCGCGATATTTCCAAGTTAAACCAATTGCCATGGACAACATCAAAAAATCGGACATCCGACAGGAGGTATTTGACCTCTACGATGATTACGCACACAACCGCTTGACCCGGCGGGATTTTATGGAGAAACTCTCGGTCTATGCAGTGGGTACGTTGACTGTCCCCGGACTGATGAGCTTCCTCATGCCCAATTACCAGGATAACATCCAGATTAAAGCGGCGATCCGCGGATTATTGAGGAGTTCATTCAGTACCCGTCACCCAAAGGTGGTGGCACCATCACGGCCTTGCTGTGCATGCCCGCCGACCGTCAGCAAAAGTTGGGCGGCATCGTGGTCGTGCACGAAAATCGTGGACTTAACCCGCACATCGAAGACGTCGGACGTCGCGCCGCGTTGGCGGGCTTCGTCAGTCTATCGCCGGACGCCCTAAGCCCCTTGGGCGGATATCCGGGCAGTGATGACACGGGTCGCGAACTCCAAAGCCAGCGTGATCGACATGAGATGCTTGAAGATTTCATTGCTGCCGCGAACTACTTGGAGTCGCATGAGGCCTGCACGGGCAAGGTGGGCGTAGTAGGTTTCTGTTTTGGAGGCTGGATAGCCAATATGATGGCCGCACGTGTGCCGAACCTCGCTGCCGCCGTCCCCTTCTACGGTGGCCAAGCACCCGTGGAAGAGGTTCCGCACATACAGGCTCCCCTACTTTTGCACTTTGCCGAAAACGACGCCCGTGTCAATGAGGGATGGCCGGCCTATGAAACTGCACTGAAAGCCCATCAAAAAATACATGAGGCCCATTTCTATCCGGGAACGAATCATGGATTTCATAACGACACGACGGCGCGCTACGACCGAGAAGCCGCTCAGCTGGCGTGGCAACGGACCATCCAGTTTTTCAAAGCGCATCTGGGAGCTTCCTAACTCCTTGCCAATCCCGACGAATAGCCCCGAGACGTCCTTCACGGAGTCCGCAACCTGGACGACCCCGTCACAACTCCTAGCACGGCATATTAGGCCTTATTTCAGACTGGGATCGTTAAAGGTGTCGCCTTGGCGTAAATCGCCCGTGTCATAACCCTTTTTGAACCAATAGGCGCGCTGTTCGGACGTGCCGTGGGTGAATGCATCAGGAACGACGTAACCCTGGGCCTGTTGCTGAATGCGATCGTCGCCCACGGCAGCAGCGGCATTCATCCCGTCGCGTATGTCCGAGTATTCGAGGTGAACCTCAGACATGCGGTTGGCATGGTGTGCCCAAACCCCGGCATAAAAATCGGCCTGTAGCTCTAGGCGAACCATAAGCTTGTTGAAATCACGCTCGCTAAGTTGACCCCGCATGGCTTGCACTTGGGGCAACACACCCTGCAACTGCTGCACGTGATGGCCAATTTCGTGGGCAATGACATACGCCATAGCAAATTCTCCCGTAGCGCCGAACCGGTTTTTCAGTTCCTCGTTAAACGATAGGTCGATATACACTTTCTCGTCCGCCGGGCAGTAAAAAGGTCCGTACGCCGAAGCGCCAAAACCGCATCCGCCCGTTTGGGTGCCATCCCAAAACACTACCAAGGCCGCTGGGCGATACGTTGCCCCAGCCTGCCGGTACAGTTCTGCCCAAACGTCTTCGGTACTGGCCAGCACCGTCCGGGCAAACGCCGTCAATTCCTGTTCGGCCTCACTTACTTCAGCCTCACCAACGGGTGCCTCCTGCATACCGCCTTGCTGAAGTTGGTTCATCAACTCGGCGGGATCGCCACCGAACAATAAGCCCAGAATAACCACGATAATACCACCTACACCACCTAACGCCACTTTCCCGCCCCTAGACATCCCCCTGCGATCTTCGAAATTATCGCTTTGCCTGCCGCCTTTCCAACGCATAACCTAGAAATTAAGTTTATAAATGTTGTGGTAAAAGTAAGGAAAAAACAATCACGAAGTACGCTCGCTATGTGGCTTTTTCAACCTGCAAACCTCGTCAGGGAACGGACAGCGAATGGGCAACGCAAACGAATCGCTTATTCGAATAAAAAGACACGATATCAACACACTTGTTATATATTTGGGGAGAAATTTGCTCTCCGGTCTGCACTGCCTACGTAAAATCAGGCAAACATGGTGCGGTTTAACGGGAGTGCAACGGCGACGACTGAAACCTAACGCGTACCGAACAAAAACATGAGGAACAAAAAAATCACATAATGAACATGAACAACTGTAAATTTTTGGCAGTAGCCGCTTGCCTTTTCGTTGCATTTTCCTTCTCTTGCGCCCCTAAGCGAATGACCGTCCACCCAGCCGCCGAGGTAGAGCGCGAGGATTCGACTCCCGCGGTCGTGGAGAAACGGGAACCGGAACCCGTCAAGCAGGAACCCGTTGTCGCACCCGTGGTAGCCGAAAAACCCAACTACGATTTTGCGGACATTCAATTTGAATACGATTCCCACGTACTGAAGACCGAATCGTACCGCGTGTTGGACCGGATCGCCCGCGAGATGCTGAAGGACGAAAATGCTAAATTCATCATCGATGGCCATGCCTCTATCGAAGGTACACCCGAATACAACATGACCCTGTCTGTAGACCGTGCTAACGCGGTTAAGGTTTATTTGGTAAACTCTGGCGTGCGGGCAGCCAACTTGCAAACCAAAGGCTTTGGCGCTACGCGCCCCACCGCTTCCAACGACAGCGAGGCGGGCCGTGCACGCAACCGCCGCGTCGAAATTAGGCACCAACCTTAACTGCCGCAGGGCACAGGAACAGAAACGCCCGATGGATTGACCATCGGGCGTTTCTTTTTCTCGGGTTTAGGTCTCTGGCCTACGCGTCGTCAGCTGTCTTGTAGCGCCAGCTCTACCAACTCCGCGTAGAAATCACTTTCCTGCATGCCCGCTGCCCGCATCTGCTGTGGCAGGAAACTCTGTTCCGTTTGTCCGGGAATGGTATTGATCTCGATAAAATAAAAATGGTCAGTATTCCGCTCGAGGAAAAAATCTATGCGAACCATACCCTTGCAGTCGAGCCGCGTGTAGATTTCCCGCACAATTCCCTCTATTCGGCTGCGCTGGTCGTCGGTCAGCGACGCCGGCGTAATTTCTTCGGTCAAACCGGGCACATATTTGGCTTCATAATCGAAGAACTCACGCGACGTCACCACCTCCGTGATCGGAAACACGAAAATACCGTCTCGCCTTCTGTACACACCCACGGAGAATTCGCGCCCCGCCACAAACTCTTCGACAATCACTTGGTTGCCGGTATTTTCGGTATCGAAGGCACGCTCGATGGCGGCGGGCAGTTCGGCCAAACTGGAGACCTTACTCATCCCGATGCTGCTTCCTCCGGCGTTAGGCTTCACGAAATACGGCAAACGCAGTTGCGACGATACGAGGTCGGCGGCCTCACGGCGTTGAAACACAAACAGCTGTACCGAGGCGGCTAAATGCAGGCCGTCGATGCCGCGCAGCACCGCCTTCGTATACGCTTTGTTCATCGTCAGCGCCGAGGTCAACACGCCGCATGAGGTATATGGTATGGCAAGCATATCCAAATAACCCTGCAGCAAACCATCCTCGCCTGGCGATCCGTGCAAAATAATGAACGCGACGTCAAATCGGACCGTAGACCCACGGAGCGAAACTGTAAAGTTGGCACGATCTACCGGGTGTTCCGTCCCTGCAGCATCTACACAAAACCAACGGTCGGGCGTGATCACAATGCGATACAGTGCACTGTACTTTTTGCGCAACTCCCGTTCGACAAAATCAGCGCTACGCAACGACACTACTGCTTCTTCGGTATATCCGCCCGTTACCAGGGCGACATTTATGGCCATATTCAACTGTTTTTAATCCACGACAAACTTACTCATCCCACCGCAAATTTCATCGTACGGCAGCAAAGAAAGCGACGGGCGTACCGAATACGCCCACACCGTCTTCAGTGGCACTAGTCCACCTCAACATTCTCATATACAAGCCAAAACAAGGCGTACCCGTTGAAACTTCGAAAAATTTAATTGGGTCACACATAAAAAAGCGATATTTTTGTCTAAATCCGCGGATTTTCACCTCGGACGGTTACACGTCCTCGTGTCAACGAGAAAGACGCAAACCGCATCGCGATGCCGACTATCGTGGCTTCAAAATTGCTCAGGGTAGGCAACTAGCGATCAATTGATATATTTCGAAAATGAGGAAATTTTTCCAATACCTACGAACGGATACGTTTAGGAAAAACTTAATCGGGGCGATTATCGGCATCACCGTGTTTGTGGTGGCGATTTTCTTCGCGCTGCAGCACTACACGCGCCATGGGAAGACCTTACCCGTGCCCGAACTCCGAAACATGCATATCAGCGAGGCTATCCGCACCTTGGAAGCGCTCGGTTTCCAGTATGACTTGGATTCAATCTACCAAATGGACAAAACGCCCGGCTTGGTGTTGGAGCAAGACCCTGCTCCTGGTACGCAGGTCAAGGAAAACCGAACGCTATACTTGACGATGATTACGCAGATGGCGCCCGAGGTATCCTTCCCCGACTTGATCGAGAAAACTTTTATTGAGGCGCGGGCCATGCTCAGCAGCTATGGTTTGCGGCTGGGTGATACGACCTATACGGCAGACATAGCGCGCGATGTAGTCCTAGACGCTACCTTCGGAGGGCAGACTTTGTCTCCGGGCCGGCCAATTCCCAAAGGTTCGACAATCGACCTCGTACTCGGTGATGGAAGAGGTGCCAATCAAGTTGAAGTTCCTGACCTTAACGGACTGACTATCAGTGAAGTAAGATTTTCACTTAGTGGACTTTCGCTCACCCTAGGTTCGGTATCGTATTCGGGTACAGTCGTGGATACGGCCCAGGCCGTGGTGATTTCACAATCGCCTTTGCCCACCGATCCGTTTATCAGCATCGGATCTCCCGTCAATATCACCCTGTCCAACGAATAAGGCTCGGCGAGCCGTCTGAGGCTTTCCGGACTGAGCTAACCTTGCTATGATGAAGACACGTAAATCTACCTGGATCAAAATTGGTGCCGCAGTCCTAGGCGCCGCATTAATTATCGGCGGTCTAGTCGCCTATCGCTACTACACCGGTTTTTTCAAGCCGAACACGGGCAACGAAGACCAATATCTTTACATACGCACCGGTTCTTCGTTTGAGGAAGTGATGGCATCGATCAGTGCCGACGGGTTGGTGACGGATACCGCTACGTTTCGCTGGGCGGCGGAGCAAATGGACTATCCGCGGCGGGTTAAGGCCGGAAAGTACCGATTTTCGTCCAGGACGAACAACCGCGCCCTGATTAACATGCTCGGCGGCGGTTTCCAGGAGCCCGTACGCATACGTTTTGACAACATCCGCCTGAAGGAAAACTTCGCGGCCTTGCTTGAGGAACAGCTGGAGCCGGACTCCCTAGCGTTCATCAATTTGCTGAATGATCCTGACTACGCCGCTTCGTTTGGTTTTACGACCGAGAATTTCTTCAGCCTGTTCATCCCCAATACGTACGAATTCTATTGGAATACGACCGCCGAAGATTTCGTGGAGCGGATGCATAAGGAATATGAAAAATTCTGGACGGAAAGCCGTCGCACGAAAGCCGCCCAGCTTGACATGACCCCGCAGGAAGTGAGCATTCTGGCGTCCATCGTCAAAGGAGAAGCGCTGCATGTAGACGAGATGCCCCGCATTGCCGGGCTTTATATTAACCGGCTACGCCGAGGTATACTCCTGCAGGCCGACCCAACGGTGATCTTTGCCAACAATGATTTCAGCATTCGCCGCGTGCTGTACAAGCATCTGCGATTTGACTCACCGTACAACACTTATATTTATCGCGGACTGCCACCGGGCCCCATTATGATGCCAAGCATTGCCTCGATCGATGCCGTGCTGGACTACGAATCCCACGATTATCTTTATATGTGCGCTAAGGATGATTTTTCGGGTTATCATAATTTCGCGGTGACCCTGGCTGAACACAACGTCAACGCGCGCAAATTCCAACAGGCACTCAATGAGCGAAACATCAAGCGATAATAATGTTTACCTTTGAAACGAAGATACGCGTACGCTATGCCGAGACGGACCAGATGGGCTATGTGTATTATGGCAACTACGCAACCTATTATGAAGTAGCCCGCGTGGAAATGCTGCGCAGCTTGGGAAGCTCATACAAGTCACTGGAGGACAATGGCATTATGATGCCCGTCTTGGATCTCCAGTCGCAATACATTAAACCGGCCAAGTACGACGACCTGATAACGGTGCGTGTATGTATGCCGGAAAAGCCGGGTGTCCGGATTCGTTTTACATACGAAATTTTCAGCGCTTCGGGTGACCTACTCAACACGGGCGCAACAAACTTGGTATTTGTGGACATGGCCAAAAACAGGCCTTGCCGTGCGCCCGACGAGTTTCTCGACCGGCTGGCACCCTTTTTTAACTAGATATGCTTTGGGCACATAACAGGCTATTGCGGATTCGACCCTACTTCACGTTCGTGGAGTGGACAAAGGTCGTCGTATTGCCGGGTTTTGGGTCCCTCCCGCTATATACCGTAGCGGTTTTCTTCTTTCAGGAAGTGGCCCGCGAGTCGCTCGTTAACAAGGCGTCGTCGCTAGCGTACAACTTCATGTTGGCCATATTTCCAGGCATCATCTTCCTTTTTACGCTCATCCCGTACATACCCATTGACAATTTTCAGGAACAATTGCTCGATTTCGCCGAGCTGGTGATGCCCGAAAGCGCCTTTTTGGTGGCGGAATCTACGCTGACGGACATCATCAAAAACCAAAACAGCGGCCTGCTGTCCGTGGTATTCATCATGGCCACGTTCTTCTCATCCAATGGGGTCGCGTCGCTGATGCGAGCCTTTAACAAGTCGTCGCTCGTCATCGAAAGCCGTTCATGGGGTCGGCGCCGGATCATTGCTATCGGCCTGTCGCTTATGATTGTACTGGCTCTTACCGTCGGGATGACCATATTCACGGCTGCCGGGTATGTCATCAGTTATCTGCGCGAAAACATCCAGTTCAATGCGGCCTTCTGGGGGTTTGTCATCACGGCATCGCGGTGGCTTATCTTATTTGGAATCTATTTCCTGACGGTCAGCATGTTATACAAATTTGGGCCAGCGTCTGCCCGAAAATGGAAATTCTTCAGCCCTGGCGCCACACTGGCCACGTTATTGGCCGTTATCGTCTTCTCCGGCTTTGCTTACTACATCAATCAATTCGGCGCGTTTAACCGGCTATACGGATCCATTGGTACCCTCATTGTCATCATGATCTGGCTGTACCTCAACTCACTGATCCTGTTGGTGGGATTTGAGCTCAATGCTGCTATCGCGCTTTCCAAACAAAGCATTAAAATCGTAAGGCCCCGCCGCATGAACACATTTAGGGTCGCGTCACCCAAAGACGAGGAAAAGACGGTTGAGAAAAAAGAAAATTGATTTTATCCGTAGCTACCGCTGCTCCTCGCCTATGGGCGTATGGCGAGCCTGACCTGACTCATCGCAACGCCCAACTAATCAAATAAAAAGCTTAATTTTGCGCCCGACTTCAATAGTAGGTCATGCAGCGCCTACCAACACGACTCCGATGGGCAAAAAAAGATCGAATTTTCGCAGAACGAAACTATTAAGCGTCATCTTGCTTTGTTCGTTTTCTATCTTATTGGTGTTGCTTTCGCTCGCTTTCTACAGGCAATACCGGGAATACAGCATGGCTGAGGAGCGGATGGAGAAGATTTACAACCAAGCTCGCACATCCCACGATGACCTGAACAAGCTACTCTCATTAATCGCCCAATCGGAGAATACTTTCAGGTTGTATACGGTCGACTTCGATTCAACAGCGTTCATGCAATACGCTCAAGCGATTGACAGCGTCCAAACCTACATCGACTCGCTTGCCATGCTACCGATTGAACAGAATCCTTTTGGCAACACCGCTGCCGACATTGCGTACCGCAATTTGCGGGCAAACGAATACACGTCAATCAAAAAGACCGTCGAGCAGCTGGTGGCACATACACGCGATTCGCTGAATATGATCACGACCTACCTGTTGCCTACGAAGGTTTCCATCGCCGACTCGCCGGCACCTACCTTCAACAGGGGGACCGTACCACAAGAAACCGTCATCGTCAAGCAAGATACCATCGTGCGCAAACGGTCCTCACTGCTTCGTCGCATATTCAGCGCACGCGACGACACCATTGTGGTCGACGTGAGTACCACGCGAATCGCCCCCCCACCCGACCCGGCGACAGCGGCACGCGCGACGACCCTCGTAACGACCCACCAGGCGGATATGGCGGCGTTACGGCGTTCGTATTCACGCCTTCAAGCGAAAGAACGGGAACTGGTGAATGCAAACTATACCCTGCTCAGCAACGTACGTGCCGGCATCGAAAAAATCCGAATGATCAAAATGGACGCTGATCGATCGACTGAACGGCAGGATTTTGACCGATATCGCGCCAGCAACGAGGTGCATACGAAACAGCTCGTTCTCTTACTATGCCTAATGCTCATAATGGTTGCCATGCTTTGGTATTACATCCGCCGCATTGCGAAAAACGAGGCTGAACTGGAGAACGAGCGCCAGCACGTGGAAAAGTTGGCGGAGGAAAAAAGCACCATCCTAGCCGGTATCAGCCACGAGATACGTACGCCCCTCAGCTCCTTGCTGGGGACCGTCAAACTGATACGAAATGAGCGTGAGCTTTACCAAACCCCGGAAGGCGAGGTAAGAAAAAAAATCATGGATTCCTCCTACCACAATCTCCTCGCCATCAACGATACCATCACGGATATTTTGAATCTGAGTCGGCTCGAATCGGGCACAACCGAAGCGTTCCAGGCGCCCTTCGCCCCGGCCGACACCCTCCGGACGATGCTGGCCTTCCATCAGCAAGCAGTGGAATCAAAGAGACTGGAGCTTCGCAAAGAAATTGAAATCGCGCCTAGCCAGACCATCATTGGCAACGAGTTTCGGGTGAAGCAGATCGCGTCCAATCTGGTGGGCAACGCCATCAAGTACACGTCAAAAGGCCATGTGCTCTTCCGCGCCGAGATTGTCCGAGGTACCACCACGAGCCGGCTCCGCATCACGGTGAAGGATACCGGCATGGGTATCCCGGCGGCGCAACTCAATCACATTTTTAGAAAGTATTACACGGTAGCTGAGCCGGACAACTCGTCCGGCTACGGCCTCGGACTATACATTACGAAGTTGCTGGGAGACGAGCTAGGCGCCAAAATCCGAGTATCGAGCGTAGTGGGAAAGGGGACGACTTTCGTTGTCAGCATCCCCATTCCGGATAGCGAGTCTTCTCCGGCAACGGCCGAACATGCCGTCCTCGACCTTTCGGCGCTTCCCCAAGGCTTACGCCTACTCGTCGTCGACGATAACCCGGTAAACATCCTGTACATGCAACAATTTCTGGCGGGACAACCGAATCTGGAGACTACCACTCATCCAGAGCACGCGCTCGATATGCTCGAGAAACAGCCATTCGATGTCGTGCTTACCGACATCAACATGCCCAAGATGAATGGCTGGCAGCTGCTGCACGCAATTAAGTCGTCTGAAAAACATGCCCAAGTTAAGGTAGTGGCGATTTCTGCCGACCCTGTCGAGATAACCTTACAAAACGGCGCCAAGTACACGAACTATACCTTCGATGGAATGATCTCCAAGCCCTTTACCGAGGGAGACTTTGCTCAGTTGGTATTGCAGGCGCTGGGAAGGTGAACGAAGTCCAAATCAAAAGGGCTATTCCCCAGGCTGCAACTCGCATTTGGGAAATAGCCCTCGAAGATTAATCGGCTTGGTAGGCGCCTATCCTAGATAGTCTTGCTCGCCGTTCCGCCTTTCTTGCTGTCAACGGTGACGGTGAAATTACTTCCTCCACGCACGATCCAACGGACGATTACATGGCCATTTCCGGGAATGTTCGCTACACGAATGTTGGCCGGGTCATTGCGCTGTTCGGTGGTCAAGCCCAAATCGCGATTATCGACGACCATCCCGCTAACCACATTGCCGCCTGACAGACTAATCACGTCCGGCACCTCAATCTTGTTTTGGATATCGACACTGGAGTGGGTCGGAATTAAGCGACTATTGGTAACAACGGCTGTCACTTCCTTGAGCCCGCCCCCAAGTTCTTTCACCTCAATCTCAGCCACGTCCAATTTAGGCGTGTTGTATGCGTGAAACAAAGTGAACGCCATATTGCGGTGGGCGTCGCTCTCAATCAAAAAGCCGGGGTGTAGGCGGCCGTAGGTTTTCTTGAAACCACCGATTTCTATTTCCCCATAATGCGGGTGGTTAAAGGGCTTCCAGTCAACAAATCCATCGCCCATTAACAGATACTGATCGAAGGTGTATTGTTCCGCTTGACGGTCGTCATGCTCACGTTGGTGGTTCAAGAGGTAAGAAGTCCACAACTCGTTGCAAAACACGAAGATGCCCCGTGCAGCATACATCCAATCCAATTGTCCGCCGTATACCGAATACAGGTCCTTGTACACGACTAGGTAGTTGTAGCCAGGAATGATTTGCTCGCCCTTGCGGCCCAGCTCGTCATATACGGCAACATCTTGACGTGTATACGTACTTTCATCCTCCTGAGCTCCGGGGCCACGCAGGATCATGCCGCCCATGTTGTGGTAATTCTGCCCGGCGGCGATGTTAGGCTTGCTCATGATAAACTCAGCCACCGCACGGTTTTCGGGCAACGAGAAGGGGTATTTGTAGGCTCCGCGTTGCACGTAGTTCGGCTGCCAATTCCAGCCCCAATCGCGGTTCGGGTCATACGCGCCCTCACCGTCTTCGTTAATCAAACCGTCTCCATCGTTGTCGATTCCCTCAAAGCCCAGCAGTTCGTATTCGCCCTGTTGCCCTTCGGCTACGCGCACCATACGACGGGGATCCTTCGTATCCGGAATAAACTGCCCATAGGGCGACTTGCGCCGCATCATCACGATATGGCCGTCGGCGTCCAAATCATCGAAATCATCCTCGTTGTAAGCACCGTCCCGGTCATTGTCGATCGGAATCATGCCTGAACGCGAGGAATGCTGCGTATTGGCACGGTGGATGAAATGGTCGCGGGCATCCGGGTTGATGGATGGCGCAATGTAAAACGTCTTTTCTGCTAAAAGCTGGCGGACAAACTTATTGCCGGCAGCGTGCATCTCGGCCAAATACCAGATAGTATAGAGACAAAACTCACTGGTTTGTATCTCGTTAGCGTGTATGCCGCCATCAATATACATGGCAGGCTTGCGGTCGGGGTCACCGACGGTCCGATCGGATACTGTAATGACCCAAATGTCGCGTCCCTCAAAGGATTTGCCGACAGAGGCGACTTGTACCAGATCCGGATGCGCCTTTTGCAGTTGCTGGTAGAAATCGGCCAAAGCTGTGTTGTCGTAGTAGCGATTCCATACGATCTGCACTTTGGAATTATGGGGCGTACCGACGGCCGCCAGGATATTTTCGGGCTTTTGGGACCACACAGGGGCAACCGCCAGCACGAATACGATAATAGAAGCTAAAAATGTTTTGACGTACATGGTGATTGACGATTTAAAGTGACACGTTTACTGATTTACTTCCGGTGTGTGGACTTCCCGCCTCGATGGTGACCGAACCCGAGCCCTGTATGAGCCAGCTCAGCTCGTGGTAGCCCCTACCCGGAATTTGTCCTATCGTCTGCGCGGGCCGGCCGCTCACGACGGATTGGTTGCCGGAGGTATTGACCTTGACAGCTACGTGCTTCAGGAAATAGCTTTGCTCACCCGGCGTCGTTAGGGTGGGTAAGTGCCCCGCGTTGAAAACCTGCAGCGTGATGCGCGTCAACTGGCTATCGACTTTCTCGGTCTTCACGTTCACGATGTCAATCCTCGGAGCTTGATGAGCCAATGCCACAACGAAATCGGTATGCGCGGCTACCACGTCGCCTACCAGTCGATAGGGTGGATTATGCAGTACGAAGGGATGCAAACCGCCCACCTCTACTTGCTTGTCCGGAAAATCGGGATGTTGTACCGGCTTCCACTCCGCAAACGTATTGGTAATACCATTGGCGGCTGCCCACTGCAGGTAATTCACAACAGGGTCGTCTGTACTTCCTGCCGCGCCCCTATTGGGACCGCGACGCGTAGTGTCAGCGCCTACCTTCGGTACCCACCATCCTGGCGTGCCGAAACTGTATCGTCCGTAGTGATAGTACGCCCATTCCACGAAATCGCCGTTGCCGGCCGTCGTTTTGGGGGCATCTTTCGTGCCGGTAATTTCATTGTATTGCTGAGAAACCAGTGCGCTGACACTGGCGTCTTGGGTAGACCAATCGCTCAGCCGCCGACCGCCGGTGCGGAAGGCCTGGCCAGGCGTAGCTTCGGGCGCCGCGCTGCGTCCCGCTTGTTCGGGCGTAGATAGGTTGTTGTGCGGCCCGAATGACAGTACTGCATAGACGTTAAATGCGTCGTACAAGAAATCGAACAGGGCGCGATTCTCCACTTCCGACACGGCATGCTCACCGCTACCTGGCTGAAAATTCTTGTAATTGTAGGTCGAATTTTTGTTAAAGTGTACGCCACCTTCGCCATCTTCATTGAATTGGCCATCTTTATCATTGTCGATTCCTTCAGCGAACACCAAATATTGGCCCACTTGCCCTTTGGTGGCATCTGCTTTAATCATCGAACGTGGCTCGCTGGGATTGGGCAGGAAATCTCCTGTAGGATCCAGCACGCGGATAGTTGTCACCTTGCCGTCTCCGTCGAGGTCGTCGTAGCCGTCCTCATTAACTTGCCCATCGCGGTCGTCATCTGTCGGGCGGGCATTTCCACTACGCTCGTACTGCAAACCGGCAAAATACTGCTCGGTAGCGTCAGGGCTCATATTCGGAAACACGTAGAAGGTTTGCGTTTCCAACAACTGCCGTACGCTGTCCTGCTGCGCATTAGCCAGTAGGTTTTCAGCAAACCCGATTGCCAGCTCAACGCCCAACAAGTGCTTGCCATCGACACCGCCTACCACGGCCAGCGCGGGCTTTTGATCGGTTGCCCCGGTTCCGATGGTCAGCAGCCAAATGTCGGAACCACCGTGGGTTTTCGCTAAGGATTGCGTCTTGACATACTGTGGATGTGCTTTCCCCAGCGCCGCTACACGCTGGGCTAAGCGTTGCCGATCGCTGTAGTCGGCTTGGGCTAGCGATTCGCCAAGGCATAGAATCACTGCACACAGCGACATTAAAACTCTTTTCATAATAGTGTACGTTATGTTATGCTCGGTGCAATTTAGATAAAAATTGCGGGGGCGATGGCGGCAAGCCAATGTTAAAACATAAATGTTACAGGGCGGCATACATCCGCGACATGAAAACATGATTTTGCTGTGGCCGGATGTAGAGAAAGTGACGAAAATGCCCTACCTTTCGGCATGTCTTGGTTGCTAAGCAAAATACGGGGCCGCCGACGGATTGGGCTATCACTGTCGGGTGGCGGAATGCGGGGATTCGGGCATATTGGCGTCATTCAAGCACTGGAAGAGAACGGCTATAAGCCGGAAGCCATTGCTGGCTGTAGTGCGGGGGCGGTCGTGGGCGCATTATACGCAGCAGGCTATACGCCGCAGGCCATGCTGGAAATCGCAGACCAGTCTAACTTGTTTCCCGCCACAGCTTTCCGGTTCCGCCGAACGGGCTTCCTGGACACTCGATTTCTATCCGACATTATCCGGAAACACATTCCCGACAACTCGTTTGAGGCGTTGAAGATACCGCTCCATGTGGCTACAACGAACTTCTCGACGGGCCGCATTAGCTATGTAAACCAAGGACCGTTGGATTCCGCGCTATTGGCCTCCTGTAGCATTCCCCTTGTTTTTTCGCCGATAGAACGCGGCAACGATATTTACTACGATGGTGGGATCCTTGACAATTTACCAATCGAACCCTTGCGGCGGCGCTGCAACATGCTGATTGGCGTGAACGTAAACGCGTTGGACACCGTCGACCCTTCACAAATGACAACGGCACGAACCTTGGACCGAATTATACACCTGGCCATCAGTCACTCGGTACGCGAAAACGCTAAACGTTGCGACCTATACATCGAGCCTCCAGACATGCTTAAATTCGGAATTTTTGACAAAAAAAAGCACCGTGAAATCTACCAATACGCTTATGAATACGCCTCTGCATATTTAGCCAAGCGTTAGCGTTGCGGTCTGCATGGTCCTCGGTCGCCTGTTGGTCGGCGGCACCTTATCGGGTGTTGTGATTTTTTTGGTAAGTTTGCGCTCATGCATGACTACACGGCACAACTAAGCAAGTACATGCCTGCCGCAGCGGCTCCAATCGTAGCGCGCTGGATCACCGAAACCGGTGTGGCGTTCAGGATATCCCGATCAAGGAGCTCTAAGCTGGGCGACTACGCCGCTCCATTTGGCCAGAAGGGCCATCGTATTTCGGTCAACCATGACCTTAACCCCTATGCATTCCTGACGACGACCGTACACGAGTTTGCACATCTGCAGACGTGGATAACCTTTCGAAACCGGGTGAAACCCCATGGCCCCGAATGGAAACGCACGTTCCAGGATCTAATGAAGCCGTTTTTGGAGAACGGCACGTTTCCTAACGATGTCCGTGACGCCATTGCAGCGTATTTGGTGAATCCGGCGGCATCCAGTTGTGCCGATGCTACGTTGGTACGCGCGCTTCGAAAATACGACGAAGCGGCAGACCGGTTACCGACCGTCGAAACCCTCGAACCACACACGCACTTTGCGTTAAAAAACGGCCGGATATTCCAGAAGGGCGAAAAAATAAGGAAACGCTACAAATGCTTGGAGTTAAAAACGAAGCGCATGTATCTATTCAGTCCCGTAGCTGAAGTTATCCCTCTACCCCCACATACGAAAATTTAATCCACCATGAATAAATCACATTGTTTAGTAGCATTAGCCGGCATGTGGCTAGCCAGTTGTCAACCGGGTGCAGAACGCACTGGACCGGTAGAAATTGACTCGGTGGCCCTCAACGCCATTTCCACGGAGAGCATTGTACAGCACGTCAAAGTACTTTCTTCCGACGAATTTCTCGGACGCAAGCCCTTCAGCCGTGGCGATACGCTAACGGTGGAATACATCGAGCAACAATTTAAGAATCTCGGGCTGGAGCCTGGTAACGGCGACAGCTACTTCCAGGAGGTTCCCTTGGCCGAGGTCGTATCATCACCGGCCCAACGCCTGACGTTCCAGACGCCGGAGGGTGAACTAGTCATCAATTATCTGGATGACTTCGTGATTGGTAGCCGTCACCTCACGCCTGAAATCCAGGTCCCAGAAACGGATGTGGTATTCGCGGGCTTCGGGATCGTCGCGCCCGAATATGACTGGAACGATTACGCCGATCTCGAAGTCGAAGGAAAAACGGTCATCGTCATGGTCAACGACCCCGGCTTTTATGACAAGTCCCTCTTCAAAGGCGATACGATGACGTATTATGGACGCTGGACCTACAAGTTTGAAGAGGCTGCCCGTCAAGGCGCTACGGGCGTACTGATTATCCACGAAACCGATGCGGCGAGCTACGGCTGGAATGTCGTACGCAGTGGCTGGAGTGGCCCTCAGCTGTACCTGGAAGCCGCCGACAACAACCTGTCTCGGGCGCCATTCGAAGGCTGGATTACTAGCGAAGTAGCCGAAAAACTGCTGGCTCCCGCAGGCGGCAAAGAAAACCTCATTGCCCAAGCACTTACGCCCGGATTTAAAGCCATCGATTTAGGCGTAAAAACAAGCGTATCGATAAAAAACACATATCGGTCCTCCACCTCAAACAACGTGATTGCCACGATAAAAGGCAGCAAACGCCCCGACGAATACATCATCTATACGGCGCATTGGGACCACCTCGGCATCGGCGAACCGGTTGACGGCGACTCCATCTACAACGGGGCTATCGACAACGCCGTTGGAGTAGCGGCTTTGTTTGAACTGGCCAAAGCCTTTAAGGCGTCGCCCGTAGCACCCGAGCGCTCCATTGTGTTCCTCGCCGTCACAGCAGAAGAGGAAGGCCTGCTGGGCTCGGCCTACTATGCGGACAACCCGATTTACCCGTTAAACAAAACGGTAGCCAATATCAACATCGACGCGCTGAATCCGATTGGCGCCACGTCTGACTTCTCGGTGGTGGGACTCGGCCAGTCCGAAATGGACGACTATGCACAGGCGGCGGTCGAACGGCAAGGGCGAACCATCTCGGCTAGCGGCAATCCGTCAGCAGGTGGCTTTTTCCGGTCAGACCACTTTAATTTTGCTAAAGTGGGCGTCCCCGCACTGTATGGCGGTGGCGGCTCGCAGGTCGTGGGACAAGACAGCACCGTGCTGGCCGAACGTCGGGCTCGGCTAAGCGGACGGTACCACCACGTTGCCGATGAATTTGATGATGCGTGGGAACTCAGTGGCATCCTCAATGATATCCGCGTATTTTTCGACGTGGGTTATACGCTGAGCATGGAAAAAACCTTCCCGAAATGGAAAGCGGGTTCGGAATTCAAGGAAATTGGGGAAAATAGATAACTTTGCAGGAGCACAAACGCTCATGACTGGCGGCAACACCGCCGCGCATTAAACACAAAAATCATGTACACCGGAATTAAACACCTACACTCCATGCTGGCTTACGTATTGCTAGCGGCATTGGTCATTTCCATTATCTACGTGTTGCTAGCCTACCTGGGCAAGCGCGGCTATAACCGCAAAATGGCCCTACTGGGCCTTATCGCCGCGCATCTGCAGCTAGTAGTGGGCGTAATCGCCTATTTCGTATCACCGTACGGCATCAAGAATGCCTCAGGCGCCGCGATGAAGGATGGCATCGCCCGCCTTTATTTCCTCGAACACCCGCTGATGATGTTGATAGCGATTATCCTGATCACCGTGGGTTATTCCAAAGCCAAGCGCAAAGCCACCCCCCAGCAGCAGAACGGTACCGTGCTGGCCTTCTATCTCATCGGCTTGGCCCTGATTTTATCGCGCCTGCCGTGGCACGTTTGGCCATCCCTCTAGGAACGCATGCAGTAAGATAACCAAAAGCGGCGCAGTAATGTGCCGTTTTTTTTTGCCCCGCTTTTGCTTTTATGTCACAAAACCGTTATCTTTAGCGTATCGGATTAGGCAATCCCTCGCCGCCAGACGTGCGTACGGGGTGCGATAACCAATACCCCGCTAGGTAGTAACTAGTAAAACCTTCCAAATATGAAAACCGTTAAACATATCCTTCGGCACAAGGGCGATGTCGTTCATGCCGTGTCTCCAGAACTGTCTGTGTTCGATGCGCTGAAAATCATGATGGAAAAAAACATTAGTGCGCTGCTCGTTATTCAGGACGGCGAGCTTAAAGGAATCTTTACCGAGCGCGACTACGCGCGCAAGGTAATCCTACAGGGCAAATCGTCCAAGGAAACCCGCATGGGCGACATCATGACCTCGGATCCGTACACCATCACGCCTGAGGAGACCATTGACAAGTGCATGCAGACCATGACCGACCGCCATTTCAGACATTTACCCGTCGTAGAAAGCGGCCGAGTCGTCGGCATCATTTCGATTGGCGATCTGGTGAAGCACATTATCGAAGTGCAAAAGCAGACGATAAACGAATTGGAAAGTTATATTAACAGCTAGTTTGACCACAAGCGAGCC
The DNA here is from genome assembly GCA_964423925.1 of uncultured Sphingobacteriaceae bacterium. GTDB lineage: Bacteria > Bacteroidota > Bacteroidia > Sphingobacteriales > Sphingobacteriaceae > CAYRGQ01. The sequence goes on along the minus strand of CAYRGQ010000005.1, from coordinate 31,743 downwards.
ATCGCGTAGCGCGTAGTAAAGCATGGAAGGCTGGAGGCGCCGGCACAACTCAACTGGCCAGGCACGCCGGGGTGGCGCATTTTCGGTAGATGTAGGGACGAAGCAAATAAGGCAACCGTGGCTGCCCATCAAAAAAGCCCTGCTCGTATCGCGAGCAAGGCTTAAAGCTGCTTTAGCCGCCGCACTCCGTGCAGACGTTATTTCATTATCTTGAAAACGATACGGAACGCGATCAACCAGCCAATTGCCAAAAGAATGTTGGAAATGGTCGACATAAGCGTGGATTCATGCACGAAACGCAAAAAGGTTCCGGCCAAACCCAGGGCAATCGCCAGCGTCAATACCCAATAGTGGCTGGTCTGGTTGGCGTTGTTGTCAGTCTTCCTCGACGTTCTATTTTCAAATGTTGTTGGCATGATATAGGATTTGCTAGCAAAAATACGAATATAAGCTAACTGAACAAATTTAAGTGCATTTCAGCGCGACTTAAGGGGCGGAATCGTACGGTCGGGAGTCGTAGTCCGTGAAGTTCACGGTGAAGGCACTATCGACTAAACGATCATTGACGTACGACTCGTGTACCGGCCACCCTAGCAAACCATCAAAAAAATCCAACGATTAGAATACATTGTGGGGAAGCGGGGGAATAAGAGGCAGACCCAAAAACACACTTTTTAGGTCGACGGACTGGATCACGATATCCGATAATATCGCAGCGGATTTGACCGATTTCTTGAGCGTGAATTCGCTAGGTTTTTATATATTGCATAGCGTCCTGTAGCGAAGTAAAATAGATGGTTTTTCTGGTGGTGAGGCGAAGGAAATCCCCCATCCCACGGGAAGCGTTAATCGTAAAGTCAACAATGAAACATTAAACATGACCCGCGGACTCATCAAGTCAATTTCCCTGACTTAACTACGACTACGTGGACGTACGACTCAGCAAACTGAAAACATAACGACTCAAAACACTTCTCACTAAAAAATGCCAAGACCTCTACTCCTATTTGTTGTGCTGCTGCTGCTGCCCTGCTTTGCTTTTGCTCAAAGCTCGCGAATAGTTGATTTTGTGATCATGGAAAACCTAATCCGAAACGACAAGCTGGCCATCATAGCTACCGACAAGGCCGGCGTGCCCAACGAGAGCATCAATGGCACGTACCAATTCGTCGTCAACGGTTTTAAGCAGGAATTGACCTTCAACGACGGTGTAGCCGTAACGCCCCAGGCCATTGATAAGTCAACCTTTGTATTCGTAAAGCACCAAAACCAACAAGGCTCTGTCGGCAAGCTGTATTTCCTTTATAAAACCGACCAGGGCTTTCGGCCCATATTCACCAGCTGGTACTACCTCATCCTCATTCCTGCACTCGTACTGATCATCGGCTATTTGTTCAAACGCTTGCTGGTCTGGGCGATCATCGCGTTAATCGTGCTTTTTATTTTCAACTACCGCAAGGGGTTGGACATCACCAACATCTTCGAGACGATCGTACACGGCATCCAGGATTTTATAGGCTGAGGGGCAGATTAGAACGGCAAGCCAATCCCGAAATTGTATTGAATGAAGTTATAACGGTCGGGGGCGTTCGTAGTTCGGTAATTACGCTTGAACTCGCGGACGTTAAACAGTTCGGAGATCACCCACTGCTCGCTTCCACGAAACTGCGGATCCCGCACCTTGACACCGGCATCCAGCCGGACGACGAAATAGTCAAGATCGAACCGCACTCCTACCCCTGCTCCGATGGCTATCTGGTTAAGGAATGTGTCGAATTGAAACTCTCCGTCGGGATTAAGCTCGTTTTCGCTGATGCGCCAGATATTCCCCATATCGACAAAGGTCGCTCCTTTCAGCTTCGCGCCAAAAAAGTCATTCATCAGCTTGAAACGGTATTCGGTGTTGGCTTCGAGCTTGAGCTCCCCGAGCTGGTCGAGGTTTCGGAGGTTCAGACGCAGATCCGGGTCAAGGACCGCTCGATTATAACCGCCAGGGCCGAGGGTACGCGCCTGCCATGCCCGAACGCCGTTCATACCCCCGCCAAAGAAGCTTTTCTCGAATATCATCAGGCTCGAGTTATTGCCATACGGGACGGCAACACCCAGGTTTAGTCGCAATACCAGCTGGCGCTCGCCACCGAAGTGCTTATACCCGCGCAAATCGGTTTCCACCTTGGTATATTGCAGGTAGGGAACACCAAGCACCGTTTTTTCGCCGACCTCGTTGCGAGGAAAATTGATCACGTTGCTCAATACGTCCAAGGTATTTCCGCTCAGGTCTAGTGCGCCGCGGAAATAGACAAAGTCGTCGAGCGTGGTGAGCCGCGTCGCGTTGACCGTATAGGCGTATTGGGAGCCAAGACCGAAGTACGCCCGGTTGTTGCTCGCTACATAGAGTAAATAACCGGCATCGATCAGGCTCTGGGCAAACTGACTGTTAAGTCGTCCGTAACGGTATTCGAGCACCAAGGGTGTTATCGCGTGTTGCTTATAGCGGGTATCGTACCAGTTGTAAGTCACCGTATTCGTAAAATATCTATTCGAATAGGTGCGGTATTGGTCAAACACCTGGAGATTGGACGAAAATATCGTGCGGGGCAGACCGTGCCGCCCCATCGACGGCGTCCGAAAAGGTGTCAGCAAGCGGGGAACGGTAATGTTAACCCCAATTTGGAAGTCGTTGTTGAACACCCGTTGGAAAATGTTTCCGGGCAAGCGCGAATCGAACAGTACGCCATAGCCCAACTTAATATCGAGCTGTTCGGCGCCACCAAACAGGTTGCGATGCGAAAACGTATTGGCAATATTAAAGCCGCTCATCCCCGAATTGAACGTGAATTCGCCTTCTACCTGATTCGCCATGTACGGTCGCGGCACTAGTTCGTAGTACGCTGCCAAACGACTGGAATCCACTTTGGCATAGGATACTTTGACGCTTCGAAAACTATTCAGCTCGTAGAGCCTATCATAGGTGAGATTTTCTTCGGCGAGGTTATACGGATTGCCGCGCTTTTGAAAGAGAAACCGCGTTATCGGGGTGGCACGAAAGCGGCCCGTATAGTCGGTGAAGACAATGCCGCCCGGCAACGCTTGCCGGCGTCCGGCTGCTGCTCGTCCAGTGACGGGAACAACGTCCACATAGCTACTGTCGATATAATAAAGCGTGTGCTGGCCCGCCGTGTCGGGGTTGTCAATATGGATGGTGATGTTCGCCTGATGCGACCGAAGGTTGGAGTCGACGTCTACCCGCATATACTGACGCAAGTAATCGTAATAGCCGTGGCGCTTCATTAAATTATACACCGATTCTCGCTGCAAAACCAACGAATCCGTACTGTATTGCATACCTGGGTGCACGCGGTTGAATGCATCGCGCCGCTGGTGTAAAAATTCGTCGACTACGGGGTCTGCGACTTGGTAGGTGACGTCCTTGACGTGGAAAGGCTTTCCGGGCGACGCGTCGAAGGTAATCTTCGCCTTACGGTTGCGAATGTCGATGCGGGTGTCAACCTCGGCATCAAAATATCCTTTGGCAAAGAGGTAGCGCGATATCTGCTGGGCAGACAGGTCGATCAATGCGCTATCGAGCAAGCGAGGCGGCTCGCCCACATTCCGAATCTTGTCCGTTCGGTAGCGTCCTCCCTGGGCATTGGCTAGGTTGTAAATAAATAAATTGATGATGGAATTAGGCCGAATATCGCGCTGGATATAAGCTTCCGCGCCTTCCTCGTACGCTGGAGCTATCCCTTCCACGGCCACGCGACGCACCAGCACTTGGTCAGGCTCAAGCAGGCGTGTAGAGCGACATGATGCCGTGATTAACAGCAAAAACGCTATACTTGCATACGTAAATACTGCTTGAGTTTTTCTAGTCATCGAAGCATGCTGTCAAAATCGCAAATCCGCTTTATCACATCGTTACACCACAAAAAATACCGTCAGGAGCACCAATGTTTTATCGTGGAGGGCACAAAGTCGGTGATGGAATTCCTACAGTCCAGCTACACTGTCCGCGCGGTGTATTCCACTGCCGGGCTGGCGCCAAAAATGGACAAAATCCCCCAAAAAATAAAATTTTCGGTTGTTTCGGACGCAGACATGCTCCGAATCAGCACGCTGAGAGCGCCACAGGGCGTACTGGCAGTAGTGGCGATGCCGGACAGGGCCCCGCTGCATCCCGTCGCCCTGGCCGGGAAATATACCCTTGTGCTCGACGACGTGCAGGATCCGGGCAACTTGGGCACCATTATCCGTACGGCCGAGTGGTTCGGTTTTCGGCAGCTGGTGTGTTCGGCCAACACGGCCGATGCTTACAACCCGAAGGTAGTCCAAGCTTCGATGGGCTCGCTGGCCCGCATGGAAGTCCAATATACGGATATCGAAGCGCTCATTTCGCAGACCGAACTGCCTGTGTACGGTGCATTGCTCGACGGACAGCCCATTTACGACGTATCCTGGACCAATGAAGGCATAGTCCTACTGGGGAACGAAGGAAACGGTATCCGCGACAGCCTGCGGCCCCGCATCCAGCATGCAGTAACCATTCCTCGTGTGGGCAAAGCTGAATCACTCAATGTCGCGGTTTCCGCCGCGCTGTTTTGCTCGGAGCTCGTGCGCAGTAAAGGCGCGTGGAAGTAAGATCAAAGCATTAGCGCTTTCATAATCCGATCCGCGTAGCTACCCCAGTTTTTCAGGCTAGACTGCACCGTGTTATGCAACTCGGCGCGGTTCACCGTCTTGCCCTTGCTGGGTGCGACAATTTCGGAAGCCGGCACGGGCTTGTCCTCCACCTTGGTGGCAAACCAGGTGGTATTCTCGTGGGGCAGCGCCAATCCCAGAATCATCCCCGGCAGACCGGCAAAAGACTCTGGCCCACCGATAACGGGAATCTGATCCGTGTAGAAGGCTACGACGTAGATGGAATCCATCACCAATGCATTGGCACGGCGGCAATGGTAACCCGCAATTTCACGCACTTCATCGGTAATTTTCCAGTCGATATGGCGGATGCTGTCCGTTACCAAGAATACCTCTTCGTATACCGCCTTTTGGCTAACGCTCTGCCAGTCGCTTAAGTTGGCAAAGACCGTATTCCCCATGTCAATGGACGGGTCGTTGCCGAAAAAACCGCCGGTCTGCTTAGGTTTGCCTGCGGGCTTATACAGCGATTGGTTGTTGCCGAAGGCCAACGTGTAGTCGTATTCGCTAAACTGTGGCTGTGTCTTTCGGTACTGCTCGTAGGCCTGCTGCATAAAACTGTTGTCGTCGGTTATCAACGCTTTAATCTTCGCAAACATGTTCACACGCTTTTGGTAGGTGATCACGCCGCTTTCGACGAACCGCGCATGTTGGGCCCAGCCCATTTGTGCCAGGCAGATCAATGTGCATACGAATATGCCTTTCAGTGCTTTCATCATAGTGTTCATCCTTTGTCGTATCAATTATTGTTAGGCGTGCCGCCCATTTTACTGAAATCCCACACTAGCGATAGCATAAAGAACCGCCTAATGGTGGTGTAGTGGTTCTCGGAGAGCATGTTATTATTGGCATAACGGCTAAAACCGACATTCTGGTTGAAGATATCGTTGACCGTTGCCCTCAACACTAAGGACTCATCCTTGAGGAAGCGCTTGCTGATATTGGCATCGACAATCAACCGTTCGAAATCCTCGTCGAATGATTGGGTTGCTGCGGTAAAGGTATACCGCCCTTGGCTGCCAATCTCGAATTTGCCCGGAAGATAGACGTTAAAACTGAAGTTGCCTCCCACGCCCCAGCCGTTGTTATTGAAATCGGGCTGCAACGACGCCTTGCTGACGTTGTATTGTGGCCCCCCGCTGATGTAGTAGTTATACTTCTTCTGCACGTGCTGGTTGATATCGAGGCTGGCACCGATGTTATATGACTGCGTCTGGTTGAGTTCGTTGTTCGTGATGTTGTGGTAGACATTGCCACCGCCGTTCAGCCCGATACCTACGTTGGTATTAAGCTTTTCGATTTTGCGTCCGTAATTGGCGTTGACGTTGAAATTGGCGTTCGTTCTATCGGTAAGATTGTCAAACCGAAACACACTAGCCCCTACTGAATCCGTCATCACATTGCTCACGATTGGGTTCAGCGTGTTCGAGTAACTTGCCCAGAAGAATAAAGACTCGCCTTTGAGCACTTTATACGAGTTGTAGCTGGCGTTAAAGCGATTGGTAAATGAAGGCTTCAAGTCCGGGTTGCCCACCACCACGTTAAGCGGATCATCATTGACGCGGACGGGTTGCAACTGGCTAACTTGGGGTTGGGAATTATTCCCGTTGTAGCCCACGGTTAAGGACTTGCTCTGTCCCATCCGGTATTGCCATCGAGCGGTGGGGTTCCAATTCATAAAGTTTCGCTCAAATCGCTCGTCATTAAAACGATCCAATTGGTCGAACTGCACGGCGCTCACGCGCGTACCGAAGTTGATGGTATGCGCATCTTTCTTGACATTGAAGATCGCGCCTACCTGATGAGACAACTGGTGGAGCTTGAAATCATTACTATACAAGCTATCCAAGTCGGTGTAGTTGCCGGGCGAACTAGCGTTAAACGATTGGCGGAGCGAGGTGCTGTTGTTGAGGCTCAGGCCGTAGTTGGCAACCAAGGTAAGGTAATCTGTCAGGGGCTCGGTGTAGGTAATGTTGGAGTTGGTGGCAGAACTCCGCGTGTTATTAATTTTTTGCTGGTCGACCACCAACAGGCTATCGGCCACGCCCAAATTGTTGTAAAACTCATTCTCAGAATACAACAGACCATCGGCCTTCGAGTCGTTATAGCTTTGGCTAAGGTTCCACGATAGTGTCCGTCCCACTTTGCGCAGCTTTTTTGTCCACAGGGCCGAGGCATTAAATTGCTGGCCTTCGGTGTTGTTATTCAAGTTTCGCAGACTGGTATTGAGTAATTCGCCCACGGCATTGCGGCTCGTCCCGCCAAACACTTCACTGTTTTCCCCACTCCGCAGTGCCCCGTCGATGGTTAATTTCAAATTCGCCGACGAATCGATACGCAAGTCGTAAATCGCGTTCGCACGCTGACGGAATACCAGGCGATCGAAATCCTGTTCATTTTCCGAATGGATGTAGCCCGACGGCAAGTTGTTTTGGGAACGGGTATTGTTTTCGCCGGTGACGCGTAGCTGGCCGATCTTATAGCTGCCATTGATGGAATGTTTGTCGTCGTCCCATTTATTGCTGTAGTGCGCACCACCATTATGTGCGAGCGGAATTCCGCGTCCGTCGTAACGTCCGCTCCAGCCTTCGATTTCGTCCTGTCCGCCACCGCCCATCATAATCATGATGCCGCCGTCATCGGTAAACTGCACGTTGCCCGCAGACGCTCCGAACCGGTCGTTGTCCTGCCAGCTTAAACCGGTTTTACCGGTATTGGCCAAGTTGCCGTATACAGAAAACCGTTGCTTATTATTAAAGCGGTTAAACATCGCCTGGCCTTCGTGCATTTCGTTTGTACCGCCACCGACGTCTATCTTACCAAAATACCCGCGTTTGCTATCCTCCTTGAGCTTAATATTAATGGTCTGCGAACGCTCTCCGTCGTCTACCCCGGTGAAGGTAGCCTGGTCGCTCATCTTCTCGTATAGCTGCACTTTGTCGACCATGTCGCTCCGTATGTTTCGGGTTACCAACGTTGGGTCATCCCCAAAGAACTCCTCGCCTTCGACCAACACGCGTTCCACCCGCTTGCCCTGTGCGGTGATCTGTCCGTTCTGGTCAATGGTAATGCCCGGCAACTGCTTGAGCAAGTCTTCTACCTTGTCATTCGGCTGAATAACGAAAGCACGGGGATCAAATTCGGTCGTATCGCCTTTGATGGTAATGGCTTGCACGCCTCGCACGAGGACCTCCTCGATGACCGTAGCACGCAGGCGCAGTTCAATCGTTCCGAAATCGACAGGCGTATCGGTGCTTTCGACCGAAAAATGGCGGGTATAGTCAGCATACGCCGGATAGGAAGTCAGCAATACGTAATCGCCCGGCGCAACGTGCTCGAACGCAAATCTACCGTCCTTGTCCGCGCGGGTAAACTTGTACAAGATGGAATCCTTGGCATGCAAGAGCAGAATGGATGCATTGTGTAGGGTGATGTTGGCGTCTGGGTCGCGGACGAGGCCACTGGCGCTGGTTTGCTGTTGCGCGGCGCTGCCAAATGCCAGCAGGCACAACGCCATAAGCAAAGAGGAGATTTTGTTCATAATGGTAAGTTGTCGTATCGTCGCGGGCTTATCGTCCCAACTCCGTAGCGCTAACTGCGCATCCCCTTGTGCCTGCAGATCGACAAATATAAACTAATAGTTTAGTTAAAAAATGTTAATTTGTGTTATTTAATGTTAAATGCGCGTCTCGCACGTCGTGCATCTGGATATTCAGACAGCGCTTGGGCCGGTTTGTTACTGGAAAAACAGTACTTAACTCAATTATGTAGCGGGCACGCCTGATACATAAAGACAGAACGTGGCACCTACTACACGGTTACCTTGTTTGCATTTTTTAGGTTTTAAGTATACTTTTAGGCGCATGGATATAAACCTAATTACCACGACATTAATCGTCGGGGGGTTGCTACTGTTGTCGTTTTTACATCTCAGTAACGTAACATCGGTTAATCGAAAAGCCAACCTGTTGTTCGGAATCTTCACATTGCAATGGTCGACTTTTTGGCTTGACGAACTTTTGTTCCCGGAGTACATCAATACAACAAGTGCTGTATTCATCGTGTTGCGCTTCTTCCAATTTTTAATCCCCATTCCTTTCATCTTAAGTGTGAAGTTTTATACGGAACCCGCTACACGGTTGAGCTGGAGACACGGATGGCTTGCCGTTGCACCTGCGGTATTTCTATTGTGTCTACTTTTGACGCCTCAGATTAAAAATGAATTATTTGAAATATGCATAATCGCATTTTTCTTAGGCCATGCCATGTTTTACCTGATATGGGCCTATATAAAAATTTTAAAACACCAGCGTATCATAAGATCCATCCACTCCAATATTGAAAAAATAGACCTCCGTTGGATTAAATACATTGTATACCTCTTTCTCGGGGCAGCAATTATTGTCGCTGCACACAACGTTGTGGCAAGGGCTGAATCGCTGAGTATCTCCATCAATCTTTTCTTTGTTGCGGTAGTTTATCTCGTAGCTTTTTATTCATTTCGACAAAAGGAGATTTTTCCGCGAGGGATGGAACTTTCGGACGTGGTCGACGATAATGAACAAACAGCGATAAAGGCAGGCACGCCTAAGGTTAAGGTGATTGAAGATGAAGATCTCTATAAACTAAAGGAAAAGCTACTCCACCTGATGGACACGGAAAAGCCTTATCTGAATAGCGAGCTTAATCTCGTTAAACTCGCTGAACAAATGAACTTATCCACGCATCAGCTATCCTTTTTGATTAATAATGCGTTTGGAGAAAATTTCTTCAATTTTATTAACCGTTACCGAGTCCGCAAGGCGAAAGAACTATTGAAGAATCCGGATTATGACCATTTTACTGTACTAGTAATCGCGTATGAATCTGGGTTTAACTCGAAAACCTCCTTTAACAACACGTTCAAAAAAATCACGAACTACACCCCTACCGCCTACAGAAAAAAGAGCCTCCGATCATAGTCCGTACGCGAACTGGTCGTTCGGCTTTATAAACACGAACATATAAATTATTGTTCTTTAAACATTTATGGATATCTGGTGATTTTGTTCGACTTGATAACCATGAGCGTTTACGACGATCTATGACATTAGTTTTGTGAAAACTAAACTGGGAAACACGAACATACATTAGATCGATGGAAGGAAAAATTGCAGTGATTACGGGTTCAAGCCAAGGGTTGGGTAAGTCGTTTGCCTATCAATTAGCAGCGGAGGGATGGAACTTAATATTGATTAGTTTGCCTGGCGAGGACCTTAAGCGCTTAAGCATGGTCCTCAAAGACCGCTTTGATATACAGACGTACTATTATGAAACTGACCTGACTATTAGGGAAAATATAATGGCCGTTTCTGAGTGGATCAATCGAGAATTCAATATTCACATGTTGATCAATAATGCCGGAATTGGCGGAACCAAGCGGTTCGAAGAAGCATCTTGTGTGTATATCGAAAAAATCATCCAACTTAATGTACTCGCCACGACTTTACTCACGCATCAACTTTTAAGGAATTTAAAACGGCAAGAAAAAGCATATATATTAAATGTTTCGAGTCTCGCTGCATTCTCCCCGATTGCGTATAAAACCGTTTATCCCGCCTCGAAAGCGTTTATCCATTCTTTTTCCCGAGGGCTTTATCACGAGCTTCGAGACACCAATGTTTTCGTAAGTGTTGTAAATCCCGGGCCTATGCGTACGAATGCTGATACAACCAGACGAATCAACGAACAAGGCTTCTTTGCCAATGCCACGGCTTTAGATCCCGATAAGTTGGCTCGTTATTGTATTCGCCAACTGAAGAAAAGAGATACGGTCATCATGGCAAACCCGATCAGTTGGCTGTTTCTGAAAATCTTGCCGATTTGGATCCGATTACCTTTGTTATCGAATAAGATCGAAAGAGAGTTAGCACAAGGCACAAACGCTAACTGAGCTACTTGCCCCATCCTTAAAAAAAATGCGACGGTCGTAAATCCGGTCTGACAGCGAACCTATCCATCAAAGGTATTCAAGCTGATGATCAAAACTTGCAATTTCTGCAAGTTGGAATATGATTGGTTCACCACAACGGTGAAACCTTCCCCATCGTCAAAAAAGAAAAACGCAATCACTATTTCAAATGATTGCGTTTTCTTGTTGGCGGTCCGGACGGGACTCGAACCCGCGACCCCATGCGTGACAGGCATGTATTCTAACCAACTGAACTACCGGACCTGTTCCCTTTCGGTGTGCAAATATAGCCCGATTTATTGATCTTCAAAAAAAAAATGAAACTTTTTTAGCCTCCCGCGCCTTCTTTCATTTTCTCTGCGTTTTCAGCAAATTGAAGCGCATCTATAATCTCCTGAATATCACCATCCATCACCGCTGACAGGTTGTAAAGCGTCAATCCGATGCGATGTTCGGTTACCCGGCCTTGTGGATAATTATACGTTCGGACTTTGGCCGAGCGGTCGCCGGTCGACACCATGGTCTTCCGTTTGGCGGCTACATCACCCTGCTTTTTCTGCAATTCGAGTTCGTATAATTTTGACCGAAGCATTTCCATGGCTAGCTCGCGGTTGGCTAGCTGGGACCGCTCCACTTGGCACACGACCACAATGCCCGTAGGCTTGTGCGTCAATTGCACCTTCGTCTCCACCTTGTTCACGTTTTGCCCACCCGCACCGCCTGAGCGGGAGGTTTGCATTTCGATATCGCCGGGATTGAGCTCGACGTCGATCTCTTCCGCCTCAGGCAATACGGCGACGGACGCCGCTGAGGTATGGACGCGGCCCTGGGTTTCGGTGTCGGGAACGCGTTGTACCCGGTGTACGCCTGATTCGTATTTGAGTTGGCCGTACACATCTTCGCCACTCACTTTAAGAATAACTTCCTTATATCCTCCTGCGGTTCCCTCAGTCACGTTCATGACCTCCACACGCCAACCTTTCTCTTCAAAGAAACGCGTGTACATACGGTATAGGTCGCCGGCAAAGAGCGCTGCTTCGTCGCCCCCTGCGCCACCTCGGATTTCAATAATAGCGTTTTTGGCATCTTCCGGATCCTTGGGAATTAGCATGAGGCGTACCTCTTCCTCTTTGGTTTCCTTCTGTTCGAGCAGGATATCGAGTTCTTCCTTCGCCATCTCCCGCAACTCCTGGTCCTTCTCGGTGACGAGGATTTTTTTGTTGGTCTCGATATTGCTGACAATGTTTTGGTAGATGTTGTATTGCTCAACAATCTTGCCTAAGTCCTTATATTCCTTGTTGAGCTTGGCAAAGCGTTTCATGTCGTTGAGGGTGTCGGGGTTGCCCAATTCGCGCTCCACCTCTTCCCAGCGGTCTTTGATTGCCTTTAATTTTGATAACATAGCTGTCCGTGTATAGCCGGTTCGAAAGTCATTTTCCGGCCGGTAAAAAGTTCACAAAACTAGCTATACCCGCTGGGAATTGCAAGGGCTCCGGCGATAAGATGTTGCGGCACAGCGGCCCGCTCCAGCCATGGAAACGCCACGGACTAATCCTGCTGGACCGCTATTTCAGCCGCAGGTAAATATGTTTGTGCTTGCTATTTACACCCGATTCGCGTTCGTCGATCTCAAACTTGTCCATGTACTTGATCATGTCATAGAGCTTAGAGAAACCGTAGTTTCGGGGGTCGAACTCTGGCCGTTTTTTGGAGACGAAGCTGCCGAGGTGCCCCAAGAAGGTCCAACCACTGTCGTCGCCCAGGTCGTCGACACTATCCACGATCAATTTCACTGTTTTGGGGTCGATTTTGTCTACAGCCTTGGTGCCAGCCTTGGGCTTGACCTTCACGGCTTGTTTGCTGGGCTTCTCCTCTTCGGATCCTTTCAATATCTCGATGAAAATAAACTTGTTGCACGCAGCTATGAAGGGATGGGGGGTTTTCTTCTCACCGATGCCGATGACCATCATGCCGGCCTCCCGCAGTCGCGTGGCTAACCGGGTAAAGTCACTGTCGCTCGATACAATACAAAAGCCGTTGACTTTTTCGGAATACAGAATATCCATTGCATCGATAATCAATGCATTGTCCGACGAGTTTTTGCCTGTCGTGTAGCTATACTGCTGTATGGGCGTAATCGCATTTTCCAAAAGCACAGTTTTCCATCCAGAGAGGTGAGGCTTGGTCCAGTCGCCATATATCCGCTTCACGGTTGGGGTACCGCTTTTTGATATTTCTTCCAGCATCTCCTTGACATAGGCATGGGGCACGTTGTCCGCATCGATCAGCACAGCTAGTTTGTATTCAATCATGATTGTATCCTCCTTGGTGATTGGGTAAAAATACTAAGTGTGGAGGGTTTTCCACGAAAAACCTGAAACAAACGGCGTTCGTCACCTACTATCCGTGTACCGAGGGAATGACGACCTTCCTTTTGGGCAAGCCCGCCACCCCAACATTCAGCTGAAAGACGCTACCGCTTAACGGGAATTTCGCCAATTCATGGGCCGACATTTCCTGACGCGCTGTGGTAACGAACAGCGTTCGTCCATCCGCGCCGCCGAAGGCACATGCCGTCACATTAGGCGCCGGAATACCCACCTTTTCCAACAATTCGCCGGTGAACGGATTCCAGCGTCCTACCGAATACCCGCCATAATGGGCTATCCACAGCATCCCTTCCTCGTCAATGGCCATCCCATCGGGCGTGCCTATCTCATCGGGTATCCGTACCACATCGCCTTGCGGGGTGATACGACCAGTTTCCCCATCAAACGCGTAGGCTTTCACGCTCTTCAAGGGCGAATCGATAAAATACATGGTCTGTCCGTCCGATGACCACACCAACCCATTGGCAATGGTGGTATTAGTTATCTGCGGCACGAATTTCCCGTCCTCGAGCACGTAGAGCGCACCTGCACCCGTCTCAAACTGCATATCCATCGTACCCACCCAAAGCCGACCCAGCGGATCGCAGCCACCATCGTTGCTTCGGCTATTCGGCTTATCCGCTTCCAGCGCCAGTACCGGCTCCAATATCCCCGTAACCATGTTTAAGTGGGCAATTCCGCCCTGCATGGCGACTAACAAGGTATCGGTTCGCTGTGTCTCTACCAGCAAGGTTATTGGCCTGTCGTACGACCACTCCCGCACTTGCTGCGTATTCATATCATAACGAAACACTGTCTTCTTCCCGATATCTACCCACCACAATTGCTGTTGGCTGCCCAGCCAAAGCGGGCCCTCGCCCAATTCATTTTTCCCTTCGTATAATACGTTAACTTCATTCATTTTTTACACGCTAAGTTCTCCATTCGGTTAAGGCTACGTTAAGCACCTCCTCGACACGACGTTTTGCTTCTGAAAAATATATCATTCCATGACCCGGCAGCATGCAATCCATTTCGAGCTCGACCATACGCCATAGTGACTCCAAATAAGTGGTTCGGCAAAAGTCGACGGAGCCCGCCCACCCAAAATCGCCAACCAGTTTGGTTCCAATGAGGTCGCCACTGACCACCACCTTTTTCCCGTCCAGGTCGAACGAATAAACCGTGCATCCCCTGCTGTGCCCCGGCATAGCATATGCCTGGATGGGCAGACCGAACAGGGATAGACTTTCTCCATCCTGCAAGACCGTATCCACGTCAAACGGCACAAACCGTTTGTGGTATAAGTAGCCACAACAGCGATGGTCGCCCACACGGACGGCACTGGCCGTTTCGGCACCCGCGATGAGATGAACGCCCCGTTCTTTCAGAATATGTCCACCTCCGGCGTGGTCATAGTGGGCATGCGTCAGCAAGCAATACGCGATATCGTCCGGATCCATTCCCCAGTAACGGATATTGTCAAACAGTTGCTCTATGGTATCGCCGCATCCGGCATCGAAAAGCACCAATCCTTCTTCCAATTGCAACAGGTAAGTGTTGCAGTCGTTCCACATGGCGCCGGGCACGTCAGTAGTCAGGCCCGTTAAGTCGCCACTCACCTGGTATATCCGGTGAAACAATTGCATGTCACAATCGGTTGTCGGTTTTGAACTGCTCAAAGTCGGTCAACGCATAGGGCGGGCATCCGCCCCGTAGTTGGGCATTGAACGCGCCTAATGCCGCGGCGTTTTCCAAGGAGGACCGCACGGGGGCCCCTGCCAAACGGTAGCGTAAGTATCCCGCTAGAAAAGCGTCGCCACTACCGATGGTATCCGCTACGGTAACCGGTACGCCGGGTACCTCGACCGAACCGCCCGAAGACATGTGCATCGCACCATGGGCACCCCGCGTGACGATGACTTCTCCAATCCAAAAACGAGTCATCAGCTTATTCAACTGTTCCTCTTCGGAGGCTTCTGCCAAACCGGGGTGGAAAATTGCCGTTAAGGTAGCCAACTCGGCCTCGCTCAGCTTCAGCAAATCCGTATAATCCAACAGCTTGGCAAGCGTAGGCCCATCGTAAAACCCCGCTCGAAAGTTGACATCAAACACATTGAATGAACCGTTCGGCAACAACCGATACAGCGACTCCTTGCTCACCGCATTACGGGTAGCCAAACTACCGTACACCAAGCAAGCATCCTTTGTGGTGTCGCCATACAATTCACTGTCCCAGTTTATATAATCCCAGGCTACCGGCGACAAAATCTCATAACTAACGTTTTCCTTGTCAGTAATATTAGCCACCACCCTACCGGTGTCATAGTGTTCGTTCACCTGCATGAAGCGGGTATCAATTCCCCAATCAGCAATTAGATTGCGCATACGCCGGCCGGGCTCGTCACAACCGACGCTACTAATCATGCATACCTCGTAACGGGCGTCCTTAGCCAGATGATAGGCCACGTTGAGGGGCGCGCCGCCCGCCAATTCTTCCTCACCTACGACATCCCACAGCACCTCACCAAAGCAGAAAACCTTTGTGTAATCGACCATATGCTTTGTTTAATGAGCTACCAATATTCCTTGATTTTTCGGTTAACAAAATCTACACTTCGCTCTAATTGAGCCATGCCATCCACGCCGTCCTCAATACTGATCCAGCCGTCGAATTTAACCTCACGCAATATCGAAAAAATCCGATCATAATCATTCAGTCCTTTTCCGATCTCGCCATGCCGTAACACGGACGCGTAGCCTTCGCTGCCTTCTTCCATGGCGCGCAAGTCGGCTAGGGTACCCCCCACTAGGTATCGGTCGCTCGCGTGCATGGTTTTCACGCGATGCTTGACCCGTTCCAGTAAGTCTATGGGATCCTCGCCCGCCAAAAACGCATTGCTCGGATCGTAATTGACGCCAAAATACGGACTTTCAATCGCATCCACTAGTTGGCAAAAAACGGTGGTCCGCTGGGCAAATTCCGGAAACGTCCAAAAATCGTCCTTATAATGGTTTTCTAATATCAGGGTAATGCCTCGGTCGCCTGCGTATTCGAGGCAAGCCGATATGGCTTCGGCGGCGAATCTAACTCCTTCATCCACGGCCAACTCGGGGCGTCGCTGCCCCGACAGTACCCGACAATAGGAGCCGCCCATGGCGTAGGTCATATCAATCCAATGCTTTTGCAGCGCGATCTGCCGCTGCCGAAATGCCGGGTCGGGGTGGGTGAAGTCCGGGGAACAGCACATCATGGGCATCTGCAGGCCTGCATCCTCCACGGATTGACGCAACGCGCGCCAATTTCGCTCGTCTTGCATCTCGAGAAAACCTGCATACCATTCCAATCCGTCAATCCGTAGGCTACCGGCCATATCGATCCATTCGCGGAGCGTCATTTTGCCGCTCACGCATAGTTCGTGCATAAACGCTTTGGGAAATACAGCTAATTCCGGCATACTATCCCCGATTTAACGCATCCAGATTTTTTTCTGGATTGCGCCCGATAATTGGGTGCTGTTCCAGTTCGATGGCCTGACCGCTGACCGGACCCAAAAGGTCGGAAAGCCAAAACACGACCGAATTCGCAATCTCCTTCGGGTCTAACAGTCGCCTGGCGGGTGCGTACATCGGAGATATTTGGGCGTACCAGTCGGGCGGAAGCCCATGGGATACTTTACGGGATTGCTCCTTTTCCGTCAATACCCATCCGGCATTGAGCTGGTTGACACGGATGCCATAGTCGCGATGCAGGCTATCGCCAAGGTTTCGTGTCAATGTCATCAGTGCGCCTTTGGAAACGCTATAAGCCAACAAGCCCGGTTCGCCAGCATACGCGTTCACCGAACCGATGTTCACGACAGCACCTTTGGTCTTCGCCAAATGCGGCAACGCAGCCTGAATGATGGCAAAAGGTGCCAATGCATTAATCTCAAGTACTTCCCGCATTAAAAGCAAGTCGGTGTCCTCGATGCGCGACGATACGACCCATGCGGCGTTGTTTGCGATGCCGTCCAATCGTCCAAACCGTTGGATTGCGGCTGCCACGAGGGCTTCGGCAAATCCGTCGTTGCGAATATCCTGCACGAATGGCACTACGCGGTCGCCACCGGATAAAAAGGCGAGCGCTGTCGGCACTTCCGCTTCGTTGCGCCCGTGGAGCAGTACGTAAGCTCCCGCTTCGAGGCACGCTTTAGCAATAGCCAGCCCGATGCCGCCGAACGCGCCCGTCACGATCACCGCTTTCTCCGCTAGTATGTTATTTTGCATAATCTGCTAATTGAATTTCACTCAGGGCGCAATACGCTTTTGATAACCTCGCCGTTTTTCATCTTTCGAAACGCCTCTTCCCATTCCGTCAAGGGCCAAACGCCGCCAATGATATGACTCACATCCAGCTTGTTGGTTGCCAAAAGGCGGATTACTTTCTCCCATATCGGCCAATTATGGCTAAAACTACCTTGTATCCTGACGTTTTTTTGCACAATGGGATCCAACGAGAAGCCGATTGGTTGTGGCCCCCACCCGACTTTCACGATTTGCCCGTTCGGCCGCACCCATTCGATAGCCTGCTGGAGGGTTTCGCTCACGCCCGCCGAGTCAATCACGCAATCAGCGCCCAACCCATCAAGCTCCCGCGCCCAATGGCTGGCGTCTCCACTAATCGCATGCATTCCGTAGGCCGCGGCGACATCCAACCGTTTGCGATCTGCAGGAAGACCCACGACAGCCACTTCCGCGCCCATGAGCTGAGCCATTAGGGCACACAGCATACCGATGGTGCCAGGACCAATCACAATCACGCGATCACCGGGTCGAATCTCCGCATTATTCACTACGGCATTATAAGCGACACTACACGGCTCTGTCAAGCATGCTTTTTCAAAGCTCAGCGCATCGGGGATCCGATGAAGGCAGCGGGCGGGGACAGCCACATACCTAGCCATAGCGCCGTCAACACCATATCCGAAGCCCTTTCGCGAGGGATCCAAATTATAGAGGCCCACCCTTGACAGCGGACTGTTGGCATCAATCACGGCCGCCGTTTCGCTCACGACCCGATCGCCCACGCACCATCGCTGTACATCCGCACCCACCTCATGCACCACGCCGGCAAATTCGTGTCCCAACACCACGGGATAGTTAACGGGCCAGCTGTGGCTCGCCGTCCATTGGTGCAAGTCGCTCCCGCACACGCCCACGTTTTTCACTTCGAGGATTACCTCCGATGGGCCGGCCGCAGGCTTTGGTAACTTGCGGAGCTCCACCGAACCCGGCGCGGCGTTAAAATTTACGAGTGATAAAAACTCCATGGTTTTTTAAATGTTTGGGTTATGTGCTGCGAATGGATACTGTCGCAGATGGTTTTGAGTATGGCATCCAAATCGCCACTCGATGTCTTGAATGCATCGGCGTCGATGGTTAGCGGGGCACCCAACACGACCAACGGGGCACCGTGTGCGGGGCATTGGATAGCCTGTTCGATGGATAGACCGCCCACGGCCTGAACGGGCACCTCAACGGCACTCACAATTTCGGCCAATTGATCCAACGGGCTAGGATAAGGTTGGCCCTGCGCCGCTAAGCCTCTGCGTTCATCATAGCCGATATGGTGGACGACGTAATCGCAACCCAGATCTTCGAGCAGCTTGGCCCCGTCAACCATATTGTCGCAGGCGAGGTTATCCCCCATGACCTTAATGCCGAAGTCGCGCCCCGCCTGTACGACACATTTGATGGTCTCCACATGGGCACGCGCCATGACCACTACATGCGTGGCGCCTGCTTGGGCCATCATTTCAGCCTCCAAATAGCCTCCATCCATCGTTTTCAGGTCAACAACCAAGGGGGTGTCCGGAAATTCCTTACGCAGGCGACGAACGCCGTGCAGCCCCTCCGCCAGCACCAAGGGTGTACCTACTTCGAGCCAGTCGACGCCAGCCCGCAGCGCCATCCGCGCCGTATCGACAGCCTCTTCGATATCGGTCAAGTCCAACGAAATCTGAACGACTGGTCTCATAGCGCGCTCCGGTTTGAGTTTGATAGCCGCACCTGAATATCTTTGTACATCACTTTCGAATTGGGATCGTGCGCTTGGATTGCAAAGGTCCCTTGGCCGATAAACCGCCCGAAGTGATCATCCCCCCGTACCAATCGCGACTTATCGTCGAGCTCAGTATAATCGACTACCGTAATGCCATCGACCTTCACAATGACCCTACGCCCCTCTACCCGGACATACAGTTCGAACCATTCTTCGTCGAGCGCATAGTGGTCCGCTACGTCGACAATATTGTACAGGCTACCCGTCCGGATAATATCCCGATGTGAATTGTTCACCTGCACTTCATAGCCATAATTGGGGAATCCTTTCTCTTGGAAACGGGTATGGAAATAGATGCCTGAATTAGCATTGGCAAACGTGTAAACCATCGCCTTAAACTCAAAATCCGTAAACTGGTGCTCTGCCACCTCACCGACGTAGTAGAGATGCGAACGGGGGCCATCATGCACAATGCATCCGTCGACCACTCGGAAGGAGGAGTCGTTTTCGCTCGCTTTCCAACCGTTGAGTGTTTTCCCATCAAACAAGGGCACCCAATCACTAGCTTGGGAAAAGGCCTGCGGCTGGCTCGTCACCATCGCCACGACCAAACATAAAAAAAAGACGTTAACGTTCATTACTTGCGTGTTTACAATGTACCCCAACCTTGCCGGTACTCGCGTTTGACAAATTGGTTCGCCTCGTCATGGTTGGTGATGCGCATGTTTTGAGCATCCCATCGGAGAACCTTATTGCTTCCGGGGTAGTCAAATCCGGGGCGGTTGACCCGCGCGTGCGGGATATCGGCTACGCGGATGGCCAAATTGGCCATTAACACCGTTTCCGTCAGGGGTCCGGAAAGTTCGAAGGGCGCACTCAGCTGGGCTTTACCATAACCCGCGATAGCACCTTCCACCCATTGGGCGTAATGTCCGGCGGCGCCGTCTTTGACGCGCTCGTAACGCTGCGGCACTTGTACCTCGGCCGTGCGCGACACGGGAATCAGCCGCGGATTGGCAGCATATTCGCTCGCCATCATTTTACCTTTGGTACCAACGAAGAGAATACCGCTATTGCCATCGCCCATGATCTCGTCCGGTTCCAATTCGTCGGGCCGTGCCGGCTTGATGCCGCCGTCCATCCAATGAAGCTTGACTTCCCCTTGGGTTCGTTCCGTTTTTGAAAATGTAAGCGTGGCATAACTGGATGGCGGGCAGCTGTCCGCAAAGTATCCGCGGGTACCGAAATCCGTGTAGACACTTCCTACGGTAGCCTGTACGTCCGTCGGATATTTCAATCCCAACACGGCGAAGGGCGCTTCCAGCAGATGACATCCCAGGTCGCCCAACGCACCGGTACCGTAATCCCACCAACCCCGCCAACTCCGGGGCACCAAGCCTTCTACGTATTCTTTATAGGGCGCCGTGCCCAGCCAAAGATCCCAATTGAGACCGTCAGGTGTGGGTGCCGACTGGCTCGGCCAAGGGATTCCTTGCGGCCATACCGGTCGGTTGGTCCAGGTATACACCGTATGTACGTCGCCAATGAGGCCGGCGTCATACCATTCGCGCAGCTGCCTGACGCCGTCGCCCGAAGCCCCCTGGTTGCCCATCTGAGTCACCACCTTATAACGCGCCGCAGCCTCTGTCAGCTTCCGCGCCTCGTAGATGTCGTGTGTCATCGGCTTCTGCACATATACGTGTTTACCCAACTGCATTGCGCCCATCGCAATGATGGCGTGATTGTGGTCGGGCGTAGATACTGATACCGCATCGAAATGTGCAGATTCCCTGTCGAACAGCTCACGCCAGTCGTGATAATATTTCGCCTTGGGATATTTCTCACGCGACTCCTGTGCCATGCGGTCGTCCAC
This sequence comes from uncultured Sphingobacteriaceae bacterium, assembly GCA_964423925.1. Lineage (GTDB taxonomy): Bacteria > Bacteroidota > Bacteroidia > Sphingobacteriales > Sphingobacteriaceae > CAYRGQ01. Next base: position 10,810 of record CAYRGQ010000005.1, on the reverse strand, counting down.
ATCGCAGAGGTAACCAATTTCGGCTTTTCCAGTGTTGTGGAAATTGTTTATGTCTCCCCTACCTTTACCGCCGACCCCTACCCCAGCGACCACCAGCTTGTCGCTAGGTGCTACGAAGCCTTTGCCGCCCAGCACGTGGCGCGGCACAATCGTAACGCCAGCAATGGCCAATCCGGTTTTGCTGATGAAGTCCCTGCGGGACTGTCTATTGCCATCTTTTTTCATATCATTAGATTTATGTCCTACGATTAGGTGACTACGTTGTTAGCCCGTATTGCTGGAGCACATCGCTAGGCACACCTTCCCAAACATTCGGCCTATTGCCCGCATAGCCCAGGTATTGCATGCCGGCTTCGGTGGTGAAATATCCCGATGCCGTCAATTCGCGCATTAGGGTAAAGAATCCGACGCCTGGCGCCAAGGTTGCGTCCGCCGTTTCGGGATAAGAAATAGCATCCAATATGCCGGTCTTTTGGAAAGTGTCAAGTTTGACAAATACCGATTGATGTAGCGACTCGGCATAAGTATCTAACCATTTTAAGCCGTCCCGCATCGGGCTCTGGAAGTCTGGGATATCCTTGACGATAAACTCGATAAACTCCGGCACGTCTACCTCCGTGGCACGTGGGGATTGTCCGTCTCCCGGCAGTATCAGATCGGCCAAATCCGACAAGGTTTCCATCTCGTGCTCGTCAAAAAAACGATACGAATTCAATGTATCAAACCGTTCCCGTTCCCAAAGCTCCAGTCCGTCGACGAGATCGAGGTTGGCTTGCGTAACGACGCGAGTTGCCTTTTCGTTGCTGCATCGATGGAATAACATACTCCCGGCCAATACAGACACACCGATGGCTTTGATTGCATCCCGTCTTTTCATTTTGTCCATGATCGTATAGGTCTATAAGGGCGCGGACCGCATCGCACACGCCGCCCCCTTGCTACAAGTTCAGTTTTCCGCGTTGCTCAAGAATGTATTCGGCCGTACGCATCGATAAGGCCAGTATAGTCCACGTGGGGTTCTTGTCGCCTTGCTGAACGAACGAGCCTCCGTCAACCACAAACAGGTTTTTGCAGTCGTGGGCTTGGCACCATTTATTCAGCGCAGATGTTTTCGGATCGTCCCCCATACGCACCGTTCCCACTTCGTGGATGATTTCGCCGGGCTTTTTTAGTCCATAATCCTCGCCCACTCCTTTGTATGGCGTAGTGATTATCGCCCCCATGCTTGTGAACAAGTCATGGAACGTGTCCTGCATATGCTTGCCCTGCTTGATCTCGTCATCCGTCCATTTATAATGGAACTTCAACACCGGAATGCCGTACTTATCGACCGTGGTGGAGTCGATTTCGCAATAGTTCTCTTTTCGGGCGATGGCCAAGCCCCGGCCCGCCAACACCACTTTCGTACCGAAATAGCTGCGGTATTCTTCCATTAGCGACTGTCCATAACCTCCCGATCGCTTTGTGGCGCCGTGGGCTTCGGCGAGTTTACCGTTGAAACGCGGTAGGTCTGCCAAGTACCCAAACGACGGCATATTCATGCCTCCCCCATACTCGATGTGGTATCCTCGGGGAAAATCGAGCTTTTTGTTATCCAACCACCACGGCGAATAGATGTGCAAACTGCCAACCCCATCTTCATTATAACGCTTGCGATCCTTCAGTTGCGGGAGATAGGCGCCCACGCTGACACCCGTAGAGTCGTGAAGATATTTACCCACCACGCCACTGCTATTTGCCAGTCCTTGCGGGTGTCGGTTAGATTTCGAATTGAGCAATATACGGGCGGATTCGCAGGCACTGGCGGCAAGAATGACCTGTTCACCATACACCTCATACTCTTGCATGTCTTCCTTATTAATATAGGATACGCCCGTGGCCAGTCCATCATCGTCGACGAGCACCTCACGCACCAACGAGTTAGGCAACACTTCCAAATTCCCGGTCCGGATGGCTGGAATAACCAAGCAGGAAGACGACGAAAAATCACCGTATACCTTGCACGCCCGGTTACATTGTCCACAATTGAAGCACATGCCCCGATCCGGATTGTTGGCCAGCGGCTGCGTGAGCACGGATCCACGCCCCGGAATGACCTGTATCCCTTTTTTCTTAGCCTCTTTCATAATCAGCAGCTCATGAAGACGAGGCTTGGGCGGGGGCAAAAAAATGCCATCAGGATCATCCTCCAGCCCTTCATTGGTGCCGTAGACGCCCAGCATGACGTCCAGGCGGTCGTAGAAGGGCTTAACCTCTTCATAGGTAATCGGCCAATCGTCTGTAGCACCATCAAAACTGCCACCTTTGAAATCTTTCGGGCCGAACCGCAGCGAAATCCTTCCCCAATGGTTTGTACGCCCGCCTAGCATGCGTGATCGAAACCAACGAAAGTCGCTGCCTTCGCCATTGGTGTAGGGTTCCCCATCGATCTCCCACCCACCAAAGGCCGCATCAAAGTCGCCAAAAGGCCGATTGGTTGAGGCCCCGCGTCGAGGCGACTCCCAGCTCCACCGCATTTGCAAGGAGTCTTTTGCCGGATCGAAGAAGGGCCCCGATTCGAGCATCAGGACCCGCAATCCTGCTTGCGCCAATACATAGCCTGCCATGCCACCACCGGCCCCTGACCCGACGATGATGGCGTCATACTTGTTCTTTTTGCCGTTTGTATAAAAAGCCATGTTAGGTGTACTAATTGGTTCGTTAGTGGCGTATTAAATCAGCCGAATGCTGATTGTTAAGTTTCGAAATTGCGGATATATATGGATGGAATTTTCCCGCAATTTGTCCTGTTGTTGTACAATATTGGCATAATCACAGGCACGGAACGGAATATTCTGTTTAGCTTTGGTAAAAAAGGATAACATCCATGGAAATCGCTTCTATTTTATCCGACATCGAATATGGTGATGCGAAACCAGCCCTCAAGGTGCTGGTGAACAACGCCTCGGTCAAGGAAATTCGGATTGTGTTTAAGAAAGGACAAGAAATGCGCGAGCACCAAACGAAACATCCCATCGTGGTATCCATTGTGGAAGGCAGCATCGACTTTGGCGTGTCGGGCACGGTGTATCCGCTGACCCGGGGCATGCTCATCGCCCTAGAAGGTGGCGTGCCGCACAGCTTGGTGGCAACGACGGATAGTATTGTACGCCTTTCCTTGAGCAAAGCCGACACCGTCGAGCGGGTTCAACAGGTATAATAATAGTCAAAAGAAGCCAGTCAACGGTAGGCCTCTCCCCTAATGTCTGCCGCTTTCTGCCGCTAACGGACAAAGGCAACAAGCTATCCCCGTAACACGCGTCGCCGGAAACGCCACTACCAGGCGAACGAGTCAACCGGCAGCTCCCCTAATTCCAATCTTCATCCTGTTCATTTCTGTCTACTTGCAATACGTATAACCTGACGGCGGGATTAACGTGCGACCGCGCGGAGATTCGACGGCAACGTCATCAACCTGCCATTTTTTTTTGCTATCTTGACCATCGCACGCTACGCGAATACGCTACCTATTCATCCTCAAGCATATACGTATAAGATGGGCAAGAATTTTTCGGAAAAAGTGATCGCCTTCAATCGATCGTTGCATTATGCCGGTCCGCTTCCTCCGGGATTCCGCGTGATGAATCCCTACCTCGACAATCCGGAAACGATGGTGGTGATGCAAGCGTTTTATGAAAAATATTACGCCGATACCAATCGCCGGCGGTTCATTATCGGCATCAACCCCAGCCGGCACGGAGCCGGGATTACAGGGGTGCCGTTTACCGACACCAAACGCCTCGAGGCAGTATGCGGCATATCGATGCAATCCGCCCACACGCACGAGGTCTCTTCCGTTTTCTTATACGACATGATCGCAGCCTATGGCGGCGCAGCAGCCTTCTACAGTCGTTTCTATATCAATTCGCCCTTTCCCTTAGCCATCGTTCGCCAGACGCGGGATGGAAAGTGGCTGAATGCCAACTACTATGATCACAAACATCTATTTGCAATGGTTAAATCCTTCATGATTGAATCCCTCAAAAAACACACGAGCTTAGGATTGTACACGGATGAGGTGTACGTTTTAGGCAAGAAAAATGCGTCCTTCATCCAGCAGTTGAACGCCGAGGAACACCTATTTGGAAAGATCGTGGTGCTCGAACACCCCCGATACATCCAGCAATACAAATCGCGCGACAAACAATTGTTTATCGACAAATACCTGTCAGTTTTACCATAAAAGGACGGTTTGGCAGCGGACTTAAATAACGGGACTAGCGTTTACTTGGATTTTTTCGACATTCGCAAAAAGGGCCTATTTGTTGGATATTGTTTTAATAATACATTAAAAATGTCAGCAGAAATCGGCTTTCATTGGCAATGATAAGGGTTTTTATAAATTTATTTTATAATTACAACAATAACGTTTACCATTGCGCCCGATTTCTGAGCCGCTACCAAAAACATATATCTTACTGAATAACAGTCGACTTGCATCAAATGTCGACCTAAAAAATGTGAGGCTACGAGCACACTATGACAAACGAAACGGCATCAACCCCCTTCTTATGGAACCCCGAAACCGGAAGCTGCGGACAACCGAATGAACTGCAAGGCCTGCTTCCTGGTGCTTCGGCAAGTACCAAGCCCGTAAAGGCTGTGTACTTTACCGATCCGCTATGCTTGGCATGCTGGGGAGCGGAACCGCTGTTTGGTAAGCTGAAACTTGAGTACGGGCACGCCCTTGAAATCGAATACCGCATGGGGGGACTACTGCCAAATTGGAAATCGATGGGCGGCATTAAGCCCCAGCGCCTAGCCGCTCATATCGAAAAGATAGCGCAGCATTTTGACATGCCCATGGACGGCAAAGTCTGGGGTCAAGATCCGCCCCACTCGTCCTTTCCACCGTCAATCGCATTCAAGGCGGCGGAAATGCAAGATGCGCCCCTCGCCATCACCTTCCTGAGGCGACTGCGCGAGAAGTTCTTCGTGCAAGGAAAAAACATTGCCAAATGGGAATACATCGTGGAGACAGCATCTGAAATCGGCCTGGACACGGACCGGCTTTCTCACGACTACGCGGGCAAAGCCGGCGAGTCGCTGGACGCAGACATGGCACTGGCACGTCAATTGGGCGTGAAAGGATTTCCGACGGTGATTTTCATCAGTCGCGCCGGTGAGCAGGAAACAGTGCAAGGCACCCAGCCCTACCACGTCTTCGAAAGGGCGATATCCGACGTCTTTCCCCCCGCCAGCAAACAGCCCGTTTCTACGGACTGGCATTCACTCTTTGATGCGCTGCGTAGCCTGGCCACCAAGGAATATGCCATCCTTGCCAACCGTTCCATGGCTGAGGCCTCTGCCGAATTGCGGGCATTGGCCGAGGAAGGAAAGATCCGCAGGCATACAGCCAGAGCCGGTGATCTTTGGCATATGAACGCTTAGTATTATATTGCTCCCGATCCATTACGTTTATTTAACATTTAGCTACGACATGACATTCCAAGAGTACCTCGATTATTTTGAGACAATCATCCAGACACCTGTTAACGAGCATGCAGCTCCTTATGACAACTCGGATTATATCAACTACACGAAACTCAACTGGTCGCGGATGACCCGGTGGATCAAGACCGCCGTGGTATCGCCCGATCTGGCCAAGGCCATGCGCGAAATCGACACGCGCCAGCATTGGATTGTCATCACGGAGCCTTGGTGCGGCGACGCCGCCCACTGCGTGCCGTTTATTGAACTAGCTGCACGCGAAAACCCGTTGATCACCGTCTCCTACGAACTGCGGGACAGCGAGCCCTTCCGAATCGAAAAATATTTGACCAACAACGCTAAATCCATCCCCAAACTTGTGATTCTAGATGAAACCGGGCAAGATCTAGCCACGTGGGGACCGCGCCCCGCGGGATGCCAGGCGGTTTATACCACTCTGTTAGCCGAGCAAGCCGACTTTGAGCGTGTAAAAACCGAAATACAACACTGGTACAACACCGATAAAGGGACGCAAATTCAACAGGAGTTGGCACAAACCGTTTCCTTAACGCAGCCTACGATATAGCTGGAAAACAACAGCTGACATGCGCCTACCGTGCACGAACACGGATACACCTAAGGTCTTCCTACACGGAGAAGCTTATAGTTTTGCTATGTTTGTACAATTCCCCGTGCTAACTGTCAAATAAGATGTTCGAAGAGCTCGAAAAGCAACTACAAAAGCAGATTAGGCTAAGCCCGGAGGCGTTCGATCTGGTAAGGCGCCATTTTGTTCCGAAAAAAATCCGAAAAAAACAGTTTCTGCTTCATCAAGGCGATATATGCAGCCAACTGGCCTTTGTCGAAAAAGGTACCCTATTTTCGTACTCCACCACGGAAAAAGGAGCGACCAACGTCGTGCAATTTGCGTTTGAGGGGTGGTGGATGGCTGATCTTTATAGTTTTTTCACCCGGGAGCCTTCCAAGTTAACGATCGAAGCCCTGGAGCACTGCGAATTGCTCATTTTGCGAAATGACAATTTTCAGCCCCTACTCGACGAAGTGCCCGCCATGGAATCGTATTTCCGCATCCTGTACCAAAACGCCTATGTGGCGTTGCAACGTCGCATTGAAGCCACCATCGGCCTGTCCGCCGAAGAACGCTACAAACGCCTGCTCGACGAGGACGCCCACCTGCTCCTGCGCGTCCCTCAGCACCTCATTGCGTCATTCTTAGGTGTCACACCCGAGACCCTCAGCCGCATCAGGAAGCAAATCGGTTCCTAATCTTCTAGAGATTTTCCTTCTCAAAATTGACATTTGTCAACGCTTTCTCTTAACATATGTCATTGCCGCGGCCCGCGACACCCAGTACCTTTGTACTAGACAAGACAAAAAGGATATGGCAATAAAACCGACAATCGCAATTATAGGCAGCACCGGCCGGATGGGCAGTGCCATCGCCCGTAGCCTCGCTCGCGGCGATTATCGGCTGTTGCTCTTCGGCCGCTCGCCGCAGCGCCTCACCCAGCTGAGCGAAGATATTATCGCGCTCCACCCCGATTCGGACGTTGAAGGAATCACTTGTGCGACTGACGCCTGCTGGGAAGCCGACATCGTGGTATTAGCAGTGCCCCAGGCGGCCGAATCTTTGGTAGCCTCTCAGATCAAGCCGTATGTAACCCAGAAGGTCGTTGTAAGCATGGCCGGAGGGGATGCTCTCGTACGCCTTTTGCCGGATGCACACGTCATCGTAGCGTCCACAAAAAAACCGCGCTGGTGCGTCGGAAGAAGCAGTGACGAGCCAGCGAGGCACAGCCGTTCTAGCCGACAGCCACGCCCAAGCGGCACAAACAATCTGAGCAATCGTCGGTTCCCAGGCTATTCCCCCGTCGTAGCGGGACATGAAGGAAGATCCGCGACAGCTTGCGCGCCAATTCCAATACAAATAATTATTCAGTACACATTACAACTAAAAAGGACAACATCATGAAAAAAGGATTAATCGCTATCGCTTTACTCGTCGCTACCAGCGTATTCGCAACCGTAGCGGTTTGGCAAAACGACAAAACCCACTCCCAACTACAATTCACGGTAGCCCATATGGGCGTATCGGATATTTCCGGAACATTTAACGATTTCGATGTGACCATAAGCGCGTCGGAGGCCGACTTTAGCGACGCCGTGTTTGCACTGACGGCCCAAGTAGCGTCCATTGACACGCGGGTCGAACCACGCGACAACCACCTTCGGAGCGCAGACTTCTTCGATGCCGAAAACCATCCGGTCATCACGTTCAAAAGCACGGGCATCTCCAAAGTGCGCGAAAATGATTACAAACTGGTGGGGGATCTGACCATTCGCGGCGTGACGCGCTCCGTCAGCATGGATTTGCGCTACGTAGGACGCACGATCAACCCCATGTCTAACGAGGAAACCGTCGGCTTCAAGCTGAAAGGCGAGATTAAGCGTTCGGACTTTGGCGTGGGCAACGACTTCCCTGCCCCCTTCATCAGCGATGTGGTATGGATCCAAGCCGATGGTGAGTTTACGAAAAAATAAATCACGCCCAACGGGCCCTCGGCAGGGGTCGGCGGCCCGTTTTACAAGTAACAAGTAATTGAGTGAAAAGAAAGGAGTTTATCACCGCTATGGCAATACCAATTAGTGCCGCGGCAACCATGGGCTTGGACAGCCTCCGTCACTTGAAGGACAGCCTGCCCGCCAGCGAAAAAATGCCCGTGCTGTTTATCGGCCACGGCTCGCCAATGAATGGCATCGAGGATAACAGCTTCAGCCAAGGCTGGGCAGACATGGCTCGCCAGATCCCGCCCCCCAAGGCCGTGCTGGTCATATCCGCCCATTGGGAAACCAAGGGCACGAAGATCACGGCGATGGAACAACCCCAGACAATCCACGACTTTGGCGGATTCCCCCGCGCGCTATACGAGGTACAGTATCCCGCCCCAGGCGATCCAGCACTGGCTCGCGAAGCCACGCAGCTGACGCAAGCCGCGTCTATCGAGCTCGATCACGATTGGGGACTGGACCATGGTGCGTGGACGGTCGTCCGGCATATGTACCCAGACGCCAGCATTCCGGTGCTGCAGCTGAGCATCGACTATACGAAAGGGCCGCAACACCATTACGAACTGGCTGCTGAACTGCAAGCCTTGCGCCACAAAGGAGTGCTGGTGATCGGCAGCGGCAACATGGTACACAACCTGCGGATGGTGGCTTGGGACAAGCTCGACGCCAACTATGGATTTGACTGGGCGCTGCAGATCAACGAAACGTTCAAACAGCTCATAGCAGAGGGCGCGCATCCACGGCTCGTACAGTACGAAAAACTAGGCGCCGAAGCCCGGCTGGCCATCCCCACGCCAGAACATTACCTACCTTTGGTGTACACCCTTGGTCTGAGCACCCCCAAGGACGACATCCGTTTTTTCAATGACCGCCCCGTAGGAGGCTCACTGACCATGACATCGGTCAAATTCGGATAACAGTCAGGACCGCACAGGCCAGGAGCTTTCGATTGGCATCAAAAAACAAAATAATAAAGCAATGAAAAAAACAAGAATAGGACAAACTGATTTGCGTGTCGCCCCTTTTAATCTGGGTGGCAACACTTTTGGATGGACCCTTGACGAAAAAGGTTCCTTCGAGATTCTCGATGCTTTTACCGAGGCAGGCTTCGACTTTATCGACACCGCCGACATGTACTCGTATTGGGTAGATGGTGGACCCGGCGGGCAGTCCGAAACAATTATTGGCAAATGGATGAAAGCACGGGGAAACCGTGACAGGGTGATCATCGCCACGAAAGTGGGCGGCCCTACCGGCGTTAACGAGATCGATACCAGTCGCAAGCATATTCTTGCCAGTGTCGACAAGTCCCTGAAACGGCTACAAACCGACTACATTGACCTGTATTACACCCACTATGACGACGAAAAAACGCCTGTAGAGGAAACGCTATCTGCGTATGCCGAGCTAATCAAAGCGGGGAAGATAAGATACATCGCCGCCTCGAATTTATCTCCCGATCGTCTGCGCGAATCGCTCGAAACCGCCGAAAAGAACAACCTGCCACGCTACCAAGCGCTGCAACCCCTTTACAATCTCGTCGAACGGAAAGGGTATGAGACGAACTACGCACCCATCGTCGACCAATACGGGCTAACAGTATTCCCGTATTACGCGTTAGCATCTGGGTTTTTGACGGGCAAGTATCGGTCGGAAGCCGATTTCGATAAAAGTCCCCGTGGGAAAGGCGCTGCCACGTACCTTAACGACAAAGGCCTGGCGCTACTGGATGTGATGGATAAAATCGCCGAAAAGCACTCAGCAGTGCCGGCCACCGTCGCCTTGGCATGGCTTTACGCCCAACCTCATATCGGGGCGCCGATCGCCAGCGCCACGTCAGTTGAGCAGCTACGCCAGCTCTTATCCGCCAGCTCCCTGAAGTTAGACAGTGCTGACCTGGAGCTGCTCGATACACTATAACGATTTGACGCTATACCGCATAGCACATCATTCTGGGACGGGCGGGGATTTTCAGCGTACACGCTTAAAAACCCCCGCCTTTTTGTGGCGATGTGTAGCGTCGACATCATAGTGTGGCAGATATCCGCAGTCCGAACCGTAACTAATTCGGATGTCGCCCTCATCTTTCCGCGGCCCAATCAAGACCACGACATGCTATATATCAACCCGTTAAGACAAATACCAAACGTTAGCCCTCGTTTTCCTGTTATAGTATTGGTATTAACATTGAAATTAACAGAACGTAACAAACACGTACAGATTATGAAACATGTAAAGAAAATGATGGGCGCATGGGCGATAGTATCTATGCTATTTATGGTATCATGCGAAAAGGACACGGATCCAGCGGACAGGGATCTATTCATCGGGACTTATGAAGGTTCCATCTCATTCAACGATGGCGAACAGACTACCGTCGATGAAGATGGACGCGTGACAGTAACCAAAGTGGGTGATTCATACTCCTTCATTTTCGGAAGCGGTATCCCGGACATTACTGGCGTCAAATTCCGCGAAGGCGACAACAACACGCACGTTAGTATTGGCGAGGGCCTTGAGGGGATCCGTATCACCGCGAGCTCACTGAACATGCTTGTCATTAACGACGAAGGTACTTGGACAGCGGATTGTACCCGTTAAGGAAAGATTGATTTAAGAAGACTGTCCCGAAAGCAACACATCGCCTTCGGGACGTATCCGCCCTATGAAGTACAGGTCTGTTCTTGCTGAGCCTCTAACGATTTTTTATAATTCTGGGGATAGAGGTCTTTCAGGTTTTTATGGTTGATGG
>CAYRGQ010000004.1:0-96102 GCA_964423925.1 uncultured Sphingobacteriaceae bacterium | reverse complement strand
GACAAAGTGGTGGTAGACGAGCCGTCTATCGTGGCGTTTGACCGGACAACGAATAAAGTTATTGCAATTGGGCGTCAGGCCATGCAAATGGAAGGCAAGACCCACGACAACATCCGGACGGTTCGTCCATTGAAGGATGGGGTCATCGCCGATTTCAATGCTGCGGAACACATGATCCGCGGCATGATTAAAATGGTTAATAACGGCAAGGGGTGGTTTTTCCCATCGCTGCGAATGGTGATTTGCATACCCTCGGGGATAACGGAAGTGGAAAAGCGCGCCGTGCGCGATTCGGCCGAAATCGCTGGTGCCAAGGAAGTATATTTGATCCACGAACCGATGGCGGCAGCTGTGGGTATCGGCATTGACGTGGAAGAACCTATGGGCAACATGGTCATCGATATCGGCGGCGGTACCACCGAAATTGCGGTCATCGCGCTATCGGGTATCGTTTGTGACCAATCAATCCGGGTAGCTGGCGACAACTTCGACTCGGACATCATCCAATATATTCGCCGGCAACACAATATTATGATCGGTGAACGTACGGCGGAAAAAATTAAGATTGAGGTGGGATCCGCATTGCCTGAATTGCAAGATCCACCAGACGATTTCGCTGTGCAAGGGCGGGATTTGATGACGGGCGTACCCAAGCAAATCACCGTTTCCTACACGGAAATTGCACATTGTCTCGACAAGTCGATTTCGAAAATCGAAGAAGCGATATTAAAAGCCCTCGAAATCACCCCTCCCGAGTTGTCTGCCGACATCTATCAAACGGGTATATATTTGACTGGGGGCGGGGCATTGCTCCGTGGGCTCGACAAGCGCGTGCAGGCCAAAACCAAACTACCCGTACACGTTGCGGAAGACCCATTGCGTGCAGTGGTTCGCGGCACGGGCATTTCGCTGAAAAACGTAGGGAATTACAAATTCCTGATGCAGTAAGCGCAGACGGGTGGCTAAGCCATGGTAGCATGGCACGTATGAAAAATCAAAAACTGTATACCATCGTCATGGCGATGGTACCGATGCATGCATGAAGAACCTTTGGCTACTTCTTTCGAAATATAACGCTTTCTTCCTCTTCGTGCTGTTTTTTGGCATTTCATTCTATCTGCTAGTTCAAAACAACTCGTTTCAGCGCGCCAGCTCCATCAACTCCTCGAGCATGGTGGTGGGTACGCTCTACGAACGGGTCAGTGTATGGAAGAATTTCCTGAGCCTGCGCGAGGCCAATACGGAGTTGGCCGAAGAGAACGCGTCGCTGAGGCGTCAGCTTCAAATGCTGATCCAGGGTGACTCGACCCTGAAGGAGGTTGTCTTAGACTCGTTGGGCGAAGCCCAATACAGTTATTTGGTTGCCAACGTGATCAACAATAGTATCAACCAAAAGAACAACTACCTCACCATCAACAAAGGCTACACAGACGGGGTGCGCAAGGGTATGGGTGTTATTTCGCCCAACGGGGTCGTGGGCATTGTGCTCAACGTGTCCACCCACTTTGCCACAATCCAATCCGTGCTGCACAGCGATACGCGTATTAGCGCGGCACTTGAACATAGTGAAGCGTTTGGTTCGCTGGTGTGGGGCGACAACATCGACGCGCGCTACGGCATGTTGCGCGATATTCCCAATCACGTGGAAGTCGAGGTGGGCGAACGCGTGTACACGTCGGGGTTCTCCTTATTCCCGCCGGGGATCCAAGTGGGTACGGTTTTCGAAACGGGACTAGCTGGCGGGGAAAGCTTCCTGGACATTAAGGTGGAACTAAGTACCAATTTTCACAACATACAGCACGTGTACGTGGTGCTGGATTCCTTTGTAGACGAACGCGAACAACTAGAAGACAGTACGCAAAACGATGGCTAAGCTTTTACTATACAATGCGCTTCGCTTTGTGGTGCTCATCGGCATGCAGGTATTCCTGTTTAAAAATATTGGGTATTACAACCTTGCTTCGCCATTTCCTTATGTCCTGTTTATCTTGCTTTTACCTATCGGAATACCCAACTTGGCGCTTTTCGTCCTGGCATTCCTGACGGGAATCACGGTTGATGCGTTTTACGACACCTTGGGCGCACATGCTGCGGCGAGTGTGGCACTCGCATGGTTGCGAACGATCTTCCTGGGCATCACGCTTGAGGCCGACAACCACGAGAAGTTCGCAACGCCGATGCTGGGCGAGGTATCGTTCCGTTGGTTCTTTCCTTACCTATGGGCCACCATAGTAGCCCACCATATCGTGCTATTTATATTGGAGACGTTCTCATTCGCCCAGTTCCACTACACGCTGCTCAGTATAGCCATAAGTTGTATCTTTACGGTGCTCGTCATATTATTGTTGAGCTTGGTGTTTTACCGCAAAAAAAGACGTTAACGACTAGAGGGGAATGAATAGCTATTTTGCACGCAGGTATGTTATACAGGGGATTTTCATTGCAGTAGCCCTGATCATTGTAGCGCGTTTGTTCTATCTGCAAGTGATAGACGACAAATACCTGCTGTGGGCCAACAATAACGTGCTACGCAAAATAGTGGTGTATCCCGCCCGTGGCGCCATCCTCGACCGGCATGGCGAAGTGCTCGTACAAAACGAGCCGGTATACGACCTGCTGGTGACCCCCCGCGAAGTCGTCGATCTAGACACCGCTCTTTTCTGCGAACTGATCGGCATTGATAAGGAAGGCTTCGAACGCCGCATGCAAGCAGCCATCAGTCATTCGCGCTACCGTGCATCCCAATTCGAGAAACAGATTCCGGCATCGGTATACGCCCGCCTGCAGGAGCACCTGTACAAATTCCGAGGTTTTTACGTGCAAAACCGCACGGTGAGAAGCTATCCGGACAGCATCGCCGGGCAATTTCTCGGCTATATTACGGAAGTCAACGATCAGGATATCGAACGGTCGAACGGATTCTATCGCCCTGGCGACTACATTGGCGCCTCTGGCGTGGAGCGCGCCTACGAGGACCTCTTGCGTGGGCAGCGGGGTGTCCGTAACGTAATGGTTGACGCCTTTAACCGACCGAAGGGCGTGTTTGCCGAAGGCAAATTTGACACCGTGGCCGTAGCCGGCGAAGGATTAGTGTCCTCACTCGACCGCGAGCTACAGATCCTGGCGGAAGAGCTCATGAAGAACAAAATCGGCAGCGTGGTAGCCATCGAACCTGCGACGGGCGAGATCCTGACGTTCGTGAGCAGCCCCAGCTACGACCCCAACCTGATGGTGGGCCGCGAACGGGGAAACAATTACATGAAAATGCTAAACGACCCCTATCGGCCGATGTTTATTCGGCCAATACAGGCGGAATACCCGCCGGGTTCGATTTACAAAGTGGTGGCGGCACTCACTGCCCAACAAGCGGGATTGATTGACGAACATACCGTATTCAACTGCCCAGGCGGGTATCGCTACGGCGGCGGGCGCGGGTTCATGCGCTGCACGAAGGTGTGCGGTGCCACTTCCCTAGTTCGGTCCATCCAGCAATCGTGCAACACGTACTACGGGCACACCTATGCCCGCATGATAGACCAGCGGGGCATGCGCTCCGCTGAAGCGTACGACCTGTGGCGGGATGTGACGATGCGCTTCGGCATCGGCCAACCACTCGGCATCGACCTGCCAGGCGAGCGCAGCGGCTCCCTGCCGACGGCCGAATGGTACAGCAAACGCTACGGAAACGACCGGTGGGGCTCTGGATTTAATATCTCGCTTTCTATCGGACAAGGCGAAATGGGCGTCACCACCTTGCAAATGGCTAACATCATGGCCATCGTCGCCAACCGGGGATACTACTACCGTCCGCACCTGATTAAAGGCATCGGCGAACAGAAAATCGTGAAACCCGAGTTTACGGAGAAAATTTATGCGGGCGTCGAGGAAAAGTACTATGAACCTGTGATTGAGGGGATGAGCCGGGCCGTGAACATGCCCGGGGGTACCGCCTATTCGCTCCGCATTGCAGACATCGAAATGTGCGGCAAAACAGGTACGGCCCAAAACCCGCACGGGAAGAACCATGCCGTTTTCTTTGCCTTCGCTCCACGTGAAAACCCCAAGATCGCGATAGCCGTTTTTGTGGAGAATGCCGGCTATGGGGGTACGTGGGCAGGCCCTATCGCGAGCATGCTCGTAGAGAAGTACCTGAAAGATACCATCACACTGCCTCAGTATATCCAAGATCGTATCTACGAGGCGAACCTGCTGCCCGAGGTTGAGCAAGAGGCCTCGCAAGAAACCGCCTATCAGGCACCAAGCGGCGTCAAGAAAATCCCTGCGCGCACACCCGAAGAAGAAATTTTCGTACACCATAGCCAATTGGCCCGCCTCCATGAGTAGTTTCCACCGAAATAAATCCTTTATCGGGGATGTCGACTGGCCTACCGTCTTGCTCTGGCTGACGCTGTGCGTCGTCGGATGGTTTAATATTCATGCGGCCGTTTTTGATCCCGACCAGCCCAGCCTGTTCAATATGAACACCAACTACGGCAAGCAGTCGATGTTTATTTTCTCGAGCATTTTACTCGGACTCATCATTTTAGTGGTGGATGCGAAGTTTTACAGCTCGTTTTCGCCCATCTTATACGTCATCACCATTATCCTACTGATTGCCGTGCTCTTCGTGGGCCGCAATGTAGGCGGCAACCAAGCTTGGATCCCTATCGGCAGCTTTAGGCTCCAACCTGCTGAATTTGCCAAATTGGCGACATGCTTACTATTGGCACGATTTCTCAGCGCTAATGCCAACAAAAGCCCATCGCTGAAAACCTTGGGCATTGGGGCTTGTCTGGTCCTGTTGCCGGTAGCCTTGGTCCTCCTGCAGCCCGATACGGGTTCTGCCCTTGCGTTCTTTGCGCTGGTCTTCGTATTTTATCGCGAAGGGTACATTTCCGGCACATGGATGCTATTTGGCGGATTAGCGATCCTGCTTTTCGTGCTGGCCTTGGTGCTCAACCAGTGGGTAGTCATCGGGCTGATCGCTTTATTGGGTGGCGGTGCGATTTACCTCTATCGAAAAAAGCGAAAAATCATTGGTAACACCCTGCTTATCATGGCCTTTTCGGCCTTGTATGTGCTATCGGTCGATTTCATGTATAACAATGTCCTGCAGTCCCACCAACGCGACCGCATTGACGTGATTTTGGGTAAAATAGAAGATAATCGCGGTACGGGATATCAGCTAAACCAATCCAAAATAGCGATTGGATCGGGCCAGTTTTGGGGCAAAGGCTACCTGCAGGGCACGCAAACCAAATACAATTTTGTGCCGGACCAGAGTACCGACTTCATCTTTGCGACGGTGGGCGAGGAATGGGGCTTTGTCGGCTCCGTTATACTAATTGGGATTTACGTCACCTTGCTTCTTCGCATTGTCAATATTGCCGAACGCCAGCGTACCCCCCTCTCGCGCATCTACGCGTATGGCGTCGCTTCCATCCTGTTTTTCCATTTCGCCATCAATATCGGAATGACTATCGGCATTGTTCCGGTCATCGGTATACCCCTGCCTTTCGTCAGCTACGGCGGATCGTCCCTGTGGAGTTTTACCATCTTGCTTTTCATCATGCTGAAGTTCGACTCCAACCGCAAGGGGATTGCTTAGCACGGATGTTCAACCGCGCGCGCCCCGAATAAACTTCCGTACTTGGACTCCAGCCATCCCCGAAAATCCGCCCACGAGTAGCGCGATGACGATCATAATAAAATAAGTGATCACGATTCCTGGAACGCCATCTAACGCGGGGGCGTCCGCCGTAAAAATCCCGGCAATCCGTTCGTTGAGGTCAACCGATGCGAGAAGGTCTATGTAAAAGGCGTAGCAAAACCACAAGAGCGCCACGGCGACAGCTGACGACCAGAATGCGCCGCGGCTGCTGGCCGAGAGCCAAAAATGAAGCAGGAAACAAATCGGCGCCACCGACCACCATGGTCCGAAGATCGAAGCGCTGCCCCCAAGTATGACGATAAGAAAGAAAACCATATTTATCTATGAATAAGCTTACCTATGGGTTTAACGTGATTGTATAATTGAGTAACGAAGGGCGGTCGTGTTCATCTTTTAAGAACAACAGCTCGTTAAGCTCACCCTTAGACCATGCGTCGATCATGTTGTCGTAATGCGTGCTTCCGGGATTGCCGGATTGCCCGCCTGGATACAGTCCGTACGCCTTCGGCCAATTGTTGTCAAGCTGTACAACCATGCGCCACGATGGACCATGCGTGGCGCTAGTGGCATTCACGATGGACTCGCCGCCACCAATGGCAATATGGTGCCTGCTAAAGGAAGTAAAGGCCGGCACAAGATGTGCAATGCGTGTCGCCTTCACGTTTGCCCAGTTCCATGATGTAGGATCCAATGGTCCGTAACGTCGTCTAAGGCGCTCGACAGCTTCCACGAAACTCGCCCGGATGATATCATCCGCAGTTTCAACGCGATCCTGGGTGCGCCGGTCGTCGAACCAAGGTGAATCCCGTTCGTTTTCGATTAGCGTGAGCGTACGATCGGTACTGGGGGGCAGCAAGTAGTCATCGGCAGGAAAATCGTCAGCCCAAATAGATTGATACAACGTACCTTTTGCGCCGGCCCACTCCTCAAAAATGGACGCACCGATTTCATGGGCCGCGTTCTGGTAATTCCATTGGGAAACGACACCAAACTCTGGCATGTTGCGAATCGAATCGACGGACTGAAGGGACTGCAGCAACAGCGGTAAGACTCGCCGGGCATCCACGTTGAAATTATCGTTAAGTAAGGAGCGCAGGCTATCGGCGGTAGCCCGCGTCATGCTGGCGAGACGTTCGTTGATGCGAATCGCGCGGCTCGGGTGCGCAAATCGCCAGTTCAAGTAATACGGATAAGACGGATCGGTGGGAAATTGGTTGGCCGAACTTAGAAAATCTTGTCGTGGATTCTTCGCCGTAGGATTATGTTCAAACGGTATCCAACCCTGCCAATCATGGCTGGGTAGGGCTCCGTCGAGCAGAAACCGCCCCTGCCCTTTCCATTTCAACGGGAACTGGCCGTTAGCGGTGATGGCGATGTCATTCGTGTTGCTAGCAAAAACGAAATTCTGTGCGGGCGCTCGGAAGTACGCAATGGCTGCACGATAGTCGTCATAGGTACGGGCCCGATTTAACAGGTGAAGCGCACGTATTTCCGAGCCCTGTGTCTCATGGGTAATCCACCGCATGGCATAACCTGCGGGCACGCTTTTATTAAAGTTAGACTCAGCCGTTTCGTTATTCACGATGGGACCGTGGTGGGTATAATAAACCGTATCCACTAAGGCTTTTTGCCCGCGTATGCCAAAGGTATCCACCCGCAATACGACTTCTTTCCACACACCGTCGTGCAGGTAGTGCCGCTTCGTCTCGTCCTGGAAGGTGATTTTATAGAAGTCCATGACGTCTGACCCGACATTTGTCACCCCCCAAGCCACGTCCTTATTAAATCCGATGACGACTGCTGGTGCGCCAGGCATCGTTACGCCATACACATTCACCTCCGGCGTGGTCAACTGTACCTGATACCAAATCGAAGGCAAGGTCAGCTGCAGATGAGGGTCATTCGCCAAGATGGGTAAGCCGGTCGCCGAACGGCTGCCCCCTACCACCCAATTGTTGCTACCGATCTGAGGCTTAGCCTCGGGTATGCTCAGCATAGCCAAGCTTCCCTCCTGCAACGACGCCGACACGGTCTCAGGCACGGGCGGCGTACCGACAGGTGTGAAGTTCCACGGCGTGCCTTCCGGGATGATGGGCGACTCAACCGTTGGATAGAACGGAAATAAATCCTGAACCACACTATCGCCGTACATAGCCAATACATTGGAGAGGCGATAGTCGTGGCTTCCGCCGTTGAGTGTGTTGCGTAAGTTCATCAGCATCAACAAACTCTTGTACGGAGACCAGGGTTCGGGCGCGTAGTTCAAGATCTTATACTCTACGGGTAAAGCCCGCCGGTCAAGCGAATTGATGTAGACGTTTACGCCTTTGGCGTATGCGTCGAGCATCAGCATGGATATCGAGTCCCTGGCTAACGAATCTTGCAGGCGCGCAGCCGTGCGAGCCATACCTATTCGTCGGTTGTAGCGATCAAATTCAAGCGCAGCCTTCCCGACCACTTCCGACAGTCTTCCGGATGCCACGAGTGTATAGAACTCCATTTGCCAAAGTCGATCGCGCGCCACCACGTACCCTTGCGCAAGGTATAAGTCGTGGTCGTTCTTCGCGAAAATATGGGGAACACCATTATCGTCATATTTAATCACCACTGTCTCCAACAAGCCAGGAATATCAAGGGTTTCATCCCGTTCGTCGTACTTACTTGTGGCGTTTTGGTGAAAACCGGTGAACGGGCTAAATAATTTGCCCAAAGGTGGCAAGGCAGACCAAGAGCTATCCAGGAAAACGATGAGAATGACGGCAAGGGCAAGGCCCCAGAAGTGACGGATGAATTTCATCATTCAGGTCTTATTTATTGGTTGCTTGCACCAAATATACGGAATAAAGCGGGCAAACAAGGTGAGTCCGATAGCGGGATACGGCTAGAGTCGCTCCAACACCGTCTGAATGGCATGGTCCACGATCCGTTCGGGATGTTTACTGAACTGGAGGGTGGCACGGTTGGCTACAATTGCGTTAATAGAAATCGCTCGGTGACCCAAAACGCGGGCCAGCGCATATATGCCGGCCGTTTCCATTTCGAGGTTTGCAATACGGGTTGCCCCACACCGAAAGCCGGACAGCCGGCTTAGCAAGTCAGGATGTTGAAGATCCGCGCGAACCTGTCGTCCCTGCGGCCCATAGAACCCGGGTAGCGTAACCGTGATACCCTCATCCGAACCCAAGCCCAGTTGGCGTGCAAGTACTTCGCTGCCGCGGGTAAGGTAAGCAGGTAAGGAAAGTTTTTCCATATGCATTTGGATTGCACCTAGCAAATCAGACTCGTCGACATCCATCTCCTTGCGATAAAAAGCCATCAACGCATCCAGACCCAACCCATAACCTGACACCACCAAGGAGTCAAGGGGGATATCGGGCTGCAATCCCCCCGAGGTTCCGATCCGAATGATATCCAGCGTGCGATGGGTCGAATGCGCCTGACGCGTCGCCAAGTCGACGTTGACCAATGCATCAACTTCGTTAAGGACAATGTCGATGTTGTCTGTTCCAATACCGGTTGACAATACCGTCACCCGCCTTTTGCCCACCCAGCCCGTATGTGTAATAAACTCCCGCTTCCCTTTTTTGATATCGATTCGGTCAAAATAGCGGCTGACCAGGGCTACCCGGTCGGGATCCCCTACCGTGATGATGGTGTCTGCCACGTCTTCTTGAAGCAAGTTCAAGTGATAAATGCTGCCATTCGCATTGAGAATCAAGTCGGTTTCGGGTATCATGTCGATCGTAGATAAGTGATGGTAGTATCGTCGAGTTTTTCCAACCGCCCGATGACAGCATTGACCCGCGACTGCTGCACCTCGAACTCCAAGGTGCACGTTTGCTCGAAATCCTGCCGAATGACGGACAAGTCTTCCTCTTTCACCACGCGCATCACATCGTTCAGTTGTGGATAACTAAAACCCACCCGATACAGGTCATTGACCGTTTTTTCGATGATCTCCGCGTTTGCCAGCGCATCTTGTGTAGCCATTTTATAGGCGTTGATTAGCCCCGGAACCCCCAACAGCGTCCCGCCAAAATAACGGACTACCACCACGAGTACATTGGTAACATCGTGCGAAAGCAGCGTATTCAGAATCGGGCGTCCGGCCGTACCCGAGGGTTCGCCGTCGTCATTTACCCGAAATACGGAACGATCGGGCGTCAAGCGGTATGCCCAGCAATGGTGCCTAGCCTTCGGATGTTCGGACTTCAATGCCGCTATACGCGCCTTCAGCTCGCTTTCATCTCGAAACGGGTAGGCATACGCAATAAACTTGCTACCACGGTCGCGAAACAGCCCGGTAGTCGACGATACAATGGTGCGATATCTGTCATCGAATAAGCTCATCCCAAAAGATAACGATAACGGACAGAACTGCCAAAATTATACCGACCTTATTGAGTTTAGACAGTTTCTCCTTAAAAAGCGCCACGCCAACGACAGCCCCCAAGGCGATTACCCCAATATTCATCCCCGTAAAGACAATCGACGGATTTTCGGGCATTGCACGGTGGGCCTTCATATAGAATAATATGTTGCCAAAATTAAACAGCCCCAGAACGACACCCCAAAAAATAGCATGAATGGAAAATCGCCGGTGTCCCCTGCCCACCGAATACGCCAAGTAGGCTATGCCCACTAGCATGGCCAACACGAAAACAATCAACAGGGAAGTGGCGTAAGGCACAGCTTGCGTGACGGCAATCTGCTTAAACAAAACGTCGACGATGCCTAGTCCTAAAAAGACCACCGAGGGATACAACCACACCTTGTGGTTCATGCCATATTGGTTGCGGCCAGCCCGCCAGCCGATGGAACATACGATAGCGGCCAGCCCGATCGCTACACCCACTAGCGTCAACGGTTCGGGCGATTCATCGAACAACCAAAAGGCGGCGATAAGCGGAATAACCAAGGAAATCCGCTGGGCTACTTCGGTTCGCACAATACCCGTATACCGGATGGAACCGGCGATGGCCACAAAAATCCCCGGTAGCAGCACGCCCAATGCCAGATATACCGGCCAGGGCATCGTCGTCCACGACAAGCCACGCAGTGGCGGATCCAAAAAAATCAGCGAAAGCAATACTGCCACCGGATAATTCCAAGCAATGATTTGCGTCGTGTCCACTGCATAGCGGCGCGCCATTTTCAAAATGACCGATACCATGACGCTGAAGATGACGCTTACCAGAACGTATGACATGTGGCTGGCGATTGGATTATCCGCAAAAGTACTGTTAATTCGGCACAATGCAAGGTCGGAGCGTTGGCAAGTGCACAGGTTGCTGCGTCGCGCTAAAACCGCAGCCCAGGAATGCGATATTTTTTGGCTTGGCAGGATTGCTGTTATCCACTATATGAACACCTTGCTGGGGCTCATTGATAAGCAAATAGTCCCAATACACATAAATCTTACCGCTCGTTTCGATGGATTTGCCCACTTGGAGGCGAACGGTTTTCGCTCTGAATTCGACAGCCCGGTACGCCGACCGACGCCCCTAGCCCATCCAAAACACCTCCCTCGTGTTGCATCTGTCCTCGTTTAGGAAACGATTGGCTCTCCTCCGCCTGCTAACACACCATTTTATTTTTAGCGAACTGCCAAATTTAACTTTCTTTACACGGTTCTTTTTTTTTACCTTTGCCGTTCTTAACAAAAATGTGTATATCACAACCAAGATCAAATAATAGAACTACAAAATGCAAGGTAAAGGGCTGATTAATTTTTTGGTAATAATTGTCACGCTAGCGTGCCTTTATTCGTTATCGTTCACATTTGTGACCCGGAAAGTGGAGCGGGACGCGAAAGCGTATGCGAATGGTGACATTGCGCTTGAGAAAGCGTATTTGGACTCCATGGCAGGCGAAGTCGTTTATGACTTAGGCGTAGCCAAATACACCTATCGCGAGGCCAAGGGCAATGAGATCGCTTTGGGTCTAGACCTGAAAGGGGGCATCAACGTGACGATGGAAGTTTCTATACAGGAACTTGTTCGTACCCTCGCTGACAACCCTACAGACAATAACTTCAACCAAGCATTAACCAACGCCGAGCAACGCGCCAAATCCAGCCAAACCGGATACGTGCGCCTTTTTGTCGAAGAATTCCAAAAACTGCTACCCGGCACGCCCCTAGCAAAGTTTTTTGCGACCAAAGACAACGCGTCCCATATTACGGCCAACAGCACCGATGTTGAAGTGGAGCGCTTCTTGGAGCGTGAGTCGAACAATGCGATCGAAAACTCTTTCCAAGTGCTGCGTACGCGGATTGACAAATTCGGGGTAGCTTCACCCAACATCCAGTTGCAGCAAGGTACCAACCGGATCATGATCGAATTGCCCGGCGTGACGGACGAGCAGCGCGTGCGCAACTTGTTGCAGGGATCAGCCAAACTCGAATTTTGGAACACCTACGAAAACATGGAGGTTTATCCGATTCTGGAGAACCTAAATACGGCACTGGCAAGCACCGTCAGCCAGCAAACACCTGCTACCACCGACACAACTGCAGCCGACACAACCCAGTCAGACGCAGGTCTTTTGGCCACGTTGGGTGCAGGTTCGGATACAACGCTAAGCGAAGCGGATCCCCTACTAGCGCTGCAAAACCCACTATTCAACGTGTTGCAGCCATCCACCATGATGACGCCCGACAACCAAGTTGTTTTGGCACCTGGTCCAGTAGTCGGGATCGCCCAATTGCGCGACACGGCGAAGGTCAACGCGTTTTTGCGAAGCCCTGAGGCCCAGCAGATCATCCCGGCCAACGTAAAGTTGCTATGGGCCGTTAAGCCCGACATGCGCGCGCCAGAGCAACTGGAGATGTATGCCATCCGCCCTGTAGGCATGGATAATACCGCCGCACTAAGCGGTAATGTGGTAACCTCGGCCCGCTCCGATTACGGACAAGACGGCCAGCCTGTCGTGTCAATGGAAATGAATGCAGAGGGCGCCCGCGCATGGCGTCGCATCACGGCCGAAGCTGCTCCGAAAAGCATGAACGAGCGCGGCCAGTCCATCGCCATCGTCCTTGACAACGTCGTGTATTCCGCGCCTACCGTCAATACGGAAATTGCTGGTGGACGCTCTGAAATCAGCGGTAGCTTTACCGTTGAGGACACACAAGACTTAGCTAACGTATTGAACGCGGGCCGCTTGCCTACAACGGCTAAGATTGTTGAAGAAGCCGTAGTGGGCCCCACCTTAGGGCAAGCCGCTATCGACGCGGGTATCAACTCTTCGATCATTGGCTTGGTGATTGTACTGATCTTCATGATCTTCTACTACAACCGCGCAGGTTTGGTAGCCAACATCGCCGTTATCTTTAACGTGTTCTTCATCATGGGCGTTCTCGCCTCGCTAAATGCCGTATTGACGCTGCCCGGCATCGCGGGTATCGTACTCACCTTCGGTACGGCCATCGACGCCAACATCCTCATCTACGAAAGGATACGCGAGGAGCTTGCCCAAGGCAAGTCTGTCAGACAAGCCATCACTGACGGCTACAAACATGCAATGCCGTCCATTCTTGACTCGCAAATTACGACGTTCTTGGTTGGTATGATCCTGTTCATTTTCGGCAGCGGTCCGATCTTAGGTTTTGCTACGACACTGATGATCGGTATCATCACTTCCTTGTTTACGGCGATTTTCATCACACGCATCATTTTCGAGTGGATGTTGAGCAAGGACTGGAAGATTACGGTGTCCTACCCATGGAGCGCCAATACGTTGGTCAACGCCAACTTCGGATTCGTACAGAACCGCAAGAAATTCTATATCGCGTCAGCCCTCTTCGTGGCTATCGGATTGGTTTCCGTATTCACGAAAGGATTTAGCCTAGGTGTAGACTTCCAAGGAGGCCGCACGTATACCGTACGGTTTGAGCAGCCAATCGATTTGGAAGAAGTTCGGGGCAACCTCAACGAGGCCTTTGGCTTAAATACCGAAGTGAAAATTTACGGTGCACAAAACCAAATCCGCGCGACCACTACGTACATGGTGGAAGAAACGTCGGACGAGGCTAATGCCGAAGTATTGGCTAAGCTGCAGGAAGGCTTGGGCAAGGTGGGTGATAATCCGTTCGAGATCATGAGTTCGCAGAAAGTCAGCCCGACTATCGCCAACGATATCAAGACAAGGGCGATTTATGCAGGAATCTTCTCCATCCTGATTATCACGCTGTACATTCTCGTCCGCTTCCGCAAATGGCAATACAGCTTGGCGGCCGCCATATCCACTACACATGATGCGGTGGTCATCCTCGTGTTGTTCTCCCTGCTGGATGGCATCGTGCCATTCTCAATGGATATCGACCAGCACTTCGTAGCGGCCATCCTGACGGTCATCGCTTATTCCATTAACGACACAGTTGTCGTCTTCGACCGCTTGCGGGAATACCTCCGCAAACCCGGGTCTAAACACAAAGATATAGGTGAAACCATCAATCTCGCGGTGAACAAAACGCTGAGCCGGACCATTATCACCTCCTTGACGCTAATCTTCGTATTGGCAGTACTGTTTGTATTTGGCGGTGAGGTCATCCGCGGGTTCTCATTCGCTATACTGATCGGTATTATTGTGGGCACCTATTCGTCGATATTTATCGCCGCACCGCTTGTGGTAGACCTTCAAAGCGACAAACCTGAAGAAAAAGCAGCCATGGAAGACGTGAAAAAAACGCCACTAAAACCGGCTAAAGCGTAATTAAAAGTTCAGCATTTTAGCTATACAAACCCGCTTTGAGGATTTCAAAGCGGGTTTGTTTTTTAGCCTCATTGTCAATTAAGCAGACTACCGCACAGCCGCATTTATGGGGATATATCCAACTTTATCGCGGCCATCCCAGGAAAGGAAATATCCTCAGCTGGAGGCGTGCTGTTGCTAGACTGTATAATCGAGCGACCTATCCCCCATTCGGAAACGTAGTCGCTTCCTATCTACCGCAATCCGCAAAACGGCACAAAAATATTGGTAAACTATCCGTATCCCGATCGACCGCTAACGCTATTCGTCGACCGGAAATACAGCTCGAAATAGGTATTGCATTAGATAATTAATATACTTATATTTGTTGTACTAATTATTATTATGACAAAGGAGCAGTACAGCGCCTATTCCTTTTTGCTGGATCGCACGGCCCGCCGAGTTAAGCAATATGCCCAGTACCGTTTTAATGATGGGGATTTTGGCATCACGGTAGACCAATGGGTAGTGCTTAAGAATCTAAAAAGCCGCCCGGACTTATCCCAAAAGGAGTTGGCGGAGTGTTGTGCGAAAGATCAGCCGACACTCACGCGCATTATCGACCTATTAGTCGCAAAGAACCTCGTCGAACGGCGCGTGCACGCAAAGGACCGGCGTTGCTTTGTCATCCACCTCACCGAGGTTGGCGACCACCTTGTCGATTCGTTATCAGACAAGGTGCGGGAGATACGTCAGGAAGCGTGGAAAAATCTCAACCAACAGGATTTCGAAGACCTGAAACGGATACTGAATACGATATACAACAATTTAGAAATCGAGTAGCTAATGAATACACAACCAGATATTAAGACAGACATTTGCATCGTGGGAGCCGGTCCTGTCGGCCTTTTTGCCGTATTCGAAGCCGGCTTGCTTAAGATGCGCTGCCACCTGATCGACGTGTTGCCTCAAGTAGGCGGCCAACTATCAGAAATCTATCCTCGCAAGCCCATTTACGATATTCCGGGCTATCCCACTATCGATGCACAAGACCTGGTAGACAATCTCATGGAACAGATTGCACCGTTCAAACCGACTTTCACGTTGGGTGAGCGCGTGGAAGAGCTACAGCGTCAGCCGGACGGTTCATACCAAGTAATCACAAACGAAGGCACTATCGTACATGCACAGGTAATCGTCATCGCGGGAGGCTTGGGATGCTTCGAACCCCGCAAGCCCGAGTTGCCAAGCCTTGCTGATTTTGAAGGAAAAGGGGTCGCCTATATGGTTCGCAACCCGCAGGATTACAAGGGAAAACGAATTGTGATCGCTGGTGGAGGCGACTCGGCACTCGACTGGACGAACCACTTGGCTGACATTGCGGCCGAAGTGACACTGGTGCATCGCAGCGATAGCTTTCGCGGCGCACCCGATATGGCCGACCGGGTATTCCAACTGGCGCAGGCCGGCAAGATCAGGCTGTTGTTGCAAAGCAACCTAGACCACGTTTCTGGCAACGGCATTTTGCGCGAGGTCGTGGTTAAGGATAAGCAAAACAACCTGACAACCATCGAGGCCGACGCGTTGATTCCCCTATTTGGTCTCAGCCCAAAACTGGGTCCCATTGCCAATTGGGGCTTAAACGTAGCCGTATCGGCCATCGCGGTGGATACAGTAGACTATTCTACGGGCGTCGAACGGATTTATGCGATCGGCGACATCAACACCTACCCTGGCAAACTGAAGCTGATCCTGTGCGGATTCCACGAAGCCGCCCTGATGGCACAAAGCGCATTCAAATACGTTTATCCGGACCAGCGCCTAAGCTTCAAATACACGACAGTAAACGGCATTAACGAATTCTAAAAAAGGCATATACGATGACAGATGATCTTATCCGTATCCATGTGGAGCAGCCAGACGGACTGGTACGCACCTTGGAGGTGCCTGACGGCGTGCAGTTGAGCTTGATGGAGGTGCTAAAAGCCTCGGATTATGACATCCTAGCTACTTGTGGGGGAATGGCCCTGTGTGCCACTTGCCACGTCTCCGTGCTGGAGGGAATGGACCACCTAGGCGAGCGTACGGACGAAGAACTTGACATGCTCGACACGTTGCCCAATGCGGACGAAAACAGTAGACTTTCCTGCCAAATTCAGCTCAATCGCGATCTGGACGGGTTAAAAATCAAAGTCTTTGAAAACAAATAAGTAGCGTCACCTGTTTCTCACACGGTACGCTATCAACATCATGACGAGTCTATGAAAGACAGTAAAACAACCCGCAAATTTCCCCGCGTAGTCGTTATCGGCGGCGGATTTGGCGGCATTGAAGTAGTAAAGGGGTTAAAAGATAAACCTGTGGACGTACTACTGATTGACCGGAATAACCACCATACGTTTCAGCCACTACTCTATCAAGTAGCGACGGGTACCCTAGAGGCGCCGTCCATTGCGTTTCCCCTGCGAAAGATGTTCAGGAAGCAACGCAACTTTACGTTCCGCATGGCCGAAGCCCAATCCATCGACCACACCCACAACATTCTCCACACGGACATCGGCGAGATACCCTACGATTACCTGGTTATCGCCACCGGCGCCACCACCAATTTTTTCGGAAATGAAGAAATCGCGCATTACGCGCTTCCGATGAAAAATGTTAGGGAGGCTGTGGGAATCCGAAGCTTCCTTCTGCAAAACATCGAGGAGTCACTATTGGAGCGGAATCGGGCACAACGTGACTCGTTCCTTAACTTCGTGGTGGTCGGTGGCGGTCCTACCGGGGTGGAGCTGTCGGGCGCCATTGCCGAATTGCGCAATCATATCCTCGCAAAGGACTACCCCGAATTGCGCAAGGAAGACATGAACGTTTACCTGATTGAAGGGCTGGATAAGGTGTTGTCGGCGCTATCGCCCCAAGCCTCCGAAAAAGCGGCACTTTATCTGCGCGAGTTGGGTGTCAAGATTATGACGGGCGAACAAGTGACGGGGTATGATGGAGATGTCGTGACGCTAAAAAGCGGAACGCGGATTCCCGCGAAAACGCTAATCTGGTCCGCAGGTGTCACGGGTCAATTTCCGCAGGGAATCAGTGAGGAGAACATCGTGCGGGGCAACCGCATTCAAACCGATGAGACCAACCGGGTGCTGGGCATGGAAAATGTTTATGCCATCGGCGACGTGTCCGCCATCATCACCGACGATCTGCCTCGTGGCCATCCCGGGGTTGCACCCGTCGCCCAGCAACAAGGCCGGCACTTGGCCAAAAACGTACTCCGCATAATCGACGGGCAGCCTACCGAACCGTTTAAATACTTCGATAAGGGCTCCATGGCTACCGTAGGACGCAACAAGGCGGTCGTTGATATCGGCAAAGTTCGGTTTCAGGGTTTCTTTGCCTGGTGGGTATGGATGGCCGTTCACTTGATGTCGTTAGTGGGATTCCGCAACCGGCTTGTCACCTTCATCAACTGGGCCTTAAGCTATTTCACTTTCAATGCCGGAATCCGCCTAATAATCCATAAATTTAGTCGCGAAGAAAAACGGCCAGAGCCTATCGAAACATCCGAATAAGGGAATTTCCCACGTATCGCTAGGCTCGGCAGAATCAATAGCGAACACACGTGACTATGGATCGTTCCTTAATGGACAACAGACAAATAGCGAAGAAATTTAAGCTCCTCGGTCAGCTCATGGAGTTACATGGCGAGAACCCCTTTCGGACCAAGGCCACCGCGAACATTGCGTATAAACTGGACAAACTCCCATTCGCCATCAGTGCCGATACGCTCGAAAAATTAGGCACCGCCCCCGGCATTGGCGCAAGTACTGCGCAGAAAGTGGAGTCACTGCTGATGACAGGCACCTTGGCCGAGCTGAGAGACTATCTCGACCAAACTCCCTCGGGCGTACTGGAAATGCTCAACATTAAGGGCTTAGGCCCTAAAAAAATCCGGATTATATGGAAATCGTTGGGCATTGAGAGCGTCGGCGAACTCTACTACGCATGCAACGAGAACCGCCTGATAGAAGCCAAGGGATTTGGGCTAAAAACCCAGGAAGACATAAAAAAAGCTATTGAGTTTTCCATGTCCAGCCAAGGATGGTCGTTGTATGCCAACGTAGCGCCGATCGCCCTTGACCTTTTTGCAAAAATCAGAAAGCAGCTTCCCGAGCCCCAACTCATTTCCTTTACCGGTGATTTTAGACGAAAAAACGAAGTCTTGCAAGAAGTTTGTCTCTTGGTAGCCGCGCCCGCTGACCAATTGCTTGCCATCGCTATCGGCTTACGAGGTTTCGTAGCTGATCCGCTTACTGCCGCGGACGGCACGATTACGCTGAATAGTGACCAGGGTATTCGCTTCAAGTTAATCCCAGTTGACACCGACAGTTTCCATAAGCAACTTCTCCTGACAACGGGATCGGAAGCGCATCTCCGGCAACTCGCTGAAGATTCGACACATATCCCCCAGCTGGACTCGGAGGAGGCCATTTACCGCGCGCTGGGCTTGGCCTATATCGAGCCCGAGCTCCGTGAGGGCTTAGATGAGATTTCATTAGCGCGAGACAATAAACTTCCCGACCTCATTACCTTCACCGACCTGCGTGGCTCGCTCCACAACCACAGCACCTATAGTGACGGGGTCAACACGTTGGAAGAAATGGCTCGTTATTGTCGCGATGAACTAAAACTGCAATACCTGGGCATCTGCGACCATTCAAAAACCGCCGTATACGCCAATGGCCTCCCCATTGAGCGGGTGCAGGCCCAATGGGAGGAAATCGACCGCCTCAACACGGTGCTAGCGCCTTTCCGTATCTTCAAGGGCATCGAATCCGATATCCTGTCAGACGGGGCGCTCGACTACCCGGACGAAATATTAGCGGGATTCGATTTTGTGGTCGCTTCGATTCATTCCAATTTAAAAATGGATGAAGAACGTGCCACCGCTCGGCTCATTACCGCCATTGAGAACCCTTACACTACCATGCTGGGTCATCCTACCGGTCGCCTCTTATTGAGCCGCGGAGGTTATCCGATTGATTACAAACGTGTCATCGACGCCTGCGCCGCCAACGGCGTGGCCATCGAAATAAACGCCAATCCCCTTCGACTGGATCTCGACTGGCGTTGGCATCGCTATGCGCTGGAGCGTGGCGTTATGCTCTCCATCAATCCGGACGCCCACCGCATATCCGGCTTTCACGACATGCACTATGGCGTCTATGTAGCACGCAAAGGGGGACTAGACGCTAAAAATTGTCTTAACGCCATGAGTGTAGACGACTTAAGCACTTGGTTATCCAGAAAACATTCATCTGTAAAATTAGGCTAAGCGAGCTTCTATTCATGACCATGCGTGCTTACAAAAACCCCATTTGGCCTGGCTTATTAGCGGGAATTGCTGTTTCGCTGTTTATTCTTTTAATGGCAGTGCCGGGCCATGCTCAATTGCTTCAAGCGAAGGATATCTACAGTCGGGGCGATTCGTTGCGCGGCGCATTAACACCGCTACGCACCTGCTACGACATCAACTACTATCACCTACAAGTAAAAGTGGATCCGGATCAGCGATACATCAGCGGATCAAACCTCTTCCTGTTTACAGCCACACAGGATTTCAAGCGACTCCAGTTCGATTTGTTTGACAATCTAAGGATTGATCGTATCGAATATCGTGGTCAGGATTTATCTTTCGAACGCGAGTATCACGCTGTCTTTATCGAATTTCCCCAGGCCATCGCGTCAGGCGCGATTGATTCTTTCACCGTGCATTATTCGGGTCATCCGGTTCAGGCCAAACGGGCCCCGTGGGACGGCGGCTTCGATTTCAAAAAGGACAGCAACGGCAAACACTGGGTTGCTACGGCCTGCCAGGGCTTAGGCGCTAGCGTATGGTGGCCCAACAAAGATCACCAATCCGATGAAGTCGATAGCATGCTCATCAGCATCAGCGTACCCAACGGCCTGACCAATGTATCCAACGGCCGATTTCGTGGCAGCGAGGATTTGGGTGATGGCTACACGCGTTTTGACTGGTTTGTGAGCAACCCCATCAACAACTACAACGTAGCCGTCAATATTGGTGACTACGTGCATTTCGCCGACACCTTCCACGGCGAAAAGGGCATCTTGGATCTCGACTATTGGGTATTGCGTGAAAACCAAGCCCTCGCAAAGCCTCATTTCGACGCCAACGTAAAGCCCATGCTACGTGCATTCGAGCATTGGTTTGGTCCCTACCCTTTTTACGCGGACGGTTTCAAGCTGATAGAAACCGCCCACCTAGGCATGGAACACCAAAGTGGTATCGCCTACGGCAACAAATACCAGAATGGCTACTTGGGTGGCGATGGTTCGGGTACAGGATGGGGAAAAAAGTGGGATTTTATCATCATCCACGAAGCGGGACACGAATGGTTCGGCAATAACATCACCGCACGGGACCTCGCCGACATGTGGATCCATGAGAGCTTTACCAATTATTCCGAATCGCTCTATATTGACTACCATTACGGCAAACAGGCCGGCCAGGAATACCTGCACGGCAATAGACGCGGCATCCGCAATACCGAGCCCCTCATCGGCGATTACCATGTAAATAAGGAAGGCTCCGGCGACATGTACAATAAAGGGGGAGTGCTGCACAACATGATTCGCACCATTATCGACGACGATGAACTGTGGCGTGGCATCCTGCGTGGCCTCAACGAACAGTTTCTTCATCAGACGGTGGACTACGATGACATCGTCAACTATATCAACAAGCAATCGAACCGCGATTTCAGCCGCGTATTTGAACAGTATGTCAAGCACAGCAACCTGCCTATCCTTGAATTTATTTTTGATGAAAAAGGTACCCCCTACTGTCGTTGGATTGCCGATGTGCCGGGTTTCGACATGCCCGTTCGCGTGCGTACTAAGGGGGGAAAGTACTACCTGATATCCCCATCAACCGGCTTCCAAAAATTACCAATCGAGGGCCTGACCAGGGATAGCATCGAGGTGGATACGTTTAATTTTTATATTGGGGTATTACTCAACGAATCGCCACCCGGAATCCGTAGGCAAGGGAGCGTCAGGGAGCGTCCCTTAATGAAGCGTCAAGACGAAACCGAAAGGCGATAAGTTGGCGGTAGCAATTTACCGTTCATGTGCCTCACTTTGCTCCCGAGATATTTTGTACTTTTGCTATCGTCCATGAAGCACCTAGCGCACCTCAATAAATACCTCTACAAATACCGATGGCGACTCATACCGGGCGTAATCTTCGTGGTCATTTCGAATTATTTCGGCGTACTGCCGGCGCAGGTCATCCGTGTCGCGTTTGACCTGGTTAAGGAAAATATCAGCGTGTATCGGCTGTTTGATGGTTTTGAGCGACAAGACTTGGTTTATCAGGTATTTGGGTCAACGCTTTTGTTGTTCGGTGTGGTCGTATTGGCCTTGTCACTCATTCGAGGCATATTCCTATTTCTTATGCGCCAGACGATTATCCTCACGTCGAGACACATCGAATACGACCTTAAAAACGAAATATACAGCCACTATCAACGGCTTGACATGGCGTTCTTCAGACGTAATAACACGGGCGACCTCATGAATCGCGTAACCGAAGACGTCAACCGCGTGCGTTCCTACTTGGGACCCGCCATCATGTATGCCATTAATACGCTGGTACTATCCATCATGGTCATCGTTGCTATGGTGAATGTCAACCCCCGGCTGGCCCTGTACTCCCTCCTACCCATCCCGATCTTGACAGCGCTGCTGTTTATCGTCAATAAAATTATCAACCGGCGTAGCGAACGAATCCAGCGCCAGCTATCGGTGCTATCCACGTTCGTGCAAGAAACGTTTTCGGGTATACGAGTCATCAAAACCTATAGCCGCGAGCAAGACAAAATGGATGGCTTCGATGCCGAAAGCAGTGCGTACAAGAGACACACGCTATCGTTGGTCAAAGCCGAAGCATTTTTCTTCCCGCTTATCCTTCTCTTGGTGGGGCTGAGTACCATCATTACGGTATATGTCGGGGGCCTGGAAGTGGCCCGCGGCACCATCACGTCGGGCAACATCGCTGAGTTTATTGTCTACGTCAACCAGCTCACCTTTCCGGCCATGGCATTGGCGTGGGTGACGTCGCTTATCCAACGCGCCGCCGCCTCGCAAGAGCGAATAAATGAGTTTCTAAAAACCGAGCCCAGCATCCGCGGTGGCGAGCGCTTGGCGACGTCCATCCAGGGTACTGTGCGGTTTGACGAAGTGACGTTTACGTATCCCGACACGGGCATAAAGGCGTTGGACCGGGTGTCTTTCGAACTGCACCCCGGCCAAGTGCTGGCCATTATCGGTCGTACCGGCTCCGGAAAATCGACCATCGCGAACCTGCTCATGCGCATGTATGACGCGGATAGCGGTAGTATTACCATCGACGGGGTGCCCCTCAAAGAATACAACTTGCAATCCCTCCGCCAGCAAATCGGATTCGTTCCGCAGGAAGTTTTCCTCTTCTCGGACACCATTGCCAACAACATTGCATTCGGTCTGGATACGGTCAGCGATGACCAAATCGAACAGGCTGCCAAAGATGCGGCCGTGTACAATAACATTGTCGACTTTGAGCACGGCTTCGATACGATGCTCGGCGAACGCGGGTTAACGCTTTCCGGTGGACAAAAGCAGCGAGTATCGATTGCACGCGCGCTAATCAAGGAACCTCAGATTCTGGTGTTCGACGACTGCCTGTCGGCCGTTGACACGAGTACCGAGGAAGAAATCCTGCAAAACCTCAGTCGGGTTATGGCTGGAAAAAGCAGCATTTTCATTTCCCACCGGGTATCGACCATCAAGAATGCCGACCGAATCCTTGTACTCGACCACGGACGGATTATTGAAGAAGGTACGCACGAAGAGTTGCTTCAACTCCGAGGCGCGTATTTTGAACTGCACGAAAAGCAGCTTCTTGAGGAAGCTGCCATTTAACACGCGCCTATGAAACTGCCCATTCTCACTGCATTGGCCATGCTGCTAAGCAGCTGCATGTCATCCTCAACGGATCAATCCGCGGACGCGGAGTACTCGCTAACGGGAAACATCGAACGACTAGACCCCGCCTTGGACCGAATTATCGACACAAGCGCCCGCATCGAAATCATCGCTGACGGGTATGAATGGAGCGAGGGACCGCTGTGGGTAGAAAGCACGCAAATGCTCCTATTTTCTGACGTACCCGCCAATACCGTTTATCGATGGACGGAAACCGAGGGCGCGACCCCCTACCTCACCCCTAGCGGCTACACCGGTGAAACGCCTTTCGAGGGCCGCGAGCCCGGAAGCAACGGCTTGCTGCTTGACGAGGACGGAAACCTGGTGCTTTGCCAGCATGGCGATCGCCGCGTGTCGCGAATGGACGCTCCGTTAGACGCGCCTGAACCCGTGTTCGTCTCCCTCGTGGATCGTTACGAGGGCAAACGTTTCAATAGCCCAAACGACGCTATATTCAACCGCAAGGGTGACCTGTTCTTTACCGATCCGCCCTACGGTCTTCCGATGCAAAATGATGAGGACCCCGCTAAAGAGCTAGCCCACAACGGTGTGTATCGACTTGATGCCATGGGCAACTTACAGTTACTTTCGGGGAAAATTACACGACCCAATGGCCTTGCGCTTTTCCCGGGCGAGCGGCACTTGCTAGTCGCAAATTCGGACGTAAATGCCGCCAATTGGTACCTCATCGATTTGGAAAACCCCGCGGAAGAGCCCTCCCTGTTCTATAGTGCGACGGAGAGTAGGCAGGGTGTCAGCGGCCTTCCGGACGGCTTGAAAATCGACCAGTCTGGAACCGTGTTTGCTTCCGGTCCTGGCGGAATTTGGATATTCGACAAAGATGCGAAGGTGCTGGGCAAGATCAGGCTTGCGGACGCGGCTTCCAACGTGGCCTTGACATCCGACGAGCGGACACTCTACATCACCAATCACCGGCAAATTCTTCGCGTTCGACTTCGCTAAAAAGCCTATTCATCATACGCAACAAACCGATAGGTGAGCGTATCCCCGTCAACCTGAAAATGCATAAATCCGCGGGGACCGTTTTCCAAACCTCGCCAAGAGGGTCGGCCGGCGATGGCGCCGCCCGTGATAAAGCGCGTACGGTTTAATACGTGGATCTCTTCCGGAAAATGTAAGTGCCCCTGCAGTACGAGCCGGACGTTGTGCGCATGGATTAGTTCCATGAGTCGGTCTTTATTGACCACGTTAGGACCAGCTCCACTCCCAGACACCCCATACTGGTCTTGGACCGACACGATCGGCACATGCATCATCATCATTATGGGGGTCTCCGGATCGAGGCGTTCTAAATCCCCTGCCAACCAATCCAGTTGCTCCTCGTCAATCCCGGCAAAGAACTTATACCCCTCCACATCCAGATTATTTAACACGACAATGTGCCAGCCTTTGTGATCAAACGAATAGTAGGTTGGGCCAAAGTAACGCTCGTACATTCCGTATTTGTAGTCAGGATGGGTGTGGTCGGTCGGGCTGACTTCATATATGCCGAAAAGTTCGTGGTTGCCTACCGTGGTGTGGACCGGAGCATGGATGCGGGAGCTTTCTGACAAAAACAACTGGAATAAGGAATCCGACTTCGCCACGTTGCCCCGCATCACGTCAAACACTTGGTCGCCACCGGAAAGGACAAAGTCCGGTTTAAGGGCGTTGATGCTATCAATGGCACGCCGATACGATGTGAGCACGTGGGGTTCATCCTTTATATGTACGTCCGTCATAAAGACGAAGGAAAAGCGTTCTCCGGACTGCGAGACACCAATGGAATGCAAGAAAATCCAAAGAAAAAAGGTTAACAGGGAAGCCAGCTGGGCAGGTGTACACTTACACATATTCAGGTTTTAAAACAGCCGATAAAAAAGCAGTCCGTATTATGCTTGTGGTTTACATTGCAATGATAAGGGTTTCACCCGTACCAGTCAAACATTCCAACAGAAATCCAATAGTTATAAAGTCGTATCCCTAATACGAAAATCTTACAAGAGTTTCCCAAAATAGCGTAATGCACGACTGGACATTTATGGCGACCTTTGTATTGAAACCCATGAAACAGGAGATGCCAACACCAAACATACATAACACGAGTGTCAAACAGACCTTTCCGGTCTTGCACATGAACTGTGCCTCCTGCGCGAGCAGCGCCGAATCCATGGTGAAATCTACCAAAGGCGTGCTCAACGCTTCGGTCAATTTCGCGACCGAGACGCTCGCCGTGGAATACCAGCCGGACAAAACTAGCCCCCTCGCCCTGCAAGAGGCAATACGGTCCATCGGATTTGATTTGTTGATCGAAGACGAGGAATCAAAACAAGAAACGATCGACGCCATCCACGAACGTAAGCTCCGCGCACTAAAGCAGCGCACAATTTGGGCCACGGCCCTGTCCATCCCTGTCGTGGCCATTGGAATGTTTTTCATGAACATCCCCTACGCCAATGAGATCATGTGCGTGCTGACTACGCCCGTGGTCCTTTGGCTCGGACGCGCATTTTTTGTCAACGCGTGGAAACAAGCGAGGCATGGCCGTGCAAACATGGATACACTAGTGGCACTGAGTACCGGTATCGCCTATGTGTTCAGCGTGTTTAACATGAGCTGGCCGGAATTCTGGCTTCAGCGTGGACTGGAAGCCCACGTCTATTTTGAGGCGGCTGCCGTCATCATCGCATTTATTCTTTTGGGCAGACTTTTGGAAGAACAGGCAAAGGGCAGTACCTCCACCGCCATCAAGAAGCTAATGGGCTTGCAACCCAAGACCATCACCTCCATACTCCCCGACGGAAGCGAGAAAGAAATCCCCATTGAAAACGTTAGGGTTGGAGACATTGTATTGGTCAAGCCGGGCGAAAAGATCGCTGTGGACGGCTTGGTAACCTCGGGCCGATCGTATGTAGACGAGAGCATGCTGAGCGGTGAACCCGTCCCCATCCTGAAAGCCGAAAACGACAAGGTCTTTGCCGGCACCATCAACCAGCGCGGGAGCTTTCAGTTCAAAGCATTAAACGTAGGTCGGGACACCCTGCTGGCCCAAATCATCAAAACCGTGCAGGACGCACAGAGCAGCAAGGCACCCGTCCAAAAGTTGGTCGACAAAATCGCCGGTATATTTGTGCCCACGGTTATGGGTATTGCGGTGCTGACGTTCATCCTCTGGGTGACACTGGGCGGCAGCCACGGTACCGTGCAAGGCCTTCTAACGGCCGTGACCGTGTTAGTCATCGCATGTCCTTGTGCACTGGGACTCGCCACCCCCACTGCGATAATGGTCGGCGTGGGAAAAGGTGCCGAGGCGGGCATCCTGATCAAAGATGCCGAAAGCCTGGAAGTGGCCAAGAAAGTCGATGCGATCGTGCTGGATAAAACCGGCACGATTACCGAAGGCAAACCCACCGTTACGCGTGAGCTGTGGTTGGATGACGCGGAACGGGCCAAGGGCGTACTGTTTAGCCTCGAAAAACGATCCGAACATCCTCTCGCCGACGCGATCACTCAGCACTTGGCTAGAACCCGCCCGGTCGAAATCGAATCGTTTGAGTCGGTTACCGGCAAGGGCGCACGGGCTGCGTACAACGGCGTCACCTACTATGCGGGCAATCAGCGCCTGCTAACGGAAAATGGTATTCAAACTGACCCCGAACTACGACGCCAAGCCGATGAATGGAGCCAAACCGCTCATACCGTCGTTTGGTTCGCCGACCAATCACGTGCGCTGGCGGTGCTGGCCATCTCTGATAAAATTAAGGATTCCTCTACCGCGGCCATCCGCCAACTGCGGGACATGGGCATCGAGACTTATATGCTCACCGGTGATACTGAAGCCACAGCCCACGCAATCGCTATGCAAACGGGTATCGGGCACTATCAGGCGGCGGTACTCCCATTGGAAAAGGCAGCCTTTGTGGAGGAGCTCCAGCGCAAGGGAAAAACGGTAGCGATGGTAGGCGATGGCATCAACGATAGCACGGCCCTAGCGACGGCCGACGTGAGCATCGCTATGGGCAAAGGAAGCGACATAGCCATGGACGTTGCCAAAATGACCATCCTGTCTTCTGACCTTGCCAAAATACCGCAAGCGATACGCTTGTCTAAGCAAACCGTAGCTACAATCAGGCAAAACCTGTTTTGGGCGTTTATCTATAACCTAATCGGTATTCCAATTGCCGCGGGCATACTCTATCCCATCAACGACTTCTTGCTCGATCCGATGATTGCAGGAGCAGCTATGGCACTAAGCAGCGTCAGCGTTGTGAGCAACAGCCTGCGACTTAAATTAAAAAAATAAATATTAGTAACTATAAAACTCACATATTATGGAAGATAATAATCGCGATCTAAAGTTTAAGACGAATATCAATTGCAGCCGTTGCGTGGCAGCCGTCACACCGCTTTTAGCGAAGATAGCGGGTTTGGCAAGTTGGAGTGTCGATACCGATGACTCGGATAAAATCCTAACGGTATCCTTAGCAGGCGCCTCCGATGAAGAGGTAGTTGAATCGATCAGAAAAGCGGGTTTCCAAATTGAGCCTATTAGCGGCTAGCCTGCCCCCGCATTCCCGATTAAAGGAACAAATAAATAAATAACGTAAAAAACAAAAAAAGGAGGCTTTGCAGCCTCCTTTTTCATATTAACGAGATTGATATCGGGTTTTCTAAAACACTTATTTCACCGTATCCACTACCGCCTTGAATGCCTCTGGATGATGCATAGCCAAATCAGCCAATACCTTACGGTTCAATCCAATATTTTTGGCATTCAGCTTGCCCATCAGCTGAGAATACGAAATTCCATGCTGGCGAGCACCGGCGTTG
The DNA here is from genome assembly GCA_964423925.1 of uncultured Sphingobacteriaceae bacterium. Lineage (GTDB taxonomy): Bacteria > Bacteroidota > Bacteroidia > Sphingobacteriales > Sphingobacteriaceae > CAYRGQ01. The sequence continues at coordinate 67,862 of CAYRGQ010000004.1, read as the reverse complement.
ATACGCTGGATCCAAAGCGCCCTGAACTCCCTCTTTTTCGTCTTGCGGTCGCGATAAGCGTACAGCAATCCTTTTTCTACTGTGTTTTTAGCAATGGTATAAACCTTGCTGCGCGATCCGTAATAGCCTTTGGCTAATTTTAGGATCTTTTTGCGCCGCCTGCGCGACGCTACTGCGTTAACCGAACGTGGCATAATGTTACATTTTTTGGTGGCAGGCGCTGTGTTTTCCAGCAGACTTACAACCCAACACCTGGTTCAATGATATTTACTTTTTTTAGCTTGACCTCGCGGCCCTTGCTTCAAATTACTTGCCGATTCCCAGCATCCGTTTTACGTTGCCGGTATCGCCGTCAGACACCAAACTCGTTTGAGTCAGGTTCCGCTTTTGCTTCGTACTTTTCTTCGTCAGGATGTGACTTTTAAAAGCGTTCTTGCGTGCAATTTTTCCCGTGCCTGTCAGCTTGAAACGCTTCTTTGCACTGGAATTAGTTTTTACTTTTGGCATGTCTGCTCTCTTTCTTTATCTATCAATCGTTGTTAATATGCGTATTTATTTCTTGGGGGCTAGGGTCAGGAACATACGTTTACCCTCTAACTTGGGCAGCAGCTCCACTTTACCGTAGTCTTCCAAAGCCTGCGCAAAACGCAATAGCAGGATTTCGCCCTGCTCTTTGTACACAATGGCACGCCCCTTGAAATGCACGTAAGCACGAACTTTCTCGCCCGCCTCCAAAAACTTGATGGCATGGCGCAACTTGAACTCGAAATCGTGCTCGCTCGTGTTCGGACCGAAACGGATCTCCTTGATTACCGTCTGCTTGGCATTGGCCTTGATTTCTTTCTGCTTTTTCTTCTGCTCGTACATGAATTTGTTATAATCCATGATCTTGCAGACAGGGGGCGTCGCGTTGGGTGAAATCTCAACGAGATCTAATTCCAATTGGTCGGCAAGTTCCATCGCTTTGCGCGTCGGGATAATTCCCTGCTCAACGTTGTCCCCTACTAAACGTACTTCAGGCACCCGGATCATCTCATTAATACGATGGTCGGGTTCCTTCTTCTTGAATGGTGGCCTAGGGCCTCTAAAACCTGGTCTTTTTAATGCCAAACGATTCTAAATTAAACGGTTATTTCTTTTATTAATAAGTCACTAAATGCTTCCGTCGTCATGGTTCCCAACTCAACGGAGCCATGCTTACGCACAGAAACCGTGCCACTATCAACTTCCTTCTCGCCGACAATGAGCATGTAGGGTATTTTCCGTACTTCCGCGTCCCGGATCTTCCGTCCGACTTTCTCATCGCGCAAGTCTGCTAGGCCGCGAATATCGGAATTATTAAGCGATTCTAAAAGTTTTTTCGCATAATCCTCGTATTTCTCAGAGACTGGAAGGACGATAAATTGTTCGGGTGCAAGCCATAACGGAAACTGCCCCGCGCAATGCTCAATCAGCACGGCCACAAAGCGTTCCATCGAACCGAAAGGTGCACGGTGAATCATGACCGGCCGGTGCTTGGCATTGTCGCTGCCCGTGTACTCGAGTTCAAACCGTTCTGGCAGGTTATAGTCGACCTGTATGGTGCCCAGCTGCCACTTGCGACCCAGCGCATCGCGCACCATGAAGTCAAGCTTGGGACCGTAAAAAGCAGCCTCGCCATATTCCACCACGGTATTCAGCCCCTTCTCCGCTGCCGCCTCGATGATTGCCTTTTCCGCTAGGTCCCAGTTTTCGTCTGAACCAATATACTTCGCACGGTTTTCGCGGTCGCGAAGTGACACCTGTGCCGTATATTCTTCAAATCCTAATGCTCCGAACACATAGAGTACCAGATCAATAACCTTCTTAAACTCATCTTTCACTTGATCAGGACGACAGAATAGGTGCGCATCATCTTGCGTAAAGCCCCGGACGCGTGTCAGCCCGTGCAGCTCCCCGCTCTGCTCATAACGATACACCGTGCCGAACTCCGCAAAACGGATGGGCAGGTCCTTGTAAGAGCGCGGTTTGGTTTTATAGATCTCGCAATGATGCGGGCAGTTCATCGGCTTGAGGAAAAACTCCTCGCCTTCCTGCGGTGTCGCTATAGGTTGGAACGAGTCCTCGCCATACTTTTCGTAATGCCCGGAGGTAATATACAAATTTTTATGGCCAATATGCGGTGTCACAACGGGCTCATAGCCTGCTTTGAGCTGTGCGCGTTGAAGGAAGTCGATCAACTTCTGGCGGAGGCGAGCGCCTTTGGGCAGCCACAGCGGCAGTCCCATGCCCACTTTTTCAGAAAAAGCAAACAGCTCCATCTCCTTGCCCAGCTTGCGGTGGTCGCGCTTCTTGGCTTCTTCTATCATCTTGAGGTAATCGGAGAGCTCGCTAGCCTTGGGAAAGGTAACACCATAGATCCGCGTCAATTGCTTGCGACTCTCGTCACCGCGCCAGTACGCGCCAGCCACGTTGGTCAGCTTCACGGCTTTGATGAAACCAGTATTGGGAATATGGGGTCCACGGCAGAGGTCGGTGAAGTTTCCTTGCTTGTAAAATGTAATACTCCCGTCCTCCAGATCCTTAATCAAGTCAAGCTTATATTCGTCACCTTTCTCCGTAAAGTAGGCTACCGCGTCGGCCTTACTGACTGCGCTGCGCACGTACTCGGATTTCGTGCGTGCCAGCTCGAGTATTTTGTCTTCGATCTGCTTGAAGTCGTCCGACGAAAACTCGCGGTCTCCGAAATCGACATCGTAATAAAAGCCGGTTTCTATAGCGGGCCCGATACCGAACTTGATACCCGGATAGAGTGCTTCCAAGGCTTCAGCCATAAGGTGCGCGGATGAATGCCAAAACGTCGACTTGCCTTCGGCATCGTTCCACGTAAGCAAACGCACGGCCGCATCACTTTCGATCGGCCTCGAAGCATCCCAAACCTCGCCATTGACCTCGGCGGCCAATACATTGCGTGCTAAACCTTCGGAAATGGACAGGGCGATTTGGTGGGCGGTCGTCCCCGCTTCGTACGGGCGGATGGAGCCGTCGGGCAGTGTAATGTTAATCATCTACAACTATGATTTCTTGGTTAAAAAATAATACGAAACCACGCAACGAATGTGATTTGTTTTTGCAAGCGCAAAGATAGCAACGATAAAGGATATATAAAACGGGATATTGGCCGGGAAGCCACATAAATGAGGACGGCTGAAACAAAGCGCTCCAGCAGTCATCCCCGGGGTTTGGATCGGCTTATTTATCAGCTAGCTGATCAAACCGTTCGCCGTGTTCGAAACGACAAGACCGCTCCTCCTCGCCATCCCAGCCCGCGCCGTGCAGCGGCATGGGATAATCAGACAGCAAGTGGGCAACAAAAGCTCTTAGCTTCGCGTACGTAAACTCATCCTTATTCAATCGGATAAGGTATTGGGTGTCCGTTATTTCAATACGGGATTCTGTCATGTCTTTCATGTTTACCGGCTAAAATAAGCAGACCGTTTAATCCCATCATGTCCGAAATATTAAGATATGGTTAACAGTCGGGCGCCGCGACATCCTAAAAGCTAACCGGCGAGCGGTACACAAACGAATAATCCAGTTCTTTTTCCAGCAAGCCGGGACTGACACGCTTGGCCGTCCGGTCCGAATCATCATAGCCAGCCGGCAATCGATAGCCGTACTTGGTGGCAGACGCTTCGATCACGTCCCTTTTGAGGGGATGCTCCGGGCATACTACGTTATAGGTAGCGCCAGTTACGCCCTTCTCCATCAGCCGGAGGATAACACCGTAAATATCTTCAACGTGAACGAAATTGGCAGTCTGGTAGCCAATCGTGCAAATCTTGTCTTGAAAATACTTCGCCAATACCCGTTCCTGCCCAAACAGGCCCCCGAGGCGCAGGATGTTAACACCTGAGAAAACCATTCGCATGGCGTGCTCCCCGTGCAATAACATGTTGTCGAGCCGATTGTCGGGATAGGTATGCTCGCTGATGAGTGCGTCTTCGTTTGGATAGATGCCCACCGAACCGAAGAACATCGCTTGCTTGAACCGGAGTTCCGATAAAAAACAGGACAGCGCGGCGAAACGTGCTTCTATCGCTGCCATCTCGTCTTTCCGGGTAATCGGCACGCTCACTATAACCAAGTCGAATGTCACGTCGGGCCAGTCTTCTGGCAATGCGTGTCCCTCCTGCTGGTCAAAATCGACTAGCCATGCCGGCAGGCCGGCTTCCCGGAATGACAGCAGCTTCTCGATCGTGGTTGTCGTCACAAAAACCTCGGCACCCTTTTCTTCGCGAAACCTCCGGGCGCAGTAGGTGCCCACCCAGCCGCAGCCTATGATTAGTATGTTTGCTCCCACCAATATTAATACGCCCTCGCAAACAAGACCCGCCGCGTCGAAGGCTCGCCCGTCAGGATACATTTCCCCACTTCTTCGGGCGCGTCTAGCGGAATGCAGCGGATTGTAGCTTTCGTCTCTTCCTTAATTCGCTTTTCGGTTTCTACCGTGCCATCCCAGTGGGCCGACACAAATCCGCCTTTCTCGTCCAGTACGCGCTGGAATTCCTCATAGGTATCTACCGCAGTCGTGTTCGCCGCGCGGAATTGGGCCGCTTTGTTGAATATATTGGCTTGTATATCGTCAAGTAAGGTGGCAATCCGGTCGGACAGTCCCTCTTGGCTTACCGTTTCCTTAGTTTGCGTATCCCGACGAGCAATCTCGACCGTGCCGTTCTGCATATCGCGGCCACCCACCGCGACGCGTACAGGCACACCTTTCAACTCCCACTCTGCAAACTTAAATCCCGGGCGTTGTGTGTCCCGATCGTCAAATTTCACGGATATGCCCTTTCCTTTCAATTCGGCAATGAGGCCATCCGCCCAATCACCGATAGCCCGAAGATCTTCCGCCGATTTGTAAATAGGCACGATGACTACTTGTATCGGAGCCAGCTTGGGCGGCAATACCAGGCCGGCATCGTCCGAGTGCGCCATGACCAGCGCGCCCATCAGCCGGGTAGATACGCCCCAGGATGTCGCCCATACGTAATCGAGTTTGCCTTCCTTTGATGTAAACTTAACGTCGAATGCTTTCGCAAAGTTCTGTCCCAGAAAATGGGACGTCCCCGCCTGCAGGGCCTTGCCGTCCTGCATCAATGCCTCAATGCAGTAGGTATCCAGTGCGCCGGCAAAACGTTCGTTTTCGGTCTTGCGGCCTTTCACCACCGGCATCGCCATCCAGTTTTCCGCAAAATCAGCATACACCTCCAGCATGCGCTCGGTTTCTTCGATAGCTTCCTCGCGGGTGGCGTGGGCGGTGTGCCCCTCCTGCCAAAGAAATTCCGCCGTACGCAGAAACAGCCGGGTGCGCATTTCCCAGCGCACGACGTTAGCCCACTGATTGACTAGGATGGGCAGATCCCGATAGGATTCGATCCAGCCTTTATATGTATTCCAGATAATCGTTTCGGAGGTAGGCCGCACAATGAGCTCTTCTTCTAGTTTGGCGTCTTCGTCTACAATGATGTTGCCACTTCCGTCGTTCTTCAGACGGTAGTGAGTCACCACCGCGCATTCGGTCGCAAAACCCTCGACGTGCGAAGCCTCTTTCGAGAAAAAAGACTTGGGGATAAACAAGGGGAAATAAGCATTGCTATGCCCTGTATCCTTAAACATCTTGTCGAGGGCTGCCTGCATTTTTTCCCAGATCGCATAGCCGTACGGCTTGATCACCATACATCCGCGAACAGCAGAATGTTCTGCCAAATCAGCTTTCACTACCAACTCATTGTACCATTGCGAATAGTCGGTTGCCCGGCTCGTAATCCCTTTGCTCATAATAAAAACGAAAAATTATTGTAACATTGCCTCAAAAACGTGGCTGCCGCAAAGGTAGACGGTTTTCGTGTATTTAGGCAATAATTTTTTAAACGCCACATTAAACCTATCCCCGCTAAACGGGTCTAAACTAGTAAAAGCACAAGCTTCATACAAATTGAAAGGACACACGATGAAAACGAACAGATTGATAACAAGCGCCCTAGCCCTCACCACTCTGGTGCTTATGGGTTCCTGTGCCACGCAACAACGCACGTTTAGCGATGATGTGTACAACAGCAACGCCCGTGCTTCCGAGCGGAGTTATCAAAGCCCAGACTATTATTATGACGGTCCGGTAGAGGAATATACAGATGAAGCGGATTACGACGATGCCTATTATGGCGACGAATACGCCGACAGCGAATCCTATGCTAACGAATATTATGCTGACGAATACGACGACTTGGAGTATACCAGCCGAATTAACCGCTTTTATTACAGCACGCCAGGCATCGGATATTATTCGCCATTTTTCGACCCGTGGACTAGCTACTACGGCATGGGATATTATGGGTATTCGCCGAGTTTCCACTTCGGGTTCGGATGGAGTCCGTGGGGTTTGAACCGCTGGCACCTCGGCTGGGGAAGCAGCTGGTATAGCCCTTATTACGCGGGTGTCTGGGGTTGGGGTTATCCCTATTACGGCCACTCCTACTGGGGACCTTACTCCTATAACCGTTGGGGATATGGTGGATACGGTGGTTATCCTAGCTATGGTTTCTACCGCGACCGCGGTACGATGACTGCCCGCAATTCGGCCTACCGCCGTGCAAATACGCGGACGGCAGCCGTACGGTCCAACACCGGTGGACGCAGTGCTACGGCTTCATCACGCACGGCCATTGCCCGTGACAATAACGGTCGCATTGTTTCTACCCGTGGCACAAGCGATGCGGCACGGGCCACACGTACGGCCACCTCGCGTGGAACCGCAGTAGGCAATACACGTACCGCCCGACCTACGGCGACCACACGGACTCAGGGAGAGGCAACCCGTGCCACACGCGCCACCAACGCACGGCCAGCAGGCCAGCAGGCCAGACCCGCTGCGCGTCGTCCTGCTACGCAACAAGCACGGCCAACGGCTACGCGGCCTGCAGGGCAGCAAGCCCGTCCGGCGGCACGTCCTACCGGACAACAGGCTCGGCCGGCATCCAGCAGGCCAGCAGCTAGACCTGCCTCCAGACCGTCAAGTAGCCAAGCTCGGCCTTCGGCACCAGCACGCTCATCCGGGTCGAGTATCTCTAGTGGCAGCTCTAGCAGAGGATCGTCAGTATCCTCTGGAAGCTCAAGCCGCGGGTCGTCATCAGGAAGCAGCTCAAGCCGCGGCAGTAGCCGGGGCAACAGGTAAAAGCAACCTGCCTTCACTCGATAAAGATTAATGAAGGCCAACTAACATCGATTTTGGGCAAATGACCAAGCAGATCCCTTAGTTGGCCTTTTTTGTACCAATACGTATATTTACCTCAACACGACCTTATGAACATAAAAAAGCTATATCTCTCTGCCCTCTTCCTTGGCGGCTTTTCGCTTTCGGTGTCAGCGCAATACCTCGATGACTTAATCCGCTATTCGCAACCCGAACAAAGCGCCACTGCACGTTTTCGGGCGATGGGTAATGCACAAAACGCCCTGGGCGGCGACTTGAGCTCAATCGGAGGAAATCCTGCGGGTTTGGGATTTTTTAACCAGTCAGACATCAATATCGGGTTCGATTACCTTAACGACCTCAATAAGGCGACATACTTTGGCGAAACCACGCAGCAAAACATCGACAAATTTATAATCAGCCATGCCGGGGCCGTTTTCCACCTGCCTGTGCGCAAGCAACGCGGAGCCAACCTTAGCCAAGGGTGGCTCAACTTCAATATTGGGATTTCGTATGCCCAAACCAATAATTTCCATACGAAGACCGGCTATGTCGGCATTAACCCAGAAAGCAGCATTGCGGATTTAATGGTAGAAACGCCGGGTTCGGTATATAATGACTTCGGATGGGCCGCGGGAATGATCGACGAGCACGGCAACGGTGGAGATATCCCGATGACGATGTTGGACAACCGGCAGGAGGTGTACAATACCGAGCAAGGGATCCAGTCGGAAACGAACTTGTCATTCGGTGCTAACTATGGAAACTTCCTCTATATCGGCGCCAGCGTGGGCTTTGCACGCATTAACCACCGCTTCGAGCACCTATATATGGAAGACGGCATCATCGAGGATTACAGCTATATCGTCACTCAAAACCCAGGGTCCCGGTTTACGGATCAGTCCGACCCCATTTATTATAATTTGCTCCAGTCGAATTACTATTATGACAATGAGTACGTTTCCGCTACACGCGGCAATGGCGTAAACGCCAAACTCGGCGTGATCTTCAAACCCACGCCCATGCTTCAAGTGGGTCTATCCGCCACCACTCCTACCTGGTATCAGATGACGAACGATTTTTCGGACCGGTTCTATATCGAGAACGACCAACTGAATGGAGAAACCACCTCGTTTACCGACTACGATGAATGGGAGGAAACCTACTTTGACTACAAATATCGTTCGCCTTATCGGTTCAATGGCGGGGTAGCGGTGCTTTTCGGCCGAGGCTTGGTAAGTGCCGACGTGGAGTTCGTGGACTATGCCAGTATGCGATTCTCGTCCAACGACCGGAATACGGATGATATGATGGGCACCGATATCGCCCAAACATTGAAAGGGAGCGCCAATTTCCGGTTGGGGGGCGAATACCTCTTTACGGACAACCTGCTGGCCCGCGCGGGATTTGGCTACAACGGTGGCCCCTACAAGGATTTTGACAGTCACACACAGCTTGTATCAGCAGGCCTAGGCTATCGAATTAACAACATGTATATCGACTTGGCTTACCAAAACGTGACGCAGGAATACGGCCATAGCCCATACACACTGGAAAGTCTAGCCAGCCCCGTGGCCGACATTAATAATACGCGCAACCGCGTGTTCATGACGCTTGGATTTAAGTTCTAAAACGAAGATTGTGTTTCTTTCATTTATAAAAGCGGAAAGCCGGGATAAATCCCGGCTTTCCGCTTTTATATTTTCCTGTTTTGACCTTAAGGGCTAACCTTTATTGACAAACGCGCTCAGCATCCAATGCTGCTTTTCGTTAAACTGCATAAAGGCGTTAATCATATCATTGGTTCCCTCGTCGCTAGCCTCTTCGGTTACTCCCAATAAATCGCGCTGATGCCCGATCAGTACCTCCAAGTCGCCGATAATCGACTTGACCATATCAATATCACTCATGCCTATCGTATCGACCTCTTTGATTTCGGCGTGCTTAATATAATCGCTAAAGGTACTATAAGGCGACTTGCCCAAGGTCAAGATACGCTCCGCCAACTCGTCAATGGTGGTCAGCGCATTGGTGTAGAGCTCCTCAAACTTGGCGTGCAGGGTAAAAAAGTTATTGCCCCGGACGTTCCAGTGGCACCCCCTGAGGTTCTGGTAATGGATGTGGTAATTGGCCAACAAATCATTCAGGTGGTCGACCACAGGCTTCAGTTTCTTAGCCTCTAAACTTATCGCTTTTGGAATCATGTCGTGTATTTATTGATGTTAAACGGATAACATCAATATACGAAAAAAGTTTAACAACCGCTAAGCGTTTTGCCCTGGACGTTTGATTCTTACAAAGAGATTATAGTTTTCGTGCTTCTCGACGTAGATCTCTTCTCCCGCGTCGACAAAGCCATCCAACGCGATGGCATCATACCATTTGCCATCGATTTCGACTTTTCCGGAGGGACGTAGGACGGTTTTGGCAATACCTTCGCGGTTGACTAGCTCTTGGTTGCGTAGGGACGCCGTATACCCTTCTACGGACCGTTGCTCGTCTTGGAGCACCAATCGCTTAAATGCGCGGGTGTTGAGGAGACTCTTGCCGAACAACACCATGAGGACGGTAGCCAACGTCATGGAGATAACGACGATTAGGAACGAGTTGAGCAACACGCCAGGTTGCGAGATCTGGAAATCGAAAAAGTCGTTGGCTACCATACTGAAAGCCAGGCTGCACACCAAGCTGATGATACCCAATATCCCGACGATGCCGAACCCTGGGATGACAAATAATTCCAATAATATCAAGATAATACCAAGGACAAAAAGAGCAATCTCCCAATTGTCCGCCAAGCCTTGGATATAAAGCGGCGCAAAAAACAAGACGGCGGCAACAATGGCAACCACAATGGCAAAACCAATGCCTGGCGACTGCATCTCGAAATAGATGCCTCCAATGATGAGCAAGATCAGGACGCCGCTAACGGCCGGGTTAATCAGGAAAGCGATAATACGATCAATCGTGGTGATTCGGTGGGTCGTTACCTGCGGGCTGGTGATGCCCTCCATCTCAAAAATCTCGGCTGCCGTATTCACCTCGGCATCTGCCATTCCATATCGCACGGCTTCTTTCGAGGTTAGCGTCAAGACTTTTCCGGTTGGTTTTACCTCCGGCAGGTCGACGTCCGGATCAACGAATGCCTCCGCGATGCGTGGGTCGCGCCCGTTGGCCTCGGCAGTGGCCCGCATCAGCCCGCGCAAATAGGACTGGTATTTTTCAGGCATCAGTTCACCTTCCTGATTGACTACGCTTGCCGCTCCCATGCTTGAACCCTTACTCATGTAAATTCGGTCTGCCGCCAATGCAATCAACGCCCCAGCCGACGCTGCGTTGTGGTTGACATACAGAATCGTCTTAATCGGTGAATCGAGTATGGCACTACGAATGGAATCTGCAAAATTGACCATTCCGCCGAAGGTATTCATTTCGATAAAAACAACATCGGCATTTCGCTCGTGCGCTTGGTCGAACGCATTCTTTACGGTACGCCAGGAATTGGGGCCGATATCCTCTTTGATATCGAATCGGTATATTTCCTGCGCCTGCACGGTGGCGCACAGCGCCAACAAGAAAAATAAGCTTTGGAAAATAACCCGCCGCGGACGGCTAATTGGAGAACTTAACATATTGGATTGGGTATTTCAGACAAATCGTTTTTATTTTAGGGCCCACGCAGCAGCATGCGACCGTTAGCACACACAACGGATGGAAAATAATGGATAAATATACGTTAAAAACCATATTCGCGAAAAGTTTTTCCGGCGTCATCTGGCGGATCGAAGCAGACACGGCGGCAAAGACGCTCGCCATCGAAAGTCGCTCGCCGGAAGGTGGCCTACCCGCATTCTCTGTGATCCGATACACGGATGGCTACTCCTGGGTTCACGAGCGCGCCTACGGTGATCGACAGTGGACGATGGCCGGGATTGCCGAGGGATGCCTCCTGCTGCGGGCTATGGGCCAACGGGAGCCCAACGCGCCCGGGATCGCGTGCCTGTCATGCACGTCTGGCGAAACGCGCTGGGAAAACTTCAGCCATACCTTCATGGCGATGCAAGCTGGCAGCATCTACGCGCGGCCCCGCAACATTGCAAGTGGTTATGACGCCTATTTGGACATATTGACGGGCCAAGCAATGGATAGTCCCCATACCGTAACGAAACCACCCAGCCAGTCCGAAATTCTCCTGCCCACCCCTACTACGAATCTGCCCGACGCAATCGCGACAAGCCACTGCGTTGTGGGAACCGTGTTTCACTTCCCCTTTGGTGACAAGGACGGATGGGCATTCCACGTACGGCAAGACGATGGCTTTGCCGTAAAACTATTTATTACCCAACAGCTTGACCTACTCGAAACGCGTACGCTCATGACCGGATTGGAAAAGATGGTGCCGGAAATATTTTTCGTAATCGACCGCCAACTATTCTTTATTGGTGGCAATAAACAAGAAATTGTTTCGTATTTAGTATAATTGCAGGAAAATATGAGAGAAGAAAATCAACGGGCAGTCAGGATAAAATTGGCCATCACTTTACTAATCGCGACTATGGCCAGCGCAGTGACCGTCCAAGCCCATAGCGCGGCACGGGACTCCATCGGGGTGGAGGTGCGCAATGGGGAGGAAATGATCGTGCATCGCATCAAAGCAAAGCAAACTTATTTCGGCATCAGCCGTCTATATAACACGTCAGTAGCTTCCTTGATCGAAGCCAACAATAACAAGCCGCTGAAAATCGGTGATACCCTGTATGTACCTACGGGTAGGATACGCGAGGCTGCAGCAACCGAACCCGCACCGGACACCGTTGCCGACAATACACCCGTGCCGCTCAGCGATGAGGAAATTGGCGAGTACACCGTTTATAAAGTTGGCCCCAAAGAAACGCTATTTGCAGTATCGCAACGCTTCCGGACTTCCGTAGGCTCAATTAAGCGTGCCAACGGCCTCACATCCGATACGATTCAAAGCGGACTCCTGCTGAAAGTGCCCCACAACGAGATCCCGGAACCACCCTCCGTCGACGAAGCCGGCCCGGATTTAGGCGATGTCCTCGTTGACGGTGAGACGGATGAAGCGGTAACCCCGCAGCCCAACCGTTTTGGAATACGAGAGCATAATGACCGAGGCGTGGGTGTCTGGATGGACAACCTCAACCAGGAAGCGGGTAACATGCTAGCCCTGCACCAAACGGCCCCCGTGGGTACCGTCATTAAAATAACGAATCCCATGACCAAGCTCACCACCTTTGTGAAGGTCGTGGGGAAATTTGCGGAGAACGCCGAAACCCGAGACGCGCTGATCGTCATTTCCAAGTCAGCGGCGTCGCAAATTGGGGTGCTAGATCGTCGGTTCCAAATCGAAATCGCCTATGGCGCGCCCGTTGAGAATTAATCCCGACCTAGTTTGCGTGAAGAAATGACAGAAAAACCGTATGTAATAGGTATAGCAGGGAGCAGCGGATCGGGAAAAACCTTCTTTCTAAAGTGCTTTCTGCACCATTTTGAACCACATGAAGTGACGCTCATCTCCCAGGATGACTATTATATACCCGCCAACACCAAAACCCAGGAAGAAAACAAACTATACAACTTCGACTTGCCGACGGCCATCGACCGCGACGCGTTCTATCGAGACATCCAAAGCTTGATGGAGGGGAAAACCATCGTCAAAGAGGAATACACGTTTAATAACCCCGCGTTGAAGCCGAAAATACTGGAAATTAAGCCAGCCCCCATTCTCATCGTTGAGGGACTCTTTATTTTCCATTACAGCGAAGTGAATGCCATGCTGGACGAGCGGATATTCCTAGCGGCAGACGAGGAGATAGCGTTGAAACGCCGGCTACGACGCGACTTGATCGAACGGGGTTATTTTGAGGAAGATGTGCGGTACAAGTGGGTCAACCACGTGGTACCCGCCTATAACGAATACCTCGTCCCTTATCGCCACAGTTGCGATAGGATTATTATCAACAACACGGACGATCCCGAAAACATCATACGCGAAACGAACGCAATCGCTGCCGAGCTGAAGCGAACACTTGGGGTTAGCTCAAGTCCATCTCAGGCACATCGTCAGACGCAATGAATTTGCCTGCCGTAGCGTTACGGATTTGATCGACACTTACGCCAGGGGCGCGCTCGCGGAGAATAAATCCGCCCTTGTCCACGTCGATGTCAAAAACAGCCATTTCTGTCACGACCTTACGAATACACCGTACGCCGGTGAGTGGCAGCGTGCATTGCGACAGCAGCTTGCTTTCTCCCGCCTTGTTTACTTGCTGCATGGCAACGATGATTTGCTTGGCCGAGGCCACCAAGTCCATGGCGCCGCCCATGCCCTTAACCATCTTGCCGGGTATCTTCCAATTGGCAATGTCCCCAAACTCAGACACCTCCATGGCCCCCAGTATTGTCAGATCCACTTTCTGGGCACGGATCATCCCAAAACTCATCGCCGAATCAAATACCGCCGATCCGGGCAACATGGTAATCGTCTGTTTGCCGGCATTAATCAGGTCGGCATCCTCGTCACCGGCCCACGGAAACGGGCCCATGCCGAGGAGACCATTTTCGGACTGCAGCACCACGTTTAGGTCATCGGGAATGTAATTAGCCACCAAAGTAGGTATGCCGATACCCAGATTGACGTAATAGCCGTCCTTGACCTCTTTCGCTATTCGCTTCGCGATTCCGTTTTTGTCCAACATGATGCTTATAGTTCGTTTTGCTCGTTAGAACGCTACGGTTCCCTCACTGTGCGTTGTTCGATGCGCTTTTCGTAGTCGGTGCCCTGGAATATCCGATGCACGTAAATGCCGGGTGTATGGATGTGGTCAGGATCCAACTCGCCAACCTCGACTAGTTCTTCTACCTCCGCGATGGTTATTTTTCCAGCCATGGCCATAATCGGATTGAAGTTCCGAGCCGTCATGCGGTACATCAGGTTTCCGGCCGTGTCGCCTTTCCACGCCTTAACAAGCGCGAAATCAGCCTCTAAGGCCAGCTCCATCAAATAGTCCTTGCCATTGAACTGACGCACCTCTTTGCCTTCGGCAACTTCAGTGCCCACGCCGGCCGGTGTAAATATGGCAGGCATACCGTATCCAGCCGCCATGCAACGCGTGGCGAGCGTACCCTGCGGTATCAGTTCCACCTCCAATTCGCCACTGAGCAACTGCCGCTCGAATTCGGCATTCTCCCCAACGTAAGAAGCAACCATTTTCTTTACTTGCCGCTTTTTCAGCATTAGCCCGATGCCAAAGTCATCAACGCCCGCATTATTGGAGATGCACGTCAGGTTTTGCACGCCCTTAGCAACGAGTTCGGCGATGCAATTTTCGGGGATACCACACAAGCCGAAGCCGCCTAACATCAGTGTGGCACCATCAGGAATGTCGGCGATGGCTTCCCTTGCGTCATTTACAACTTTTCGAATCATGGCTGTACGTTTATAATTGGACCTTTAGCTACGCCGTGCTGACAAAATAGTGAAATTCTCCCTAAAAATCAAACGACTAGCCGTAAGCGAGCGCACGGGTGTGGTAAAAAAGCGACCGACTCCTGGAAGCGAAAGAAGGCAAAGTTCCACACATGGCGATAAAAGAATCCCCTTAATTAGAATCTTTCTACATAATAAACGTATATTTGCGCCGGACAGATTTGCATGTGATGTTGCGCGACGATCAAGAAATTCATCCAGCGGTGGAACTCAACCTAGAGCACTTCAAGGGTCTCAATCCCTTTTCGTGCCATGGGTGCATCGACTTCAAGAAGTGCTGCAAGAAATACAAAAAGGGAAAGCGCTGCAAAAAATGCCCCAATCGATGAGTGCCTGCGCCTTCGCGTAGCTGCCTAAGTCCCTGGCCTCCGACTGTTTGCCAGGTGCCGAATTGCTTTCCGGCTTACATTTTTTTGGTTAACTTTAGCCATGATGAAAGTATCGGCTCGTATGCTCACGTGGGCGCTGCGGTTGTATCCGCTCCTCTTTTTTCAGCGGATATGGGTTCGTCGTTTCCACCCTGATTTCCAACAGGTGGACATCCATGTATCGCGGAGCCTACTGAACCGCAATTCGAATGGATCCATTTTTGGCGGCACCATCTTCGCTGCTACGGACCCTTTTTACCCACTCCTGTTCGATCAGTTATTGAAGCGGAAAGGGTATGATACCGTGGTATGGCTAAAGAGCAGCGCGATCCGATTCGTCAAGCCCGCCTACAATTCGCTCAGCATCCAAATCCAGATTTTGCCCGCCGATATCGCTGAAGCCGAAGCGGCTTTGCAATCTATCGGCAAATTCACCAAAACCTTTAAAATATCCGTGGTAGATCGCAACGGAGTCTTGTGTGCCGAAGCCGAAAACGAAGTCTATATCCGCAACCGTTCGTTTGTAGGCATGGACGCACTCGCGGCCGCTACCGAAAAAACCAACTAACCGTGTACAACATCAAATCGCTTATTTATCAGGGCGAAGGCGAGCAACTCGATTTCAAAAACAAAATAAGTGGTTTTGAAAAAATCGCCAAAACCCTCGTAGCATTTGCCAATCACAAAGGTGGACGCCTACTGGTGGGCGTGGCGGACGACGGTAAAGTGAAAGGCGTCAAGCATGAGGACGAAGACAAATACATGCTTGAGCGCGCCGCCGCCGTCTATTGCCGTCCGGCCGTAGACATTTCGTTTAGCGAGCACCTAGTGGACGAGAAGCTAGTCCTCATTGCCGAAATTGCGGAAAGCGATGCCAAGCCCCACTATGCCCAAAGCGAAGATGGTAAATGGTGGGTGTACATCCGTGTAGCCGATGAGAGCATCCTAGCCGGCAAGGTAGTGGTAGACGTCCTTCGACGACAACACGACTCACAAGGCACGCTCATCAACTACGGCGAGAAAGAACGCGAACTCCTTGCGTATTTCCAAACCCATAGCCGCCCACGCCTGCGCGAGCTGTGCCAACATTTGCGGCTCTCCCGCCGTAAAACACAGCGCCTGCTCGTCGACCTCATCCTCGCGGGCGTGCTCGCGGTCAAACACGACGGAGCGGACGAGTATTTTGTCGAAAAAGCGGCCGCCGAACCTTCCTAATTCGACCTCGCCGGTAGCCAGACACCCAGGCCGTACATTGCAAGTCCAGCTACTTTTGCGTAAGTTTGCCCGTATACAAGGCCTTTTCGCAGCGCGGTCAGATAAACAAAAACAAGACGGCGCTTGTTAACTGGATGAGACAATCCGAAAACAAAAACTCATGTTATGAAGAAGACATTTTTGTTATTTGCAATAGCCGGAACGGCATTTTTTGCCTGCAACAGCGGCGTGGACGCCGGTAAGGCGAACGCCCTGCGCGATGAAGCGATCGCCATCCATGATGAAATTATGCCGCAGGTGAGCAGGTTCGACCGAACGACCATGCAAATTGATTCGCTATTAGCCAATCTCAGCGCATTGGAAGCGGAGCACCCGGGACTGGACACCGTGCACACGCGCGCGGAGTTAACGGCGTTGAAAACAAATCTAAATAACGCCAACGATGTTATGTCCACGTGGATGCACGAATTCGACCCGGATGTCGACTTCCCTACCAGTGAGGAACGCGAAGCGTACTACGCTGACGAAGTAAAAAAAATGGAAGCGATGAAAATCCAGTTTGATGAAGCGGCGGCCCAAATCACCGAAAAGCTCGCGCAGTTTCTTTAGGTTATAAAAACACCATTCCGAGTATAGTACCCACATTTTAAGATATTCCGCTTCATGCAAAAAACTTCTCGAGCGTTCGTCCTGTTCTTGACCTTCGCTTTGGGCATGGCCGCCTGCACGAGCTCGCCTGAACGCACGCTGCCCATCCTGGGCCACCGCGAGCCCGTCACTAAAACCATCGACGGGCAGACTGTCATAGACACGATATACCAGCAAATCCCGGATTTCGAATTCCTCAACCAGGACAGCGTGCTGATTTCAAACAAGGATTTCGAAAGCGGGCCGTACATTGCTAATTTCTTCTTTACCCATTGTCCGAGCATCTGCCCCACCATGCAGCGCAACCTGCTGAAGGTATACCAACAGTATGCGAACGACGACCGCGTCAAATTTCTTTCCCATAGCATCGACTTTAAATATGACCACCCTTCCGTGTTGAAAGCCTACGCCGAGAAGCTCGGCGTCACTGATCAGCGCTGGCAATTCGTGACGGGCAGCAAGGAAGCGATCTATGGAATATCAGACCACTATATGGTCTACACCAAGGAAGACGATACCGCACCCGGTGGATACGACCATAGCGGGTACTTTATCCTCGTGGATAAGGATAGGCACATCCGAGGCGCATACGACGGCACCAACGACCAACAGGTGGAGGTGTTGTTTGAAGAGTTGGCTATCCTCCTGAAAGAATACGAACAGACACGTTAATGACGCGTCCGACATCTAGAATGACATGCGTTTGCGCACAGGCTTAGTTATTTTCGGTATAGCGCTTTGCTATTGGGCGCTGTGGGCGTGCCAAGATCAGCATTCGATTCGCAAAGCCCAGTACATCATCAACGGAAAAAACGTCTACGCTACCCACTGCCAAAACTGTCACGGCACTAGCGGCGAGGGCTTAGGAACGCTCTATCCCCCGCTCACAGACCTTTCGTATTTGGAGGATAATCGCGAGCAATTGGCGTGCTGGGTCAAGCACGGTCTGTCCGGCGAGATTATGGTGCACGGCGTAACGTACGACACACCTATGCCCGGCACACCTCAACTCACCGCTACGGATATCGCCTACGTGCTTACCTATATCAGCAATTCCTTCGGCAATGAGATGCCCATTTTCACAACGGAAGAAATACGGGCGTCCTTGGAACATTGCGAATGAGCGAACTTCCTTTCGTCGATCAACGCCGCAGGAAATGTGACCCATAAAAAAAAGCGCCCGATTGCGAGCGCTTTCCCTTTATCTATACTGGATAAATGATTGCTGGTTAGGTGTCGATACGCGCGTACTTGGCATTGCGTTCGATAAACTCACGACGTGGCGCCACCTCATCGCCCATGAGCATGGAGAAGATACGGTCGCTTTCCGCTGCGCTTTCAATCGTCACTCTGCGCAGCGTCCTTGTCTCTGGATTCATGGTAGTTTCCCAGAGCTGTTCGGCGTTCATCTCACCCAAGCCTTTGTAACGTTGTACGTGTACGCTGTCGTCGCGTCCTGCACCCTTAAGTCGCTGAATGGCGGCATCACGTTGGTCGTCGTTCCATGCATACTCCTGTTCCTTACCTTTCTTGACCAGGTAGAGCGGCGGTGTAGCGATGTAGACATAACCTTTTTCGATCAATTCCTTCATGTAGCGGAAGTAGAACGTGAGGATTAGCGTGGTAATGTGCGACCCGTCAACGTCGGCATCCGTCATGATGATGACCCGATGGTATCTAAGCTTTTCAAGATTCAGGGCTTTCGCGTCCTCCTCCGTCCCGATGCTGACACCCAAAGCCGTAAACATGTTTTTGATTTCCTCGTTTTCGTAGATTTTGTGCTCCATGGCTTTCTCTACGTTGAGGATTTTACCCCGCAAGGGCAGAATGGCCTGGAACTCCCGGTCGCGACCCTGTTTGGCCGTACCGCCTGCCGAGTCACCCTCGACTAGGTAAATTTCGCACTTGGAGGGATCACTATTCGCACAATCGGCCAATTTGCCCGGCAAACCGCTTCCGCCGAGCACGCTTTTGCGTTGCACCATATCGCGGGCTTTGCGCGCAGCCGCACGTGCCTGCGCAGCAATGATAACCTTCTGAACGATGGTTTTCGCCTCCTTAGGGTGTTCTTCCAGGTAATATCCTAATGCCTCGCCCACCGCTTGGTCGACGGCACCCATGACCTCACTGTTACCCAGCTTGGTTTTGGTTTGGCCTTCAAACTGAGGTTCGGCAACTTTCACGGAAATGACCGCGGTCAATCCTTCGCGGAAGTCATCCCCGGTTATCTCGATTTTCAGGTTTTTCAACAAACCTGATTTATCCGCATACGCTTTGAGGGTACGCGTTAGCCCACGCCTAAATCCTGCCACATGCGTGCCACCTTCAATCGTGTTGATGTTATTGACATAGGAATGGACGTTTTCAGAATACGTTTCATTGTACTGTAGGGCCAGCTCCACGGGCGTGCCCGACTTAATGCCTTCGACATAAATCGGCTCAGGAATCAAGGGCTGTCTAGTGCCATCTAAAAATCCCACGAACTCCCGCAGTCCGCCTTCGGACAGGAAAGTGTCGGACAAAAAGCCGCCTTCTTCCTGGACTTCCCGTTCGTCCGTGAGGGTCAGACGAATGCCTTTATTCAAAAACGCCAGTTCGCGCAGACGACTCGCCAACGTGTCGTAATTGTAAGCGGTAGTGGTGGTGAAAATCGCTGGGTCGGGTTTGAACGTTACCTTCGTACCCGTCCGTTCGCTTTCTCCGATAGTTTTCACCTCGTACTGCGGCTTACCTTGGTGATATTCCTGCACAAACACTTTCCCCTCCCTATGCACCTCGGCGATCAATACCGTGGACAGGGCGTTAACGCAGGAAACGCCCACACCGTGCAAACCGCCAGACACCTTATAGGTATCCTTGTCAAATTTGCCGCCGGCGTGCAGAACGGTCATCACGAGTTCCAGCGCCGACTTATTTTCCTTCTTATTGATTCCGGTAGGGATACCCCGCCCGTTGTCTTCCACGGTCACGGAGTTGTCTTTGTGGATGGTCACACGGATATCGTCGCAATAGCCGGCTACCGCCTCGTCAATCGAGTTGTCGACAACTTCATACACCAAGTGATGCAGGCCTTTTACGCCCGTATCGCCGATGTACATGGAAGGCCGTTTCCGAACGGCTTCCAGCCCTTCCAGAACCTGGATATTGTCTGCAGAGTAGTTGGATTGATCCTTGTCTTGTGTGGTTGTCTGGGCAGGTTGTTCGGCGGAGTTGGTCTCTGGATTGGCATCCGGATTTTCCTGCTTGCCGCCTGGTGTATTCTTATTTTCCTCGCTCATTATCGTCTTAAAATTCGTCATTCAAAGGTACGAAAAAATCGTCGTTTTAGCAAACAGATTCGGCTTGCGCGGAGCCGAATCTGCCGATGCCATACATTGCTCAAAAAGCCATTTCGTTCAAAATGCATAGGCGCTAACGCGCTGGCGTAATGACGATCTTTCTAAACTCTACCGGACCGTGGTCACCTTGCAAGTATATCGGACCAGGCTCCCCTTCATTGCTGTCGAGAGCCCCACCCGTGATTCCCGGGATTTCCTGGTTGCTGATCACCGTTTTGCCGTTTGCGACGATCGTGACTTTTCGACCGACGAGGGTAATGTCATAGGTGTGCCAAACGTCCGGTCCGGGTGAGGTAATTTCGCTGGGCGTAATGAAGCCATAAACTCCGCTATACAAGAGTGCATCGGGATGCGCGTCGCGGGGGCTATCCTCAATTTGCACCTCATAGCGGCCCCTCAGGTATACACCTGCGTTGCTCCCTTTGGGAAAGCGGAACTCGACACGAAGCTTAAAGTCTTCAAATTTCTGTTCGGTAATCAAATTGGAGCCCGCCTTGGGGTTGGTGAGGATCCCGTCACGTACCGTCCACTGGTTGGTGGGCGCGTCGGCATACCAGCCGTTCAGGTCGCGTCCGTTGAAGATTTCAATAGGTTGCCCCCATACGGGTTCTGATTGACGGTTCAACGCTGGCGCTCGGACGCCCGTCCACGCATGCTGTTGCCCGTTAGGGCTAATCATCGTTCCAGCGATCCCAGTTTCGGTTAGCTCCCCAAACAGCGTCAAATCCAGGACGCCTTCCTCCCATTGTGGCGGAATGGCAAACCGAAAATTGCCTTTGTCAAACTTCACTTCGGCGACGGGCCGCGCGCTGCCATGCGTGCCTACAAAGCTACCGACCAGCCTGCTGAGCCCCGATTTGCGCACCTCTAACCAAGCAGGGAGCGCTTTCCCATTTTCTTCAATCGTTATGTTCCAGCGCCCAATTAATTGGCTGGCCTCTTTCGGGCCTTGCTGCGCATTGGCGGACGATAGCCCCGCAGTGCTTCCGGCAAGCAGGCAAAAGACAAAAAGTCGTTTAGTTACGTGCATGATATTCATTGTTTATTATATGTGTATGAATGGGTTAAAATAAGACAAATTAAGCATCAGGCAAAGCGAATCATCCCGATTTTCGGAAATTGCTCATGCGAATTACAGCGTTGCCACGATTTGCAAGACGCCAAGCGCGACTAGAATCGCTATTCCAAAGCTGAGCAAGGTCCCGATGAGTATATATTCCGTCAGTTGCCGGTCCTTAGATTCCTTCAAATCTCCAAATCGGAATACCGACTTGGCGGCCATCAGGAATCCTACCGCTTCCCAATGATCGGTGGCGATGAACACAAAAACCAGCACGCGTTCCAGGATGCCGATGTACTTCCCCGCGCTGATGAGGGACTTCTCTTCTGTTTCTTTCCGGATTAGGTCGGTTGACCATTTCGACAGCAGTACTTGGATGATGATGCCCGCCGAGGCTGTGAGAAAAACAAGCGCCGTGGCATATAGCCATACCACGGGGTTCTGAAAGACCTCCACCACTCGGAGCTCGGGCCTTGTCCAGGCGAGCCAAACGCCGATAAGCGACAAGAGGTGCAGCGATTGGTCGATCGCGAACCAACGCACCTTGGTCTTGGGCAGTTGCGCGTATAGTTTCGTGGCATCGATGACGCCGTGGAGCAACATAAGAGAAACGGCCATGCTCCAACTGCCCCAATCCCACAACACGAGCATGACCAACGCCCCATGGAGCAAAACGTGTACGTAAAACGCCCAAGATCGTAGCTTATGCGTTTCCTTGTGGCGCACCCAGCTCCGCGGCTGAAGCACGAAATCCCCAATCAGGTGGGCCAGAATAAGCTTGAGCAGGATAATCATACGTTATACTGGCTAATTTTGTGCCGATACATGGCTAACAATTCCAACAATTCGTCGACATGCGCACGACGCCATCGATCACTTACGGAGTTTTGCTTGATGTGCAATATGTCGCCAATTTCTTGCTGCGTTGCCCCCTGATGTTGGAGCAACGTACCGACGAGCTCGCCTGACGTAATCGACCAACTGTCCATAAATGTGTTTGCCAGTCGGAAATACAGGTTCATTTCGCGATCGAACGCGGGCCAAGGGCTTTGGATAGCTAACGTGGTACGCTCGCGCTTCAGGCGGTCGAATTTTTCACCAGAATAAATAAAAGCCGAGCCGTTGCTCTCCGAAATCGACTTGCCGACGTGGGTCCGCTCGCCGATACCAATGGCCATGCGTACGTCAATCGGGCTTATCTTCTTATGTGAATCACTCGGTTCGGTACACTTGACGAGCGCTTTGATTGCTAAGGCTTTCTCCAAGGCGTCGGCGGGATTTACTACCTCTAGCTGAAAAAAATCGCCCCACATGATTTCCCATTGTGCGGGCGCCTTGCCCCATTGGCCCAGGAGTTTCTTCAGGGGCACCAACCATTTGTCGGGGTCGCTTAGCTTGCGCGAATCCACGATGTCCCCTTTGATTACCGCGATCATAACACAAACATCGTGATTTCTGGGGAACAATAAAAAAACATCGCTAAAAATAACGATAACTTGAATTATCGTCAAAATTAGCGATGTTTATGATTATCGGGTCAGGCCACGATAATTAGCTTTACTAGGAATCAGCAAGCCACGATTATTCCTTACACTTCGTCGCTAAATACATAGCGCAATTCTTCACGAAGATTATACCGCGACGCCATAACCTCGCCATAGGCGCCGGCCGTGCGGATAGCGATGAGGTCTCCGCGGCTCGACAACGGCAACAAGACCTCCTTACCGAAACAGTCGGTGCTTTCACAGATTGGCCCTACTACGTCGTAGCTAACGAGGTTATCGCCGTCTGTAGCGGAAGATTCGCTCAACCGCTCAATCTTGTGGTACGCTTGGTACAGCGCCGGGCGCATCAATTCGGTCATGCCGGCATCCAGGATCAAGAAATTCTTCTTGAGACCATTCTTTACGTACAGCACCCGGCTAACCAGCGCTCCGCATTGTGATACAAGCGCTCTTCCCAATTCAAAATGCACCTCCTGCCCCGGCATCCGCTCTAGGAATTTTTCGAAAATGCCAAAATATCCTTCAAAATCGGGGATACTGTTCGTGTCCGGATGATGGTAGTCCACGCCCAGCCCGCCACCTACGTTCAATACGCGCAGGCGATACCCGCGATCGTTAAACCACTTATTCAGCTCATTAACCTTAACGCACAAGCTTTTAAACACATTGAGATCCACGATCTGTGAACCAATATGAAAGTGGATACCCACCAAATTAAGGTTGGCACACTGTTGGAGCGCCGCGATGGTATCGTTAAGCTGCCAATGCGCGATTCCGAACTTGTTTTCGTCCAGCCCGGTCGTGATGTACTGGTGCGTCTGCGCATCCACATTGGGGTTAATCCGTAAGGCTACATTGGCCTTCTTGCCCAACGCACCTGCCAATTCGTCGATAACGAAAAGTTCTTCGATAGACTCGACGTTAAAGGCAAAAATATCATGTTCGAGCGCATAAATAATTTCCTTATCCGCTTTTCCCACACCTGCAAACACAATCTGATCCGCCGCGAATCCGGCTTCCACAGCCGCCCTCACTTCATTGCCACTCACGCAATCCGCGCCAAAACCTACCTTTTGGATCGCGTCCAACACGCGCGGGTTAAAATTCGCTTTCAATGCATAGTGCACGTGAAAACCGTAAGCTGATGACACGCGCCTCGCCTCCTCCAGCGTGCGCTGCAACAGGTTTACATCGTAATAATAAAAAGGGGTTTCCTTATCCGAAAACGCCGAAACAAGCGTAGCGTCAAACATATCCGTTTTATTCGAGTTTTAAAAAAGCCGATTATGCAACGAGCGAAGCGTTTCTACCTTATCGGAAGTGCGTACCAGCAGCGTAATGTTGTGGTCGCTGCCTCCGTAGGAAACCATGCGAACGGGTAGGTGCTTCACGGCGTCCAATACGCGCGCCACATAGCCGTGCCCTTCCTGATCGAAATCGCCAACCACGCATACAATCGTTTGGTCGCGATCGATGTCCACGCGCCCGAAGTCCTGCAATTCCCGAGCGATATCATCTAAATGTTTGGTATCCTCAATCGTCAGTGACACCGCCACCTCAGAGGTGGTGATCATATCAATCGGAGTTTTATAGCGCTCAAACACTTCAAATAAGCGACGCAAAAAACCGTAAGCCAATAACATACGTGAAGAATGAACACGGATAGCTACGATACCGTCTTTGGCAGCAACGGAAGTTACCGTGTTTCTTGACAGCACGTCTCGGCTAATGAGCGTACCGTGTGCTTCAGGTTCCATCGTATTCAAAATACGGACGGGCACATTGAAACGCTGGGCTGGGAACACGCATTGCGGGTGCAGGATCTTCGCTCCGAAATAAGCTAGTTCGGCTGCCTCGTCGAAACTGAGGTGCGAGATGGGACGCGTGCCCTTGACCAGCCGAGGGTCATTATTATGCATGCCATCGATATCCGTCCAAATCTGAATTTCATCCGCCTGAAGGGCTGCCCCGATTAGCGACGCCGTGTAGTCACTTCCACCGCGACGTAGATTGTCGATCTCGCCGAAGGAATTACGGCAGATGTATCCCTGCGTAATGAAGAAGTTGTGGTCGCTTGATTGCGTCAGCAGCTCCCCAAGGTGCTCGCGGATATAATCGATCCGGGGTTCGTTGTCTTCATCAATCTTCATGAAATCCAGCGCGGGCAGCAGTTTGGAGCGCACTCCAATTTCCGTCAGGTGAAAATGGAACAGTGTCGTGGAAATAAGTTCGCCCTGGGCCAGGATGATTTTCTCATCAACTGGGGTGAAAGGCTGGTTGCCGAACGAACGAATTAAATCGAAATGGTAATCAATTAGTTCCTGACCGTTTTGCAGACCTTGCTCCGAGCTGAACAGCTCGCGGATGAGCGCGTTATACTTGTCATACAATTCGGATATCAGCTTACCTGCCTGTTTCTTATCGCCATCCGTATAGGCCTTAGCAATTTCGACGAGGGCGTTTGTTGTGCCCGACACAGCAGACAACACGACTATTTGCCTTTCCGCTGGTTTGATGATTTGGAGCAACGACTTGATGCGTTCTGCACTCCCAACGGAGGTACCTCCGAATTTTAGTACTTTCATCCGAATTTGTTATTCAAAATTTAATTGGCGACGCGCCATGCCTAGCTGTACGCGAGGCGCAAAGTTAACAAAAGCGTCGATCTTCGCCACCGTGCTTACCGCTTTGTGGCAAGGTGTAACGACGCCGTTTTAGCTTTTTAATGCTTCGATAATCAGTTGTGCGAGTTCCTCACCAATCCGCTCCTGAGCTTCCAACGTGGCTGCACCGATATGGGGTGTCAAGGACACTTTAGGGTGGGCCAGCAACTCGGCTCGGGGGGTGGGCTCGTTTTCGAACACGTCTAGACCCGCAAAAGCGACCTTACCACGATCCAATGCGTCGATCAGTGCCAATTCGTCGATGATTCCTCCCCGTGAAGCGTTCACGATTCCGATGCCATCTTTCAACATTTCGAACTGCTCTTTTCCGATTATCGGTTGGTCGATGTAGGGTACGTGCAAGGAAATGAAATCGGCATTGGCCAACAACTCGTCGAGCTGGACTTGTTTAACGGGCACTTCAACAGACACGCCTCCCGAAAGACTGAGCGTAAGAGTTTGTGGAGCTTCGAACAGGTCGCTTACCACAACGTCCATGCCTAGCCCTAACGCTATTTTTGCGGTTTCGCGGCCGATGCGACCAAAGCCGACGACGCCCAGGGTTTTGCCCCGAAGTTCAATGCCTTTGGCATAGGCTTTTTTCAGCCCACCAAAATTAGTGGAACCCTCCGAAGCCATGCGGCGTTGCGAATCGTACAGAAAACGCACACCGCTCAGCAAGTGCGCAAAAACAAGCTCGGCCACGGAGAGTGAGGAAGCCGCGGGCGTATTGACCACGCTGATACCTTTCAAACGAGCGTACTCAACATCAATGTTGTCCATACCGACTCCGCCACGACCGATCAGCTTGAGATTAGGACATGCGTCAATCAGTTCCTTGCGCACTTGGGTGGCGCTACGAACCGTGATGGCGTCATATTCAGGCAGCCGGGCTGCCAGCTCAGTTTGTGGGATGTGGTTGGTATCGACAGTAAAACCAGCTTCCTCCAGTAATTGCTTTCCGCGCGGGTCTATCCCGTCATTTGCTAAAATCCTCATAATAATCGCGTTGATGGCCGGCGTGCGTGTAACACAAACACCGTCCAGCAGGGTATTTAATTTTTAGTTACAATCCTTTTTTTACTTGCTCTTCAAACTCCTGCATGGCATCGACCAAAACATTGATACTGCTGATGCTCAATGCGTTGTAAATAGATGCACGGAATCCGCCGACGCTACGGTGTCCCTTGAGCCCTACTAAGCCACGGGCTTTCGCGAGTTCTAAGAATGGTGCCTCGTGTGCAGAATCTTCCGTCACGAAGGTCACGTTCATCCGGCTTCGGTCAGCGACGTCAGCCGTTCCGCGGAAGATGCTGTTGCGATCGATTTCCTCGTACAGTGTACGTGCCTTGATGATGTTTTCCTGCTCGATGACGGATACGCCTCCACGCGCTTTTAGCCAACGCATGTTCAGCATGGATACGTATAACGTGTAAACGGGTGGTGTGTGATACATGGACCGCGCGTCCGCATGGGATTTGTAATCGAATATCGCTGGCAATTTGCGCCCGCCGCTACCGATCAGCTCGTCCTTAATGATGATCAATGCCGCACCCGCCGGACCCATATTTTTCTGCGCGCCGGCATAGATTAATCCGAAATCAGCCACGTTGATTTCCCGGCTGAAAATATCCGACGACATGTCGGCCACCAGCGGCACGGGCGATGCCGGGAATTCGGCAAACTCGGTTCCGAAGATGGTGTTATTCGACGTAATGTGGAAGTAGGCCGCATCTTGGGGGATCGTGTACGACGTCGGAATCTTCGTGTAGTTGCCCGCCGCTCCGCTGGCCACTACCTCTACGTTGCCAATCCGCTGCGCTTCCTTGATCGCTTTGGTCGCCCACGTGCCGGTATCCAGGTAAGCGGCTTTGCCGCCCTCTGGCAATAGGTTGAGGGGTGCCATCGCAAATTGGGTGCTCGCGCCACCCTGCACAAAGAAGACCGAATACCCCGAAGGCACGCCCAGTAACTCGCGCACCAGGGCCTCCAACTCTTCGACAACTGCCTCAAACTCTTTAGAGCGGTGCGAGATTTCCAGAATGGACAAGCCTGTTCCGTCAAAATCCAACACCGCCTCTGCCGCTTCGCGAAAAACTTCCTGTGGTAAAATGCAGGGCCCTGCACCAAAATTATGTTTCATGATATAAGAAAACTGATGATTGAAATACCTAATCTATAACGACCTAAACGCCTGTATTTTTATAAGTCGCAAAATTAGTAATTCTGTCTGTATTTCTTAAACATTTTCACAAAAATCCACTTCAATCGTTAAACGATTTATAGCGGATTGGAAATTTTTATAAAAATATTGAAAAAATAAAGCGCCAGAACGGAATTCGGGCAAACCAAGCAAGACAAACGGCGACGCTGCTCGAGTCTTGCTTAATGGGGCTACACCCCACGTGTACGGCAATGAAAAGAAATTGGTTAGGGTCGGAAGGCCTAATTGCCGTCAAAGCTCGATCCCATATTTCTCGATTTTGTTGTAAAGCGTTTTGCGATCGATATTCAGCAACTGTGCCGCTTTACTTTTATTGTATTTTGTTTTTTGAAGTACGTCAAGAATCAATTGGCGCTCATGGGCCTCGCTGTGCAGTTTCAGGTCGGGATTGTTGTCGGAAATTACGGGTGCCTGCGATTTCGGCGTAGCGATAGACGATACCATGTCTTCGGGCAAGGCGTCCACGTCGGCGGTTTCAGCGGGTGTAAGCAAGACCATACGCTTGATCACGTTTTTAAGCTCGCGCAGGTTTCCGGGCCAGTCATAGGCTTTGAAGATCTGTTCCACTTCGGGCGAAAGTTGCTGCACGTTCCGGCCGAGCTCCGCATTAGCCGCTTCCCTGAACACGTTGCAAAACACCCAAAAATCTTCACGACGGTCGCGCAATGCCGGCACCAAAATTTCAAATTCATTGATGCGATGATACAAGTCCTCTCGAAAATTGCCTTCGCTTACCGATTGGGGCAAATCATCGTTGGTCGCCGCCAATACGCGCACGTCCACTTTGATGGACTTATTGGCACCGACGGGTTGGATCACCTTTTCCTGCAATGCCCGCAGCAGCTTGACTTGGACATCATAGGAAAGGTTGCCGACTTCGTCCAGAAACAGCGTTCCGCAAGAGGCCTCAATAAATTGACCAGTTTTGTCTTGCAATGCCCCCGTAAACGAGCCTTTGATGTGTCCGAACAATTCGCTGGCAGCCAGCTCCTTGGACAAGGTACCACAATCGATGGATACGAAGGGCTTATCTGCGCGCAAGCTCTGACGGTGGATCGAACGTGCGACATATTCCTTTCCCGTGCCGCTCTCGCCGCGAATTAGCACCGTCATATCAGTCGGGGCGACAAGCGAAATATAGTCTTGCATCTTACGCGCGACCGCGCTTGCGCCCTCGACGTACTCGCTATCGGCAATTGCGCGAGCGACTGTCCGTGACCGCGGTTTCGCCTCGGGCTCAGCAGTGCCGTTTTCCAACGCTTCGTTTACGACCATCAGCAGTTCGTCAGGATTTACTGGCTTGGTAATATAGTCAAACACTCCCTGACGAATCGCTTTCACCGCCGTGCGTACGTCATTAAAGCTCGTCATGATGATGACCGGAATCTGGATTTCAGTGGCCCGCATTGCGTCCAAGACGTCCATCCCGGTACCGTCCCCTAGGCGGTAATCCAGCAACAGTAGGTCATATGATCCGTTGCGCAGGGCGTCCACCCCACCCTTGACGCTGTATTTAACCTCAACGCCGAAGGACTTCTTCTTGAGAAATCCCTCTAGAATCATGGCGAACGTGTTATCGTCCTCGACCAAAAGTATCTGAGCCATAGCCTTGCTGTGTATGCTTTTCGTAGTCTTCTGTTACATGCGGTTGGGCACATCAATGCCAAGCAGACGCATACCGCGAGCAATGATTGAAGCCGTCACACTGGATAGCTGAAGTCGAAAATTCCTCGTGGCCTCATCGGTGGCTTTAAGGATTACTTCCTCGTGGTAGAATTTATTATATAGTTTGGCCACTTCGTATACGTAGTTAGCCACGTGCGCTGGGCTAAAAGCCTCAGCCGCCACTTCGATTACAGTCGGGTATTTGCCTAGCTCCTTTATAAGCTCTTGCTCATGTACGCTGATGCCGGCAGGTTTGGCAGCAGGCTGCTTGGCGTCGAAATCGCCCTTGGAAAGGACGGATTGAATACGTGCGTGTGTGTATTGGATGAATGGCCCGGTATGTCCCTGAAAATCGATGGACTCATTTGGGTCAAAAAGCAGCCGTTTTTTAGGCTCCACTTTTAAGAGAAAGTATTTAAGGGCCCCCATGCCGATCATCTCATACAATTTCTCCTTCTCCTCGGGTGCTAGGCTTCCCGTCTTGCCCAATTCCTCGGTACGCGTCTTCGCGGTATCGAACATTTCGTCCATCAGGTCATCGGCGTCGACCACCGTCCCTTCCCGCGACTTCATCTTGCCCGACGGCAAATCCACCATCCCATAGGACAGGTGGTACAGCCCAGAAGCCCATGGCCGGCCAAGTTTTTTGAGGATTAAAAACAACACCTTGAAGTGATAGTCTTGCTCGTTGCCCACGACGTACATAGACTGGTCCGTATCGAAATCGTCGTGCTTCAATTGGGCTGTGCCCAAGTCTTGTGTGATGTAAACCGCCGTACCGTCGCCACGCAACACCAACTTCTCGTCCAGGCCATCCTCAGTTAGGTCGATCCATACCGAATTGTCCTCCTTACGGAAAAAGACACCCGAATCCAGCCCTTCCTGAATGAGGTCTTTGCCCAACAGGTAGGTATCGGATTCATAATAATACTTGTCGAAATCAACACCGAGTCGCTGATAGGTTTTGTCGAAACCTTGATACACCCAGCCGTTCATCGTTTCCCACAGCTTTCTCACTTCCGGATCGTTCGCCTCCCATCGTTGCAACATGGCCTGTGCCTCCTTGATTAGGGGTGCGTTGCGCTTGGCCTCTTCCTCGCTGAGGCCTTGGGCCTTGAGCTCGTCAACTTCCTGCTTATACGCCTTGTCAAACACCACATAGTATTTACCCACGAGGTGGTCGCCTTTTAGGCCAATGCTCTCCGGCGTCTCTCCTTCGGCCCAGCGCTGCCAGGCCAGCATGGATTTGCAAATGTGTATACCACGGTCGTTGACCAAGTTGGCCTTGATCACGTCGTATCCGTTTGCTTTGAGGATCTCGGCCACTGAATACCCCAACAGGTTGTTTCGGATGTGGCCCAGATGCAGGGGCTTATTGGTGTTGGGCGAAGAATATTCGACCATAACTTTCTTCCCTTTCGCGGGGAAACGTCCGAAATCGTCTGCCCGGATAACTTCGGTAAATAAATCAATCCAATAGCGCTCCGAAAAACTAATGTTAAGAAAACCTTTGATAACGTTGAACGAAGCGATTTCGGGAATACGCTCCTGGAGGACCTCACCAATTTCGGTACCGGTTTGCTCGGGCGACTTTCGCGACAAGCGCGTAATGGGAAAGGTGACCAGCGTCAACTGGCCCTCAAATTCTTTCCTTGTTTCTTGGAATGTCAGTTGGTTTTGGGACAGTTCTGCGCCGTAGAGATCTTTCACGGCTTTCAGCACGCACCCAGCAAGTTTCGATTCTATTTCAGTAGCCATTTATTTCTGTTAAAGATTCCAAGCTA
Organism: uncultured Sphingobacteriaceae bacterium; assembly: GCA_964423925.1. Lineage (GTDB taxonomy): Bacteria > Bacteroidota > Bacteroidia > Sphingobacteriales > Sphingobacteriaceae > CAYRGQ01. The sequence goes on along the minus strand of CAYRGQ010000004.1, from coordinate 36,651 downwards.
CTCGCCTGGCGCCGGCAAAGCTATTGAATAAACAGGAAACCGTAAAAAAAGTACGACAGCTATACAATCTCATGCCGAAAACATATCTTTGCCAAACTTATAGAAACACGGTGTTTTTCACAAGTGTTTATTTTATTGAAAGATGATGGTGGAGGAGTTCCTCGCGTAGCTGCACTCGCTCCTGGGGGCTGTTTTGTCCACGAATGCAATGAACAACTTGCAGAGTAATTGGTTTACCGTATATAAGAGATACTGAGAAATTGAAAATGCAGAGCTACCAGGAGTTCCTTGACCTCAGCGTAGGTTTCCCCCAAGATGGATTTGACATCATCGACGACGAGTTGTACTTTCATGACCTGAACTTAATGGAGATGATCGAAACGTACGGTACGCCGCTGCGGTTTACCTACCTCCCCATTATCAGTAAGAAAATCCAACAGGCCAAAATCCTTTTCCAAACTGCCATACTGAAGCATAACTACAGGGGCAGTTATAAGTACTGTTACTGCACGAAGAGTTCGCATTTCAAGCACGTCGTGGAGGAAGCACTCAAGAACGATATTCACTTGGAAACCTCGTCCGCGTTTGACATGCCAATGATCGACGCCTTAGAGAAGAAAGGCGTGGTGGACAAGGAAATTACCGTGATTTGCAACGGGTTTAAAACCTACCAATACAAGCAGTACATCATCGATATGCTGCACGACGGTTTTAAGAATATCATTCCGGTATTGGACAACAAAGAGGAATTTAACCTCTATGACGACGAGATTGAGCTGGATGAGCCGTGCAACCTTGGCATTCGTATCGCGGCGGAAGAGCAGCCGGATTCGCCTTTTTATACGTCACGGTTGGGAATTCGTCTAGAAGACATCCTGGATTTTTACAACAACAAAATTGCGCCTAATCCCAATTTCAGGGTGAAGTTGTTGCACTTCTTTATCAATTCAGGCATTTCCGACACGCCCTATTACTGGACGGAGCTGGAGAAATACGTTACGTTATATTGTAAGTTCAAAAAAATCAACCCCGAGCTTGACACCTTGGATATCGGCGGAGGCATGCCCTTTAAGGATTCGCTGGTACATGACTTCGACTATGAGTACATGGTCAACGAAATCGTCAACCGGATCAAGCAAATCTGCGCGGTTCACGACGTCATGGAGCCCGATATAATTACCGAATTCGGCAAGTATACCGTCGCCGAAGCTTCCGGTATTCTCTATAAGGTCATCGGCCGCAAGCAGCAGAACGATCGCGAGAAGTGGCTAATGCTGGACGGATCGTTCATCACCAACCTACCCGATGTATGGGCGTTGAATCAAAAGTACATCCTGCTGCCCATCAACAACTGGGACTCCGAATACGAACGGGTTAACCTCGGCGGTATTACCTGCGACGGACAGGATTACTATAGCCAAGAGGCCCATATTAACAGCGTATTTATGCCGAAGACCCGCAAGCTGCAGTATCTCGGCTTTTTCCACACCGGCGCATACCAGGAGGTACTAAGCGGATATGGCGGCATCCACCACTGCCTGCTGCCATCCCCCAAGCACGTATTGGTACGCCGCAACCGCGACGAGACTTTCAACTTCGAAGTATTCGGTGAAGAGCAAAATAGCAAGCAGGTACTCCGTTTGTTGGGGTATCAGTAGATTCTTCCCTATCTTTGCCAAGACATGTCAGATCAAAAATACAACCAACGCGGCGTTTCTGCGGGTAAGGAAGACGTCCATGCTGCGATCAAAAATATTGACAAGGGACTTTTCCCAAAAGCATTTTGCAAGATTATCCCCGACATCCTTGCTGGTGACAACGCATGGTGCAACATCATGCATGCGGATGGGGCCGGTACAAAATCCTCGCTAGCGTATATTTATTGGAAAGAAACCGGCGACCGCTCGGTATGGAAAGGTATTGCGCAGGACGCCATCATCATGAACCTCGACGACCTGCTCTGTGTGGGAGCCACCGACAACATCCTGCTGTCGTCGACAATCGGCCGAAACAAGAATTTAATACCCGGAGAGGTAATTGCCGAAATCATTAACGGCACGGAAGAGATCCTGTCCGAGTTGCGCGAGCTGGGCATCGGCATTTATTCCACGGGGGGCGAAACTGCCGACGTAGGCGACCTCGTCCGAACGATCATCGTAGACAGCACCGTGACCTGCCGCATGCGTCGCGACGAGGTGGTTTCAAACCATAGGATCCAACCTGGCGACGTCATCGTAGGCTTGGCCTCCTACGGCAAAGCCACCTACGAACGTGAGTACAATGGCGGCATGGGATCGAACGGTTTGACGTCAGCTCGGCATGACGTGTTTAACAAAACCATTGCAACCACCTTCCCCGAAAGCTATGACCCGGCAGTGCCCTACGAATTGGTGTTTTCGGGTTCAAAGCAATTATCCGACCCCATCGATGTGGGCAACGGGCAAATGGTTCCCGCTGGAAAGCTGGTCTTGTCGCCCACGCGCACCTATGCGCCAGTCATCAAGCAAGTGCTCGATCGCTACCGCAAGCAAATCAACGGGATGGTGCATTGTAGTGGCGGCGCGCAGACGAAGGTATTGCACTTTGTCGACAACGTGCACGTCATCAAGGACAACCTATTCGATACGCCTCCCTTGTTTCGACTTATACAAGCCGAGTCCAACACAGACTGGCAGGAAATGTACAAGGTATTTAATATGGGGCATCGGATGGAAATTTACGTGCCAGAAGCAATCGCCACCGACATCATTTCCATTTCACAGGGCTTCGGCATCGATGCCCAGATTGTCGGACGTGTCGAATCCGCCCCGAACAGACAGGTGACGATCCGGTCCGCACACGGCGAATTCGTTTACCGATAACTTTTATTGGCAATGACCACACTTCGGCATATCGGTTGGCGCGAAAAAGTTGACATCCCCGAGCTCAGCCTGACGGGCATTCGGACAAAAGTTGACACCGGAGCCCGTACATCGGTACTGCATTGCCGCGCGATCGAACTCGTGACACGCGGCGGCCAGAATTATGTGAGTTTCCGACCCCTGGAAGAAGGCTACCCGGGCGGCCATCATACCTGCATCATGCCCCTGCATGCGGAGCGAACGATTAAAAACTCGTTCGGACAACTTGAGCACCGATACGTCATTCTAACCCGGATATACATGTTCGGAGAGATGTTCGATATCGAATTATCACTACGGGATCGCTCGGGCATGCGCTTTCCGATGTTGCTCGGCAGGTCGTTCATACGCGGCAAGTTTATTGTCGACGTCGGAAAATTCAATCTCTCCACCAACGCTTAGCCCCCACCACCACGGAAGTCGAGAACAAAGCGCTCACGCGTTTGTTTTCCATACGCACTCAAAAACAAATAATCACGTGAAGATAGCTGTTCTCTCCACTGCGAAACATCTGTACTCGACCAAGCGATTCGTCGAAGCCGCGCAACAACACGGGCACGAATGCGTCGTACTTGACCATCGCCAATGCTATGTAGGTATCCAACAGGGAAAACCCAGCATACATTACAAAGGCCAGGATGTGTCCGACATTGACGCCATCATCCCGCGCATTGGCGCATCTGTCACATTCTACGGCTCGGCCATCGTACGCCAATTTGAAATAATGGGTGTGCTATCCGCTAATCCCAGCCAGGCGATCACCCGCTCGCGCGACAAGTTGCGCTGCATGCAGATCCTATCGGGCGCGGGCATCGGCTTGCCGATAACGGGCTTCGCACGCAGCACGCGCGATGTCGACGACCTCATTCGGATGGTAGGCGGCGTACCGCTGGTCATCAAATTGCTCGAGGGTACGCAGGGTATCGGCGTGGTACTCGCCGAAACCAAGAAGGCGGCATCCTCGGTCATCGAGGCCTTCTACGGCATGGGAAAGAACATCCTTATCCAGGAGTTTATAAAAGAGTCAAAAGGCACGGACATCCGTGCGTTCGTAGTCGGTGGCAAGGTGGTGGGTGCCATGCGCCGTACGGCCAAGGAAGGCGACTTCCGGTCCAATTTGCACCGCGGCGGCACATCCGAACTGGTCAAACTGAACAAGGTAGAGCGCGAAACGGCACTGCGTGCGGCATCCGAATTGGGACTTACGATGTGCGGAGTGGATATGATTCCCTCTGACCGTGGGCCACTTGTATTGGAAGTGAACTCATCACCCGGCCTGGAAGGAATCGAGAAGGCAACCCAGAAAGATATTGCGGGGGAAGTGATTTCCTTCCTGGAAAAGCAATACGCGAATAAAACAGGCATTAAGAAGCGCACGAGCGGAAAAGCGGGCCAGAAGCTATAAGAAAGCGACTACTGCACAGCTTCTCCACCGGCCGTGCCTTCCTCCCATTCCAATTTAGAGATACGATAGACAAAATTGTGTTTTGGCGCCTCCCCAAAGTAGGCTACCTCTTGTTCGCCAATTTTCAGGGCCCCCAGGCGTTCCATGGCTTTTTGTGAACGAATGTTGACGGATCCGACATGGAAAAACACGTCGGAAACGTACTGAAAAATATAATCCAGCATCATTCGCTTTACCGCGCGATTGACACCCGTACCCCAATAAGCCCGTCCGTAAAACGTGTATCCGATCAAGATGCTGCTGTCGTCGCGGGCGTAGTCGTAGAAACGCGTACTGCCCATTATACGCCTGGTATGCGGATCCACGACCTTGAACGCGCCACCGCTTAGGCAAGCACCCTCAAAAAAAGTCCGAAATACCGACAGTTTCCAGCGGTCCTTATTGGGATGCTGTTCCCAAATCAGCGGATCCGCGGCGACGGCATATAGTTCGTCAAAATCCCTCTCGGTCAGCGGCGAGAGGATTGCCAAGTCGCCTTGGAGTATCAGCTGCAAATCAACGTCCATATCGGCTCAAGCTAAAATCAAGTATCAATATTTTCGCTCAAAATTCAACTGCCGACCCTCTCTTCTCGTTTTATTGTCTATCCCCGTCCCGATGCCTAGCCCGATTGCTATGCCAATAGGCAATCCTGAAGCCAGGAAAGCAAGGTTACCCAGCGTCATCCCCATTGCCACCCCGAGCGGGAGGCCGAATGCAGACATCCCAAGAACCATCCAAAGCGCCTGGTAATATCCCTTGGGTACGATTTTCAATTCCTTCTCGAGCATCCGAAGAATTTTATTTTGCTGCCCTTTGATCTTCCTCGCCAAGGCGCGGTCGGGTTCGGCTACTGCGTTGAGTTGGTCGACGCCCTGGTTAATTAGCGCTACTACGCCTATTGGCAGTTCCCGCGTCCTCAACTCGTCGAGCAATGCAGCCAACTGCGTATAGGCATTGTTTACTTTAGGGTCGGAGACGAAATCAGGTCGGTCGTTGAGCGGTATAATCTCAGTCATATGTATCAGTTTTTTTCGAAGCGGATATAAGCCTGTCCCCGGTCGAATTCGTAAAGGAGCCACCTACCCTAAGACTTCCGTTATGCGCGAAATGTTACGACGATTTCAGGCCGACGTGCCTATGTGAATGTAGGAAATCGAAGTGCCATGCGTGAGCGCGGCCCAGGGTGAGCCGATGCACTAAGATTTCTCATGCGCGGCGTCTGCGGGCATTTTGTCCGTATCATCCTCCACCGAAGGCTGGTTTTCAAACAAGATACGGACCGAGGGCGTGTACAAATCATCGTGCTGGCCGGTTTTGTTTGCCCAAAAGAAGGCTCCCAAAAAGAGCAACGCGACCAATATACTACATCCGATCAGAAAAAAAATAATTCCCATTGCTACTTCCCTTGTTTCAGGCCCCGTCTCCGAGCATATGCATGCGTCATCGTACTCGTAAAGCCGATTATCGTCACGGTGCTAAGCGGCATTAGGATTGCCGCAAAAAGCGGTGACATCGTGCCTTGGACTGCAAAACCCAGACCCACTACGTTATACATCAATGATATGACAAAACTCATATGGATTACTTTCAGCGTATCTTTAGCAAAGCTAAAAAACTGTGGAAGCTGTCCAAACGAACGGCCGTCCAGTATAGCGTCGCATCCTGGGCTGAAGTTATTGATGTCATCACTAACGGCAATCCCCAAATTCGCCTGTCGCAGGGCACCGGCGTCGTTCAATCCGTCGCCGATCATGCATACTTGTTGACCCTTTTCCTGCAACAATTGGACGTACACTTCCTTGTCGGCGGGCATGCACCCAAATCGCAATTCCGACGAGGCCGGAAACAACGCAAGGAGCGTCTCCTTGCTTTTGTCGTTATCCCCAGAAATGAGTTGGAGGCTATAATGCCGTGCCAGCTCCGACACCACCGATGCTAGCCCCTCGCGCCAGGGCTGCTCGAGATAGAAATACCCCTTGGGTTCGTTGTTGATCGATACAAACACCCGGCTACCGTTGCCGCGCAGCTCCGCGCCCGTAGACGTCCAGTCTACAAACCCCGCGTTTCCAACGCGTATATAGTTTCCTTGCACCGTAGCTGCAATTCCCTCCCCTGCAATTTCCTCGTAACGGGTCACGGGAAAGGTGTCCGTCGCATCCGCCCATTTGACAACCTCACGGCTAAGTGGGTGTGCCGAGTTGCGGCATACCGACGCCACCCAAGACAATTCGCCGTTGCTGAGCTGCCCTTCGAACTCGATATCGAACGCACTAGGCGATGAAAGCGTACCCGTTTTATCAAACACCAAGCTGTTTATCGCGGCCATCTGCTCGACTGTAGCCGCATTTTTTACATACAGCCGGTTGCGGTCAAAAATGCTCAGCGCCGCCGACAGGGTAAATGGAGAGCTCAGCGCCAAAGCACAGGGGCAAGCGATAATCAAGGCCGCCGTGAAGGCGCCCCAGGCGCGGCCACTTTCCCCCTGCACGCTCCAATACAACGCAGCCAACGTGGCGATGGCGAGCAACACCACCGTGAAGTAGCGACTCACGGTGTTGCTAAAGGTCCTGAATCTCTTATCGTGGGGCTTGGCGTTCTCGTTGTTCCAGAGTTTGGTTAAATAGCTCTGGGATACGGGCTTGACGATTTCTAGCTCAATCGCTTCGGCGGTCTGTCGCCCGCCAGCGTACACGACCTCGCCCAACACCTTGGTGACGGGTGCAGATTCGCCCGTAACAAAGGAAAAGTCCATCGCGGCGTGGCCCTTCAGCAGGATGGCGTCTGCGGGCACCACTTCATTGTTGCGTATGAGTATTCGGTCTCCGACTTCCAGGTCGCCTATGGGGACGGGTTTGTCGCCCGCCTCCGTAATACGGGTGACGGCAACAGGGAAGTACGATCGATAATCGCGTTCAAACGACAGATGATAATAGGTGCGCTGTTGCACCCATTTGCCGATAAGCAGAAAAAACACCAAGCCGCACAGTGTATCGGCAAAACCGGGGCCGGCTCCGGAGAGCACTTCCCAGGCCGTGCGAAGAAACAGCACGGCAATACCGAGGGCCAGGGGTACGTCCAGATTGAGTTGTTTTTGCTTCAGGCTGTACCACGCCGACCTAAAATAGCCCATGCCGCTATATAGTAACACGGGAATGGCAAACGCTAAGTTGAGGTACCCGAAGTAGTGAGCGTACTTGGCTTCGAACGCCGCCATGCCCAAATACTCGGGAAAACTCAGCATCATCGAGTTGCCGAAGCAAAACCCTGCCACGGCAATGCGGGCTACTAACCCCCTGCTTTCAACATTTTTTCCTGCCTTGACGACGTCCTGCAACGTGATTTTTGGCTCGTAGCCGATGGCGGCGAGCAGCTCCACCACCTTCCTAAGGGATTTTTCGCCATGCTTGAAGGTAATGCTCAGCTGCTTCTTCATGAAGTCCGTCTGGGACTTGACGATCGCAGGCTCAAGCTTGTACAGATGTTCGAGCAGCCACACGCACGCGCTGCAATGGATGGCAGGCACATAGCTTGTAATGATCGTAATTTGGTCGTTCTTGAAGTCGATTAGCTTATCGGCAATAGAAGGCTCATCCAAGTAGGCAAAATCGGCGGCACGCCCGACCTGCGATTTCCCTGGATGGGTATTCAGCCGATAGTATTGCTGCATATTGGCCGAGGAAAGGACCTGGTAAACCGTTTGACACCCCAAACAACAGAAGTCGCGATCATCAAGCTGATAAGCCCTCGTCACCACATCATCACCGCAATGGTAGCAGGTGGTCTTCGTCCGGATTGGCTTCGTATTCGATCCCATAGGTACTTCTTCAATTAAACAGCTTGGCTAAAGATCGGACTGTCGGTTTGCTTATCATGCAAACGCTGGTCAAACGCCATACAGACATTGCGCAGGAACGCCCAACCTAACTCCGTCACTGCGACGCGTCCAGGCACGAGCGTAACCAATCCGTCGTCTGCAAGAGGCCGCAACCTGCGCATGATTTCCTCTACGTCAACCGCGTCCGTTTCCACCAAATGCGCGCCGCCCCGGCACATCATGTCTAGAATGTGCCGCCGCAATATGAGGTCTTGCTCCGTCAATACGTGCCCCTTTGTCAACGGGAATTCTCCAGCACGAACGAGCGCGCGGTACTCGTCGACGCTCTTCACGTTTTGGGCAAACGCGGTCCATGTGTCGCTAATGGATGAGACACCTAATCCCAGCAGAAGCGGCGTGTAGGTTTCGGTATACCCCATGAAGTTGCGATGTAAAGTTCCATCGACTGCCGCTTTAAACAGGGCATCATGTGGCAAGGCAAAGTGATCCATGCCCGCGTCTTTATACCCAGCATCCAGTATCAGGGACTTCCCAAGTTGATAGAGCGCACTCTTCGCCGCTCCCACCGGTAACATATCCGCGGTAAACATCCGCTGGGCGGGCTTCAGCCACGGCACGTGGGCGTAGCTGTAGAAGGAGATTCGATCTGGCCTCAGCGCCAATGATTTCTCGACCGTGGTACGAATGGTGTCCTGACTCTGCAAGGGCAGACCAAACACCAGATCGAAGTTAATAGAGGTATAACCCACCGTGCGGGCGTCATCCATAACGCGTCGAAGATCCTCTTCCGTTTGCTTTCGGTTGATGATGCGCTGAACCGCTGGATCAAAGTCCTGAACCCCCAAGCTTAAGCGGTTAAATCCATATTGGTGCAACCGCTTAAGATGCTCCAAGCTGGTACTGGCAGGATGTCCTTCGAAAGAAAAGAAGCGCTCATCGGCAATTTCGGTCCCTTCCAACAGGCCTGCGATTAGTTTTTCCAGGTTGGCCGGGCTGAAAAACGTGGGCGTACCCCCGCCCAGGTGAAGCTCGCGGATGATGGGCTTCGCTGAACCGAACAATGCGAGGTACATACGCCATTCGGCTAGCAAGTCGGCGATATAGGGGTCTTCCACGCCATGATTCGTGGTGATGCGCGTGTTACAACCGCAATACGTGCACAGGCTTTCGCAAAATGGCAGGTGCACATACAAGCTGATACCTTCAACGCGCTGTGCAGCAAATCGCGTGCGCACGTGTTCAAGCCAGGCCGACTGCGACCAACTCAGCTGGTCCCAATAAGGCATCGTCGGATAACTGGTATAGCGGGGAGCCGCTACATTGTATTTGGCTATCAAGTCATTCATCATCTTACTGATTGGAGTGTTTACGTCGCGTATCGGATCGGGGGACGTGTCGGTCGGCAGGCTAACCCACCGGTGAATCGGCTGCTCGTCGCGCAGCCTTTTCCGACTCCCAGCGGTGCAGGTAGTCGACCGTCCGTTGAGCTACTTGTGCCGGAGATACCGTATCGGCAGGGGTATTGACGACCTCCATTCCTAACGCTGCTGCTTCCGAAAGCACTTGAGGGGCGAGAGAAGCCCCTTCCCGCACGATAACTTTTTGTACGCCAGCACGGCTCAGCGTATGCACCATGGCAGGGTTGAGCACATCGGCCTTAGCCACGATGACTACTTCCTTACCTTGTGCAAAAAGGGCGGTTTTGTCGTTCAGCTCATTGGATATTAAGGTCACGTCGTGCCTTTTTCCATTCGCCAAGGTCAAAAATTCTTTTTCGTGTGGCTGTATGTTATATGCAATCGCCTTCATCACAAAATAGGCAGTACTGGCAACTCGTTTATAGTTTTATTTACCCTAGCAAAGCTACGGCGATACACCTAGCCAATTCTTGAAGCCAGTCAACTAAAAAAATGACTCACGTTATTATTTTGGGAATTTGGCCGTTTTTATCGGCAACTTTCTAGGATAGGATATCCCAATGCAAAGACTATTATCCCCCACAACGCAGGAGAGTAGGGAACGGATGGCTTTGCCGAAGGCTAGTAGGAAACGAGGTTATTGCTTGATGGTTCGCAACTTGTCCATAGCCAAGATCCGGATGGCGTTGCCCTCCTTACTGATAAGCTGCTCGTCCTTAAAGTCGGACAGCATCCGGCTTATGGTTTCGTTAGCCGTTCCCGCCAAAGCGGCAAGGTCATCCCGCGAAACTCGGATCAGGCACTCATTCTGTTCGCCGGTGACGAACTTCTCGGCGACATGCACTAAGGCGTTGGCCACACGTTTGCGTACGGAATCATAGGCAAATCCCAACAATTGTTCCTCCCTGCCCCGAACGTTGCCTGATAGCAGCTTAATGAACATGTTGGCAATCCCCGGCTTGCGGTACAGTACTTCGAAGAACTTGTCCTTACTGATTAGCGCCACCTCGGTTGTTTCCAAGGTCTCCGCGTTGTCGTTGTAACGCTCTTGCAAGAGCAATGATTCATACCCAAAGAATTGGTTTTCCGAGTGAATGTCCGTCGATAGTTCCCGACCATCTAGATAGTGCAGGAAACTACGCACTTTTCCTTTACGGATATAGTAGAGGTATAAGGGGGTATCGTGCTGCTGATAAATAGATTGCTTCTTCTTGTATACCTTGACTCGCGACTCATCTACCAATTCCTTTAACACAAGTTGCTGTTCTTCTTCGCTTAGAAATAGTGGCGCTTTCGCCTCGCTTCCCAACTGTCGACGTTTTTTCAAGCGCGTCTCGATGGCGTTCAAGAGCTCCATGTCGTCAAATGGCTTAGTCAGGTAGTCGTCCGCGCCCATCTCCATCGCCTTGCGCATGTCGGCCCGCTCCGCTTTGGCGGTGAGGAAGATAAACGGGATGCCAGCCGTTTCTTCATGCTTATTGAGCATGTACAATACCCCGTAGCCATCCAGCTCGGGCATCATGATATCGCAAAGGATGATGTCGGGCAAGTGCTTGATGGCCATGTCTACGCCACTCTTTCCCTCAGCCGCCATAAACACTTCAAAACCACTCATTTCGAGTATCTCGGCGGTAGACTCGCGAATGTCGTCGTTGTCTTCAATAATCAGGATCGTCGTTTGTTTCGGTTTCATCAAATTCTGATTTTCAAAAATTAAACGGCCGCTTGGAAAGTCAACGTAATGGTCGTCCCTTTATGTAGCTCGCTAGAGAAGCTGACGGTTCCGCCCATCAACTTCGCGTAGCGTTTAACGATATTGAGCCCCAAACCAGTGCCCGGGATATTACCCGTGTTGTTAGCTCTAAAAAAAGGTTCGAACAGGTTCTTATGATCCTCGTTTGGTATCCCGATTCCGTTGTCCTTAACCGTCAGCATGCAAGTATCTCCCGCTATCTCGGTGTTGAACTCGATAAAGGTATCTTCGCCCGAATACTTAATGGCATTCGAAATCAAATTGATCACACTGCTTTTTATCAAATTCGGATCCAACAAAAACATAGCAGTCGACCCGGTATGCTGGTAGACGATGTGTTGGTTTTTCTTGCAGATCAACTGCATCTCTTCGGTGATTTCCTCACCGAGCCGCACCAGATTAACCTGTTCCATCTTGGCAACCACGCGGTCGGCTTCCAGCCGCTCCAGCGAGAGAAAGTCGTTGAGAATACTGGTTAACAACTGTACTGAGTTCTTGATGCGGCCCGTATGCCGCAACACATTATTCAAGTCCGGCTTTACGACGTACTTATCAATCAAATCAGCAGATAACTGAATAGAACTCAATGGCGTACGGAATTCATGTGAAGCCATGGATACGAATCGAGACTTCATTTGGTTAAGCTCCTTTTCCCGCTCCAGCGACACGCTTACTTCGGACTTTGCACTCTCTAATTCGGCCACAAGCTTAATGAGGTCCTTCGTCCGCTCCGCCACCGTATGCTCCAATTCCTCGGTGTAGCGCACGAGCTTTTCCTCCACCTCCTTCTCTTTGGAAAGGTCGTGGATGAAACCGGTGAAGATACTCTTGTTGCTCATGACGACTTCACTGACCGCCAGCCGGAACGGGAACGTCGTACCATCCTTGCGCAACCCCCTCACCTCTCGACCGATACCGATGATTTTCTTTTGTCCGGTACGAAGGTAGCTAGCGATATAATTGTCGTGGCTGCTCCGGTGCGGCTCCGGCATCAACATCGCGATGTTTTGCCCGATTACCTCTCGTCCTTCATAGCCAAACAACTTCAGTGCAGCCGGGTTGACGGACTCAATCACACCACTGCTATCGATGGTGATGATGCCGTCGATGGCATGCTCAATGATGGCGGCAAGTAACCTGGCGGTATCCATATCCTATTCGTTCTACGGCCTATCTCACCAATTTCTTGTATTTGATCCTTTTGGGCCCCACATCGCCGAGGCGTTTCTTGCGGTTCTCCTCATACTCGGAGTAGTTTCCTTCAAAAAAGTAGACTTGCGAGTCGCCTTCAAAGGCTAAAATATGCGTACAGATACGGTCTAGGAACCAACGGTCGTGCGAGATGATCACGGCGCAGCCTCCAAAGTTTTCCAATCCTTCTTCCAAGGCGCGAAGTGTGTTCACATCAATGTCGTTCGTGGGCTCATCGAGCAGCAAGACATTGGAGCTCTTCTTCAGCGCGATCGCCAAGTGCACGCGGTTTCGCTCGCCACCGGAGAGTACGCCTACTTTTTTCTGCTGATCAGCTCCGTTGAAGTTAAACTTCGACACGTAGGCGCGCGAGTTGACCGTGCGGTTGCCCAGCATCAGGTTATCCTGACCGTCGGTTATGTTCTCCCACACCGACTTTTCTGGATCCAGGTCATCGTGCATCTGATCCACATAGCCGAGCACAACGGTCTCTCCTACGCGGAATGTACCCTCGTCCGGTTGTTCCTGTCCGGTAATCAACCGGAACAGCGTCGTCTTTCCTGCTCCATTGGGTCCAATAATGCCCACAATGCCAGCCGGCGGCAACGAAAAGCTAAGATTTTCAAACAGGATCCGGTCCCCATAGGCTTTCGATACCCCCTGTGCCTCGATCACGACATTCCCCAATCGGGGCCCGGGCGGAATAAACAGCTCCAGCTTCTCCTCCCGTTCGCGGGTCTCCTCTGAAGCCAGCTTTTCGTAGTTATGCAAGCGCGCCTTCGATTTGGCATGCCGCGCCTTGGGCGCCATCCGAACCCACTCGAGCTCACGTTCCAAGGTTTTCTGGCGCTTGCTCTCGGCCTTCTCCTCTTGGGCCAGACGCTTCGACTTTTGGTCAAGCCACGAAGAATAGTTGCCTTTCCACGGAATGCCTTCGCCGCGGTCCAATTCCAGTATCCAGCCTGCGACGTTATCGAGGAAGTAGCGGTCGTGCGTCACGGCGATCACGGTTCCTGCGTATTGGCTTAGGTGCTGTTCGAGCCAGTCGATTGACTCGGCGTCCAAGTGGTTCGTGGGTTCGTCGAGCAATAATACGTCGGGCTGTTGCAGCAACAAGCGACATAATGCCACCCTCCGGCGTTCACCGCCTGACAAAGTGGCTATCTTTGTTTCAGGGTCTGGACAGCGAAGCGCATCCATGGCGCGCTCCAACTTACTGTCTAGTTCCCAAGCCCCTGTGGCATCAATTCGGTCCTGTAATTCGCCCTGGCGAGCCATGAGTTTCTCCATCGCATCGGCGTCTTCGTATACCTCGGGCAGGCCAAACTTTTCGTTTATTTCTTCGTATTCGGCAAGGAGCGCAGTAATCTCAGCTACCCCCTCTTCCACCACCTGGCGAACGGTTTTGGAGTCATCCAAGACCGGTTCCTGCTCGAGAAGACCGACCGTATAGCCTGGCGAGAACACCACCTCGCCCTGGTACGACTTGTCTACCCCGGCGATGACGCGAAGCAGCGAGGACTTACCCGATCCGTTGAGTCCGATGACCCCGATTTTCGCGCCGTAGAAGAACGACAGATAAATGTTTTTGAGTACTTGTTTTTGGGGCGGATGAATCTTATTGACTCCCGCCATGGAAAAGATTATTTTTTCGTCTGACATGGCAAGCTAGTGTTCGCTAATCGGCAAATATAGGGAGAAAGCTAGAGATTATACTTGGTACAAAGCTGACATTTTGCTACATTTGGTTAGGTGGCTTGATTGTTGATTAAAACTTTACAACAGAAATATGGGACGTGATTAGATTTTTTATACATTTATATCGTCCTTAGGAACATAAAGAAAGGTACTAGATTCATGGAAGCAAAATTTTCGCCACGCGTCAAGGATGTTATCTCCTACAGCAGGGAGGAGGCCATCCGCCTTCGGCACGACTACATCGGCACCGAGCACCTCTTGCTGGGTCTGATTCGCGAAGGGGACGGACTGGCTATAAAAATCCTGAAACAAGCGGGCATTGATACGGGCAGCCTTCGCAAATCGGTTGAAGAAGCCGTGCGGGGTTCGTCGGTATCCCGTTCGCCTATCGGAAACATGCCGCTCACCAAACAAGCGGAAAAAGTATTAAAAATCACCTATCTCGAAGCCAAGATATTCAAAAGTGATGTCATCGGCACGGAGCACTTGTTGCTGTCCATCCTGCGTGATGAGGAGAACATCGCGTCTCAAATCCTACAGCAATACAACATCAACTACGACATCTTCAAGGCAGACGTAGAGCAAAACAAGGCCGGCATTAGCGACCAGGCTTCAGGCTCTACTGCGGGCGACGACGATTACAGGGAAGAAGAATTCAATCAACCCAAAAAGGTATCGGACATCAAGTCCAAAACACCCGTGCTGGATAACTTTGGACGCGATTTGACCAAGGCCGCCGAAGAAGGACGATTGGACCCTATCGTAGGGCGCGAGAAAGAAATCGAGCGCGTGTCGCAGATCCTGTCGCGTCGCAAAAAGAACAACCCCATCCTTATTGGGGAGCCGGGCGTGGGCAAATCGGCGATTGCCGAAGGACTCGCGTTGCGCATCGTGCAGCGCAAGGTATCGCGTGTGCTGTTCAACAAGCGCGTCGTCACCTTGGACCTCGCCTCTATCGTGGCGGGCACCAAATACCGGGGCCAGTTCGAGGAGCGCATGAAAGCAGTGATGAACGAGTTGGAAAAATCGCCCGATGTGATCCTGTTTATCGACGAGATACACACGATTGTGGGGGCTGGTGGGGCATCGGGATCGCTTGACGCCTCCAACATGTTCAAGCCTGCTCTGGCGCGCGGCGACATCCAATGCATAGGTGCGACTACGCTTGACGAATACCGTCAATACATTGAAAAAGATGGCGCGCTGGACCGCCGGTTCCAGAAAGTGATGATCGAGCCTGCCACGCACGACGAGACAGTGGAAATCCTCAACCGCATCAAGGACAAATATGAGGATCACCATAACGTAATTTACACGCCGGAAGCGATCGAAGCGTGCGTGAACTTGACCACGCGCTACATCACCGACCGATTCTTACCGGACAAAGCGATTGACGCCCTCGACGAATCCGGCTCGCGGGTGCACCTGACCAACATTCACGTGCCCCAGAGCATCATTGACATCGAAGAGAAAATCGAAGAGGTTAAGATCGAGAAAAACAAGGTCGTCAGAAGCCAAAAATACGAAGAAGCAGCTAAGCTACGGGATACGGAGAAAAAACTGCTCGAAGAGCTGGAACGCGAAAAAACAGCGTGGGAAGCCGAAACCAAAACTAAGCGCTATACGGTAACGGAAGACAACGTAGCCGAGGTGGTGTCCATGATGACGGGCATTCCCCTGCAGCGCGTGGGACAGTCCGACAGCCAAAAACTGCTGGGCATGGCCACCTCGATGAAAGGGCGGATTATCGGCCAGGACGAAGCGGTCAGCAAATTGGTGAAAGCCATCCAGCGCACGCGTGCCGGACTGAAAGACCCGAGAAAGCCGATTGGCTCGTTTATCTTCCTCGGCCCCACTGGCGTCGGAAAAACAGAATTGGCCAAGGAGTTAGCGCGCTTTATGTTTGATAGCGAGGATTCGCTCATTCAGATTGACATGAGCGAGTACATGGAGAAATTTGCGGTTTCCCGCTTAGTGGGTGCGCCTCCAGGATACGTGGGCTACGAAGAAGGAGGTCAGCTAACTGAGAAAGTAAGGCGCAAGCCCTACGCAGTGGTCCTGCTCGACGAGATTGAGAAAGCTCACCCTGATGTGTTCAACCTCCTGTTGCAAGTGTTGGACGAGGGGCAGTTGACGGACAGTTTGGGCCGCAAGGTAGACTTCCGCAATACCATTCTGATCATGACCTCTAATATCGGGGCGCGACAACTCAAGGACTTCGGACAAGGGGTTGGATTTACCACCACCGCGAAATCCGAGCAAGCCGACTCACATTCACGCAGCGTAATAGAGAACGCGCTCAAGCGCGCTTTCGCACCTGAGTTCCTTAACCGGATCGATGACGTGATTGTGTTCAACTCGCTCGAGAAGGAGGATATCTTCCAAATTATCGACATCGAGCTCAAAGCGCTGTTTGCTCGCATCGAGTCCTTGGGCTACAAGATCGAATTGACGGATGAAGCCAAAAACTTCATTGCCGATAAAGGGTTCGACCACAATTTCGGGGCACGTCCGCTTAAGCGGGCGATCCAGAAATTTCTCGAAGATCCTGTCGCTGAGGAAATCCTCAAAGGCGAGATCACCGAAGGCGAAGTGCTGCGTATCGATTTCGACGAGAAGAAGGAAGAGATCACCGTCGGGCACCGGATGCAGGACGCAAGCCCGGAAAAACCCGCAGATGCCGATATCGCGAAGGAAAAAAAGGACGATTAGGCCAGGCTGATAAAAGCCACTCCATAAAACGAAAGCAGTGTCATATAGCCAATGACACTGCTTTTTTGTTTTTTGCATCCGCTTAAACTTTCTAGCACAATATTTGTCCTACCATTAGGAGCAAGCGCACAGCTCGCCACACACCATTAAATATCGTTCGTATGAAAAAAATCATTTACATCGCCGTAGCGCTAGTAGGCACCTTGGCGCTGTCCTCCTGCCAAAAAACTGAGGTAATCGAAAACCACTACAATAATGCGCGTTCGCTGTGGTTTGAAGTAGGCTCTAACCAATGGACGCCCAATGCGAGCGGGGAGCTGTGGTCGTATTCCCGCAACATCCCCGAAATCGACGAGCTAATTTTCGAGAATGGCACCGTATTGGTGGATATTTCGTTTGGAGACGGCATTTTCGAACCCTTGACCACGGTCTACGAGGGATTGGCGTATCGCTACGACTACGAAGTAGGACGACTGTGGATCGACGTCACTTGGGCCGATGGCCAGGGTGGTGCCGTAGGTCGCCCAGGCGATATCACCCTCAAAGTACTCCTCTTGGACGGAGATCCAATCAACTAATTTGCGGTAATCCATTAACCGGCAAGTCACAGAACAAAAACGCCCATCCTCCCGCTGGGAAGATGGGCGTTTTAGCGAATTGGATGCGACGCGCTTCTTAGCAATGACAGCGGATTCGTTGGTACGATCTGACGGTCACGCCCCCCGAGGTCGTGCCGAGGTGCTGTGCGAGCGAAGCCCTATTTTTCAGAAATTTCACTAAGTTTGGTTCCATGGAACATGTTTTTTACCAAGGCCAGGTCATCTGGGCCCAAATCGACGCAAACCGCCACCTGAGGCATTCCGCGTATGCAGATGTATGCGCACAAGCCCGGGCAAATATGCTGGGCCGGGCCGGGATTTCATTGGCTAAAATAGCCGACGCGGGCATCGGCCCCGTCCTTTTCCGCGAAGAACTGATCTACCTCCGCGAGGTAATGGCCGACCAGCACATCCGCGTGACGGTCGAAATGAACCGCTACAACCCGACCAATTCCCGGTTTTCATTCCGGCATACGATTTTTCGAGAAGACGGAACCAAGTGTGCCGTCGTGAATGTTGATGGCGCGTGGATTGACATCGAAAAACGGAAACTAACCAGGCTGCCCGAGGCTTGGGACAACGTCGTCGACGCGCTGCCCAAGAGCGCCGATTTCGCTTACGAGGGTGAATAAAAAAGGGGATTCGCCAACCCAAAGGGTGACGGATCCCCAACTGCACTGATTCTTAACCCGTAAGAATCTCTTCCCTACACAAACCTTATTTCACTTCGATCAGGCGCGAAGCAACCTTCGCTTCCTCGCGCTTCCCGACAGACACATGCAGCACGCCATCCTTGTAGGATGCGTCGACTTTCCCTTGATCAGCACTATCGGGTAAGGTGAAAGAACGCGTGAACGAGGTATAGCTGTATTCGCGCTTGCTATACTGCTTTTCTGTCGTATCACTTTCGCTTTTCTTCTCTGCTGAAATCGTAATCACGTCGCGGTCGACGTTAACTTTGAAGTCTTCTTTGGTCAGCCCAGGAGCGATCAACTCGAGTTCATACGCGTCATCAGTCTCCGCAATGTTGACCGCTGGTACACGGGACATAAAACGATCATTCAGCAATGAGTCCGTAAAGAATGGCGCAAGGATATCGTCAGTCCAACGCGTGATAGTTGGGGTCCTATGCGCTCCGTTTGAAAATTTAACTAATGTCATGGTGTTTCCTCCTTTTAATTTTTGATAACATGTTTGGCAAATCATATTCAAAGGATATACCAAGGCTAAAACCGGCTATTTTACATGACTATTTGACATTTGCAGATGTTTAATAATGACACAATGTCATAAATGATGGGTAAATTTAGAAAAACGGAGTTATCCGTGTGCCCTCCCCTCTTCTTTTCATGACCTTTTGGAGTACCCCGATATAAGAATAAAATAGAATCGGCTTATTCACTAAAAAGAGAAACATCATGACACCCGTCACCTCCTATGTTTCTGCTTAGAACGTTACGATTGGGATTAAAATCCGGGTGGCGAGCGTATCCAGATCGATAACGGGTAACGTTTACCTACAACATGGTCAGGGCATGAGCTACTGATCGGCTCCCTGAAATAACAAGCAGATATCCGTACCGGACAAGCAATCTAACAGAAAGTAAACGAACAACGACATAGCAGATAATTTTTTGCGCAGCGTAATCGTTAACCATTTAGTAAAAACACTAAATTAGCCTAAAACTAGCGGACCTGAATGGACCAACCGGAAAGCCAGCTAATCTGAAAACTATTTTTATCCACGTTGCGAACAAATGACGAGCATTTGCTGAAACGCCTTTATCGGGACGGGTTTCTGGCTATAAAGGAATATGTAGCTCGCCATAACGGAACAAAGAACGATGCATACGATGTGTATCAGCGGACCTTATTAGCTACACGGCGCAATGTACAATGGGCGCGGTTCTCGCCAGCGGATGAGTCGGTCTTGAGGGCGTACCAGCTGCGGGTTGGAAAAAACAAGTGGATCGATGAATTACGGAAACCGAAAGCGGATCGGGCGATGATTAGGAACAACATTGAAACGGATCAGACGTTCGACCCGACCGCTGACGAACACGTCCAAACGCACGGATTCATTGGAGCACGGGGCTAGGAGTTGCTCGGTCGGTTTTATTGCCAAAAACAACGGTTGCGGGACATTGCCCCCACTTCGGATGGACGGAGGCAAGTGCCAAGAACAATAAATACAGGTGCTTAAACGAGTTGCGGGATTACGTAATGAAAGAGCAAAAAGAAAATGGATAAGAAACGAGCATACGAGCTGCCGGCAGATGAAATTGCCGTCATCCATGCGTACTTGCGCGACGTGCTGCCCCCCGCAGAGCGGGAACAATTCGAGCGCCGGCTAGCCGACGAGCCCGCGTGGCGCGACAAAGTCGAAGAAATCACGCTGCTAGTACTTGGCGTGCAGGAAGCAAATCTCGCGGATGGCAAATGGAGGATCGAACTCGTTGCCCGTAACCATACGGAGAACAGCGCTCCCCCACCACCTGTCGTACCGTTTTACCGCCATTGGTGGATGGCTGCGTCTGCCCTTTTACTGGCCACTCTTACCATATGGGCCGTTTGGCGTAGTGACAACGCCTCCGACAACCTGTACTTGGCATTCTACGAAGGCCATATTGGATTGCCAGTCGAGATGAGTGCGTCTGACAATTCGAAATACCGTTTCTACGACGGCATGATCAGCTATAAAGAAGGAAAGTATACGGATGCGCTCACTAAATGGGAAAACCTAGGCGCCGGCCAGACACCGACTGATACGCTGGTTTATTACAGAGCCATGGCCTATATGGGTCTGGCTGATACCCATACCGCCGCCAACCTGCTTAAAGACATTCTGGCTGACAGCAACTCGGCTTTTTATACCGATGCTGTATGGTATCTTGCCCTTTGCCACCTCCACCAGAACGATCCGGAAGACGCGCTACTGCTGTTGAGGCAAATCCCACTGGATGAACGTGCCCAGCACCTGCGCGCCCAGCTGGAATAATCCTTAACCCTGAGCCAAATGTGGCGCATTTTGCCTTCTCTGATGTGGAGGGTTACTGTTGTTCGGTGCCGGGCACCTTATCCGGCGAAAGATTGCGAAGTGACTTAAACTAGGTTGTTATTGTCGCCACCGACGCGCTTTTAAATGCCGGCCTTTCTGGATTTTTGTATTAGTGTGGGGCTTCCCTTGCAGGTGCTGCTGGCCATCATCATGGTATGGGTATTTCCCTTGCTATTCCGCTTTTAGGGGCCAAAGGTTAGAAAATCTTTCCGGGATTCATGATGCCGTGGGGGTCAAACACACCCTTGACGCCCCGCATGAGGGCGAGCTGCCTTTCGGAACACTTAATTCCCAGGTAATCCCGTTGCACCAGCCCGATTCCGTGTTCGCCCGAGATCGTGCCACCGAGCGAGACCGCCAATTCAAAAATCGCGCGGATACCCAGGGGAAGCTGATCCGACCAAGCGCGGTCGTCCATAGCACCCTTAATAATATTGATGTGCAAGTTGCCATCACCGGCATGCCCGTAGCAAACCGACTCGAAGCCATATTGCCGGCCGATTTGCTTAACACCCGCAATCAATTGAGGCAATGAGGCACGCGGCACTACCGTATCTTCTTCCTTGTAGACCGAGTTAGCCTTAACGGAATGGCCCATTACACGACGCATGCGCCACAAGCCTTCTTTCTGCGCGGCGGTGTCGGCGAGCAGGACCTCCAAGCAGCCGAACCGCTCCAATACCTCATGGATGCCTTCGCACTGTCCATACAAGTAGTCCAGGTTGTCACCATCCACCTCAATAAGCAGATAAGCTTGCGCCTCATCCGCCAACGTAAAATTGATTCCTTCGTGTTCAATGACCCACTCGACACCCCTGCGCTCCATAAACTCCAAAGCCGATGGCAGGAATCCGCCACGAAACACCGCTGACACGGCAGCACAAGCCTGCTCATTGGACGGAAATGACGCCAGCATAAGCAAGTCAGTGGCAGGCTTGGGCAGCAATTTGACAACGGCTTCGGTGATGATGCCGAGCGTGCCCTCGGAGGCGATAAAAAGTTGGGTGAGACTATAGCCCGACGAGTTTTTCAACGTGTCAGCACCCGTCCAGATAACCTCGCCGTCGGGCAGTACCACCTGCAAGTTAAGCACGTAGTCGCGGATGGTGCCGTACTTGACCACGCGCGGACCGCCGCTGCCGTGGGCAATATTGCCGCCAATGAAACTAGATCCCTTGCTGGCTGGATCGATCGGATACAGCAGGCCTTTTTCGGCGGCCGCATCGATTAGGTGCTGCGTGATGACCCCGGCCTGGACACGCGCTTGTAGATTCGCTTCGTCAATCGCGACAATCCGATTCATCCGCTCTAGCGACACCATCACGCCGCCGTGGCGAGCCAGCGAGCCGCCGCTTAAGCCCGTACCCGCCCCACGTGGCGTCAGTGGAATACGATGCCCATGGCAATATGCCAAAAGCTTGGATACCTCATCGACGCTTCCGGGCAAAGCCACGGCCTCCGGTGCGAAACGCAGGTCCTCGGTCTCATCGTGTGTATATTTCTCCATCGACTCGCCCGGCAATACCAAGGGCATATCCGGCAGTAGCACCGACAGTTCATGGAGATGCTCAGCGGTCAATAGCGTAAACGAAATTGTAGGCATAGTCGTGTTTATTTGGACCACTCCAGGGCAACGATGGCCTGCGCGAGGTCCCCGCCGAACGGCGGATGTTGTTTGGTGATCTGCACATGGACCTGATCCACATCGGGAAAATCCTGCCGTACGCGCAGTAGCATGGATTCCGCGACAGTTTCCAAGAGCTTTCTCGGACGAGCCATCTCCTGCCGTGCTATTTCGTACAAGGCCGCGTAATTGACGGTGTTACCGATATCCTCCTCGCCCGCTGCATGTACATCCCGCTGGAACGCGACGGTCAGATCCACGAAAAATTCCGTTCCGAGCTGCTGCTCTTCAGGATATAACCCATGATAGGCAAAAAAACGGGCTTTCGACAACCCCACGCGCTGTAGAACTTGCTTCATACGGCAAACCTAAACATAAATGCCTTTATCTGGAACAGCCACGTACACCTTTCCACGACTTGGAAAGCATGCTGCCCCTTAGCGTTTGTAGAAAATATAGTCGGTCGGTACAGGCTCGATTCCGCTCCTCCGGAATTCGTCCGCAATTTGCCCTCGGTGGTATGTGGAATGATTGATGATGTGGAACAGGATGTCGCGGGTGCAGCTTTTAAAGGCCTTGCCTCGGCTATTCGTGTAATTCGACGACGCGTTTAGTTCGCACGTCTGGAGCAGGTGTACCGTGCACGCGTAATTGTCGGCATCGATCTGTGCAAACTCGACAATCGAGTGGCGGTCCCAGACACCCCATTGCCGCTGTCGCGGCAGGATACGATTGTTCCAGATCTGATGGGCATTTAGCATGTGGCTAAACAAGGCGATGGACTTCTCCGATACACGGTCTTCGTGACTCATAAAAGCATCGCACAACTGTCGGTTCGCTTGATGGTTATATGCAAACAGCTCTTCGAAAAACGGCTTCATATAGTTTACATCTCAACATGCGCGCCGATGCACGCCCAGTGCAGCGGGGTCTCCTAGAGGCCTCGGTAGCCTGTTAGCGGTTACGCGCTAAAGTACGCGCGAACGTTCTTCCCTTCCACCCAGTTCATGTACGCGCGGTTCACGACCTTATTACCTCCCGGAGTGGGATAGTCCCCCGAGAAATACCAGTCCCCACGATGATCCGGACACGCTTTATGCAGGTTTTCCAGTTTTTGGTAAACGACTTCCACCTCGGCCTTAATCCTGTTCGAGCGGAGGATAGCCGCCACCTCCGCCGAAATTTCCTCGTCGGTAAATGGCGCATAGATCGCCTTCACGCAGTTAATAACCTGTTCTTTCGGCAGGGAAAGCGATTCCAAGCAACGTTGGTAAACTTCCTCCACCACGTGACCCATCCCCCTTTTGTACAGCAAGGACACAGCCGCCTCGAAGGCAATGAACTCGCCTAGTCGCGACATGTCAATTCCGTAGCAGTCTGGATATCGGATTTGTGGTGCAGACGACACAATAACGATTTTTTTGGGATTCAAGCGATCGAGGATGGTCAAGATGCTCTGCTTCAGGGTGGTGCCGCGCACAATGGAGTCATCCATAGCCACGATCATGTCCTGGTGGTCTTGGACGATGCCATAGGTGGTGTCGTACACATGCTGTACCATATCCTGTCGATCCGCGTCTTGCGTGATGAAGGTCCTTAGTTTCGCATCCTTGATGTTAAGCTTCTCAAAACGCGGTGCCATGCTCAGCACCTCGTTGAGCTCCGTATCCGATATTTTGTCGGCACGGTTGAGCAAGGTATCTTTCTGCAAATTTCGGACATACTCGTTAATACCATGGGCCATGCCAAAAAAGGCAACTTCAGCGGTATTCGGAATATACGAAAAGACGGTATCCTTAAGGTTGTGGCCCACGGCGTCCAGCACTTGGGGACACAATAGCCGTCCCAGCTGCTTGCGCTCTTGATAAATGGAGGCATCGCTGCCGCGCGAAAAATAGATTCGCTCAAAGGAACAAGATTTCTTCTCAACGGGCTCGCGGAACTGCTCCTCGGTGATGGTCCCATCGGTCTTCACGATAAGCGCATGGCCCGGCTTGATTTCCTTGACTTCATTGATATTGATATCAAAGGCTGTTTGTATCGCCGGACGCTCGGACGTCACCACCAACACTTCGTCGTTTACATAGTAAAATGCGGGTCGGATACCAGCGGGATCGCGCATAACGAATGCATCGCCATGGCCAAAAATACCGCTGATCGTATAGCCTCCGTCCCAAGTTTTGGCCGAACGGCGCAAAATCTTCGCGACGTCGAGGTGTTGGGCAATCAGTGAGCTGATCTCGGTATTGCTGTGGCCTTCGCGCTTAAATTTGTCAAAGAGCTCTTGGTTTTCCGTGTCCAAGAAGTGGCCGATCTTTTCCAGCACCGTCACCGTATCGGCACGTTCCTTAGGGTGTTGCCCCAGCTCATACAACTGCAGGAGCAATTCATCCACGTTGGTCATGTTGAAGTTGCCCGCAATGACCAAGTTGCGGGATCGCCAGTTGTTCTGGCGCAGGAACGGGTGGCAACTTTCGATACTATTTTTGCCGTGCGTGCCGTAACGTAGGTGGCCTAGGAGCACCTCGCCCGTGAAACTGACGTTCTCCTTCAACCATTGGCTGTCTTGGAACTCCGCGGGATGATTGCGCTGTACTGCCGCAAATTTTTTCTGCACGTACTCAAATATGTCTGCTACCGCATTGGGTGCCATCGAACGGTACCGGCTAATGTACCGGTTTCCGGGTTTCACATCCAGCTTGATCGTGGCTATGCCAGCCCCATCCTGCCCCCGGTTGTGCTGTTTTTCCATCAGCAAATACAGCTTATTGATGCCGTAAAGGGACGTGCCGTATTTTTCTTGGTAAAATGACAGGGGCTTCAATAGTCGGATTAGTGCTATACCGCACTCGTGTTTTATCGCGTCACTCATGACTAGGAGTTTGAGCGTGCAAAATTACTAAAATTAATTCGAATATGACCCACTAAAATAATTGCATGGCTCGGTAGGATAACAGCAAGGATTCCATCCGAAATCGACCATACGCCACCATTTCGCGCCTTTTAAATCTCGCTACGGGGCGCGCGCGTTGCTGTGGAAAACCTAACCCCATTATGGCCAACGCGTTGCCGGAGCCTGCGCGCAGCCGACGCCCAGCCATGCCCGTTTTGCCCCGAAATTTGTGTAGATTTGTTTCTGTTTTTCCCATTTCCGAACACCTATATACGAGGCAAGAGCAATACATGTATTTAATATTCGATACCGAGACCACCGGGCTTCCCAAAAACTGGGACGCACCGATTACCGACACGGACAACTGGCCGCGATGTATCCAAATCGCCTGGCAACTGCACGACCAATCGGGCAGTCTCATCGAGCATCAAGATTTCCTAGTCAAACCCGAGGGGTTTAACATTCCTTACGACGCCGAGCGCATCCACGGTATTTCCACGGAACTGGCCACGGAAGAGGGTGTACCGTTGCGGGAAGTCTTAGCCAAGTTCAACGCGGCGCTAGGCCGGGCGCAGTTTGTGGTGGGCCAAAACATCAAGTTCGACATTAATATCATGGGGTGCGAGTTCGTGCGTGAAGGGCTCGATACGCCGCTCGCCACGCTTCCCGTGCTAGACACGTGTACGGAGGTAACGGCCGAACTGGTACAAATACCGGGTGGCCGAGGCGGCCGCTACAAGCTACCTACGCTCACCGAGCTGCACGAATACCTGTTTGGCACACCGTTCTCCGAAGCGCACAACGCCACCGCCGACGTAGAGGCGACCACGCGCTGCTTTTTGGAGCTGATCCGTCGTGGCACCTTTACCGCCGAGGAGCTACAGGTAGACACGGGCTATTTTACGGAATTTCGCCAGCGGCATCCCGAGCCCATACGTCCCATTGGCCTCACCCACGTTAACCTGAAGGCTGCGTCCGAAAAATTACGCGAAGCGCAAGCCTCCCCAAGCGATGAACTTTCGCGCGCGGACCTCGACGCCAATAAAAAACTGCTGGAAACGGCTCCGTTCGCCCACTTGCACAACCACAGCCAGTTTTCGGTATTACAGTCCACCATTGCGGTCGACGCCCTGGTCAACGCGGCCGCCAAACATCAGATGCCTGCCGTAGCGCTTACCGACCATGGCAACATGATGGGCGCCTTCGAGTTTGTCAGCACGGTGCTCAGCCACAATAAAAAGGCTGAAGCGAAGAATAAAGCCGCCGTGGAAGATGGTAAAACACCTACCGAGACGGTTATCAAGCCCATCGTCGGATGCGAATTTTACGTCTGCGACGACCATACAGACCGTACCCGAAAAGACAACGGCTACCAGATTGTCATGCTTGCCAAAAATAAGCGCGGCTACCACAACCTGGCCAAAATGTCGTCCATTGCCTATTCCAAGGGGTTCTACTATGTCCCGCGTATAGACCGCGGCATCATCGAACGATATAAGGAAGACATCATCGTCCTGTCGGGCAACCTCTACGGTGAAATCCCGAGCAAGTTGCTTAACGTCGGCGAAAACCAAGCGGAGGAAGCGTTACTGTGGTGGAAGTCGACTTTTGGCGAAGACTTTTACATCGAGCTGATGCGCCACGGGCAGGAGGACGAGGACCGAGTCAACGAAAGCCTCGTGGCACTCGCCGCCAAGCACCATGTCAAGATCGTTGCGACGAACAACACCTACTACGTCGATAAGGAAGACGCACACGCGCATGATATCCTCCTTTGCGTCAAGGACGGCGAGAAACTGTCCACGCCAAAAGGTCGTGGCCGTGGCTACCGCTTCGGCTTGCCTAACGACGAATACCACTTCAAATCGGCGCAGGAGATGAAGCGGCTGTTTGCGGACTTGCCAGAGGCGATTCTCAACATCCAGGAAATTATCGACAAGGTGGAGACCTACTCGCTGTATCGGGAGGTCCTGTTGCCCAAGTTCGAAATTCCGTCTGAATTTGTTGTGCAGGAGGATGCCACAGACGGTGGCAAGCGCGGAGAGAACGCGTACCTGCGCCACCTCACCTACGAAGGTGCCAAAAGACGCTACGAGGAGATCACGCCTGAGATTCGGGAGCGTCTGGACTTCGAATTGCAGACCATTGAAAATACCGGCTACCCTGGATACTTCCTCATCGTGCAGGATTTCATCGCCGAAGCGCGCAGGATGGGCGTTTCGGTGGGACCGGGACGCGGATCCGCCGCCGGATCGGCAGTCGCCTATTGCCTGGGTATCACCAACATCGACCCCATTGCCTACGATCTCCTGTTTGAGAGGTTCCTTAACCCCGACCGGGTGTCCCTACCGGATATCGACATCGACTTTGACGACGAAGGTCGCGGCAAGGTCATCGACTACGTCATCCGGAAATACGGCGAAAGCCAAGTAGCGCAGATTATCACCTACGGCACCATGGCCGCCAAATCGTCCATCCGAGACACGGCGCGGGTGCTTGACCTCCCGCTGTTTGAGGCCGACAAAATTGCCAAACTCGTGCCCAACCTGAAGCTCAACAAGATCTTCAACATGGACGACAAAGGGCTCAAAAGTGCGCTGCGGGGCGACGAATACGAAAACGTGAAGCAGCTGATCGCTATTGCGGACGGCAAGGGCATCGAAGCAGAAACCCTGCGCCAGGCCAAAGTGCTGGAAGGATCGGTTCGCAACACGGGTATCCACGCCTGCGGCGTCATCATCACGCCAGACGACATCACCAATTTTGTCCCCATTGCGACCGCCAAGGACTCCGACCTTTACGTAACCCAGTTTGACAACGCGGTCGTAGAAAGCGCCGGCCTGCTCAAGATGGACTTCCTCGGACTGAAAACGCTGACGCTCATCAAGGACACGGTCAAGATCGTCAAGCACCGACACGGCGTCGAGCTTGATCCTGACAAATTCCCTATCGACGACGCCAAAACGTACGAACTATTCCAGCGGGGCGAAACCATCGGCATCTTCCAATACGAATCGCCGGGCATGCAGAAACACATGAAAAGCCTCAAACCGACGGTGTTTGAGGACTTGATTGCGATGAACGCCCTGTATCGCCCTGGGCCGATGGAATACATCCCCAGCTTCATTAACCGGAAGCACGGCATCGAGCCAATAACCTACGATTTAGACGCTTGCGAGGAATACCTCAAGGAAACCTACGGCATTACCGTCTATCAGGAGCAGGTGATGTTGCTGTCGCAAAAGTTGGCCGACTTTACCAAAGGCGAAGCAGACGTGCTCCGGAAAGCCATGGGTAAAAAGCAGAAGGACGTACTCGACAAAATGAAGCCCAAGTTCATCGAACAAGCGGCAGCCAAAGGACACGACCCAAAAATCTTAGAAAAGATCTGGAAAGACTGGGAGGCATTTGCCAGCTACGCGTTCAACAAGTCGCACTCGACCTGCTACGCTTGGGTAGCCTACCAGACCGCCTATTTGAAGGCGCATTACCCCGCCGAATACATGGCTGCCGTACTGTCTAACAACATGAACGACATCAAGCAGGTGACCTTCTTTATGGAGGAGTGCCGACGCATGGGCCTCCAGGTCCTGGGCCCCGACGTGAACGAGTCCTTCCACAAGTTTACCGTTAACGAGCAAAATGCCGTCCGCTTCGGCATGGGTGCGGTGAAAGGCGTGGGTGCGGGTGCCGTGGAGACCATTATCGAAAATCGCGAAAAAGGCCCCTATACCTCCGTGTTTGACTTAGCCAAGAAAATCGACCTGCGGGCCGCTAACAAACGAGCGCTGGAAAGCCTAGCCTATGCAGGAGGCTTCGACTGTTTTGCCGGAACGCACCGCGCACAGTACTTCCACGACGACGGAGACGGAATCACGACAATCGAGAAAGCCATCCGCTACGGCACCAAGTACAAGGAGAACGAAAATTCGGCCCAAGTCAGCCTCTTCGGGGGCAGCAGCGAAGTAGAAATGCCCGAACCGGCGCTTCCTGTGTGCAACGAGTGGGGACTGATCGAAAAACTCAAATACGAAAAAGACGTTATTGGCATCTATTTGACGAGCCATCCGCTCGACAGCTACAAATTTGAGATTACCCACTTCTGCAAGCACCCAGTCAGTGCGCTGCACCTTATCGACCGGGCCAAAGCGGCCGAAGTGGACGAGGAAACCCAGCGAGCTTTCCAGCAGATCAAAAATCGAGAGCTGGTGATTGGCGGAATGGTGACGGCCGTCTCCCACCGCATGACCAAATCCGGGCGGCCTTTTGGTGTGTTTATGTTTGAGGATTACTCAGATTCGTACGAAATCGCCATCTTCAGTGAGGACTACGTCAAGCATAAAGGCTATCTGCAAGAAGGCTACTTCCTCCAATTGCGGGGCATGGTGCAGGAGCGGTACCGACAGCCGGAAAACTGGGGTTTCGAAATAAAAAGCATCCAACTTCTATCGGAACTCCGCGAGAAACTAGCCAAGAGCATCACCATTCAATTGCCCCTGCACGAGCTGAATGAGGAGAAGGTAGCCAAACTGTCCGATATCATTGCGGCCAACGGCGCGCATGAAGCCAACCGCAACTGTCAACTACGCTTCTTGGTATTGGACCACGAAGAGAAAATCAGCTTGGAGATGCAGGCAAAAAAGATCAAAATCGATCCGAACAATGACTTTATGACCTCCCTACTGGCGATTGAGGGGCTAAAATACAAGTTAAATTAATGTCAGAATGTCGGTTTTCTTCGCTTGGCAATGATTTTGCCCGTATCTTTACGACGTGGCATCCACGACGTTACAGGCTGGGCGCTGCGGAGCGAAATTTCTTGTATCAATATAATGGAGCGCCTGCCGACAGGCTTACTCCCCTTTAAATGAATGTTATGGCAGTAGAAATCACAGACAGCAACTTCGACGAAGTTGTATTGAAATCAGACAAACCCGTATTAGTCGATTTTTGGGCGGAATGGTGCGGTCCTTGCCGCATGGTAGGTCCCATTGTCGACGAGTTAGCTGCTGAATACGACGGCAAGGCGGTGATCGGCAAAGTAAACGTTGACAACAATCCCGACATTTCCGTCAAGTACGGCATCCGCAATATTCCAGCTCTGCTGTTCTTCAAGAACGGTGAAGTGGTGGACAAGCAAATCGGCGCCGTGCCCAAGTCGGTCTTGGCCGACAAGCTTGCCAAGCAGCTTTAGGACGCCAAAGCGACCAACACGCGCACAACAAACGCTAACGCGCCATGCTTGTTATACAGTATGGCGCGTTTTTGCTTAAAGCACAGCATCCAAGCCGGGAGGCGTCTGAACCACCGGCCTATTTAGTGGGGCTCGTGCTTCCCTTTACCCGCCAATTGATCGCCCTGAAGTGAACGGATTACTCTCGTTGAGGAAAACGTCAACGGACGATATGGATTCCGGAAAACCAGCTTCTGGGGGAGCGCTGTTGTTTCGCTATACGCCATACGACAACGTGGGCAGCCGCCTCACCGCCTTGATGATCCGCGGTTTCGGATTACACCTTTGCCCTACACGATGCGCTGTTTTGACGAAACCATACCGAAGTCGAGGCATTCACCCACGAAAAATGTTTAACCTGGCTGCGACACCCGATTCCCTACAGCCACTAAAGAGGAAGTCATTATGAACCCCATCGTCCGCAAACTCGAAGAAAATCGAAAAGACTTTATGGAATGGTTCGAGCACCTGCATCGTCATCCCGAATTATCAATGGAGGAACATGAAACGGCCCGGTATATCGCCGACCTGCTGAGGCAGTGGGGCTATACCGTGGAGACCGGCGTAGGCAAGCTAGGCATCGTCGCCTCCTTGCAGGCGGGCGACAGTGACAAGGTCATCGGTTTAAGAGCCGGCTTCGACGCCCTTCCCATCCAAGAAACCAACAATCTGCCATACAAAAGTAGACGGGATGGCGTTGCGCACTGGCCGTTTGGGATATCCGATAAAACTTATCAGCGTTTGGCTTAATGGTGTTACTACCTGTGAGTTTTTAGATTTGCCTTTTGTCTTATTCTGCTCTATCCGTATTATCTTGTTTTCATAGTCCAAGTCACTATATTTCAAATCTTTCACATCGCAGAAGCGATAGCCCGCAAACAGACTGGTAAAGAACGCTCGGACAATTTCTTTGTTTTGGTATGAAGTGTTCGCCAACAACCGATATTCCTCTACGGATAAAATGTCTTTCGTGATGACATTTTCCCCCGCAATACACGTTACTCCATCGCACGGATTTTTCCGCATGACGTCCTTATCAACAGCCGATTTGACGACTTTTTTGAAACGGGCATAATAGCTTTTTGCTCCCTCTCCCGTTGAATGTGTCATCAGGTAATCGACAAACTTTTGAACCATAAAACGGTCAATTTGGTCGGGCTCAATAATGTCGGTAAACTTGGGATAATGTTCAGCTATGAACGATTTGAACCGATTGAGGCTGCCCTCAATCATCCGAACGTCTTTTTTGTCGTAGGCATCAAGGTATTTTTGGAAGTAATCCCAAAGATTGATTTTCTGTTTGATGGGATTGGGCTTGCCCATTTCTTCGTATCGTAGCGCTTTTTTTCTCTGCCCTTATTTCCAAAACCAACGCTAAGTTGTCCTTATTCTGTTGCCGTTCCAATGGTGTACGTGGATTGGAAAATAGGTACAAGCCAAGAAACTCTTTCTTCCGGTGGTGCTTGATTTTCAATTCCCCGTTTCCGTCCAACACTTTGTTATATCCAAGGTAATATTCGAGGTACAGGCTCTCCCGACCATCGGACATTTTCTTCTGCATCAACTTGGGATTCTCTTTAATCTTGTTCACTACTTTTGCCATCTTTCAGGGTGTAAAAAAGGTGTAAAAATCATACAATTATCGGCCAATTATTGGAAAATTGACATGAAACAAAAATAAGTAATCTATTGATTAACAACGAATTGTCTCCCTTTGGTTGGATGTTATTTGCTGGGTATCGTTCCGGCCCTGGGTACTAGAAAGGTAAAAGGCCTGGAAATCGATGGATTTCCAGGCCTTTTTATTTAACCAAGAACGCCGTCCCTTCACCGTATTCGTTCGTTTAACGCGCGAATCTCCGCAAGCATATACTCCCGCGGACCATTATCCGGGCTAACGTTAATCCCTTCCTCTCGATCATGTGGCGGATAGTCGAACACCCACATGGCCGCAAGTGGCACCTCGTGACGCGCAATACTTTCCAGCAAGGCCTTATAATGCTGCCGCGCTCCATCCGCACCAAACTTGGCTTCTTGCGCACCAAACTCACCAATAAATAGTGGCTTGCGTAACACTTCGGCCGTTGCGTCACTTACCGCTATCAGCCTGTCCAAGTCCGCATGGCCATCAGCAAAGTAACCCTCCTCTGCGGCACTCGGGTACAAGTGGATGGATAGCACGTCGATGGGTTCCGGATTTTGTACGCCGAGGATTTCCGCAAACTGTGCGGCGGCGTCAGGTTCCCAAGTACCTTCTTGCCACAGGTGATAGGCCGCGTGCCGGGGAATGGCGTTGCCCGTGATTACGACTCGCGTAGGGTCGTGCGTGCGGACTTCCCGAGCAAACTCTTTCATCATTACCTGCAAATCGGCCGTACTGAGTTTATCCGCTTTACTGCGCGTGCCTGGCGTGCCGAGCGTAGGTACGATGGGCGGGAGATGCGCATCCTCGCCAGGAAGATCGACCAGCAAATTCACTTCATTGCCCTGCTCCCAGCCCCAAATCGCGGGTGAGTGACGGTAACGCACCACAACCTCCCGGACAAACTGCCTCATCAGTTTATGGGTTTCGCTGTCCGGATTGCCCCATTGGTTGACGGGCTCGCCAACCAAGTCGGGCACGGTGGGCGTATGCCAGAAAAAGGAAGGGATGAGTCCAATGTCAAATTCCTCTGCGGCGTGGACGAAGGCGTCCAAGTTCTGGAAAAACCGTTCGGGCTGGTGGCGGTACAAATCCCAGTTCTTTGGCCAATAGCCATTCACCGCAAACCGAACGAAAGGGATGTTTCGAGCTTGAAGATACCGGAATCCCTCGCGATACGAGGTGTCCGCGAGACTGCCTTCATCAAGCGTGCGGATGAATGCATTGAAATAGTTGACGCCGACACCCCGATACGGATTACCGCGGAGCAACAACGTTCCGTCCTCACCGACCGACAAACCCAACGGCGACGTGTTGGCCGCAGGCACGTTCCGAACGCCTTGGCAAGCCCATCCCGCCAGCAGCAGCCACGTCCCGACCGCCAGCATGCCGCGGATCAAGGCGCGACCCCTTTCATGACTTCGTCCCAACTACGAATGCCAATCACCGATTTATAAGGTGCGAAGACCTCGTCCTCCCGATCCGTACCAGCCGCTTGGTATAGGTACCACACAGGCTTTCTGCCTCCGGGGTCCACCTCGTCGTCCGGGAAACGGCGAAGGCCGATGCGCAGTCCGAACTCGTGTCGACTATCGATCCAATTATGCCATTGCATGGCGTCTATGCCGTCCAGATGTATAAACTGTTTCCACGCGTAGGCAAACCCGGCTGCTTGCTCCAGCAAGTCCTGCTCAGCGTACGTGGGTGAGTTCGTGCCGTTTTCGGAGAGCCAGAGCGTACGCTTGACGGACTGATTATACTTGTTCTCGTGCTGCTTGATCCAAGCATCGAGCACTTCTAAGTTCTTAAATGTCACCAACGGCGTACGCATATGGTGCACCGCCCGCTCGTCTTCCCAAGTTCTGGGCTCCTGAATATCCTGCGGATACGGGTGGCAGGCCAATCCCCAGGGAAAATCCCCCTCTACGCGGGAATATGCCAACAATGCTTCGATCATATCCAACGCGGCGTAGCCCGGAGCGGCATCGGCCTCGGCCCAAGAATGGGTAAACGAGGCCATTACTTCGGCATGGGCGTCGTAGCTGCGCGCAATCGCATGACACAAGCGCATGGACTTATGGTAGGCGTCGAGATAGACGTGCATCGGACGATTTTCCCCCATGTTGGTCCAATCGAAGCCGATGTCGATCTCGTTGTGGAGAATCCATTTGTGGATACGCCCATATCTACTGTCGGGCCGTGTGTACCGGTTAGCCAGAAAATCCAACATGGCCGCGTAAGCGTGCACGCTCGCGGCCCGATCGAGTCTCGGCATGGTAAAAAAGGCACCATCCCCCGAAAAATGGGCGTGTTCCAACAGTTCGCCCATCTCCGGATCCACGGCTTTGCTTGCCTCTTCAACAAGGATAATCGCAGCGACTACAATGTCCCTGCTGGCGGTAGCCAGTAAGGTTTGGTCGAGTTGGGAAACGTATTCCGCGTCCACATGGTAGGTTTGCCCATTGTAGACATAGGGAAAGGTATGGGGATGCTCGCTTAGGTGCATCATGCTGGTGACTGCGATATTGACGGTGGCACTCGTGATGTCAAGCTCGTCTAAATCGCTCGTGAATCCACGGTGGTGCGCGAATCCTCCCATTCCCTTACGGCTAGCCAGCATGGCGGGCTGTGTGGCATGCCGGGCGACGATGTTATCGGCGTGGCGAGCGTGCGAGCGCATGCCGGCTTGTGGCGCTTGACGGTCGACAATCACCCACTTGGACAGCGCCCGATCATAACTAAACCCGTCATACGCCACATAGCGCTCAAGCCCCACCGAAAAGGCGCCATTCTCGATGGGTACGCCTTTCTGGAAGGCTTTCAT
Organism: uncultured Sphingobacteriaceae bacterium; assembly: GCA_964423925.1. Lineage (GTDB taxonomy): Bacteria > Bacteroidota > Bacteroidia > Sphingobacteriales > Sphingobacteriaceae > CAYRGQ01. The sequence continues at coordinate 1,824 of CAYRGQ010000004.1, read as the reverse complement.
TTCCGTCAATTCGTCGTAGGGGGTAATTTCGGCTAGAAATCCGGCCCCTACGGTGCTGACTCCTTCGATGCGCACTCGGTCAGCCGTAACCTCGACGGAAGATACGCGATCGGGATATTCTTGCTTCAGGTAGGTGATGAGGTTATGGTTCCATTGCTGGTCATTCCGGCGGAACTCCGCGCGCTCCACGGCCAGCCTATGCTCTTCCGCATTACGCTTTCTCAAACCTATCCGACGGATTTCGATATCGACACCCGCACGTTGCCCGAAGTCCATCCGAAGGACATCGCCAGCCTTTCCCCAAGAAAATTCATCGATCTGATCGCCGAGGTCGATTGAAAACGTCCGCCAGTTCGAAGTAGGTTCCATATCCTTTATTTTGAGCGAGCGTTGCTCCGACATCGGCCCGGCAAAAAACACTTGGATATGGTTGAGCGGGGCCGACGCGCGGTACTCGAATGTTAACACGTGCGCGCCATCCGTAACGGGTCGTTTCAATGGGTTCAAAAAGACATACGGATCGGTGCCGGTTGTGTTCAGGACGTAATGGCCGTTGGCCTTTATCGCTACATCAAGCTCATTGGCCGAGGTAGCGTCCAGGCCCAGGGCAGCGTCGGACGCCGACGCGAGCTGCCTTTCCTTGCAGGTACCGGCCAAAAAGTTTAACAGAAGAGCTAGGACGAACAGGCTAAGGTTTCTTTTTACGTTCATTATACGAGGCTTAACAAGTTGCCGGTGATGAAGATTCCGGAGCAATATCGGTTAAAAATGGGCTATGACACTTTATGCAGGGCGGGTCGGTAGTCGCGACCACATGCCTGCACGACGTACAGCCACCTGTCATTACCACAATAATATTCTTTCTGAAGTCGTATGGCAACCTGTACCATACTGCTCATATGCAGCGGGCTAGCATGTCGTCTGGCCGGAAAAATCAGTTTTTTCCGGTTTTCATGGTTTCGGTCAAACACGGGAAACTGAGCACGTAGCGAAGTGCCACACGGCGCGGCTGCGACCCTCCCTTGCAGGTGAGGCTTCGCCCAAGCGCGTTTGGATCGCGTTTGTTAACAGAAAAGCCCGGCAAAAGCCGGGCTTCGTATTGGGTGCGGGGGTGTCAGGGACCCCAGTCGAACCCTTGTTCAATTATTGATGCTTTTTGAAGGTCAATATACCACTATTACCATCAACGATATAACAATGAAAGGAAAGAAATAGAGGAAAAAGTGCATACCAGAATTTCGACCGGATTTTGCCTCCCTTTCCACTTGGCTAGGGGGAGCTTTACAATTGTCGAACTTTTTGGAGGATTACGAGGCAATATCAAATGCAAGGAACCTGCTAGAATAAGCAGATCATCATATTTTAATCAAACTGTCTTTAATCGACATTAACCGTCCTTCTCTCATTTACCTGCAGACATCAATAAGCAAAAAATAATATTGGATATCAAAAATATTATCGTAATATTGCGATATTAAAATCAAGGATATGGGGATTACTAAAACAGAAATGTTCACAAATGAACAGAACAAATTGGCTGCTTTGTTTAAAGCCCTAGGACATCCGGCAAGAGTTGCCATTCTTCAGTATATCATCAATCAGAAAGCCTGTATCTGCAATGATTTGGTTGATGAATTGGGACTGGCGCAGGCTACAATCTCACAACACTTAAAAGAACTAAAGAGCATAGGTATTATCCAGGGAACGATTGAGGGCAAATCTGTTTGTTATTGCATTGATGAAAAATTATGGAAACAAATCCAATCGGAATTTAATGCTTTTTTCAATCAAGAGGTAAAGGTAACCAATTGCTGTTCATAATAT